>NZ_RRYJ01000001.1:0-666118 GCF_003931645.1 Pseudoxanthomonas sp. SGT-18 | reverse complement strand
TGGTGGTGGCCGCCGTCGCCGTGCACGTGCCCGTGCTCGACCTCCTCGGCGCTGGCCTCGCGCACCTCGACGATCTCCACGTCGAAGTGCAGGTCCTTGCCCGCCATCGGGTGGTTGAGGTCCACGTCCACCACGCTGTGGCCGACCTTGTGCACGGTCACCGCGCGCGGGCCGAAGTTGGTCTGCAGCACCACCTGCATGCCCGGGGCCAGCCTGGTATTGCCGAAGTGCTTCTTCGGGATGCGCTGGGTCAGGCCCTCGCGGCGCTCGCCGTAGGCCTCGGCCGCCGGGACGTCGACGCTGAAGCTGTCGCCGGCCTGCTTGTCCATCATCGCCTGCTCCAGGCCGGGGATGATGTTGCCGTGCCCGATGAGGATCGCGATCGGCTCACGCTCCTTCGAGCTCTCCAGCGGCTCCAGGCCGACCTCGGAGACGGTGTAGTGGAAACGGACGACGCGGTCTTTTTCGATCTTCATGCGGAACTCGGGAATGGCTGCCGGCGGCAGCAGGGGTGGGCGGCTTGCCGGCCGCGGGAACCGCGGCCATGATGGCCGCCGTGAGGAAAGCCCCGCATTATCCCGTCCCCATCCCCTCGTTGCCAGCCGTGGCATGGGGTGCCCTGGCGGCGGTGGTGCTGCTTGCCGCCGGCTGCGGCGGCGGCAAGACCACCCGCCCTTCCGCCCAGGCCCCGGTGCAGACCCGCCACTGGCCGCAGGTCGCCCCGGCCAACCCGGCGGCGGCCAATGCCGTGGTCCTGCGCGCCCTGAGCCTGGTCGGCACCCCGTACCGCTACGGTGGCAACACCCCGGAGAGCGGTTTCGACTGCAGCGGGCTGGTCAACTACGTCTACCGCGACATGCTGGACCTGCGCCTGCCGCGCACCTCGCGCGAACTGGCCGAGGTCCAGGGCCCGCGGATCGCCCCGGAAAAGCTGGCCGCCGGCGACCTGGTGTTCTTCGGCAGCGGGCGCCAGGTCAACCACGTGGGCATCTACGTCGGCGAAGGCCGCTTCGTCCACGCCCCCACCAGCGGCGGCACCGTCCGCCTGGACCACCTGGACGGCTACTACTGGCGCGACCACTACAGCGGTGCGCGGCGGGTGTTGCGTTGAAACGTGACGCCTATTGGAACGATTCACGGGATTTTAACTTTTTGTGAACATCAACCCGGCGTGAAGCCGGCATCATCCCCCGGTCCTTTTTTCGTAACGACCGCGTGACGACCGAAGCCCGCGCCCTGCGCACTCCTGCCGCCACCCAGGCCCGCTCCCGCGCGCGCCTGCTGTTCCTGCTGTGCACCGTCCTGCCGGTCGCGCCGGCCATGGCCGCGCCCGAGCCGGCGCCGGTGGAGCCGGAGCCGCTGGCCCCGGCCACGATCCTGGAAGTGCCCGCCCCCGTGCCCCAGGCCGTACCGGCCACGGCGGCGGTGCCTGCCGTGGCGGCCGCGCCGCAGGCCGGCGGCCTGCGCGGCAAGGCCGACGCCGCGGCCAGCGCCACCCTGGCGGTGCTGCTGCCCCACCTGTCGCGCAACGACGGCATGCTGCTGGACCGTTCGGCGAATTTCGCCGGCGACGTCAACCGCCTGCTCAACCAGGAGGGCGAACAGGCCGGCGGCAAGCTGGAGCAGGTGGTCAAGGCGGCCATGGGCCTGCTGGGGACCCCGTACCGCTGGGGCGGCTCCGGCCCGGACGGCTTCGACTGCAGCGGCCTGGTCAGCTACGTGTTCCGCAACGCCCTGGGCATCGAACTGCCGCGCGCCTCGCGCGACATGGCGACCCGCTCCGACGGCAAGCTGATCCGCAGCCGCGACGAACTGAACCCCGGCGACCTGGTGTTCTTCGGCGCCCGCGGCCGCATCAACCACGTCGGCATCTACGTCGGCAGCGGCCAGTTCCTGCATGCGCCCAGCCGCGGCAAGGACGTGCGCGTGGACAGCCTGGCCTCCGGCTACTGGGGCAGCCGCTTCGTGCAGGCGCGCCGGGTCGAGATCTGACCCATCCCGCACCGTCGTTCCAGCGAAGGCCGCCGCAAGGCGGCCTTCGCCGTTTCCGGACCCGTTCCGCCCTGGCGCGCGCCAAGTACCGCCCGGCACCAATCCCCGGCCTGCGCCGGTAGCGCCGCCAGGCCCGGGGCGCTAGTCGCGCACCTCGGTGGGCTCGATCCCGACGTTGCTGGAAGCCCGTTCGTACACCTGGCGGTCCAGCAGCCCGGTTTCCTTGGCCACCAGCACCGGCACCAGCATCTGCCCGGTGACGTTGGTCATCGTCCGCATCATGTCCAGCACCCGGTCGATCGCCACAAGCAGGGCGATGCCCTCCAGCGGCAGCCCGGCGGCGCTGAGCACCAGGGTCACCATCACGATCGCCGTGCCCGGCACCCCGGCGGTGCCGAAGCTGCCCAGCACCGAGGCCAGCAGGATCACGAAGTACTGGTTGGCGCTCAGGTCCAGGCCGAAGTACTGGGCCACGAACACGCTGGTCAGGGCCGGGTAGATCGCGCCGCAGCCGTCCATTTTGATGCTCGCGCCCAGCGGCACGGCGAAGGCGGCGTAGTCCTTGTCCACGCCCAGGTTGTGGGTGGCGCAGCGCATCGCCACCGGCATCGAGGCGAAGCTGGAGGAACTGACGAAGGCCACCTGCATGCCCGCGGCCGCGCCGCGGAAGAACTTCAGCGGATTGAGTCCATGCGCCAGCAGCAGGCCGCCGTAGCCCAGCACGATGTGCAGGGCGCAGGCCAGGTACAGGGCGAACACGAAGGTGCCCAGCGGCAGCAGCTTCTCGAACCCGTAGCTGCCGACCAGTCCGGCGATCAGGCCGAAGGTACCCAGCGGGGTCATCTCCAGCACGAAGCGGGTGACCTGGACCATGGCGTCGCTGGCCTCGCCCACCAGCGCGCGCAGGCGCGCGGTCTTCTCGCCCAGCTTGACCAGGGCGAAGCCCAGCAGGCCGGCGAAGAAGATCACCTGCAGGATCTTGCCCTCGGCCAGGGCCTTGAACGGGTTGGTCGGGACCACGTCCAGCAGCACCTGCACCGGGGTCGGCACCTCGCGCGGGGTGTAGTCGGCCGGCATCTCCAGCCCGCTGAGCCCGGTGCCGGGCTTGAGCACCAGGCCCACCGCCAGGCCCACGCACACCGCCAGCGCCGCGGTGGCGGCGAACCAGGCGAAGGTGCGCCCCCCCAGCGCCGCCACCGACTTCTGGCCGTGCAGCGAGGCCACCGCGTTGACCACCGCGAACAGCACCAGCGGCACCGCGATCATGCGGATCAGGTTGACGTAGACCGTGCCCAGCGGGCCCAGCCAGGTCTGCGCCGCCGGGCCCAGCAGCCAGCCGGCCAGGGCGCCGAGCACGAAGCCGCCAAGCACGCGCTGCCAGAAGGGAATGGCCAGCCAGGCCTTGACCAGGTTCATCTGCAATCCGGGATGCTGCAATGGCGGAACGATACCCGGATGCAACCGGGCTGGCGATGCTGCCACTGGAACGCCGATATGTCATAGGCACGACATTGGCAACGTCCGATAATGCGCGCCCCACCCACCACGCACGCACCGTGGCCGTGGCCGCGCGCCAGCGCGGACCTGGCGCGGCCGCCTGCGCCGATTCCGGACCCGCAATGCCCCGTCATACCCGCGCCCTGCCCCTGGCCCTGCTCTCCGCCCTGCTGCCCGCCGCCTGCGCCAGCACCCCGCCCACGGCTCCTGCGCCGGCCAGCGCACCGCGGGTGCAGGTTCCGGCCATCGCCCATCCCGATGGCGAGACCCCGCAGTGGTGGTACCGCAACGGCGCCGCGGCCGCCGCGGCCAATGGCGCCATGTCGGGCAAGGCGAAGAACGTCATCCTGTTCCTCGGCGACGGCATGAGCCTGACCACGGTGGCCGCCGCGCGCATCCTCGAGGGCCAGCGCAAGGGCGGCCCGGGCGAGGAGAACCTGCTGAGCTGGGAGCGTTTCCCGCACACCGCCTTCAGCAAGACCTACAACGTCGACGCGCAGACGCCGGACTCGGCCGGCACCATGACCGCCATCACCACCGGCGTGAAGACCCACATGGGCGCGATCGGCGTGTCCGCCGGCAAGCGCAACGACTGCGCCGACAGCCTCGGCAAGCAGCGCCTGACCTGGCTGCACCTGGCCGACGCCGCGGGCATGGCCACCGGCATCGTCAGCACCGCGCGCCTGACCCACGCCACCCCGGCCGCGACCTGGGCGCACGCGCCCGACCGCAACTGGGAAAACGACGCGGCCATGCCGGCCGAGGCCCATGCCCAGGGCTGCATCGACATCGCCCGGCAGATGGTCTCCACCCCGTACGGCCCCGGCCCGAAGGTGATGCTCGGCGGCGGCCGCAGCCAGTTCCTGCCGGCCGGCACGCCCGACCCCGAATATCCGGACAAGACCGGCCTGCGCCGCGACGGCCGCGACCTGGTCGCCGAATGGAAGGCCGCCCACCCCGGCGGCGTGTACGTGTGGAACCGGCAGCAGCTGCAGGCCGCGGCCGACGCCCCGGCGGTGCTGGGCCTGTTCGAGCACGACCACATGCAGTTCGAGCACGAGAAGGACCGCGCCGCCGAGCCCACCCTGGCCGAGCTGACCGCCGAGGCGATCCGGCGCCTGTCGCGCGAGCCGGGCGGCTTCGTGCTGATGGTCGAGGGCGCGCGCATCGACCACGCCAACCACAACGGCAACGCCTTCCGCGCCCTGGACGAGACCGTGGCCCTGTCCGAGGCCGTGCGCGTGGCTGCGGAAATGACCTCGCCCGAGGACACCCTGATCCTGGTCACCGCCGACCATTCGCACTCGCTGAACTTCGTCGGCTACCCGGCCCGCGGCAACCCGATCCTCGACAAGGTCCGCGACGCGCCCGGCGAGGACGGCAAGCCCGGCGCCTACGCCCTGGACAACACCGGCCTGCCCTACACCACCCTCAGCTATGCCAACGGCCCCGGCCACACCGGCGCCAGCAACCGCCAGCCGGCCGGTCCGAAGACCTATCCGCACAACCCCTCGTCCTCGCAGCCGGCGCAGGGCCGCCCCGACCTGACCCAGGTCGACACCACCCATCCGGACTACATGCAGGAGGCGCTGGTGCCGCTGAAGTCCGAATCGCACGGCGGCGAAGACGTGGGCATCTGGGCACGCGGCCCGGGCAGCGAGGCGGTGCGCGGCACCCTCGAGCAGAACACGATCTTCCACCTGATCGTGCAGGCCACCCCGAAGCTGCGCGAGCGCCTGTGCGCCGCCGGCACCTGCGACGCCAACGGCGTGCCGGTGGAACTGCCGCAGCCGGAGCAGTTCCGCCGCAAGGACTGAGCCGGAAAACGCGACGGGCCGCTTCCTGCGAAGCGGCCCGCCTGCTTTGCGGGTGTCCGGTCCGGGACCGGCTCAGAACGGCTTGGCCAGCACCAGCCAGACGATGGCCAGCAGCACCAGCACCGGCAGTTCGTTGAACACCCGCAGCGCGCGCGCCGAGGCCAGCGGCTTGCCGGCGGCGGCGTTCTTCAGCCAGCGCCCGGTGAGCACGTAATAGACCACCAGCAGCACGACCAGGGCCAGCTTGGCGTGCAGCCAGCCGGCCGGCGAACCGACCATGGTGGGGAAGCCGCCGACCACGCGGTGGCCCAGCCACAACACCAGGCCGGCGACGAAGGCCAGCCCGAACATGTTGTGGCCGAAGCGGTACAGGCGGCGCCCCATCAGCAGCAGGCGCTCGCGCACCGCTGCCTGGTCGCCGGCCTCGGCCACGTTGACCAGGATCCGCGGCAGGTAGAACACCGACGACATCCAGGCCACCACGAACAGGATGTGGAAGGACTTCACCCAGAGATAGGCCGAATACATGCGCGTCACCTGCGGTTGGGATGCGCGGATTGTCGGCCATCGCGCGCGTGGCGTCGAACCCGGTGCGTGGCGCGGCATATCGGCTCCGGCCTTGCCGGGGATCCGCCGCCTGCCGGAAGCCGCCGGACCTGCCATCGGCGGGTGTCGCGGGGCCGGAACCCCTAAACTGCGGCGCCTGGCGCAAGCGGCGACGGCGACTGCCACGCCCGGTCCCGTTGCTTCGGATTCCGCCTGCGCCCCTCCCCGCCACGCTCCCGAACCCATGACCAAGACCTACGACCGCGCCTACTTCGACCGCTGGTACCGGCAGCACCACATCCAGGACCCGCGCCGGCTCGAGCGCAAGGTGGCGCTGGCGGTGGCCACTGCCGAGTACTACCTGGAGCGCCCCATCCGCACGGTGCTGGACATCGGCTGCGGCGAAGGCGCCTGGCGCGCGCCGCTGCTGAAGCTGCGGCCGAAGGCCAGCTACCTGGGCTTCGATTCCAGTGAGTACGCCGTCGCCCGCCACGGCGCACGCCGCAACCTGCACCTGGCCCGCTTCGGCGATTTCGAATGGTTGCGCCCGTGCGCGCCGGTGGACCTGCTGGTGTGCGCGGACGTGATCCACTACCTGCCCACGCGCGAGCTCGGCCGGGGCCTGCCCGGCCTGGCCGAGCTGTGCGGCGGCGTGGCCTTCCTCGAGGCGTTCACCGCCGAGGACGAATTCGAGGGCGATACCGAAGGCTTCCAGCCGCGCAAGGCCAGCTGGTACCGCAGGAAGTTCCAGCAGGCCGGACTGACCCCGGTCGGTTCCTACTGCTGGCTGGGCCCGCGCATGGCGGCCACTGCCGCCGCACTGGAGCGCGGCTGAGGCTCAGCCGGCGCAGCGCCGCGCCCAGGCATCGAGCACCGCCTCGATCGCCGCCAGGCCATCGGTCAGCGCAGCCGGCCCCGGCTGCAGGACCAGCGGCGAGCGGATCTCGTGCAGCTCGCCGTCGCGCACCGCCGGGATCGCATCCCAGCCCGGGCGCGCGGCGACCTTGTCCGGACGGAACTTCTTGCCGCACCAGGAGCCGAGGATGATGTCCGGCGCGCGCGCCACCACCACCGCCGGATCGGCCAGGATGCGGTCGCGCGCCAGCGGCTGCGCGGACAGCTCCGGGAAGACGTCCTCGCCGCCGGCGATGCGCACCAGCTCCGCCACCCACTGGATGCCGGTGATCAGCGGCTCGTCCCATTCCTCGAAGTAGACGCGCGGCCGCACGCCCCGCTGCTGCGCGCGTTCGCGCGCCGCATCCAGGCCGCGCCGCAGCTCGCCGGCCCAGGCGTCGGCCTTTGCCGCGGCACCGACCAGGGCACCGAGGCGGCGGATGTAGTCGAGGATGCCGTCGACGCTGCGGTGGTTGGCGATCCAGACTTCCACGCCACGCCGCACCAGCTCGGCGGCGATGTCGGCCTGGATGTCGGAGAAGCCGATCGCAAGATCCGGCCTGAGCGCCAGGATCGCCTCGACCCTGGCGCTGGTGAATGCGCTGACCTTGGGCTTCTCGCGCCGCGCCTGCGGCGGGCGCACGGTGAAGCCGCTGATGCCGACGATGCGGTCCTGCTCGCCCAGCGCGTAAAGGGTCTCCGTCGGCTCCTCGGTGAGGCACACGATGCGGCGCGGCCCCATCACCCCACCCGCTTGCGGAAGTACACCACCCGCTCGGTCTCGACGAAGCCGCAGGCGCGGTGTGCGGCGTGGCTGGCGGTGTTGTCCAGCAGCGCGTCGGAAGCCAGCTCGGTGCAGCCCAGCGCGCGCGTCCAGCCTTCCACCGCGCGCAGCAGGGCGCGGCCCACGCCACGGCCACGCCAGGCCGGCGCCACGTACCAGGCCTCGAGGAAGCCCACCGGTGAACTGGTGGTGCCGTTGACGTAGTCGTGCCGCAGCGAGGCCTCGGCCAGGCCCACCAGTTCGCCGCCGACCTCGGCCACGAACATCCCGCCGTCGGCCGCGTGCAGCAGGTCGGAGGCCTCGCTGGCCAGCAGTTCCGGGTCCACCTCCGGCCACAGCGCAGCGCGCATCCCCGCCCAGGCCGGCAGGTCGGCCTTGCGCGGCGGGCGCACGCGCAGCTGCAGGTTCATGGCTGCAGCATCCGCTTGGACCAGGCGCCGTCCCCGCCGCGCTCGTAGCTCCAGCGCTCGTGCAGGCGGAAGCCGGCGCCGTACCAGAACTCGAACGAACGCGGCACCACCCGGAACCCGCTCCAGCCCGGCGGGCGCGGCACCGGGCCGTCGCGGAAGCGCGCCTCGGCCTCGGCCAGCGCGGCCTCGAACTCGGCGCGCGAGCCCAGGGTCTGCGACTGCCGCGAAGCCCAGGCGCCAAGCTGGCTCATGCGCGGGCGGCTGGCGAAATAGGCATCGGCCTCGGCGGCGTCCACCTGGCCGACCTCGCCTTCGATGCGCACCTGCACGCCCGCCTCGCGCAGGTGCCGCCACAGGAACAGCAGCGCGGCGTGCGGGTTGGCGCGCAGGTCGCGGCCCTTGGGGCTGTCCAGGTGGGTGTAGAACACGAAGCCACGCTCGTCGTGGGCCTTGAGCAGCACCGTGCGCGCGTGGGGCCGGCCCTGGGCGTCGGCGGTGGCCACGGTCATCGCATTGGGATCGGCCATGCCGCTGGCGCGCGCCTCCTCCAGCAGTTGTCCGAAGGTCTGCAGGGCCTCGGCGTACAGCGGATCGGTCATGGCGGCTCCATGCGCGGCAGGGGCCGGTATTGTGGCGCCATGGACAGCGACGCGCACACCGCAGGCTTCCCCGCAGCCCTGGTCCGCGCCGTGCTGGCCTCGGTGCCCGCGCGCCCGGGCCTGCAGGTGCTGGGGATCAGCGGCCTGCAGGGCAGCGGCAAGTCCACCCTGGCCGCGCAGGTGGTGGCGGAGGCCGCCGCCGCCGGGCTGTCCGCCGCCTGCCTGTCGCTGGACGACGTCTACCTGGACCGCGCCGCGCGCCAGCGCCTGGCGGCTGGGGTACACCCGCTGCTGGCCACCCGCGGCCCGCCCGGCACCCACGACCTGGCCCTGGCGCTGGCCACGATCGACGCCCTGCGCGCCGGTCGCACGGTGCCGCTGCCGCGCTTCGACAAGCTGGCCGACGACCGCCTGCCGGCGGAGCGCTGGCCGCGCCCGCAACGACCGCTGGACCTGCTGGTGTTGGAGGGCTGGTGTCTGGGCGTGCCCGCCGAGGACAACGCCGCGCTGGTGGAGCCGGTCAACGCGCTGGAGGCGCGCGAGGACCCGGACGGCACCTGGCGCCGCTACTGCAACACCGCGCTGGCACGCGACTACCCGGCGCTGTGGGCGCGGCTGGACCGGCTGTGGTTCCTGCAGCCGCCGGACTTCCAGGCCGTGTACGCGTGGCGCTGGCAGCAGGAACAGGCGCTGCAGGCCGCCAGCGGCCGCCGCGGCATGGACCGCCCGGCGCTGGAGCGCTTCGTCCAGCACTACGAGCGGGTCAGCCGCCAGGCCCTGCGCACCCTGCCCGGCCTGGCCGACGCGGTGCTCCGGCTCGACCACGCCCGCCGCGTTAAGGATGCGCCCGCGCCGGCAGCGTAGATTGGCCACCGGGCGGCCTGTCCAATTTCGGATTCGTCTGATGGTCGCGTATGCGCGGGGCGCGGGACATTCCTGCCCCATGGGGGAACGGAGCGGTAGCACGGAGCTGGGCCAGCCCGTCGGGCGCCACGGTGCCGGCTGTCCGTCGTGCCGTCCCGCGTCCCCACTGTCCTGGCCGCCCCCTGCCGGAAACGCCCACTCCCCCGGGGCATCCACGATGGCGGCCCGTCCGGGCCCGAGGGCCCGGACGCCTTTTCCCCGCAGCTGCCGCCTGGCCCTCGCCGGCACCGCCCTGATGCCCGGCCCGGTGCTGGCGGCAACGGCGTCCGGCAATACCCCCATCCTCGCCCTTGGCTGCGTCCTCGCCGGCCTGCTTGCCGGCGTGCTGGCGACCCTCGGCTGGCTGGCCTGGCGCCGCCAGCGCCAGCGCCTGCCGGGACTGCCGGACGCGACCGCGCTGCTGGAGGCCGTGCCCTGCGTGGCTTTCCTCAAGGATGGCGACGGTCGCTACCTGGCCGTGAACCAGGCCTTCGAAGCCCACTACCACTGCCGGCGCGAGGACGTGCTCGGCCGCACCCTGGCCACCTCGCGGCAGGTGCACGGCAAGGACGCGGAGGTGCTGATGCAGGCCGAGAGCCGCCTGCACCAGTCCGGCGAGCCGGTCGCCTGCGAGATCGACCACAGCGGCCCCGACGCGGCGCGCAAGCTGCGCCTGCGCCTGCACCCGGTGCGCGGCCGCCACGGCGTCAGCGCGCTGCTGGGCACCCTGGCCGACGTCACCGACCTGTACGAGGCACGCCGCGCCACCGAGGCCGCCACCCATACCGCCGGCACCTTCCTGTCGCTGGTCAGCCACGAGATCCGCACGCCGATCGCCGGCGCCCTGGGCATCGTCGAACTGCTCGCGCACACCCCGCTCAACCAGGAGCAGGTGCACATGCTGGGCATGCTCGAGGAATCGGTGGAAAGCCTGCTGGAGATCATGGGCGACATCCTCGATTTCTCCCGCCTGCAGGCCGGCGAGCTGCAGCTGGACCAGGGCACGTTCGACCTGCGCGACCTGCTGGACGACGTGGTCGCCGCGGCCGCCGCGCCCGCCGCCGAGAAGGGCCTGCGCCTGCATGCCAGCGCCGACCGCCGCCTGGCCGCGGCCTACCGCGGCGACGCCGGGCGCCTGCGCCAGGTATTGGCCTACCTGCTGGCCAGCGCAGTGCGCGCCAGCGGCGGCGGCCAGGTGGAGCTGCAGGCCGAAGTGCTGGCCGATGCCGGCGACGTCCAGCGCCTGCGCCTGTCGGTATCCGACTCCGGCGATGGCGGTGCCGCGCTGCCGATGCCCGCCACCGGCGCTCCGCGCCGCGATGACACCGCGCGTCCCGGCGGCCTGGCGCTGGGCCTGGCGATCTGCCACCACCTGGTCCGGCTGATGCGCGGCGAACTGCTGCTGTCGCGGGTCGAGGGCGAAGGCGGGCTGGCCTGCCTGGAACTGGAACTGCCGGTGGAACGCCCGCGCATGCCGCTGCCCGAGCTGAGCGGGCGGGTGGCGCTGGCCTGCACCCGCGATCCGCGCACCGGCCACGCCCTGGCCCAGGGCCTGGCCGCGCTGGGCCTGCAGCCGCTGGAGGCCACCCCTTCGGGCGTGGAGCAGCTGCATGCCGGCGATGCCGACCTGTTCCTGGTCGACGCGCCGCTGGTACGCGACGGACGCCTGCCGCCGGGCGTGGCCCATGTCTGCCTGCAGGATCCGCGCGAGCCGGCAAATGCCCCGGAAGGCTGCGTGGTGCTGCCGGTGGCGCCGCTGCTGTCGCGCAACCTGGAACGCGCCTGCCGCGCCGCGCTGGCGCTGCCGGAGCCGGAAGCGGCCGGGGTCGCGCCGGTGAGCCGGGCGGCGGTGCGCATCCTGGTTGCCGAGGACCACCCGATCAACCGCGCGGTGATCTCGCGCCAGCTGCAGCGCCTGGGCTACCCGCACGAGGTGGTCGACGACGGCCGCGCGGCGCTGGAGGCGCTGGCGGCGCGGCACTACGACCTGCTGATCACCGATTGCCACATGCCGGAAGTGGACGGCTACGCGCTGGTCCGGCAGTTGCGCCAGGACGAGCGCGAGCGCGGCCTGGCGCGGATCCCGGTCATCGCCCTGTCCGCCAGCGTCCTGCCCGGGCACGTGGGCAAGTGCATGGAGGCCGGGATGGACGATTTCCTGGCCAAGCCGGTGCAGCTGCACGAACTGGAACTGAAGCTGGCGCGCCACCTGCACGTGGCCCCGGTCCCGGCCGAACCGGCGGCCGAGCCGCAGCCGGCCGTCGGCAGCGCGGCCTACCGCCAGCTGGCGCTGCTGATGGACGCGTTCGGCTCGGTGCGCCAGGTGCGCGAGATCCTGCACGGGCTGCTGGAAACCTGCCGCGCCGACCTGGAGGCTCTGGACCAGGCGCTCGCGCGCGGCGACACTCGTACCCAGTCCGAACTGCTGCACCGCATTTCCGGATCGCTGCGGCTGGTCGGCGAACCGCCCGGGGGAGGCGCCCCGGCGGCGCCGGCCACGCCGGCCGCGCGGCGCGAAGCGGTGCTTCGCCACGTGCGCTGGCTGGAGGAACTGCTGCAAAGCCTCGGCCCGCCCGGGCCCGCACTCGCGGCGCGCCGCTGAAGGCGCCACGACCACGGAAAGGTCCGCCCCGAATGAACAAGCTGCGCATCATCCTTGCCGACGACCATCCGGTGGTCCGCGCCGGACTGCGCCTGCTGCTGGAATCCAGCGCGGGCGCCGAGGTCGTGGCCGAGGCCGGCAGTCCGGGCGCGCTGTTCCAGGCCCTCGGCCAGGCCGAGGCCGACCTGCTGCTGACCGACTTCATCATGCCCGGCGGCGACGGTGCCGACGGCCTGGCCATGCTCTCGCGCCTGCGCGCGCACTGGCCGCAGCTGCCGGTGGTGGTGCTGACCATGGCCAACAACGGCAACGTGCTGCAGGCGATCCTCGGCACCGGGGTGCGCGGCCTGCTGGACAAGTCCGACGCGCTGTCCGAGCTGACCGTGGCGATCAGCGCGGTGGCCAACGGACGCCGCTACGTCGGCGCCGGCGTGCGCGCCGCCCTGGACGCGCACCTGCGCAGCGACGCCGGCACGACGCCGCTGTCGCGGCGCGAAACCGAGGTCCTGCGCCTGTTCGCCTCGGGCATGACGGTCTCGGAGATCGCCCGCCACCTCAACCGCAGCGTCAAGACCATCAGCCACCAGAAGGTCGGCGCGATGAACAAGCTGGGCCTGCACAACGACCTGGAGATCTACGCCTACGCCCGCGAGAACGGCCTGATCCCCTGAGCCAGGCCCGCGGCACCGCAGCCGTGCGCACCACCGCGCCCGGCGTGGCCCCGCGCCCGCCGCGGCCCACGCGCGGGCGCTGACGACACCGGATCCGCCCCTCCCCCGGGGCATGCACAGAGCAATGGACAGCCACATGGACGAATGCTTCCCCGCCCCCGCCTTCGCGCCGCGCAAACATCCTTTGCGAGGATTCGCATGGAACGACGACGCAGTTCCCAGTCATCCTCCCGCCATGGACACGGACTCGGCCCTTGCACTGCTCGCGTCGCGGCCTCGCCCCCACTCCGTGCCGGCCCCGCCAGGCGTGCCCCCCGTGCACGACTGGGAAAGCCTGCTTCCGGAAGCGGTCGCGATCGCCTGGAAACGCGACCCTGAAACGATGGGGCACTTGCTGGCGGCGCTGCTGACACGGCACATGGCAGGCCACGGCGAAAGCCTCGATACCACCCTGGACGAACTGCACCTGATGATCGCAATGGAACTGCAGGCACTGGCCGGCTACCCGGACTAGCCGCGCGCCTTCGTTTCAGCCGTGACCGAGCGCCTTTGCTAGCATCGGTCGCCATGAATCCAGCCCCCAACCTCGTGCTCGTCGGCCCGATGGGCGCCGGCAAGTCGTCGATCGGCCGCCGCCTGGCGGACCGCTTCGGCCTGCAGTTCGTCGACGCCGACAGCTACCTGGAACAGCGCACCGGCGCCAGCATCAGCGCGATCTTCGACCACGTCGGCGAAGCCGGCTTCCGCGAGCGCGAAAGCGCGGTGCTGGCCGAGCTGCTGGCCGGCAACGGGCTGCTGGTGGCCACCGGCGGCGGCGCGGTGCTCGCCGCCGGCAACCGCCAGCTGATGCGCGAGCGCGGCTTCGTGGTCTACCTGTGCGCGGGCGTGGAATCGCAGCTCAAGCGGCTGGCGCGCGATCGCAGCCGGCCGCTGCTGCAGCGCGGCGACCGCGAGCAGGTGCTGCGCGGGCTGGCGGCCGCGCGCGAGCCGCTGTACCGCGAAGTCGCCGACCTGGTGATGGACACCGACGGCCTCACCGCGGTCGAGGCCGCCACCCGCCTGGCGCTGCGCCTGGCCGAGTCGTGGACCATCAGCGGGGTCGCCGCATGAGCGCCGCGCGCACGGTCCAGGTCGGCGGCAGCCATCCCTACGCGATCAGCATCGGCCCGGGCCTGCTGCAGGACGGCACGGCGCTGGCCACGCACGCGCGCGGCCGCCACGTGCTGCTGGTCAGCGACAGCCAGGTCGCGCCGCTGTACGCGGCCGGCGTGGAAGCGGCGCTGCGCGCCGCGCGCCCGGAGCTGGCGATCGCCACCCACGTGATCCCGGCCGGCGAATCGCACAAGACCCTCGCCACGCTCGCCGGCGTGTTCGACGCACTGGCCGCGCTGGGCGCGACCCGCGACGCGGCGGTGTTCGCACTTGGCGGCGGCGTGGTCGGCGACCTGGCCGGCTTCGCCGCGGCCTGCTGGATGCGCGGCGTGGACTGCGTGCAGCTGCCGACCACCTTGCTGTCGATGGTCGACTCCTCGGTCGGCGGCAAGACCGCGGTCGACATCCCGCAGGGCAAGAACCTGGTCGGCGCCTTCCATCCGCCGCGCGCGGTGGTGGCCGACACCGCCGCCCTGCGCACCCTGCCGCCGCGCGAGCTGCGTGCCGGGCTGGCCGAGGTGGTCAAGTACGGCGCCCTCGGCGACCCGCTGTTCTTCCAGTGGCTGGAAGCGCAGCGCGACGCCCTGCTGGCCGGCGACGACCAAGCCCTGGCCGAGGCCATCGCCCGCAGTTGCGAGCACAAGGCGGCGATCGTCGAGCGCGATCCGCTGGAGAAGGGCGA
Organism: Pseudoxanthomonas sp. SGT-18; assembly: GCF_003931645.1. Lineage (NCBI taxonomy): Bacteria > Pseudomonadati > Pseudomonadota > Gammaproteobacteria > Lysobacterales > Lysobacteraceae > Pseudoxanthomonas > Pseudoxanthomonas sp. SGT-18. Next base: position 651,569 of record NZ_RRYJ01000001.1, on the reverse strand, counting down.
GCGCGCCCTGCTCAACCTGGGCCACACCTTCGGCCACGCGATCGAGGCCGAGCAGGGCTATTCCGGCGGCGGCAGCGCGGCGCTGGTGCACGGCGAGGCGGTCGCGGTCGGCATGGTGCTGGCCGCGCGCATGTCGGCGGCGCTGGGCATGGCTCCGGACGAGGACACCGCGCGCCTGGCAAGGCTGCTGGAGGCGTTGGGCCTGCCGACCCGGATCCCGGCCGGGCTGGAGCCGGAAGCGCTGCTGGCGCGCATGCGCCTGGACAAGAAGAACGTGGCCGGGCGCCTGCGCCTGGTGCTGTGGCGCGGGATCGGCCGCGCCGAGGTGGTCCCGGAGGTGGACGAGGCCGCGGTCCTGGCCCTGCTGCGGGACGGCTGAGGCCGGCTGCCGGGCTTTGCGCGGACGCCGGCCCGGCACCGGCTACAATCCGGTCCCATGCGCATCCTCCTGCAGCAGCGCCCGGCGCCGGGCGAAGCCCCCCGTTACCTGCAGCTGACCCTGCAGCCGGACCTGTTCGGCGGCTGGGAGCTGCTGCGCGAGAGCGGCCAGATCGGCGGCAAGTCGCAGCTGCGGCGCGAGCAGTACCTGCTCCAGGACGAAGCCATCGCCGCCTTCGAGAAGGCCCGCGACGCCCAGATCAAGCGCGGCTTCCAGGTGATGTTCGTCAGCGGCGCCGACGCCCCGCGGCGGGCCTGAGCGCGCCTCCCTCCTTCCCGCACCAAGGTTCCGAAGTGTCCGAAATCCTCGCCAACGACCGCCTGCTGCGCGCCCTGCGCCGGCAGCCCGTGGACCGCACCCCCGTGTGGCTGATGCGCCAGGCCGGCCGCTACCTGCCCGAGTACCGCGCCACCCGCGCCGCCGCCGGCAGCTTCCTGGCCATGGCCAAGACCCCGGAACTGGCCTGCGAGGTCACCCTGCAGCCGCTGCGCCGCTTCCCGCTGGACGCGGCGATCCTGTTCTCGGACATCCTCACCGTGCCCGACGCCATGGGCCTGGGCCTGTACTTCGCCGAGGGCGAGGGCCCGAAGTTCGAGCGGCCGGTGCGCGACGAGGCCGACGTGGCCCGCCTGGCGGTGCCGGACATGGAGACCGAACTGCGCTACGTGATGGACGCGGTGCGGGTGATCCGCCGCGAGCTTGCCGGCGCGGTGCCGCTGATCGGCTTCTCCGGCAGCCCCTGGACCCTGGCCTGCTACATGGTCGAGGGCGGCGGCAGCGACAACTACGCGACGATCAAGGCCATGGCCTTCAACCGCCCGGAGCTGCTGCACAAGCTGCTGGGCGTGGTCACCGACGCGGTCATCGCCTACCTGGCCGCGCAGCGCGCCGCCGGCGCGCAGGCGCTGCAGGTGTTCGACACCTGGGGCGGCGTGCTCTCGCCGACGCTGTACCGCCAGTTCTCCCTGCCCTACCTGCAGCGCATCGCGCGCGAGCTGCAGCGCGGCGAGGGCGAGGACCGCACCCCGCTGATCCTGTTCGGCAAGGGCAACGCGGCATACCTGGAGGCGCTGGCCGCCACCGGCACCGACGCGGTGGGCGTGGACTGGCTCGTGGACCTGGGCGAGGCCGCGCGCCGCACCGGCGGCCAGGTCGCGCTGCAGGGCAACCTCGACCCGGCCACCCTGTACGCCAGTCCGGAGGTCATCGCCCGCGAGGCCGCGCGCGTGCTGGACAGCTATGCCGAGGGCAACGGCGGCTCGCGCGAGGGCCACGTGTTCAACCTCGGCCATGGCATGTCGCCGGACATGGACCCGGAGCACGTGCTGGCCCTGGTCGAGGCGGTGCACGCGCACAGCGCACGCTGACCGGCCTCAGCCGGTGCCGCGGCTGCGCAGCCGCGGCCGCCCCAACGACGGCGCCTTGGGCGCAGCGCGGCGGTCGGCCGGCGCCAGGTACTCGATCCGGATCTCGCGCAGGTGCGGCGGCACCTGCGGCTCGATCGCCTCCGGCGCGACGCAGCCCGGGTACACGGCCGCGGCCAGTGCGGCGGCCAGCTCGCCGGCACGCGCCGCTTCCTGGTGCAGGACCTGCGCAGCGTCGACCAGCGCCACCGCGCTCGGCGCCGCGGCTGTGTCGCCGCGATAGCTGGCCAGTACCGGCGGCGCTTCCGGATCCGGCAGCACGTCGACCAGCTCCACCCGCTGTGGCAGCCAGCAGGCCCCGGTGCTGCGGATGCGCAGCTGCGCCGACACCTCGCCCATGAACTCCCGCACCCGCTCCAGCAGCTGCTCCGGCGGCACCCTCGCCGGGGCGCTGGCGCGCGCCTTGACCAGGTAAAGGTTGCGGGCGAACAGCAACATCACCGAACCCAGCCGCTGGCGCGGGTATGCCACCGCTACCGCCCGTGCCGGCTCGCGCCCGCGGCCATCCTCGCCGGGCAGTTCGAGCGCCTGCAGCGCTTCGGCGTGCGCGGGCGAGCCCAGGCTGTGGCCGGCCTGCAGCATCTGCCCACGCTCGTGCGCGGCCAGCTCGTCCAGCCGGTAGGCGGCGGCCGGTCCGGCCGGGTAGACGTACAGGTCCAGCCAGGAGTCAGCGGACACGTAGCGCACCGAAACCCCCAGCCCCTGGTCCGGGTAGCGGGTTTCCCCGCTCGCCTTCCATTCCCCGACCTGCAGCGGGTAGAGCACCCGGGTCTGGGTGATCAGCCCGCCCAGCAGCGGCGGCGGTGCGCTTTCCGCGGTGGCCGCGCCCGGCGCCCAGGCCAGCAGCGCCGCCAGCACGCCCCGCGCCGGCCAGCGCCCGCGCATTGCTCAGGCCTCCGCCGGTTCCGGCAGCACCGCGGCGATCGCCGCGGCCAGCATCTCGCCGGTCACCGGCTTGCGCAGGAAGCCGTCGAAACCGGCCGCGCGGGCGAGCTGCTCCGCCTCCCCGTCGGCACGCGCGGTCACCGCGACCAGCGGCGAGGCGAAGCCCTGCGCGCGCAGCTGCCGGGCCAGGGCCATGCCGTTCATGCCCGGCAGGTCCAGGTCCAGGAAGGCCGCGTCGAAGTGCGCCACCGCCACGTCCGCCAGCGCCGCCAGGGCATGCGGGGCGTGGGCGACGCGGTGCCCGCGCGCGCGCAGCAGGCTGCATATGACCTCGGCCACGGTGGCGTCGTCCTCCACCAGCAGCAGGTCCAGCGGCCGCCGCGTGCGCTCCGGGGCCGGCGCCGGACGCGGCGGGGCCTCGGGCGCCGGCGCGTTCGGCAGCGGCAGCTGCACCCGGAACGCGGTGCCGCGCCCGGGCGCGCTGTCGACGTCGATCCGCCCGCCCATGGCCAGCGCCAGTTCCTTGCAGATCGCCAGGCCCAGGCCGCTGCCGCCGTAGCGCGCGGCGGTGCGTGCGCCGTCGGCCTGCTCGAAGCGCCGGAACAGGCGTGCCTTCTGCTCCTCGCTCAGGCCCGGGCCGGTGTCGCGGACCACGAACACGATGCCTTCCGGCGAGATCCGCCCCAGCTCCAGCACCACCTCGCCGCGGTCGGTGAACTTGACCGCGTTGCCCAGCAGGTTGAGCAGGATCTGGCGTACCCGGCCCGGGTCGCCACGCACCGCCGGCGGCATGTCCGGCGCCACCCGCAGGTGGAAGGCCAGGCCGCGCTGCTCGGCCACCGGCGCCATCAGCCCGCCGACCTCGGCGGCCAGCGCGTGCGGATCGAAGTCCTGCGAGTCCAGCTGCAGCTTGCCGGCCTCGATCCGGGCCAGGTCCAGGGCGTCGTTGACCAGCCGCAGCAGGTGGTCGCCGGCGCGGCGGATGGATTCGACGTAGCTGCGCTGGCGCGCGTCCAGCGGCGTCTCCAGCAGCAGTTCGCTCATGCCCAGCACGCCGGTCATCGGCGTGCGCACCTCGTGGCTGAGGGTGGCCAGGAACCGGCTCTTGGCCATCGACGCCTGCTCGGCCAGCTCGCGCTTGTGCATGACCAGCTGCCACTGGCTGCGTGAACGCACCCGGCGCCGGTACAGCCAGGCGCTGCCGACGATCGCCAGCAGCACCAGCAACAGCGCGCCCAGCAGCGCCCAGCTGGTGCGCCACCACGGCGGCGCCACCGCGAACCCGAACTCCAGCACTTCCGACCAGCTGCTGTGGTGGCCCAGCGAGGCCTGCAGCTGCAGCCGGTAGCGGCCCGGCGGCAGCTGCGAGAACAGGCGCGCGCCGCCACGCATCTCCACCCAGTCGCTGTCGTAGCCCAGCAGCCGCGAGCGGTAGCGGTGCGAGCCGGGGTCGTCGTAGGACAGCAGGCGCAGCACCACTTCCAGGTCGTGGTCGTACGGGCCGAGGGTGAAGCCGCCGGACTGCGGCAGGCCCATCCAGCCCTCGCCGCTGCGCACGCGCAGGGCGTCGACCACCAGCCGCGGCGACACCGGCGGCGGATCCGGCAGGGTGGTGTCCAGCAGCAGCAGCGAGCCGTCGCCGGTGGAGGCCACCAGCACGCCGTCCTCGTCGATCGCGATCGCGCGTTCGACGAACTCCTGGCTGGGCAGGCCCTCGCGCACGCCGAACGGGCGCACCCGCGCCGGCTGCCCGCCGGCCGGCGGGTCCACCCGGAACAGGCCGCGGCGGGTGGCCAGCCACAGCCGCCTGCGCGCGTCCACGCGCATGCCGGTGGCCTCGGTCGCCGGGATGCCCTCGGCCACGCCCAGGCGCGCCTGCCGGGTCCAGCGCCCCTGCCGGCGTTGCCACAGCTCCAGCCCGGACAGGCGCTGCAGCCACAGCTGGTCCGGCCCGTCCAGGACGAAGCCGTAGATGGTTTCCTCCTCGCCCGGCGGGTTCAGCCCCGGCAGCGGCACGAAGGCCTGGGTGCGCGGCTCCCAGCGCAGGATCCAGGCGCCCTCGGCGATCAACGGCACGCCTTCCGGGCCGATCGCCACGGCGGAGAAGTCCGCGCTGTCCAGGCCCGGGGTGCGGCCTGGGCGCAGCTCGGCCAGCACCTTGCCCTCCGAGTTGCGTTGCTGCAGGCCGGCGCCGGTGAAGGCCAGCCACAGGGTGCCGTCGGGCGCCTCGAGGATCCATTCCAGCGGACCGCGGCCCATCACCGCGTCGACCGGGCTTTGCGCGGTCCACAGCTGCGACGCACTTCCGTCCAGCCGCACCAGGGCGCCGCTGCGCCCCAGCCACAACCGGCCGCGGCTGTCCTGCAGCGCGCTGCGCACGCTGGCGTGGCTGACCGTGCCGAGGGCGCCGAGGGTCTCGGCGAACTCGGCGCGCGAGGTGTCCAGGCGGCCGCCGGTACCGGCATTGCCGGTCAACCAGATGCCGCCGCCCACGGCTGGCGCCACCACGCGGTAGGCGCCGCCGGCGAAGCCCTGGCCGGGCCCCAGCACCGCGATGCGGCGCCAGTCGGCGCGCAGGTAGCCCAGGCCCTGGGCCGGCAGGCCCACCCACAGGCCGCCGTCCACGTCGTGCAGCATGGCCTGGATCACGCTGTTAGGCCCGGGCACGTCGAAGCCGTGGCCCACCGCCACCGGCTGCCCGCCGCGCGGCACGTGCCACAGCCCGACGGTGGTCGCCACCCAGTAGCCGCCCTGGCCATCGCCGCTCATCGCGCTGACCGCGCGCCGGCCGCGGAACTCCTCGGCCCATGCCGGGGTGTCCCAGGTGCCGTCGTCGCGCATCCGGTGCAGGCCGTGCGGGGTACCGATCCAGGTGGCCTGGCCGTCGCGCCACAGCGCCGTCACCGGCGGGAACGGCTCGGGCCCGGGCAGCGGCAGGCGCCGCACCCGCGAGGCCTTGTTCATGCAGTAGGCCAGGCCGTTGAGCGTGGCCACCAGGATGGTTTCCCCCTGCGGGTCCATGGAGATGCCCATGACCGCACGGTCCAGCGAGGCGTCGATCTCCGGATCTCGCGCGCGCATGCGCTTGAGCCGGTCCTCGCCGTCGATCCGGTACAGGCCGCCGCCGAAGGTGCCCAGCCAGACCTCGTCGCCGCGCCCGGTGATGGTGAAGACGTCGTCGCTCTCCAGCTCCGGGTGGGTCGCGCTGCGGTAGTGGCGGAAGCCGCTGCGGCTGGTGTCCATCACGCTGACGCCGCCACCCTCGCTGGCCACCCAGATGCGGTTGCGGCCGTCCACGTACAGCGCCTGGATCAGGTTGCCGGGCAGCGAGGCCGGATCCTCCGGATCGTGCTGCCAGACGCGGAAGCCGACGCCGTCGTAGCGCGCCAGGCCATCCCAGGTGGCGACCCACAGGTAACCGTCATGGTCGCGGGCGATCGCCGGGACCACGGCCGAGGGCAGCCCGTCCCCGGGCCCGAGGACCCGGAAGCGCGGCAATTCGGGCACCGCGGCGCGCAAGGCACCGGACAGCGCCAGCAACAGGCACAGCCACAACAGCCGCATGGTGTCCTCGAGGCCAACCCCGGAACGAATCGTCGCAATGGCGGCAGGCAGGCGCAAGCCACGCCGCGCCCGCTGCACCTAGAATGCGGCCGATGCCGTCCATCCGCGCCCGTGTCGCCCGCTCCGCCGCCGCCCTGCTCGCGGCCTGCGGGCTGCTGGCCGCGGCCGCCGCGGCGGCGCCGGCGCGCTATGCCATGGACCCGGTGCATACCCGGGTGCTGTTCGCCGTGTCCCATGCCGGGTTCTCGCAGGCGCTGGGCACGGTGTCCGGCAGCGAGGGCACGCTGGAGTTCGATCCGGAGGACTGGAGCAGCGCGCGCCTGGACGTGCGCGTGCCGCTGCAGCGCCTGGACCTGGGCGACCCGGACTGGAACCGCGCCACCCTGGCGCGCAACCTGCTCGATGCCGGGCGCTGGCCCGAGGCGCACTTCGTCTCCGAGCGGGTCGAGCCGCTGGGGCCCGACCGCTTCGTCGTCCACGGCCAGCTGACCCTGCGCGGGGTGACCCGGCCGCTGGCGCTGGAGGTCAGCTTCAACGCGCTGCGCCGCCACCCCATGCCGCCGTTCCGGCGCACCGCCGGGTTCTCGGCGCGGGGCACGCTCAGCCGCAGCGCATTCGGCGTGGATGCCTGGCCGACGATGATTGGCGACCAGGTCGAGCTGCGGATCGAGGCCGAGGCCGTGCGCAGCAGCCGCGCGCCGGAGCCGGGCCAGGCAGGCGCAGCCGATCCGCCCGCGGACGCTGGTGTGCCCCCGCCGCCGTCGCCCCTGCCACCCGAACGCCCACCCGAGCCCGAGGAACCCGTCCAGCCATGAGCCTGAAGAACACCGACCGCTGGGGCGGCATCAGCCAGCTGCTGCACTGGACCATCGCCGTGCTGATCCTGCTGATCGGCGTGGTCGGCCTGGTGATGGGCGAGCTGCCGCGCTCGCCGAAGTACTTCTGGGTCTACACCGCGCACAAGTCGCTGGGCCTGACCGTGCTGGCCCTGGTGCTGGTGCGGATCGGCTGGCGCCTGTACGCAGGCGCCCCGGCCCCGGTGCCCGGCACGCCGCGCTGGCAGGCCTGGCTGGCCGGCGTGGTGCACCTGCTGCTGTATGGCATGGCCCTGGCCATGCCGCTGTCCGGCTGGCTCTACGACTCGGCCAGCGGGCTGCGCCCGTTCCGCTGGTTCGGCCAGGTCGAGGTGCCCAAGCTGGTGGCCCCGGACCGGGCCCTGGCCGATGCCGCCCACGGCTGGCACGAGTGGCTGTTCTGGCTGCTGGTCCTGCTGGTGCTGGTGCACGCCGGGGCCGCGCTGTACCACCATTTCGTCAGGCATGATGCAACCCTGGCGCGGATGCTGCCACGCCGGATGACCACGCACCCCCCGCGCGAGGACGCCCCGTGAAGCCGATGCTGACCACCCCTGCCGCCGTCGCCGCCCTGCTGGCTGGAATGCTGGCCGCCGCACCGGCCATCGCCAGCGAATACGTCCAGGCCGAGGGCTCGACCCTGGCCTTCGCCAGCCGTTACGACGGCGAGCTGTTTACCGGCCGCTTCCACGAGTTCAACACCCGCCTGCGCTTCGACCCGGCCAAGCCGGCCGAGGGCAAGCTGGAGGTGAGCATCAACCTGGCCAGCGCGGCCACCGGCAACACCGACCGCGACTCGACCCTGCGCACCGCCGACTTCTTCGACATCGGCCGCCATGCCCAGGCGCGCTACACCGCCAGCGGCTTCCGCAAGCTGGCCGACGGCCAGTACGCCGCCGATGGCACCCTGGAACTGCGCGGCGTCAGCAAGCCGGTGACCCTGACCTTCAGCTGGGATGCCTCGGGCCCGCAGCCGGTGCTGACCGGCCGCGCCGTGGTCCAGCGCCTGGACTTCGGCGTCGGCGGCGGCGACTGGGCCGACACCGACCTGATCCCCAACGCGGTCAACGTCAGCACCAAGGTGGTGTTCAAGCAGCCGTGACCGGCCCGCGCGCGGCCGCTCAGCCGGCCAGCCACTGGCGCAGGCGGGCCACGTCGAACGGCCAGTCCAGCTCGCGCCCGCCGGCGTCGCGCAGCACCGGCACGCGCGTGCCGTAGCGCGCCTCCAGCGTGGCGTCGTCGTCGATGAACACGCTCTGCGGCTCCGGCGCGCGCGCCGCGGCCAGCACGGCCAGCGCCTGGTCGCAGAGGTGGCAGTCGTCGCGCTGGTAGAGCACCAGGCCCATTCCCGATCCCCGTGAGGCTGCGTTGGGCGGCTACCTTAGCCGCTGGCCCGCGGCGCGTCATGTCCGTTTCTCCGGCAACCAATACAATGACGGCCCGTTCCCGTGGTTGCCGCGATGGCCGTCAGCACCTTCGACCTGTTCAAGATCGGCATCGGTCCCAGCTCCTCGCACACCGTCGGCCCGATGCGCGCCGCCGCGCGCTTCGTCGGCCACTGGCTGGTGGAACCGGGGCGGGTGGCCGAGGTGGCGCGGATACGCGCGGAGGTGTTCGGCTCGCTGGCCCTGACCGGCCGCGGCCATGGCACCGACAAGGCGCTGCTGCTGGGCCTGGAGGGCCACCAGCCGGACACCGTCGACCCGGACGCCATCCCCGGCCTGCTGGCGCGCATCCGCGGCGAAGGCAAGGTGCGCCTGGCGCCCGGCCATGCGGTGGCGTTCGACGAGAAGCGCGACCTGGTGATGAACAAGCGCCAGAAGCTGCCGTTCCACACCAATGGCATGCGCTTCACCGCCTACGACGCCGATGGCGCGGTGCTGGCCACGCGCGACTACTACTCGGTCGGCGGCGGCTTCGTGGTCAACCCGGACGAGGCGGCCGAAGACCGCATCGTGCCGGACGACACCGCCCTGCCCTACCCCTTCTCCAGCGGTGAGGAGCTGCTGCGGCGCTGCGCCGACAGCGGCCTGAGCATTGCCCGGGTGATGTTCGCCAACGAACTGGCCTGGCGCGGCGAGGAAGAGATCCGCGACGGCCTGCGCGCGATCTGGAACGCGATGCAGGCCTGCGTGGCTCGCGGCATCCGCGCCGAGGGCACCCTGCCCGGCGGCCTGCACGTGGCCCGCCGCGCGCCGGGCCTGTACCGCGAACTGTCGTCCAAGCCGGAGGCGGCCATGCGCGATCCGCTGACCACGCTGGACTGGGTCAACCTCTACGCGCTGGCGGTGAACGAGGAGAACGCCGCCGGCGGGCGCGTGGTCACCGCGCCCACCAACGGCGCGGCCGGGATCATCCCCGCGGTGCTGCACTACTACGACCGCTTCTGCCCCGGCAGCAGCGAGCAGGGCGTGTTCGACTTCCTGCTCACCGCCGCCGCGATCGGCATCCTCTACAAGGAGAACGCCTCGATCTCCGGCGCCGAGGTCGGCTGCCAGGGCGAGGTCGGGGTGGCCTGCTCGATGGCCGCCGCCGGCCTGGCCGCGGCGCTGGGGGCCACCCCCAACCAGGTCGAGAACGCGGCCGAGATCGGCATGGAGCACAACCTCGGCCTGACCTGCGACCCGATCGGCGGACTGGTGCAGATCCCCTGCATCGAGCGCAACGCGATGGGCGCGGTGAAGGCGATCAACGCCGTGCGCATGGCCATGCGCGGCGACGGCCAGCACAAGGTCTCGCTGGACAAGGTGATCCGCACCATGCGCGACACCGGCCGCGACATGCAGGACAAGTACAAGGAAACCAGCCGCGGCGGCCTGGCGGTCAACGTCATCGAGTGCTGAGCCGCGCGCGGCGGCTCAGGCGGCGATGCGCAGCACGTCGTCCAGCAGCGCCGCCGCGGTGATCTCCGCGCCCGCACCCGGGCCCTGGATCAGCAGCGGCTGCTCGCGGTAGCGGTCCGAACGGATCGCCACGCGGTTGTCGGTGCCGGCACCGGCGGCCAGCGGATGTGCGGCCGGCAGCACCTGCAGCGAAGCCTGGGCGCCGTCGGCGTCGAAGCGGCCGACGAAACGCAGCACCCCGCCCTGCGCGCGCGCCTGCTGCAGGCGCGCGGCCAGCGCCGCGTCCAGCTGCGGCAGCGCCGCGGCCACCGCATCGGCCGGCAACTGCGCCAGCGCCGGCGGCACCAGCGATTCCACCTGCACCTGCCGCACCTCCAGCGCCAGGCCGGCGGCGCGCGCCAGGATCAGCAGCTTGCGGCGCACGTCCTCGCCGGACAGGTCCACGCGCGGATCCGGCTCGGTGTAGCCGGCGCTGGCGGCCTCGGCCACCAGCGCCGAGAACGGCCGGCTGCCGTCGTAACGGTTGAACAGCCAGGCCAGCGAGCCGGACAGCACGCCTTCCACCGCATGGATATGGTCGCCGCCGGCCACCAGCCCGCGCAGGCTGCGCAGCAGTGGCAGCCCGGCGCCGACCGTGGCGCTATCGCCGTAGCTGGCACCGGTGTGCGCCTGCGCCTCGCAGATCGCCTGCGAGCGCGCCAGCAGGCCACCATGGCCCAGCTTGTTGGCGGTGACCACGTTGACCCCGCGCGCCAGCCACTCCGGATGCCAGTTGGCCACCAGCTCGCTGGCGGTGGCGTCGACCAGCACGTCGCCGGGACGCAGGGCCTCCGCCTCGGCCCAGCCCTGCAGTTCGGCCGCGCGCGGCGGCGCGGCATTGGCCACCGCCAGCGCAGCCTCCAGGTCGCGCCCGGCCTTCAGCACCGCGCGCGAATTCGCCAGCCACGCCACCGGCGGCAGCGCCAGGCCGCGCTGCTGCAGCAACCGGTAACGGGCCACGAAGGCGCTGCCGACCGCGCCGGTGCCCAGCAGTGCCAGGCGCCGCGTGGCAGGCGCGGCGCGCGGACGCGGCGGCTGCAGGCCAGGACCGGCCAGCGCGCTCATGCGCTGGCCCGTTCCGGCTGCGCCGGGATCGCGGCCTCGGCCGCGGCCAGCGCGGCGGCCACGTCGGCAACCAGGTCGGCCTCGGCCTCGATGCCCACCGACAGCCGCAGCAGGCCGTCGGAGATGCCGGCCTTGGCGCGCGCCTCGGGCGTCATCGCCGCATGGGTCATGGAGGCCGGATGCGCGACCAGGCTCTCCACCCCGCCCAGCGATTCGGCCAGGGTGAACCAGCGCAGGCTGTCGACGAAGGCACGCACCGCCGGCTCGCCGCCGCGCAGCTCGAAGCTGAGCATCGCGCCGAAGCCGGCCTGCTGGCGCGCGGCCACGGCATGGCCCGGATGCGAGGCCAGGCCCGGGAAGTACACCTTCTCCACCGCCGGATGCCCGTCCAGCAGGGCGACGATCGCCGCCGCGTTCTCCTGGTGCACGCGCATGCGCGCATCGAGCGTGCGCAGGCCGCGCAGGGTCAGGAAGCTGTCGAACGGCGAGCCGGTCAGGCCCAGCGCATTGGCCCACCACACCAGCTGCTGGTGGGTTTCCGCATCGGCCGCCACCACCGCGCCGCCGACCACGTCGCTGTGGCCGTTGACGTACTTGGTGGTCGAATGCAGCACCAGGTCCGCGCCCAGCGCCAGCGGCTTCTGCAGCGCCGGCGACAGGAAGGTGTTGTCGACCACCACCCGCGCGCCGGCGCGGTGCGCGGCGTCGATCACCAGGCGCAGGTCGGTGATGCGCAGCAGCGGATTGGACGGGGTCTCCACCAGCACCAGCTTCGGCGAGGTCGCCAGCGCATCGGCCAGCGAGCACGGATCGGTGAGGTCGGCGGTGACCAGCTCGAAATGGCCCTTGGCGGCCAGCGCGTTGAACAGGCGCCAGCTGCCGCCGTAGGCGTCGTGCGGCACGACCAGGCGGTCGCCCGGCTGCAGCAGCGCGTGCAGCACCAGGCAGATCGCGCCCATGCCGGTGGCGGTGACCACGCCGCCGGCGCCGCTTTCCAGTTCGGACAGGGCCTCGGCCAGCAGGTCGCGGGTCGGATTGCCGCTGCGGGTGTAGTCGTACTGGCGCTTGTTGCCGAAGCCGTCGAAGCTGAAGTTGCTCGACAGCACGATCGGCGGGGTCACCGCGCCGTAGGCGGTGTCGCGGTCGATGCCGGCGCGCACCGCGGTGGTGGCCGGACGACAGGGGGAGGAAGGGGCGGGGAAGGACTGGGTGCTCATGCGGCGGCTCCGGTGCCGCGCAGGACGGCGGCGAGAATGAGGTCGATGCGGTCGGTTTCCTTGAGGAAGGCGTCGTGCCCGTACGGCGAGCGCAGCACGCGCAGCTGGCCGCGCCCGGCCAGGCCCTCGACCAGGTTCACCGAATCGGTCAGCGGCACCAGGCGGTCGCCTTCCACGGCGACCACGGTGACCGGCACCTGCACCGCGGCCGGATCGATCCGGTGCAGGTCGATGGACTCGGACAGGCGCAGGAAGGCGGTGACCGGGGTACGCGCCACGTACTGCGCGCCGGCGGCATCGAGGTAGTCCTCGGCGGCGCAGCGCACGCGGCCGTTGACGATTTCCGGCGCACTGTCGAAGCGCTCGCCGAACTCCTCCGGCGTGCGGTAGCTGAGCATGGCGAACTGCCGCGCCAGGGCCAGGCCGGCGGCATCGGCGCACTGCAGCTGGCCCAGCGCCACCGCGCGCCGCTGCAGCGCGCGCCAGGCACAGGCGTACGGATGCGGGCGGTGCACGCCGCTGACCGCCACCAGGTGGCGCAGGCGCGCAGGATGCCGCGCGCCGAACTGCAGGCCGACCATCGCCCCGTAGGAATAACCGACGAATGCGTGCAGCCGCCCGATCTCCAGCGCGTCCAGCAGCAACGCCGCGGCATCGGCCTGGTCGGCGGTGTCCACCGGCACGTCCAGGCGGCCGTCGGCGGCGACGTAATCGAACGCCAGCACGCGGAAGCGCGCCGGGTCCAGGGTGCGACCCGGCGCCACCAGCTCGTTGGCCCAGCCCTTCTCCGGGAACTGCGCGCTGGCCGAGACATGGCGGTGCGCGGAAATGCCACCGGCCACCAGCACCACCGGTGCGTCGGCCGGTCCCTGCAGCTCGTAGCGCAGCGCCACCGCCTGCACGCCGGCATGGCGCATCGGCAGGGCCACGGCGATCTCGCCGCGCTGGGCGGTGGTACAGGGAGGTTCGCGGGTGGCGGCGGAGGCGGTGTTCACGGGCGTGGCGGATCCGGGAAAGGTCACGCCACCGAGCCTGCGCGGCCCGCGTTCGACATGCCTGGCGGCACGTTCGAACCATCTTCCGGTGGACGCGGAGGTCCCCGCAGGATTTGGCACCGTTGCGCAACGCTTGCGCGTCCGCTGGCTGCCCCGGCATCAAAGGGCCTGTCCCTCCGCCGGTCTCGATGGCGCGGCCAGATTGCCACCCCCTCCCGGGCGTGTCAATCGCTTCATCTTGATGCAGAGATGAAACTAATTGCGCGTCGCGTCGGAAGCGTGCGGATAATCACGCCCATGCCCCCAGCCCGCCCCGCCCCGCTCCTCCCGCAGCTCGCCGGCCGGCACGCCGGAGGCAGCCGGTGAGGCGGCTACGCGCACGGCGCTGGCTGTTGCTGGTGCTGGCCGGCCTGGCCCTGGGCGCCAGCCCCGCCGGGGCTTCACGCTTCTGGCGCGGCGACCAGGGCGGCGCCGGACATTACCGCGAGGTTCCGCCTGCCGACGCCGCCGCCAACGAGGCCGGGCCGCGCTACCGCGGCGAGGACGGCCCGCCGGTGCAGCTGCGTCTGGTCGACCGCGGCAGCCACCACGAGGTGCGCGCCGGCAACCGCCTGCCCGGACCGGTGGAGGTGGTGTTGCGCCTGCGCGAGGGCGAGAACGTCACCAGCGCGCCGGCGATGCCCGTGCGCACGGTGGTGCCGGCGCATGCCGAAGCGGTGGTCGCCCGCCTCTATGCCAGCGACCCGCGCCGCGGCGGCAGCTTCGACGTGGTACTGGAACAGATGCCGGGCGACCCGCGCGCACGCCCGCTGGACTACGAATACCGCCTGCCGTTCGAGCACCCGCGGGTGCGGGTGGACCAGGGTTTCGGCGGCAGCTTCAGCCATGCCGACGCGCAGAACCGCTACGCGGTGGATTTCGCCATGCCCGAGGGCACCCCGGTGCTGGCCGCGCGCGAGGGCGTGGTGATGCAGGTCGAATCGGACCATGCCGGCACCGGCCTGGACCTCGGGCGCTACGGCGGCCGCGCCAACTACGTGCGCATCCTGCATGCGGACGGGAGCATGGCCCTGTATGCCCACCTCAAGGCCGACGGGGTGCTGGTGCGGGTCGGGCAGCGGGTGCGCCAGGGCCAGCGCATCGCCCTGTCGGGCAATACCGGTTTCAGCACCGCCCCGCACCTGCACTTCGCGGTACAGGTCAACCGCGGCATGCGCCTGGAATCGGTGCCGTTCCGCATGTTCGCCGGCCCCTCGGAACTGCGTTTCGCCCGCGACGCCGATAGCGACGGCCACTGATCCGGCGCGGGCCCTGCCCGGCCCCACTGCATCCCCCATCGAGCCCACCGCGCGTTGCATGGCTTGACACGGGCCAAGTGTATTGTTGCATTGATACACATGGATGCCTCCTCGCTGCACATCAACCCGGGGCTGCCGGACCCGATCTACCGGCAGATCGCCGAGCAGATCCGGCGCCTCGCCAGCGCCGGCCACCTGCGCCCGGGCGATGCCCTGCCCTCCGTGCGCGAGGTCGCCGCGGTCCATGCCATCAACCCGATGACGGTCTCCCGCGCCTACAGCCAGCTCGAGGCCGAAGGCGTGCTGGAGCGCCTGCGCGGGAAGGGCATGGTCGTGGCCCACGGTGCCCGCCCCATCGGGAGCGTGGCCGCACGCATGCAGCAGCTCGAGCCCGCCCTGCGCGAGGCCGCCCGCCACAGCCGAGAACTGGAACTCCCCGTCGACCGTGTGCTCGCGCGGTTGCGCCAACTCCTGGAAGAGGACGACGCATGAATGCCCTGGCCGTGCCCGCACCCGTACTGGACACCGGAATGCCGCTCTCCGCGCGTGGCATCCACCTGGCCTATGGCTGCCACGAGGTACTGCGCGGGATCGAACTGGACGTACCGCAGGGCGAGGTGCTGGCCCTGGTCGGCCGCAACGGCGCCGGCAAGAGCAGCCTGATCGGCTGCCTGCTGGGCCTGCTGCGGCCGCAGGCCGGCGAGGCGCGGGTGATGGGTGCCCCTGCGCTGGCCCTGGACGAGGTGCGCAAGGCGCGCCTGGGCTACGTGCCGCAGCAGCCGCAGGCGTTCTCGTGGATGAAGGTCGGGCAGCTGTTCGACTACCTGTCGCAGCTGTATCCGGACTGGGATCCGGCGCACGCCGCGGGCCTGTTGCGCCGCTGGGACATCGACCCGTCGCGGCCGATCGGCAAGCTCTCGCCCGGCCAGGCGCAGCGCCTGGCGATGGCGCGTGCCTGGCCCCGCGCCCGTGGCTGCTGGTGCTGGACGAGCCGGCCTCGGCGCTGGACCCGGTGGCGCGCCGCGAACTGCTGCGCGAGCTGGTGACCCAGGCCATGGACTCGGGCACCACGGTGCTGTTCTCCAGCCACATCGTCAGCGACCTGGAACGCGTCGCCTCGCGGGTGGCCTTCCTGCAGGAGGGCCGGCTGCTGCTCGACCGCGCCCTGGACGAGGTCAAGGACGAAGTCGTGCGCATCCACGTGCCGGCCGCCGCGGCCGCACGCGTGCCGGCCGCGCTCCCGGGCGAGCTGGTGCGCCGCCAGACCGCCGGCGGCGAGCTGCAGCTGGTCGTGGCCGGCCGCAAGGGCTGGCAGGACCTGCTGCTGGTGGAAGGCGTGCGCGTCGACCGCCTGGGCCTGGAAGACCTGTTCATCGAGGTGGCCGGATGAGCGCCGCCCCGATCACCCCCCGCACCGTCTTGCGCGTGCCCGGCCCGATGCGCAGCGCCGTGGCCACCGGCGGCTGGACCTGGGCCATCATCGCCGCGGCCAGCGCCATCGGCCTGGTGCTGGCGCTGCTGGGCGATCCCTCGCCCCGGGCGCTCCTGGTGCCCGTCATGCTGGCCGCGTGCCTGACCGCGTTCTGGTCGTTCCTGGCCGGCGGCCGCCTGGTCGCCCAGGCCGTGGCGGCGTCGCGGCTGCGCCTGCCGCATGCGCTGCGCCATGCGATCGCCACCGGCGTGGCCATGATGGCGCTGGCAGTGCTGCCGCCGGCCGCGGTGCTGGCGCTGGCAAGCGGCGGCGGCTTCGCGATGGCCGCGTCGATCCTGGCGATCGGCGTGGCGACCGGGTTGCTGTGGGCCAGCATGCCGCCGTGGACGATGCTGCTGATGATCAACCTGGGCCTGTTCGCACGGTGGCTGCCGGAACCCATCGCCGCAGCGCTCGCCGAGCTGCTGCGCAGCCCCGCCGGGCTGGGCATGGTCGCGCTGGGGATCCTGCTGGCCTGCCCCTTTGCTGGCTGTGGATGCCACGCGATCCCGAAGGCGGATCGCCCTGGCAGGTCCCGGTCGCGGTGCAACTCGGCCGCGGCACTCCTTTCGCCTCGAACGCCGGCCAGCAGGCCGGCGCCCTGACCCCGCACACCCCGGTGGGGCGCGACCTGGCGCGGGCCCCGGAGCAGGCCCTGGGCATCGCCCTGGGCCCGGGCTTCGGCCGCAACTCGGCGCGCAACCTGCTGGTGGCGCAGGCACCGATCCTCATGGTGATGCTGCTGTGGCTGCTGCTCGGCGCCGTGGTGGTCGGCGGCAAGCTGAACATGGCCCTGGTCTTGGCGCCAACCCTGGTCTTCGCCAACGGCATGACCCCATTGGCGCGGCGGCTCGTCCTGTTCTGGCAGCCACGCCGGGGCCTGCACGAACTGGCGCTGCTGCCGGGCCTGCCGCCGCAGCCGGTGCCGGCGCTGGCCAGGGCCCTGGCGAAACAGGTCCTGGTCCATGCCCTGCCCGCGCTCGCCCTGGTGCTCGCCGTCGCCGTGGCCAGCGGCGCGAGCGCGGAGTATTGCGCGCTGCTGGCCTGGGCGAGCCTGGGCAGCCTGTCGCTGGCCTGGGGCTGGACCCTGGTGGCGCTGCACAGCCACGCCGGCCGCTGGTCGGTCCTGGTGCTGTCGATCCTGCTGGTCCTCGGCGAGCCGGTCATGCTGGTGGCCAACGAGGTGGCCGGGCCGATCCGCTGGCTACCGCCGCTCTGCGCCGCCGCGCTGGTCGCCGGCCTGGTCCTGCAGGCGCTCGGCATCCGCCGCCTGCGCGCCCTGCCGCATCCCTGGCTGGGCAACTGAACCCGCCCGCGCGGGCCTGGCGGCGACGCCCGGCCCGCGACGGCGGCGGCCCGTATAATTGCCGGCTTCCTGCCCGACCCAGCGCCTCCCGGCGCCATCCCCCATGTCCGATGTCCCAACCGAAGCCGCGCGCCGGCGCACCTTCGCGATCATCTCGCACCCCGACGCCGGCAAGACCACGCTGACCGAAAAGCTGCTGCTGTTCGGGGGCGCGATCCAGATGGCCGGCTCGGTCAAGGGCCGCAAGGCCGCCCGCCACGCCACCTCCGACTGGATGGCGCTGGAGAAGGAGCGCGGCATCTCGGTGACCTCCTCGGTGATGCAGTTCCCCTACGAGGGCCGCATCGTCAACCTGCTCGACACCCCCGGCCACGCCGACTTCGGCGAGGACACCTACCGCGTGCTCACCGCGGTGGACTCGGCGCTGATGGTGATCGACGTGGCCAAGGGCGTGGAGGAACGCACGATCAAGCTGATGGAGGTGTGCCGCCTGCGCGACACGCCGATCATGACCTTCGTCAACAAGCTCGACCGCGAGGGCAAGGACCCGATCGAGCTGCTCGACGAGATCGAGACCGTGCTGGGCATCAAGTGCGCGCCGGTGACCTGGCCGATCGGCATGGGCCAGCGCCTGAAGGGCGTGGTCCACCTGGTCAGCGGCGAGGTCCACCTGTACGAGCCGGGCCGCAACTTCACCCGCCAGGACTCGACCATCTTCCCGTCGCTGGACGCGCCGGGCCTGGAGGAGAAGATCGGCGCGGACATGCTCGCCAGCCTGCGCGAGGAACTGGAGCTGGTGCAGGGCGCGGCCGATCCGTTCGACAAGGACAAGTACCTGCGCGGCGAACAGACCCCGGTGTTCTTCGGCTCGGGCGTGAACAACTTCGGCGTGCAGCCGCTGCTGGACTTCTTCGTCGAGCACGCGCCACCGCCGCAGCCGCGCGCCACCACCGGCCGCGAGGTCGCCCCGCAGGAGGAGAAGCTGACCGGCTTCGTGTTCAAGATCCAGGCCAACATGGACCCGCAGCACCGCGACCGCGTCGCGTTCATGCGCGTGTGCTCGGGCCGCTTCACCGCCGGCATGAAGGCCTTCCACGTGCGCAGCGGCAAGGAAGTGAAGCTGGCCAACGCCCTGACCTTCATGGCCTCCGATCGCGAGATCGCCGCCGAGGCCTGGCCGGGCGACGTGATCGGCATCCACAACCACGGCACCATCTCCATCGGCGACACCTTCACCGAGGGCGAGGCGCTGTCGTTCACCGGCATCCCCAACTTCGCCCCGGAGCTGTTCCGCCGCGCGCGGCTGAAGGACCCGCTCAAGCTCAAGCAGCTGCAGAAGGGCCTGGCCCAGCTGTCGGAGGAGGGCGCGACCCAGTTCTTCCGCCCGCTGATGAGCAACGACCTGATCCTCGGCGCGGTCGGCATGCTGCAGTTCGACGTGGTCGCCTACCGCCTCAAGGACGAGTACGGCGTGGACGCCAGCTTCGAGCCTGTCGGCGTGGCCACCGCGCGCTGGATCCAGTGCGACGACGCGAAGAAGCTGGAGGAGTTCCGCGAGAAGAACGCCATGAACCTGGCGATCGACGCGGCCGGCGAGCTGGTCTACCTGGCCCCGACCCGGGTCAACCTGCAGCTGGCGCAGGAACGCGCGCCGTCGGTGCGCTTCCTGGCCACCCGCGAGCACGCCCACAGCGTGGCCGTCGACTGAACGCCGTGCCGCCGGCGGCCGGCCATTGGCGGGCTGCCGGCCGGTCCACGCCGCACGGGATGCAAACCGGTGCGGGTTTGCAGTAACGTGCGCGCCATGCCGGTCGCCCCTTCGCCTGCACCATCCTCCACCCGGGACGCGCCCTCGCTGCGCGACGAGATCGCCAATGCGCTGACCCACGGGCTCGGCGCCGCCGCGGCCCTGGCCGCCGGCGCGGTGCTGATCACGCTGGCGGCAATCTACGGCGACGGCTGGCAGCTGGCCAGCGCGATCGTGTTCGGGTTGGCGCTGCTGCTGCTGTACACCGCCTCCACCCTCTACCACGCGATCCAGCACCCGGTGGCCAAGGGCCGGCTGAAGGTGTTCGACCACTGCGCGATCTACCTGCTGATTGCCGGCACCTACACGCCCTTCACCCTGATCGGGCTGCGCGGCCCGTGGGGCTGGAGCCTGTTCGCCGCGATCTGGACCCTGGCCGTGGCCGGGGTGGTGTTCAAGCTGTTCTTCACCGGCCGCTTCAAGCGCCTGTCCACCGCGATCTACATCGCCATGGGCTGGCTGGTGGTCGTGGCGGCCAAGCCGATGCTGTCCTCGCTCGACGGCTGGACCCTGGGCTGGCTGCTGGGCGGCGGCGTCGCCTACACCCTGGGCACGGTCTTCTACCACCGCGAGTCGATCCCCTACTCGCATGCGATCTGGCACCTGTTCGTGATCGCCGGCAGCGTCTGCCACTTCGTCGCCGTCAGCGCCCAGGTGCTGTCGCCGCGCCTGCACGCGCTCTGAGGTCCCGCGCGCCCCCCGCGTTCGCGTGCCGTGCACGGCGCGCGCCGATACTGGGCGCATGGAACGCGCGCCTCCCCCACCGTCGCGCTTCGCCCGCCTGCGCCGCTGGCGGCCCTCGCGCACGGCCGGCTACGTGCTGGGCGCGCTGGCACTGGCATTGCTGGTGCTGGTGCTGCTGTTCGACTGGAACTGGTTCAAGCGCCCGCTCGAGCGCGCGGTGGGCGCGGCGACCGGACGCGAGTTCCGCATCGGCGGCGACCTGGACGTGGACCTGGGCCGCACCATCACCGTTTCCGCCGACCGGCTGAGCCTGTCCAACGCGGCCTGGTCCAAGCAGCCGCGCATGGCCGCGGCCGAACGGGTGGAAGTCGACATCGCGCCCTGGCCGCTGCTGGCGCTGCGCCTGCGGATGAAGGAGATCCGGGCGGTGCGCCCGGACATCCTGCTGGAAACGGATCCGGACGGCGAAGGCGGCAACTGGGAGCTCGGCGACGGCGACGACGAACCCGATCCGGATCCGCGCTGGCGGCTGGAGCGGCTGTGGATCGAGGACGGCCGCCTGCGCTTTGCCGACGCGGCCGCGCGCACGGACATCGACATCACCCTGGACAGCGTCGAAGGCGGCGACCGCGGCCAGGCGCCGGTCGCGGTCGCCGGCAAGGGCCACTGGCGCGGCGCCGCGTTCCGGCTGCAGGGCCAGGCCGCCTCGCCGCTGGAACTGGCCGACAGCGACACCCCCTACCGGATCGACCTGGACGCCCGCGCCGGCCGCACCCGGGCCAGTGCCAGCGGCACGCTCACCAACCCGTTCCGCTTCCGTACGTTCGACCTGCGCATGAAGCTCTCCGGCGCCGACCTGGAGGAACTGTACCCGCTGCTGGGCCTGGCCCTGCCGCCCTCGCCGCCGTACGCACTGGACGGTCGCCTGCGCCGCGACGGCGAGCTGTGGCGCTACGAGGGCTTCAAGGGCACGGTAGGCGACAGCGACCTGTCCGGCGACGTGCGGATCGACGCCTCCGGCGAGCGCCCGCTGTTCACCGCGCAGCTGCTCTCGCGCAAGCTTGATTTCGACGACCTGGCCGGCTTCCTCGGCGCGCCGCCGTCCGCGGGCGGCGACGAGACCGCCAACCCCGAGCAGGCGGCCGAAGCCGCACGCCGCGCCGCCAGCCCGCGCCTGTTCCCCGACAAGCCCTACGACCTGGCCAAGCTCAACGCCATGGACGCGGACGTGCGCTGGCGCGCGCAGGCAATCCACGCCCCCAGCCTGCCGATGATCGAGGACATGGACGCGCACCTGGTGCTGCAGGGCGGCCTGTTGCGGCTGCAGCCGCTGGATTTCGGCGTGGCCGGCGGCAAGGTGCGCGCGGACATCCGCATGGACGCGCGCAAGGCACCGATCCGCACCCGCCTCCAGGCCAGCCTGCGCGGGCTGGAACTGCCGAAGCTGTTCGCCAATGCCGAACTGGCGCAAGGCACGGCCGGGCGCATCGGCGGCGAGGTGCGGCTGGCCGGCGCCGGCAACTCGGTGGCTGCGCTGCTGGCGCAAGCGGACGGCGACGTCGCCGTGGGCATGGGCCGCGGCCGGGTCAGCAACCTGGTGATGGAACTGGCCGGGCTGGACATCGCCGAATCGCTTAAGTTCCTGCTCACCGACGACCGCCAGGTGCCGATCCGCTGCGCCTTCGCCGACTTCGCCGTGGACGACGGGCTGATGACCTCGCGCGCACTGGCGTTCGACAGCACCGACACGATCATCGTCGGCGAGGGCACGATCAGCCTGAAGGACGAAAGCCTGGACCTGCTGCTGCGCCCGCGCCCCAAGGACCGCAGCATCCTCAGCCTGCGCTCGCCGCTGCGGCTGGGCGGCACGCTCAAGGATCCCTCCTTCCGCCCGGACATGAAGGCGCTGGGCGTGCGCGGCGCGATCGCCCTGGCGCTGGGCAGCATCACCCCGCCGGCCGCGCTGCTGGCGACCTTCGAGACCGGCCCGGGCGAGGACAGCGACTGCGGCGGCAAGTACGCGCGCTGAAGCCGCGCGCTCAGCCTGCGATGTAGCGCTGCAGCTGCTCCAGTTCGACCTGCTGGTCGGCGATCACCGCCTTGACCAGGTCGCCGATCGAGATCACCCCGGTCACCCGGCCCTGCTCGACCACCGGCAGATGGCGGATGCGGCGCTCGGTAACCAGCTGCATGCAGGCCGGCACCGGGGTGTCGGGCCTGACCGTGACCACGTCGCCGGTCATGATCGCGCTGACCGGGGTATCGGCCGAGGAACGGCCCTGCAGCACGATCTTGCGCGCGTAGTCGCGCTCGGAAAGGATCCCGGCCAGCTCGTCGCCACGCATCACCAGCACCGCGCCGATCGACTTCTCCGCCATCAGCCGCACCGCCTCGATCACCGGCGCGTCGGGGGTTACGGCGAATACCTCAGCCGGCTTCTCCGCCAGCAGTTGACGTACCGTGCGCATGGACGCCTCCGTCCGCGGACTGTGGGGCCGAGGATACTCCCGCCGGCGCGTGCCAGGCGTCGACCAGGTACAGCGGCCGTTGCTTGGCCTCCTCGTACAGCCGGCCCAGGTACTCGCCGATGGTGCCCAGCGCGATCAGCTGCACGCCGCCGAGGAACAGGATCACCACCATCATCGTCGGCCAGCCGGCCACCCGGTCGCCCCACACCAGGGTCTTGAACACCACCGCGATCCCGGCGAAGAACGCCACCAGCGCGGTGAGCAGGCCCAGGTAGGTGGCGATCCGCAGCGGCGCGGTGGAGAAGCTGGTGATGCCTTCCAGGGCGAAGTTCCACAGCCGCCACAGCCCGAACTTGCTGCGCCCGGCCACGCGCGCGCCGCGCCGGTACGGCAGGGCCACGCGGCGATAGCCGACCCAGCCGAACAGCCCCTTCATGAAGCGGTGGCGTTCGCGCAGCTGGCGCAGCGCGGCCAGCACGCGCGGCGACAGCAGGCGATAGTCGCCGGTGTCGGCCGGCACCGGGGTGTGCGACAGGCGCCCGATCACGCGGTAGAACGCGGCGGCGGTGCCGCGCCGCAGCCAGCTGTCGCCCTCGCGCGCGACCCGGGTGCCGTAGACGTCGTCGTAGCCCTCGCGCCAGCGCGCGACGAACTCGGGGATCAGCTCCGGCGGATCCTGGCCGTCGGCGTCGAGGATCATGGCCGCGCCCTCGGTGACCTGGTCCAGCCCGGCGGTCAGCGCGATCTCCTTGCCGAAGTTGCGCGACAGCCGCAGCAGCGCCACCTCCGGGTCGGCGGCGGCGATCTCCTGCAGCCGCTGCCAGGTGGCGTCGCGGCTGCCGTCGTCCACGTACAGGATGCGGCTGGCCACGCCCTCCAGCCCGTCCAGGGCACGGCGGATGCGCGGGTGCAGCAACGGCAGCGAGTCGGCTTCGTTGAAGCACGCCACCACCACGGTCAACAGGTCATGCCGCTGGTTGTCCATCCTGCCCATCGTACAGGCCCGCGCGGCGTGGCTCAGTCCAGCCGTTCCAGGTAGGCGGGGCCGCCGAGCTGGCGCACCTGGCGCTGGATCCACGCCGCGCGCCGCTGCACGTAGGGGCCGGGGCGCACGGCGTTGTAGCGGCGCGGCGAGGGCAGCACCGCGGCCAGGCGCGCGCACTCGCCTGGCGACAGGCGCGAGGCGTCCTTGCGCCAGTAGCTGCGCGCGGCGGCCTGGGCGCCGTAGATGCCATCGCCGAACTCGGCGATGTTGACGTAGACCTCCAGGATCCGGCGCTTGGGCCACAGCGCCTCGATCAGCACCGTGTACCAGGCCTCCAGGCCCTTGCGCACCCAGCTGCGGCCCTGCCACAGGAACAGGTTCTTGGCCACCTGCTGGCTGATGGTGCTGGCGCCGCGCACCCGGCGGCCGCGCGCGTTGTTCTCCATCGCCTTCTCGATCGCGTCCAGGTCGAAGCCCCGGTGGCGGGCGAAGTTCTGGTCCTCGGCCGCGATCACCGACATCGGCAGCGCCGGGGCGATGTGCTCCAGGTCGCGCCAGTCGTAGGCCACCCGGAAGTCCCGTTCGCCCGCGCGCCAGGCCTCGGCCTGGCGGGCCAGCATGAAGGCCGAGGCCGGCGGGTCGATGAAGCGCAGCAGCGCCACCTGGGCCGTGGTCGCGGCCACGAACAGCACCGGCAGCCACAGCAGCACGCGCAGCCAGCGACGGCGCCTGCGGCGGGGCGGATTGGAGGCGGGCTCGGCGATGGCGGCGGTTCCGGTGACGCGGTGGATGCGCGGCGCGATGGTAGCGGCTCCGGCGTGAGCGTCCAGCACCGCTTGGAAACCGCGGCCGCCCGGCGCATTGTGTGGCGATGGATACCAACAGCCCCTCCCCCGTCCCCGCCGCCGGCGACCTGCGCGGCCGCTTCCTCCTGCCCGCCGCCGGCGTTCGCGGCGTCTACGTGCGCCTGGCCGGCAGCTGGCGCGAACTGCTGTCCCATGCCGCCTACCCGTCCGGCGCCACCGCGCTGCTGGGCGAGGCGGTGGCCGCCGCGGCGCTGTTCACCAGCCATGTGAAGGTCGACGGCCGGCTGTCGGTGCAGCTGCGCGCCAGCGGCCCGCTGCGCTCGCTATTCGCCGAGTGCACCGCCGCCGGCACCGTGCGCGGCATCGCCCGCCTGGAGGACGGGGCCGACGCCCCGCGCGCGCCCTCGCAGCTGGGCGAGGACGCGCTGCTGGCAGTCACCGTGGAGAACCCCGGGCTGGACCCGCGCGAACCGCTGCGCTACCAGAGCCTGGTGGCCCTGGGCGGCGCCGAGTCCCTGGCCGAGGCCTTCGAGGACTACTTCCGCCAGTCCGAGCAGCTGCCCACCCGCCTGCTGCTGGCCGCCGACGGCGAGCACGCCGCCGGCCTGATGCTGCAGAAGCTGCCCGGCGAGGAAGGCGACGCCGACGCCTGGAACCGCGTCGGCGCCCTGTTCGAGACCCTGGGCGAGGCCGAGCTGCTGGCGACCCCGCCGCGGCTGCTGGTGCACCGCCTGTTCCACGAGGAAGACCCCCAGCTGCTGGAGGAGCACGCGGTCGCCTTCGGCTGCTCCTGCTCGGTGGAGCGGGTGGAGGGCATGCTGCGCAGCCTGGGCGAGGAGGAGTTCCGGGCGGCCGCCGCGGCCACCGGCCAGGTCGACGTCCGCTGCGAATTCTGCGGCCGCGAGTACCACTTCCCCCTGGACCGGATTGGGGTATTGTTTGGGTCGCCGGCGCAGCCCAACGCACCGGCGCCGGAGCGCCTGCAGTAAGGGCATGGCGCCGCTCCACCGACGAGCTGGCTGTCCACGGGGAGGAACGGCGCTTGTTAATCATTCGTAAAGCCCATACGATGCAGGCTCTGACCGCACGGGAACTCCCGTGCCGTCCGCTGGTCTGAAAGGAAGCCATGTCCCTGCGCCGTCCGCCCCTGCTGGCCCTTACCCTGTCCGCGCTGATCGCGGCGGCGGGCGCGCATGGCCAGGTGCGGGCGGGTTCCGAGCAGGCCGTGCTGCCGGTGTGGAACAAGGGCAGCGGCAAGGTCGAGGCCCTGCTGCTGCTGGAGCCGGCGCGTGGCAACCGCCCCGGTTCGCCGGGTTCGACCTGGCGCTTCGGCAGCGAGTCGCTGGACGCGGCCTTCGGCCTCGGCGCCGGCGACTCGCTGGGCCTGCTGTGCAGCAATACCAGCGGCACCAGCGTGAACAGCCTGGCCAGCAGCTGCCTGCTGGCCTCCCTGGGCAACGACCACGAGGCCAGTGGCCGCCGCCTGTCGGCCAGCGCCAGCGTCGGCCGCCAGGGCAACCGCCTCGGCGTGGCCGCCGGGACCGTGCGCGATGCCTCCCTGCCGGGCTGGCTGTCGGCCGAAGCCTCCGGCACCCCGCTGGCCGGTGCCGGCAAGCTCGAGCAGAACGACCTGCAGGTGTTCGGCCAGAAGGACATCGGCAGCGAGGCCTACGTCTCCATCGCCGGCACTTATGCGCGCGCGCGTCTGGTACCGGTAACCGAAGCGCCGGGCCTGGCCCATCGCTGGGACAGCAAGTCGCTGAGCGTGGGCGGCGGCTACGGCCCGTTCAGCGCCAACATCATCGGCCGCGTGGTCGAGGTCAACGGCCAGCCGGGCAACAAGTGGGAAGGCCTGGGCCTGGGCCTGGGCCTGACCTGGCGCACGCCGTGGAGCGGCCAGCTCACCGTCGGCGCCGAGAACGTGGTCACCCGCGGCAAGAACCCGTTCGCCCCGTCCAACCTCGACGCCGAGGAAGGCACCGTCCCCTACGTGCGCTACGAGCAGGGCCTGTGACCTGCTGAGCGGGCAGTTGGCGCCACGGCGGCGCGGCGCGCAGGCTCCCGACGCACGCAACCATCGATCCATTCCTTCCCTGTCCGGATGACCGGCACGTCCGCGTGCGCGATCGGCTGCGGACCTGCCGCACGCACGTCCGGGGTGCCCGGCGCGCATCCGCATGCCGATGCGTGCTCCTGCCCCGGCGTCCGCCGGTCGCCTCACGGAAGAAGCCGGCCACCGCGCTGCGATGGCCGGCTGTGGACTGCGTTCCGGGTTACTGCCGCAGCGCCTCGATCGGGTCCAGCTGCGAGGCCTTGCGTGCCGGGTAGTAGCCGAAGAACAGCCCGGTGGCCACCGAGAACGCCGCGGCCAGGGTGATCACCTTGCCGTTGAGCTGGATCGGCAGGTCGGTGTTGAAGTGGCCCACCAGCAGCGCGCCGGCGATGCCGAACACGATGCCCAGCACGCCGCCACCCAGCGACAGCAGCATGGCCTCGGCCAGGAACTGCCGGCGCACGTCCGAAGGACCGGCGCCCACCGCCAGGCGCAGGCCGATCTCCTTGATGCGTTCGGTTACCGACACCAGCATGATGTTCATGATGCCGATGCCGCCGACGACCAGCGAGATCGTCGCCACCGCGCCAAGCAGCCAGGACATCTGCCGGGTGGTCTCGTTGCGGGTGGCCACCAGCTGCGACACGTTGCGCACCTGGAAGTCGTCGGCCGCGCCCGGGTCGATGCGGTGGCGCTGGCGCAGCAGCGACTCCACCTCGCCCTGCACGTAGGCCAGGTCGTCGGCATGGGCCACGGTCAGCGAGATGTCCATCACCGCGCCTGGCGGCAGGCCCATGGCGCCCATCAGGCGGCGGCGCGCGGTCTCCAGCGGCACCATCACCACGTCGTCCTGGTCGCGGCCGAAGCCGCTCATGCCCTTGGGCCTGAGGGTGCCGACCACGGTGAAGTTGGTGCGGCCGATGCGCACCGTCTCGCCGATGCCGGTGCCGGCGCCGAACAGCTCGCGGCGCACGGTCTCGCCCAGCAGCACCACCTTGTCGCCGTTGAAGTGCTGCGGCTCGAACGCGCTGCCGCTGGCGACCTGCCAGCCGTTGATCTGCAGGAAGTCCGGCTGGATGCCCTGCCAGCTGGTGGACCAGTTGTTCTCCGCGTACACGATCTGGCTGCTGCCGCGCAGCGAGGCGGCCACCAGCTCCACCTCGGGGATCTCCTCGCGGATCGCCTCGGCGTCGCCCTCGGTGAGGGTGAAGAAGCTGCTGGCGCTCATGCGCACGCCGCCCATGGCGCGCTGCACCTGCGGGCCGATGTCCAGCTTCTGCGCGCCCAGGCCGGCCAGCTGGCGCTCGATCTCCGCCTGCGTGCCCTGGCCGACCGACACCATCACGATCACCGCGGCGATGCCGATGATCACGCCCAGCGAGGTCAGCGCGCTGCGCATCCAGTTGCCGCGCAGCGCGAAGACCGCGGTGCGCAGGATGTCCATGAAGGTCATGGGCCCACCTCCTCGTGCGTGGCCTCGTGCAGCTGGCCGTCGCGCATCACGCAGATGCGGTCGGCATGGCGGGCGACGTGCGCGTCGTGGGTGATCAGGACCACGGTGTGGCCTTCGTCGCGCAGGCGCTTGAACAGGGCCAGGATTTCCTCGCCGGTGCGGCTGTCCAGCGCGCCGGTGGGCTCGTCGGCCAGCAGCAGCGGCGGGTTGTTGATCAGCGCGCGGGCGATCGCCACGCGCTGCTGCTGGCCGCCGGACAACTCGTTGGGACGATGGTCCACGCGCGTACCCAGGCCCACCGCCTCGAGCGCCGCGCGCGCCCGCTCGTGGCGTTCGGCCACAGGCACGCGGGCATAGCCCAGCGGCATGGCCACGTTCTCCAACGCGGTCATGCGCGGCAGCAGGTGGAAGCCCTGGAACACGAAGCCGATCTTCTCCCGGCGCAGGGTCGCCAGTTCCTCCGCGTCCAGGGTGGACACGTCCACCCCGTCGCACAGGTACTGGCCGCCGCTGGGCGTGTCCAGGCAGCCGATCAGGTTCATCAGCGTGGACTTGCCCGAGCCGGAGGGGCCCATGATGGCGAGGAACTCGCCCGGCATGACCGTCAGGTCCACGTCGCGCAGGGCCACCACCTCGGCCTCGGTGCCCGGCGAGTACACCTTGCGCAGGCCGCGGGTCTCGATCACCGGGGTGACCGCGGCGCCCGCCGCCTTCGGGGACTGCGCGCTCATCGCGAGGCCGCCCGCTCGCCGGTCACCAGCAGGTCGCCTTCCTTGACGCCGCCGGCGATCTCGGTGCTGCTGCCGTCGCTGGCACCGACCCGGACCACCACCGGGACCGGCCGGTTGTTCTGCAGCCGGTAGACGGTCACCCGGCGCGCGCCGGCAAGGTTGGCCAGCTCGCGCTCCACCGCCTGGCGCTGCGCCTCGTCCAGGGTGGCGAAGAAGCCGGCGAAATCCTGCTGGAAGCGCTCGAGCATGCGCTGGCGCATCTGCCCGCCGGCGTTGGCCTGCTGCTGGCGGGCGCCGCCCATCATCATCATCGGCGGGCCGCCAGCGCCCGGGCGCTGCTGCGGCGTGGCCTGGCGCGAGGCCTCCATCGCTTTGCGCATTTCCTCCTGGCGCTGGCGCGCGGCGGCCAGGTCGGCCTCGAACGCGCTCTTCTGCGCCGGGGCCAGGTCCATGCCGGCCACGAACGCTGCCAGGTCCTCGAGCATGCCGGCGCCGCGCGGGCCGCGTCCCGGGGCCGCGGCGGCGGCGGGCTGGTCGGCCGGCTTGTAGCGCAGCGCGGCGTTGGACACCTTGAGCACGTCGTCGCGGCGGCTGACTTCGATCTCGGCGTTGACGGTCAGGCCCGGCAGCAGGGTGCCGTCGCTGTTGTCCACGCTCACCACCACCGGGTAGGTCACCACGTTGTTGTTGGTGGTCGCCGCCAGGCGCACCTGCTGCACCTCGCCACGGAACTGGCGGTCGGGGAAGGCGTCGACGGTGAAGCTCACGCGCTGGCCGGGCTTGACTTGGCCGATGTCGGCCTCGTCCACCGACAGCTCGATCTTCATCTTCGACAGGTCCTCGGCGATGGTGAACAGCTCCGGGGCCTGCAGGCTGGCGGCCACGGTCTGGCCGGGCTCGATGCTGCGGGTCAGGACCACGCCATTGACCGGCGAGCGGATCACGGTGCGCTCCAGGTTGACCCGGGTGGTCTCGGTGGAGGCGGCCTGCTGCCGGATCTGGGCCTGGGCCGAGGCGACCTGGGCCCGGGCCTGGTCCAGCGCCGCCTTGGCCAGGTCCACGTCGCTGCGCGCGATCAGCTGGCGCTCGACCAGGGCGGCCTTGCGCTGGTAGTCAGCCTCGGCGTTGGCCAGGGCGGCCTGGGCCTGGCGCAGGCTGGCCTGGGCGCTGGCGATCTGGGCATTGCCCTGGGCGATCTGCGCCTCGTAGGTCTTGGGGTCGATCCGGGCCAGCACCTGGCCCTCGGTCACCCGGTCGTTGTAGTCCACCAGCACCTCCAGCACCTGGCCGGAGATCTGGCTGCCCACGGTCACGGTCGAGGTGGCGCTGAGGGTGCCGGTGGAGGAGATGGCCACGCGGATGTTGCCGCGCTCCACCGGCGCGGTGCGCCACGCCGCTTCGGCGTCGCGGCTCGCGCCCCCCCAGTGCCAGGCAGCGCCTCCGAGGAGGGCCAGGACGAGCACGCCGCCGGCCAACGGCAGCCAGCGGGGACGGGAATTCGGACGCGAGGTTCGGCTCATGGGCGCATGGATGGGAGGACTACCCCGGTTAACGCACGACCCGGGGATCGGTTGACGCCCGCCGGTGGGAAACGTTCAGCCCTGCAGGTACGGGTCGGTGCCCGGTGGCGGCTGGCTGCTGAAGCGGACCCGGGCAGTGGTGCCGCTGTCCAGGGTGCTCTCCAGCTCGATGGTCCAGCCGAAGCGCTCGCACAGCCGGCGCACGATCGACAGGCCCAGGCCGGTGCCGACCGGGTACTCGGGGCGGGCGCGGTAGAACGGCTCGAACGCCCGCGCCAAGGCCTCGGCCGACATGCCGATGCCGGTGTCGCGCACCTGTACCAGGCCCTCGTGCACGGTGACCTCGACCAGGCCGCGGTCGGTATAGCTGCAGGCGTTGCGCAGCAGGTTGCCGAGCACCACGTGCAGCACCCGCGGCGGAGCGTAGATGCGCGGCGCGCCCTCGCAGACCACCTGCAACTCCACCGGCTTGTCGCCCAGCAGCATGCGCGCCTTGACCGCCTCCTCGTGGACCACCTCGCACACGTCGAACCACTCGCTCTGCGGGACCACGTCCGGCTCGCGGGCCAGGATCAGGAAGGCATCGACCACCGCCTCCATGTCGCGCCCGGCGCGCTGGATCCGGCGCAGGCTGCGCGCCAGGCGCGGCTCCAGGGTCTCGTCGGCCAGGGCCATGTCGCTGGCCACCCGGATCACGGTCAGCGGGGTGCGCAGCTCATGGCTGGCGTCGCGGGTGAAGTTGCGCTCGCGGGTCAGCTGCGCCTCGACCCGCTCGCCCAGCGCGTGCAGCGCCCCGGCCAGCTGCCGCGCCTCGCCCCGCATGTCTGCCGGCAGCCGGTCCGGCGCCAGCGCGGCGATGTCCGGCCGCCGCGGATCCCAGCGCGAGACCTGGCGCGCCAGCCAGGCCACCGGCGAGACCAGGCGCTTGGACGATTTGTAGGTAAGCCAGGTCGCGCCGTAGATCGCGAACAGCGCCAGCATCGCCGGCAGCACCGCGAACCACCAGGCCAGGCGGTTGGCCTGCTCGCGCAGGAAGGCGACGTACAACGTGCCCTGCGGCTTGCGCTCGACCCAGACCATCTGGCCTTCGGACTTGAGCTCGTGGAAGCCCGGGGCGAGCCCGCGCAGGTAGGCCGGCAACGCTTCGGCCGAGCCACCCGGCTCGACCAGGTAGGCGCGCAGCGAGAAGGTATTGGGCGGCGGCTGTGCGGCCGCGGATTCGCGCAGTTCCCAGTAGTGGCGGGCCTCCTCCTGCAGCGAACTGCGGATGAAGCTGTACTTGAACAGCGTGCCGACCACGAAGAAGGCGATCACGATCGCCAGGCTCGCCATCACCACCTGCAGGATGAAGGCGATACGGATCTTGCGGGAAAGGCCGTGGGGCATGGGGGCATTCAACACGGGACGGCGCGAGTGTAGGCCCGCGCGCATCGCCGTTCCGTGAGTGGGTGGACCGGGACCCGCGCCCCCGTGGCCAAGGCGGCCGGACAGCCGGCCGCCGTCTTGCGTTCCATTCCCCCTGTTTCCCCTTCGGCTACCTGGTCACGCGGTGACCGGCTGCGCGATGTCCGCCACCCGGTACCCGGCGCTCTGCACGGTATGCAGCAGCGGGCGGTCGAACGGCTTGTCGATCACCTTGCGCAGGTTATACAGGTGGCTGCGCAGGGTGTCCGAATCGGGCAGGCTGTTGCCCCAGATCTCGCGCTCGATCTCCTGGCGGCTGACGACCCTGGGCGACTCGCGCATCAGGATGGTCAGCAGCTTCAGGCCGATCGGCGACAGCTGCAGCTCCACGCCGCCGCGGGTCACGCGCATGCTGACCGGATCCAGCACCAGGTCGGCCACGGTCAGCACCTCCGAGCCCACCTGGCGGCGCTCGCGCCGGATCAGCGCGCGCAGGCGCGCCTCCAGCTCCTGGATCGCGAACGGCTTGGTGAGGTAGTCGTCGGCGCCGTGGCCGAGGCCGGTGAGCTTGTCGTCCAGGGTGTCGCGCGCGGTCAGCATCAGCACCGGCGTCGACTTGCGCGCATCGCTGCGCAGCCGGCGGCAGACCTCGATGCCGTCCAGGCGCGGCAGCATCAGGTCAAGCACCACCGCGTCGTAGCTGTTCTCGGCCGCCAGCCGGTAGCCGTCCAGTCCGTCGGCGGCGTAGTCGACTTCGAAGCCACGGCTTTCCAGGTATTCCCCGATCATCTCGGAGATGTTGCGGTTGTCCTCGACGACCAGCACCAGCCCTGAGGTTTCTTTGCCCTGACGCATGTTTCGGACGCTCCATATCGGATTTTCAGCTTTGTGAAACATGCCGCAGCCCCGGTGGATGGGGCGTGAAGGCGGCGACCGCTACAGCAACGGCCGCAGCGCCGGCCAGACATTGTCCAGCAGCCGCGGCTGGGCCGCGGCGGTGGGGTGCAGGCCGTCAGCCTGCATCAGCCCTTCTTCCAGGGCCACGCCCTCCAGGAAGAACGGGACCAGGGCCACGCCCTGGCGCTGGGCCAGGCCCTCGTAGGTGCGGCGCAGGCGCTCGCGGTAGGCCGGGCCGTAGTTGGGCGGGACGTCGATGCCCAGCAGCAGCACCCGGGCGCCGGCGGCGGTGCCAAGCTCGACCATGCGCCGCAGGTTGGCCTCCAGCTGGGCCGGGGCCAGGCCGCGCAGGGCGTCGTTGCCGCCCAGCTCGATCACCAGCACCGAAGGACGGTGTTTTTCCAGCAGCGCAGGCAGGCGGGTCAGGGCGCCGGCGCTGGTCTCGCCACTGATGCTGGCGTTGACCACCGGCCGTGCCAGGGACGGCTCGGCCTGCAGCTTCCGCTCCAGCAGGCTGACCCAGCCGGTGCCTCTGGGTATGTTGTGCTCTGCGCTGAGGCTGTCACCGACCACCAGCACCGGGCCCCTGGCCCGGGCCTGCGGCGCGGCCAGCAGCGGACCTGGCAGCAGCAGCGCCGCCAGCAGGACCGCCAGCGCGCGGCCCATGGCCGTCCCCCACCTGAACTTGCGCATCCGGAGCCTCCCATCGATACCCAGACCCTGACCAGCATAGCCAGCGCCATCGAGGTCCGCGGCGTGGGCAAGTCCGCGGCCGGCCCCGAGGGCGAGGTCCGCATTCTCGACAGCGTCGACCTGACCGTGGCTGAAGGCGACAGCGTCGCCATCGTCGGCGCCTCCGGCTCGGGCAAGACCACCCTGCTGGGCCTGCTGGCCGGGCTGGACCTGCCCACCCGCGGCAGCATCGCCCTCGCCGGCCAGCGCCTGGACCAGCTGGACGAGGAAGCCCGCGCCGCGCTGCGCGCGCGCGAGGTCGGCTTCGTGTTCCAGAGTTTCCACCTGCTGCCCTCGCTGACCGCCGAGGAGAACGTGGCCCTGCCACTGGAACTGGCCGGGCGCGAGGATCCGGCGCGGGTGGCCGAGGTGCTGGCCGCGGTCGGCCTGGAGCACCGCCGCCGGCACCATCCGCGGCAGCTTTCCGGCGGCGAGCAGCAGCGCGTGGCCCTG
Organism: Pseudoxanthomonas sp. SGT-18; assembly: GCF_003931645.1. NCBI lineage: Bacteria > Pseudomonadati > Pseudomonadota > Gammaproteobacteria > Lysobacterales > Lysobacteraceae > Pseudoxanthomonas > Pseudoxanthomonas sp. SGT-18. Next base: position 618,176 of record NZ_RRYJ01000001.1, on the reverse strand, counting down.
GCCCGCGCCTTCGTTGCCAGGCCGCGGATCCTGTTCGCCGACGAGCCCACCGGCAACCTCGACCAGGCCACCGGCCAGCACGTCAGCCAGCTGCTGTTCGAGCTCAACCGCAGCAACCGCACCACTCTGGTCATGGTGACCCACGACCTGGCCCTGGCACGGCGCTGCCACCACGTCTACCGGCTCGACCGCGGCCGCCTGGTGCGGCTGGACGAAGGCGGGGAAGGCGCATGAACGTGCTGCGCCACGCGGCGCGCTCGCTGCGCCGCGAGTTCCTTTCCGGCGACCTGCTGACCCTGTTCGCCGCGCTGGTGCTGGGCGTGGCGGCGATGACCGCGGTCGGCACCCTGGTCGACCGGGTCACCCTGGCGCTGGCCTCCAGCGCGGCCGAGGTGGTCGGCGGCGACCTGGGCGTGCAGGGACGCACCGACCCGCCCGCCGAATTCACCGCCGAAGCGCGCGCGCGTGGCCTGGCGGTCGCGCGTCTGGTGACCTTCCCCAGCGTGCTGTTCCATGGCGATTCCAGCCAGATGGCCACGATCAAGGGCGTGGACGGTGCCCATCCGCTGCGCGGCCGCCTGCGCGTGGCGAGCGATACGGCAGGCCTGCAGGTTGCCGATGCCGGCGGCCCACCGCCGGGCGAGGCCTATGCCGATCCGCGCATCCTGGCCGGCCTGGGCGTGGAGGTGGGCGACAGCATCGAGCTGGGCAGCAGCCAGGTGCGCATCACCCGCGTGCTGTTGTCCGAACCGGATGCCTCCGGCGGGCTGATGGAGATGGCGCCGCCGCTGCTGGTGCACCGCGACGACGTCGAGGCCGCCGGCCTGCTCGGCCCAGGCAGCCGCGCCGGCTACCGGCTGATGTTCGCCGGCCTGCCGGCGGCGATCGCGGGCATGCGCGAATGGCTGCAACCGCGCCTGCAGCCCGGCCAGCGCCTGGTCGGGGTGGAGGACGCGCAGCAGGGCCTGCGCAATGCCTTCGACCGCGCCGGCCGCTTCCTCGCCCTGGCCGCGCTGCTGGCAGTGCTGCTGGCCAGCGTGGCCACCGCGCTGGCCGCCAACCGCTTTGCCCTGCGCCGGGTGGACGCGGTGGCGATCCTGCGCTGCCTGGGCGCGCGCCAGCGCGACATCCTCGCCTCGCTGGCGGTGCAGCTGGTGCTGCTGGCCATCCCCGCCTGCGCCCTGGGCGTGGGCCTGGGCATGCTCGCCCAGGTCGCCCTGGTCGAGGTGCTGGGCAGCCTGGTGCCGGCGCGGCTGCCGCTGCCGCAGGCCGCGCCGATGCTGGCCGGCGCCGGCATCGGCCTGCTGATCCTGCTCGGCTTCGGCCTGCCGCCGCTGCTGCGCCTGCGCGGGGTGCCGCCGATGCGCGTGCTCAACCGCAGCTTCGCCACCCTGCCCGCGACCTCGCTGCTGGCCTACGTGGCTGCGCTCGCCGCCACCGTGGCGCTGGCGGTGTACGCCACCGGCGATGCGCGGCTGGCCGCCTGGGTGCTGGGCGGCCTGGCGGTGCTTGCCCTGCTCGCGGCCGCCGCGGGCGCCAGCCTGCTGTGGCTGCTGGGACGGCTGCAATCGCGCCTGCATGGCCCGTGGCGGCTTGGCCTGGCCGCGCTGGCGCGGCGCCGCGGCCTGGCCGTGGTGCAGCTGGTGGGCCTGTCGCTGTCGCTGTGCGCGCTGTTGCTGCTGGCGGTGGTCGGCCCCGGCCTGCTCGGGCAATGGCGCGAGCGCCTGCCGCCGGACACGCCCAACCACTTCCTGCTCAACGTGCAGCGCGACCAGGCCGAGGCGGTAGAACAGGCGCTGCGCGGAATGGGCGTGGCCGATCCGGACCTGCAGCCGTTCGGCACCGGGCGCCTGGTCGCGATCAATGGCAAGCCGCCGCAGCGGACCGCGGTGGACGAAGGCGACGACGGCAACGACGCCGACCGCCCGGTGAACTTCTCCTGGCGCCACACGTTCCCGCCGGCCAACACCCTGCTCGAAGGCGCGTTCTGGAGCGAGACCACCGACGCCGCCGAGGCCTCGATCGAACAGGGCTGGGCCGGCCGCTACGGCATCGGCCTGGGCGACAGCCTGACCCTGCAGCTGGGCGAACAGGAACGCACCTTCACCGTCACCAGCATCCGCAAGGCCGACTGGGATTCGTTCCGGGTCAACTTCTTCGTCCTGCTCAATGCCGGCGCGGTGGGCGATGCGCCATGCAACCTGATTTCCAGCTTCCACCTGCCCTCCGGCCGCACCGCGGCGCTGGCGCCGGTCGTGCGCGAGTTCCCGAACGTCTCGGTGCTGGAGATCGAGGCGTTGCTGGAGCGGGTGCGCGAGGTGATCGAACGCGTGGCCCAGGCGGTGCAGCTGGTGATGGGCTTCAGCCTGGCCGCCGGCGTGCTGGTGCTGCTGGCGGCGCTGCAGGCCACCGCCGGCGAACGCCGCTACGACAGCGCGGTGCTGCGCACGCTCGGCGCGCGCCATGGCCAGCTGCGCGGCGCGGTACTGGTGGAGTTCGGGATGCTGGGGCTGGTCGCGGCGCTGCTGGCGGTGTCGGCGGCGGCGGTGATCGGCGCGCTGGTCTCGCGCCAGTTGTTCGAGCTGGCGCTGTCGCCGCCGTGGCCGGCGCTGCTGGGCGGCGGCGCGATCGGCATCGCGCTGAGCCTGGTGGCCGGCTGGTCGGGCACCCGCGCCATCCTGCGCACGCCGCCGATGCTGGCGTTGCGCCAGTACTGAGGCCACTGCCGCGGCCCGCCCGGGCCGCGGCGGTGGATTATCCTGCGCGCCTCATCCCTGCCCTGCGGCCCGACGATGCCCGCCCTGCCCCTGTCGAACTACCTCGTCCCGGTGCTGTTGCTGCTGGCCAGCAACGTGTTCATGACCTTCGCCTGGTACGGCCACCTCAAGTACAAGAGCGCGCCGCTGTTCATGGCGATCGTGGTCAGCTGGGGCATCGCCTTCTTCGAGTACAGCCTGATGGTCCCGGCCAACCGCATGGGCAGCGGGGTGTACTCGGTGGTCCAGCTCAAGACCATCCAGGAGATCATCACCCTGGTGGTGTTTGCCGGCTTCTCGGCCTGGTACCTGGGCCAGCCGCTGAAGTGGAACCACTACGCGGCCTTCGCCCTGATCGTGGGCGCGGCCTTCCTGATGTTCTACGACGGCGGCAGCGCGGCCTCGCACTGAACCGCATGCGGCGTACTCAGGCCTGCCTGGGCGCGAACATGATCACCGCCATCCCGGCCAGGCACAGGGCCACGCCCAGCAGGTCCCAGCGGGTGGGGCGCACGCCGTCCACCGCCCACAGCCAGGCCAGCGCGGTGCCGATGTAGACCCCTCCATAGGCGGCGTACACGCGCCCGGTGGCCGTCGGATGCAGGGTCAGCAGCCAGGCGAAGACCGCCAGGCTCAGTGCCGCCGGCAGCAGCAGCCAGGCGCTACCGTCATTGCGCAGCCATGACCACACCAGCCAGCAGCCGAGGATCTCGGCGATGGCGGTGGCCACGAACAGCGCGAAGGTGGTCACGCCGCCCCCGCGCCCTCGCGTTCGGCCTGCTTGACCTGTTGCCACAGCGCTTCCTGTTGCTCCAGGGTGAGGGTCGGCAGCGGCGTGCCGGCGGCCGCGGCCAGTGCCTCCATCGCGCGGAAGCGGCGTTCGAACTTGTGGTTCGCGCGGCGCAGCGCGGCGCCCGGATCGACCTTGGCGTGCCGGGCGACGTTGGCGGCGACGAACAGCAGGTCGCCGATCTCGTCCTCCAGGCGCTCGCGGTTGGCGGCCACGTCGCCGCGCGCGAACTCGGCGCGCACCTCGGCGATCTCCTCCTGCAGCTTCTCCAGCACCGGCTCCGGGCCGGGCCAGTCGAAGCCGGTGCGCGCGGCGCGCGACTGCAGCTTCACCGCGCGCTGCCATTCCGGCAGGCCGCGGGAGATGCCGGCCAGGGCCGAGGTGTCCTGCTCGCCGGCGGCTTGGCGCTCGGCGCGCTTGATCGCCTCCCAGTTGAGGGTCTGCTCCTCGGCATCGGCGAAGCTGGCCTCGCCGAACACGTGCGGGTGGCGGCGCACCATCTTGTCGCTGATCGCGTTGGCCACGTCGTCGAACGCGAACGCGCCCTGTTCGGCGGCCATCTGCGCATGGAACACCACCTGCAGCAGCAGGTCGCCCAGTTCGTCCTTCAGCGCGGCCAGGTCCTTGCGGTCGATCGCGTCGGCGACTTCGTACGCCTCCTCGATGGTGTACGGGGCGATGGTGGAGAAATCCTGTTCCAGGTCCCAGGGACAGCCGCCCTGCGGGTCGCGCAGGCGGGCCATGATCGCCAGCAGGCGGTCGATTGGTCGTTCGGTAGGCATGGCGCGAACTCTAGCAGGGAACCTGGCCGGCTCCAGCTCCAGCTCCAGCTCCAGCTCCAGCAACAGCAAGAGCAAGAGCAAGGGCGCTGGCTTCGGAGGGGGCCGCCGCATCCACGCATGCCGGTGCACTGCGCGGACGGACGTCCTGTCCGTACGCGCGGCCGTGGCACGTCCATGTGCCACTTGCCCCGGCATGCGCGGATACGGCGGCCTCGGTGAGCGTCAGGTCGGCCAGCTTCGTTGACGCCCGGTCAAGTTCCGCAGGCCTGGCGAGACCGTAGGCGCCATTTGGCCAGGAGTGGCCGGGCCAAGCCCCCCGAAGCGCCAGCAGGACCTGCCAGGCCGGGCAGGCCGTGGCCGCGGTAGCGGGTGCGCGCATGGACGTGCGCCCGGGCGGCCACCGCAGGCCTGGCCTGTCGCGGCGCCGTCCGAAGCTACGCGCCCGGAGAACGCATTTGGCGGGAGCAGCGGATAAAAAGTCCGGTGCGCAAAAGGAAAAGCCGGCGCCTTCGCGGCGCCGGCTTCCGGTCACAGGGGGCGCTGGGTCGCGCCAGGCCTCAGCCGCCGCGCGCCTGCAGGGCGGCCACGGCCGGCAGGGTCTTGCCTTCCAGGAACTCGAGGAAGGCGCCGCCGCCGGTGGAGATGTAGCTGACGTCCTTTTCGATGCCGTACTTGTCCACCGCCGCCAGGGTGTCGCCGCCGCCGGCGATGGAGAACGCCTTCGATTCGGCGATGGCGCGGGCCAGGGTCTCGGTGCCCTTGCCGAAGGCATCGAACTCGAACACGCCCACCGGGCCGTTCCAGACCACGGTGCCGGCGGACTTGATGAGCCCGGCGTACTGCGCGGCGGTCTGCGGGCCGATGTCCAGGATCATGTCCTCGGCGCCGACCTGGTCGACCGGCTTGACCGTGGCCGGGGCGTCGGCGGCGAACGCCTGGGCCACCACCACGTCCACCGGCAGCGGGATCTGCGCGCCGCGCGCCTGGGCATCGGCGGCGATCTTCTTCGCCGTCTCCAGCAGGTCGGCCTCGTACAGCGACTTGCCGACGTTGTAGCCGGCCGCGGCGATGAAGGTGTTGGCGATGCCGCCGCCGACGATCAGCTGGTCGACCTTGCCGACCAGGTTGGTCAGCAGCTCCAGCTTGGTCGAGACCTTGCTGCCGGCGACGATGGCCAGCAGCGGGCGCGCCGGGTTGTCCAGCGCCTTGGCCAGTGCATCCAGCTCGGCCATCAGCAGCGGCCCGCCGGCGGCCACCGGGGCGAAGCGGATCACGCCGTGGGTCGAGGCCTGGGCGCGGTGCGCGGTGCCGAAGGCGTCCATCACGAACACGTCGCACAGCGCCGCGTACTTCTTCGCCAGCGCCTCGTCGTCCTTGCCCTCGCCGACGTTCATGCGGCAGTTCTCCAGCAGCACGACCTGGCCAGGCTTGACCTCGACGCCGTCGACCCAGTCCTTCACCAGCGGTACGTCCACGCCCAGCAGCTCGGACAGGCGCGCAGCCACCGGCGCCAGCGAATCAGCCTCGCTCCACTGGCCTTCCTTGGGCCGCCCCAGGTGCGAGGTGACCATCACCGCGGCGCCCTTCTCCAGTGCCAGCTTGAGCGTCGGCACCGAGGCGGTGATGCGCTGCTCGGAGGTGATGCGACCGTTGTCGATCGGCACGTTGAGATCCTGGCGGATCAGCACGCGCTTGCCGGTCAGGTCGAGGTCGGTCATCCGGATGATCGTCATGCTCACGTCTCTGTGTGGGGGATCAAGGTGGGTCGCGCCGGCGCGGCGCGCGGGTGCGGGCATTTTCCGGGACGGGACGTGGCGGCGGCAAACCCGGCGCTCAGGGCGCCCGCGGCGGCTGCCGCAGCAGGCTCATTCCCAGCAGCGCGACCAGCACCGCGCCACCGACCAGCAGCGCCCACAGCAGCCAGCTCTTCCAGTCGTGCTCGACCAGCGGCTCCAGGGCGCGCTCGCCGGCCAGCTCCTGGGCCTCGCCGGCCAGGTAGGCCGGGGCCGGCTCCCAGTCGGGGCCACGCTGGGCGCGCAGCGCGTCCAGCAGCGGCTTGATTGGCGCCTCGCCGCGCTGGCGGCGGGCACTGCCGGCGGCCAGGGTGTAGGGCGGCTGGCCCTGGGCCAGGAACACCAGTACCTCGGACCGGTAACCCAGGCGCAGCACCGGCATGCCCTCGCCCACCGGGGTCGTCGGGACCAGTCGCCAGTACCGGTCGCGCACCGCCGCGGCCAGCGCGCGCGGTTCCGAGCGCGCCCCGGCGCGGTCGTCGCCCACCTGGTAGGCAACCCAGGGGCCGGCGCGCCAGGTCCAGGAAGCGTCGGGGTCCTCGCGGCTGTACAGGGTCCACTGCACCGCGGCGTTGTCCGGCAGGCGCACGTCGGCGCGCTCCACCGGGAAGCGTCCGGGCAGGCGGAACTCGAAACCCTCCCGCCCGGCCACGCTGCGACGCTCGCCGCGCAGCTCCTGCCAATCCCACTGCAGCTGCGCCTCCGCCGGCGCCAGCTCGGCCGCGACCCCGGTAAGCTCCGGCCCGGGGCCGGCGCGCAGCGGCAGCAGGCGCAGGTAGCGGGCCTGGCCATCCAGGGCGATGCGGCCCTGGCGCAGGCGTTCGCCGCCGCGCTCCAGGTCCAGCAGGGTGGTGCTGCCGTTGAGCGTGCGCCAGCTGCGCAGGTCGTCGCTGCCCTCGACCTTGTAGCCGGCCTGCAGCGGCTGCGATGGCGTCTTCCACTCCAGCAGCAGCGCGCGCACCGGCTCGCGCACGCGGCTGGCATCGACCAGCCAGCTGCCGGCGCCGCCGGCGGGCGTACGCGCCGGGAACCCCGCCTGCACCCGGCGGATGTTGCCCTCGTCGTCGCGCTCGGCGATCAGGTGGATGTCGTTGCCGGCGCCGTCCTGCGCCGGCAACGGGAACCAGGGCAGCCCCGTGGTACGCGGCGCCTGCGCCAACGGCTGCGCCGGCGACAGCACCGCCGCGGCCACCGCCTGGCCCTGGGCGTTGAATACCTCCACGTCGCGCAGGCCGCGCTCGTGCGCCCCCAGGTACACCGCCTCGTCGAGCAGTACCCGGTAGGCCCCGGCGTTGTCCTGGCCCAGGGCCAGCGGCCACTGCCGCGCATAGTCCTGCGCCGGGGCGCTGGCCTGTGCGCCTCCGGCCAGCACGGAAACCAGCGCCAGTGCGTACCAGGATCGTTTGCTCATGCGTCCGTCTCCACGTTGTCCCCGGCGCGCGGCGGCGCCGGGGCGAGGTAGCCGACGATCATGCACAGCACGCCGTAGGCGATGAAAGACACGATGCCGGCCAGGTTGCCCAGGTGGGTGCGGTCGACCAGCACCAGCTTGGCCAGGACCACACCCATCAGCACCGCGCCGGCCAGCCACAGGCCGCGCTGGCCGCGGCGCGAACCGAGCACCCAGCCGAGCACGCCCAGCACGCTCCAGGCCACGGTCAGGCTGGTCTGGGCCAGGGCGCTGGACAGCAGGCCCGGGGTCCAGCCGATGCCACCCCAGTAATGCACGCAGCGCAGGGTGGAGGCGCTCAGCAGCAGGAAGCCGCCGCCGGCCAGCAGCGCAGGTCGCCAGCGCGGCAGCAGCGCCCCGGCATGCCTGCTGCCCAGCCAGGCCGCACCCAGGCCCAGGGTCGCCAGCTGCACCAGCTCGCCCGGGTTGAGCAGTGGCAGCCAGGGCAGCGGCGCCGGGGACAGCGGGCGCTTGAGCATCGCCAGCCAGATCGCGGCGGCGACCGCGAAACCGGACCACGACACCGGCGTGCGCATCGGTGCGGCCACCGCGGCATCGCGCGGCAGCGCCAGCCAGTCCCAGCGCCACTGCGCGAGCGCGATCAGCACCAGCCATGGCAGGGCCGCCAGCGCGACCTCCCAGCCCTGGCCGAGGCTGGCCTCGAGCGCGACCCAGCGCCCCTCCAGCGACGCCAGCAGGGCCCACAGCAGCCACCAGGCCAACTGTGCGGCGCCAGCACTGCGGCCGGCATCCAGGCGCAGGCAGGCCAGCCCACGCAGGCCCAGCAGGCCGAACATCAGCCACGCCAGCGCACCGAAGCTCCCGCCCAGCGGATGCTGGTGCCGCTCCGACTGCCAGAACAGCACCAGCGCGGCCAGCACGACCGCCGCCAGCAGGGTCTGGGCCAGCAATGCGGCCGGGCGGCGGCGATGGACTTCCGCCGCCAGCCAGCCGGTCGCGCCGGCCAGCACCAGGGCCAGGTCGGCGCGCAAGGCCGGAGCGGCGAAGCGCGCGATCTCGTGCGCGCAGTCGCCGGCCCACCACGCCGTGCCCCACAGGAAGAACAGTGCCGCCGGCACGGTCCGGCCATGGGCACGTGCCGCCCAGGCGCTGGCCCAGCCGCCCAGCGCCAGCAGGAACATGCCCATCGCCGTCGGATTGGACACGGCACGCAGATCCCCGTGCGCATTGTCCAGCCCGAGCAGCAACGCCAACGCCGCCAACAGCTGCAGCGCCACGCCGCTGGCCTGCGGCAGCCAGCGCTGCCGGCGCAGGCCCAGCCACACCAGCCCGGCGCCCTCCAGCGCGAACACGCTGGCGGTGGCGCGCGCGCTCAGGCACAGCGGCACCGCCAGGGTGGCGAAGCCCACTGCCAGCACCGCCCAGGACTGCGCCAGCAGCTCGTAGCCGGAGCGCCGCAACAGCGCCCGCGCCAGCATCGCGTACAGCACGGCCAGGCCCAGCGCGCAGAACGCCAGCGGCATGCGCTGGCCTTCCAGCAGCGCCGCCTGCAGCGAGAACGCCACCAGCGGGGTGCCGAACACCAGGCAACCGTCGACCAGGTCGCGCCGTCCCGCCGGCCGGCGCCGCGCGAACAGCAGCGGCACCACCAGGTAGAACGCGAAGAACAGGGCGAGGAACGGCTGGGTGCTGGCGTACTTCTCCGGGGCGTAGGCGCTGGCGCCCCACAGGCTGCCGATGCCGAAGGTGGACGCGAAGCCAAGCAGGTTGAGCAGGCGCCAGGACCTGAACCAGGCGATCGCCACCACCGCGGCGTTGACCAGCGCGTAGTAGGAAAACAGGGCGACGTGGTTGCCGCCGCCGGTGGACAACCACACCGGCGCCAGGAAGCCGGCCAGCAGGGCGAACGCGGCCAGCGCCTGCGCGTTCTGCAGCACCGCCAGCAGGGCCGCGCCCGCGACCAGGACCACGCTCAGGGCGAACGCCGGGCCGGCGTCGACCAGGCCATAGAGCCTGGACGACGCGAACACCACCAGCAGCAGGGTGCCGATCGCCCCGCCCTGCACGCTCAGGGCAAAGACCCGGTTGCCCTCGCGCCGGCGCCAGGCAAAGCCCAGTGCGAGCAGCGCCGCCGCGGCCACGGCGGACAGGCGCAGCGCCACCGGCAACTGCAACAGGCCCTGGTCGGAAGCGTACTTCAGCAGCGCCGCCACGCCGGCCAGCGCCACCAGCACACCGATCTTCACCGGCACGTTGCCCACGGTGAACCAGCGCTTGACCACGCGCAGCAGCACGTTCTCCGCGGGGACGCGCGGCGCGCCCGCGTCGCCGCCGGCATGCGCCGCTGCCGTTCCGGCCGGTGGCAGCGGTGGCGGTGCCGCGGACGGGCGTAAGCCGGCCGCGGTGGACGGCACGGCCGCCGCCACGGAACCCGCCGCGGCCGCCGGTGCATGCGCGGCTTCCGCGGGTGGTGGCGAGGCCGCCATGCCCGTCGGCGCCGGCGGGCGCAGGGCAGCAAGCGCACGCTCCAGTTCCGCCACCCGCCGGCGCAGGCCGAGCACTGCAAGGCCCAGCACGCCCAGCAGCACCGGCACCGCCAGTACCGCCAACACCACCAGCACGATGATCGCTTCCAAGCTATCCCCCGTCATGGATGGGCCGCCCCTCCCCGGCAGGCGCTGCGGGCATGCTACCGGAGCGTCCTGGCTTGCCGGCGGCCCGGCTCAAGTCCGGTCGCGGCGGGCCGATGAAGCCCGGTCATCTTTCATATGAAACCGTCCCCCATCCCCGCATGAACACGCCAGCCACGCCTGCCCAGGCCAGCGTCGACGACCACATCCGTTCCGTGGCTGGCCTGTCCGGCCGCATGCTGGGCGAGCTGCGGCAATCGCTGCGGCGGATCGAGGAAATCAACCGCACCACCCTGGTGATCTCGATGAACGCGCGCGTGGAATCGGCGCGCATGGGCGCGGCCGGGCGCGGCTTCGCGGTGATCGCGCAGGAGATGGATACGCTCTCGCGCCGGGTGGCCGAGACCGCCGGCGAGATCGACCGCCGCGCCGAGGCCACCCGCGCCGACATGCAGGCTACCCTGGCGCGGCTGGAGGACGAGGTGCGGCATACGCGCCTGGCCGGGCTGGCCCTGGTCAACATCGACCTGATCGACCGCAACCTCTACGAGCGCAGCTGCGACGTGCGCTGGTGGGCGACCGACGCGGCGGTGGTCGCGGCCGCGCGCCCGGGCGCCACCGCGGAGGAACTGGCGCACGCCTCGCGGCGCATGGGCCAGATCCTGGATTCGTACACGGTGTACTTCGACCTGGTGCTGGTCGGCCTGGACGGGTGCGTGCTGGCCAACGGCCGCCCCGGCCAGTACCGCTCCGCCGGCATGGACGTGCGCGACGCGCCCTGGTTCGAAAGCGCCAGGCGCTGCGCCAGCGGCGAGGAATTCGGCTTCCAGGAGGTGCATGCCAGTGCGCTGGCCGGCGGCGAGCGGGTGCTGGTCTACGCCTGCGGCGTGCGCGAGGGCGGACGCGTCGACGGCCGCCTGCTGGGCGTGCTCGGCATCGTGTTCCGCTGGGACGCGCTGGCGCAGACGGTGGTGCAGCGTACTCCGCTGTCGCAGCAGGAATGGACGCGCAGCCGGGCATGCATCGTCGACGGCCAGGGCCGGGTGCTGGCCGACTCGGCCGGGCGCATCCTGCAGGAGGTTATCGACTTCCCCGGGCGCGACGAACTGCTGCGCCAGCCGCTCGCGGCACGGGTGGTGGAGTTCCAGGGCCGCCCGCACTGCGTCGCGCACGCGGCCTCGCCGGGCTACGAGACCTACCGCAGCGGCTGGCACTCGCTGATCCTGCAGGCGCTCTAGGCAGCCGCCGCCGGCGCAAAAAACAAGCCCCGGCAGGGCCGGGGCTCGTCCTTTGCAGCGCTTGCGGTGCGGCTTACTTGCCGGCCACCACGCGGGCCATCTCCAGGCACTTGTTGGAGTAGCCCCACTCGTTGTCGTACCAGGCCACCAGCTTGACGAAGGTCGGGTCGAGCTGGATGCCGGCGTCGGCGTCGAAGATCGAGGTGCGGGTGTCGCCGCGGAAGTCGGTGGCCACCACCTTGTCCTCGGTGTAGCCGAGGATGCCCTTCAGCGCGCCCTCGCTCTGCGCCTTGATCTCGGCCTTGATCTCCTCGTAGGTCGCCGGCTTCTCCAGCTCGGCGGTCAGGTCGACCACCGACACGTCCGAGGTCGGCACGCGGAAGCTCATGCCGGTGAGCTTCTTGTTGAGCGAGGGGATCACCTTGCCCACCGCCTTGGCCGCGCCGGTGGAGGACGGGATGATGTTCTCGAGGATGCCGCGGCCGCCGCGCCAGTCCTTGTTGGACGGGCCGTCGACCGTCTTCTGGGTGGCGGTGGCGGCGTGCACGGTGGTCATCAGGCCGCGCTTGATGCCCCACTTGTCGTGGATCACCTTGGCCAGGGGCGCCAGGCAGTTGGTGGTGCAGCTGGCGTTGGAGATGATCGCCTCGCCGGCGTAGGTGTCGTGGTTGACGCCGTAGACGAACATCGGCGTGTCGTCCTTGGACGGGGCCGACATGATCACCTTCTTCGCGCCGGCGGCCAGGTGCTTGCCCGCGCTGTCCTTGTCCAGGAACAGGCCGGTGGACTCGATCACCACCTCGGCGCCCACCGCGTCCCACTTCAGGTTGGCCGGGTCGCGCTCCTGGGTCAGGCGGATCTTCCTGCCGTTGACGACCAGGGTGTTGCCCTCGACCTGCACCTCGCCCTTGAAGCGGCCGTGCACGGAGTCGTACTTCAGCATGTAGGCCAGGTAGTCGGGCTCCAGCAGGTCGTTGATCGCCACGATCTCGATGTCGTCGCCGAAGTTCTGCACGGCAGAACGCAGAACGTTGCGGCCGATGCGGCCGAAGCCATTGATGCCTACCTTGATCGCCATTCTGATGACTCCTGACGCCGCGCCGGGGCGCGGCCCGTGGTGGATGAAGGGGGTAATGCAGCGGATGGCCATTCTAGCGCACCGGCACCGGCGCCACCTGCGCCCGGCTTGACTGGAATCAAGGCGCGCCCCGGGGACCGGGCGGAGACTTCCCGCCACACCCAACACGCAGAGTGTTACCGATGAAACACAAGCTTCTCCCGCTGCTTGCCGCTTCCCTTGCCGCCGTCGCCGCCGCCCCGGCCTTCGCCCAGTCCGCCGGCGACTGGACCCTGGGCGTGGGCCTGCACCAGGTCGACCCGAAGTCCGACAACGGCAAGCTGGCCGACGGTACCCTGCCGCTGGCCATCGACAGCGACGCCAAGCCCAGCGTGACCTTCGAGTACTTCGTCAAGGACAACCTCGGCGTCGAGGTCCTGGGTGCGCTGCCGTTCAAGCACGAGATCGCGGTCAAGGGCGTGGGCAAGGTCGGCCAGACCAAGCACCTGCCGCCGACCATCACCCTGCAGTACCACTTCAACAGCGCCGGCAAGGTCTCGCCGCTGCTGGGCGTGGGCATCAACTACACCACCTTCTTCAGCGAGGACACCACCGGCGCCCTGGCCGGCACCAAGCTGAAGCTGGACGATTCCTTCGGCCTGGCCGCGCACGCCGGCCTGGACTTCAAGGTCAGCGAGAAGGCCTCGGTGCGCGTCGACGTGCGCTGGGCCGACATCGACACCGACGTCAAGGTCGACGGCGCCAAGCTCGGCACCGCCAACATCGACCCGCTGGTGTACGGCGCGTCCTACGTCATGAAGTTCTGAGCGACAACGCTTCCCTTGGCGGGGAAAGGCGGTGGTGCGGGACAGTCGGTTAAAGTTGGCCGATGATGTCCCGCACCGCTTCCACCCGTCCGATCCGCGCCCGGCGCCACTCCGCGTGGCTGCCGGGCTTCCTGTTGCTGCTGTCCGTGGCCCTGCCGGCGCAGGCCTGGGGACCGCTCGGCCACCGCCTGGTGGCGCGCCTGGCCGAGGAACAGCTCTCGCCGGCCGCGCGCGCCGAAGCCCAGCGCCTGCTGCGCGGCGAGCCCGAACCCGGCCTGGCCGGAATCGCCAACTGGGCCGACAACCTGCGCGGGTCCGATCCGGTGCTGGGCCGGCGCACCGCCGCCTGGCACTACGTCAACATCGGCGAGGCCGACTGCCATTACGAGCGCCAGGCCCATTGCCCCGACGGCAACTGCGTGAACGAGGCGCTCGAGGCGCAGGCGCGCATCCTCGCCGACCGTAGCCGCAGCGACGCGGAGCGCCTGCAGGCGCTGAAGTTCGTCGTGCACCTGGCCGGCGACGCGCACCAGCCGCTGCACGCCGGCTACCGCCACGACCGCGGCGGCAACAACTACCAGGTCAACTACCGCGGCAAGGGCAGCAACCTGCACTCGCTGTGGGACAGCGGCCTGCTCGCCACCCGGCGGCTGGACGAGGAGGCCTGGCTGCAGCGCCTGCGCACCCTGCCCGCGCCGGCGGTCGAACCGGTCGGCCGCCCGCCGCGCCCCGGCTTCCCGCTGCCCTGGGTCGAGCAGTCCTGCCGCACCGGCCTCGCCCCCGGGGTGTACCCGCAGGGCCACGTGGTCGACGATGCCTACGTGGACGCGCACCTGCCGACCCAGGAGGCGCAGCTGCGCCTGGGTGCGGCGCGCCTGGCCGAGGTGCTGGAAGCCACCCTGGGCGATCCCGGATAACCCGGCCGCCGCCCGGCCCGACCGCATCGCTTTCGCCGCAACCCCACCGGAGAAACGCCATGTCCAAGCCGAGCCTCCTGCTGCGCCTGTGTACCACCACCGCGCTGGCCGTCGCCGGCCTGGCGGCGGGCAGCGGCGCATCCGCGGCCGGCGGCGCGCCGCTGACGGTGTTCGCCGCGGCCAGCCTGCAGGAATCGCTGGACGAGGCGGCCGCCGCCTACCGCCAGGCCACCGGCGTGCCGGTGCGCGTGTCCTACGCGGCCAGCTCCACCCTGGCCCGGCAGATCGAGCAGGGCGCGCCGGCGCAGGTGTTCTTCTCCGCCGACGATGCCTGGATGGACTACCTCCAGCAACGCGGGCGGATCGATCCCGGCAGCCGCCAGGAACTGCTGGGCAACACCCTGGTGCTGGTCGCCCCGCGCACCGCGGCGGCGCCGGCGGTGGACCTGGCCCGGCCCGGCGCCCTGGCGGCGGCCCTGGGCAAGGGCCGGCTGGCGGTCGCGCAGACCCAGACGGTGCCGGCCGGCAAGTACGCGCGCCAGGCGCTGCAGGCGCTGGGCCACTGGCCGGCGGTCCAGGGCCGGCTGGCCGAGGCGGAGAGCGTGCGCGTGGCGCTGATGCTGGTGGCCCGCGGCGAGACCCCGCTGGGCGTGGTCTACGCCTCCGACGCCCGCGCCGAGCCGCGGGTGCAGGTGGTGGCGACCTTCCCCGCCGGCAGCCATCCGCCGATCATCTACCCGGTCGCCGCGGTGGCGCCGGCCACGCCCGCCGCGCGCGGATTCGTGCGCTGGCTGGCCGGGCCGCAGGCGCGGGCGATCTTCGCCCGGCACGGTTTCCATCCCCAGGACTGAGCATGGCCCTGCCCGGCTTCACCCAGGACGAGATCACCGCCATCGCGCTGAGCCTGAAAGTGGCCGCCGTGGCCGCCCTCGCCAGCCTGCCGTTCGGGGTGGCGGTGGCGTGGCTGCTGGCGCGCCGGCGCTTCCCCGGCAAGTCGCTGCTGGACGCGCTGGTGCACCTGCCGCTGGTGCTGCCGCCGGTGGTGATGGGCTACGCGCTGCTGGTGCTGTTCGGCCAGCAGGGCCCGGCCGGGCGCTGGCTGGAGGACACCTTCGGCATCAGCCTCGCCTTCCGCTGGACCGGCGCGGCGCTGGCCTGCGCGGTGATGGGCTTCCCGCTGATGGTGCGCGCGATCCGGCTGTCGATCGAGAACGTGGACCGGCGCCTGGAGCAGGCCGCGGCCACCCTGGGCGCGGCGCCGTGGCGGGTATTCCTCACCGTGACCCTGCCGCTGGCCTGGCCGGGCCTGGTGGCCGGCGCCGCCCTGGGCTTCGCCAAGGCGCTGGGCGAGTTCGGCGCCACCATCACCTTCGTCTCCGCCATCCCCGGCGAGACCCGCACCCTGTCCTCGGCGATCTACGGGCTGATGCAGGTACCGGGCGGCGAATCGGGGATCTGGCGCCTGGCCGCGGTGGCGCTGGTGATCTCGCTGGGCGCGCTGCTGTTCTCCGAATGGCTGGTGCGGCGCCAGCGCGGGGGCGAGGAGGAATGAGCATGGACCAGCCCATGCGCGGAGCCGCGCCATGCTGAAGGTCGACATCCATCTGCGCCGCGGCCGCTTCCAGCGCCACGTGCGGATCGACGAGCAGGCGCGGGTGCTGGCGCTCGCCGGCCCGTCCGGTGCCGGCAAGACCAGCGTGCTCAATGCCATCGCCGGGCTGGTGCGGCCGGAATCGGGTTACATCGAGATCGACGGCCGCGTGCTGTACGACAGCGCGCGCGGCATCGACGTGCCCACCCATCGCCGCCAGGTCGGCTACGTGTTCCAGGACGCGCGCCTGTTCCCGCACCTGGACGTACGCCGCAACCTGCTCTATGGCCGCCACCGCGGCGGCCAGGCCGGCTTCGCCTTCGACGCGGTGGTCGAGTTGCTGGGCATCGGCCACCTGCTGGACCGGCGCACCCGCCACCTGTCCGGCGGCGAGTCGCAGCGCGTGGCGATCGGTCGCGCCCTGCTGTCGCAGCCGGCGGTGCTGCTGTTCGACGAGCCGCTGTCGGCGCTGGACCCGGCGCGCCGCGAGGAACTGATCCCGTGGCTGCGGAAGGTGCGCGACGAGGTGCGCCTGCCGATGCTCTACGTCAGCCACCATCCCGACGAAGTGCGGCGCCTGGCCGACGCCATCCACGTGCTGGATTGACGCGCCGTTGCCGCGCGCGTGCGCAGGCTGGCGGCGTCCACGAAGGAGCCGAGCATGGCCCTGCCCCGCAAGACCGCGTTCCCGGTGGAGAAGATCTGGCGCTTCCTCGAGCCCGGCCCGGTGGTGCTGGTCACCACCGCGTGGAAGGGCCAGCGCGCGATCATGACCTGCGGCTGGCACATGATGCTCGGCTACGACCTGGTCGGCACCTACATCTGGGACGCCAACACCAGCCATGCGCTGGCACGGCGCAGCCGCCAGTGCGTGATCAACCTGCCCACCGCGCCGCTGCTGGACGCGGTGGTCGGCATCGGCAACTGCAGCAGCGCGCAGGTCGACAAGTTCCAGCGCTTCGGCCTGACCGCGCAGGCGGCCGAGCTGGTCGGTGCGCCGCTGATCGGCGAATGCCACGCTAGCTTCGAATGCCGCCTGCGCCGCACCCACCTCAACGACGACTACCCGCTGTTCGTGTGGCAGGTCGTGCGCGCGCACGTGGCGGCGCGGCCGCAGCGCCCGCGCACCGTGCACTACCGCGGCGACGGCCGCTTCATGCTGTCCGGCGATGAAACCAGCCGGCGCCGCCTGTTCCGCCCGGAAATGCTGGGGCAGTAGTCAGGGCGAGGACCGCCGGTTGGAAACCCGCGCCTGGCCCTGCTGCAGCTCGAAGGTGAAGGCCCAGGCCAGGGTGACCGGCACCGGCTTGACCGCGCTCACCGCGCCGGTGCAGCCGCCCCCGTTCCAGTCGCGGTTGCGGGTGGCCGCGTCCGGGTATTCGCACAGCAATGCCGGCTCGAATTCCCAGGCCGCGACCGCTTCGAGCACCGCCGTGCCCAGCGGTTCCGGTGCTTCCTCGGGCGCGATGCAGCCCGGTGCGCCGACCAGGTGCACGTTGCGCACCTCGCCGTCCTCGCCCACCGCCAGCGACACGCACAGGGTCGCGGAGAACGGACTGGGCGGGCGGTAGTGCGCCGGGAACGCCGGGCTGTCGTTGGCCAGGATCCGCGGGAACACGAAGCCCTGGTGGGGCGCCAGCTCGTAACGGGTGTCGGTAGTCGGCACGATCATGCGCTGGCCCACGCCGGCGCTGGCATCGGGTTGGGCCTCGTCGATCCCGCCGCGGCTGGCGCAACCGGCCGCGGCCAGCGCCAGCAGGCCACCGCACAGCCACCGCGCGGCACGTCCGCCGCCGCAAGCGTGATGGAACCACATCGTCATTCCTGGCCTCCCTGGTCCGTGGCCCGCTTGTCCGGGGCAAAACTGATCGGCACGCGCACGCGGCGGACCCTGGCCACGCCGTCGTCCGCGTCCGGCCTGAACTTCCACTGCCGCGCCGCTTCCACCGCCGCGGCCTCGAACACCCCGGCCGGCGCGGCGCGCTCCACTTCCACCGCCGCCACGCTGCCGTCGGCGGCCAGGTCCAGCAGCAGGCTCACCTCGCCGGCGATCCCGGCCTCGGCGGCCTCCTTCGGATAGCGCGGCGGCGGCATGAACGCCGCCGGTACCGGCAGCCAGTCCCCCTCCTGCGCGGCGGCCGCGGCCGGCCGCGCGGCCCAGGCCAGGCCGCCGATGCCGCAGGCGAGCGCGCACGCCACCAGCGCGGCGGCAAGCCGCTGCCGCGGTGACGCCGCCGGGCGCCGCAGCAGTTCGATCCGCTCCCTGAGCGCATGCAGCGGCGGCCAGTGGCAACCCAGCGGCAGCGGCGCGTGCGGCAGCTGCGCCTTGAGCATGGCCTCGCCGTACACGCGCCGCTGGCGGGGATGGCGCGCGATCACCGCGGCATCGCAGGCCAGTTCCTGGTCGTGGCGGAAGCGCCGCAGCGCGGCCGGCAGCAGCGGGTGGAACCAGAACAGGCAGCGCAGCAGCGCGGCCAGTGCATTGGCCGGCAGGTCGCCGCGGCGCACGTGCAGGCGTTCGTGCTGCAGGACCAGCTCGCGCTCGGCCGCGCTGTAGCGCCGCTCGAAATCGGCCGGCAGCACGATCCGCGGCCGCAGCAGGCCCACCACCGCCGGCAGCGCCGGGTGGGTGCCGCGGGCCTGGAACAGCCCGTCCGGGCGCGCCTGCAGCGGCCCCAGCGCGCGCCGGAAACGCCACTGCTGCCAGGCCATGAGCGCGGCGCTGGCGAGCACGCCGGCCAGCCACAGCGGCAGCAGCCAGGCCCGCCAGGCCGGCGACGTGGCTGCGGCCGCGGCGGCCACGCCGGCCTGCACCGGCTCCAGCCAGGCCGCGGCCACCGGCAGCGGCAGCGTGGTGCCCTTCGGCAACGACGCGGCCAGCACCGCGACCGGGACGCAAGTCCACAGCAGGTAGGCTCCCTGCGCGCCCCACAGCGCGCGCGCCGGACGGCGCAGCGCCAGCACCAGCGCGCCGGCCACGGTCAGGGCCAGGGTGGCGCGCAACAGCAGGACCAGCTCAGCGTCCATCGTCCCCGCCCTCCTCCAGCCGCGACACCAGGCGCTTGAGCTCGGCGATGTCGGTGGCCGACAGCCGGCCGCGCTCGCTGAAATGCGCCACCAATGGCGCCACCCGGCCGCCGAACAGGCGGGCCAGCAGGCCTTCGCTCTGCTGCTCCACCCAGGCCTCGCGGCTCAGCACCGGCGAATAGAGGTAGCGCCGGCCCTCGCGCTCGGCGCTGATCGCGCCCTTGTTGAGCAGGCGGTTGAGCAGGGTCTTGATGGTGGGCTCGGCCCAGCCGGTGGCCGGTGCCACCGCCGCGACCACGTCCTCGGAGCTGCGCGGGCTGGACTGCCACAGCACTTCCATGACCGTGGCCTCTGCATCGGTTACGGGGATCGGTTCGTGCGCCATGCGGACCTCCGTTTACGCCTGTAATCGAGATTGGATTACAAGCGTAAACGCAAGCCCGCGTCAAGCCCTCGGGCGCTGGCATGATCCCCCCGTACCGGGGATGGAGAGAACGCATGCGCTGGAACCCGAGTCGGCCCCTGCTTGCGGGCCTGTTGCTGCTGGCCTGGCACGGCGCGGCCGCTGCCACGGCCGGTGACGAGGCCCGCGACTGCCCGGTCCTGCCACCCGCAGCCGGCCTGCAGGCGGAACTGCCCGATCCGCTGCGCCTGCCCGATGGAAGCCGCGCGCATGAACCGGGGCAATGGCACTGCCTGCGGCAGCAGACCCTGCATGCGCTGGAGGCCCAGGTCTACGGCAGCAAGGGGCCGGCACCGGAGGCGGTGGCCGGCACGGTCACCCCGGAGCGGATCGAGGTCGAGGTGCGCCAC
Organism: Pseudoxanthomonas sp. SGT-18; assembly: GCF_003931645.1. Taxonomy (NCBI): domain Bacteria; kingdom Pseudomonadati; phylum Pseudomonadota; class Gammaproteobacteria; order Lysobacterales; family Lysobacteraceae; genus Pseudoxanthomonas; species Pseudoxanthomonas sp. SGT-18. Next base: position 598,544 of record NZ_RRYJ01000001.1, on the reverse strand, counting down.
GGCGGCCGCGGCGAGCGCTTCGCCGCGCGCCTGCACCTGCCCCCGGGCGAGGGACCTTTCCCGGCGATGCTGGTGATGGCCGGGGTGGCCGGGGTCAGCCCGGAACTGCTGGCCAGCGAGGGCGTGGCCTGGATCGAGTTCCCCAGCACCGACATCGGTGCCGAGACCGGCCAGGGGCGGCGCAAGGAGGGCGCGTTCTACCGCCTGTACGGCGACGAGGTCGCCGGCACCGGCACGCTGATGGCCTGGGCCTGGGGCGTGAGCCGGGTCATCGATGTGATCGCCGCCGACGACGGCCGCCTGCTGCGCGCCGATGCGATCGGCGTCAGCGGCTGCTCGCGCCACGGCAAGGGGGCGCTGGCGGCCGGCGCCTTCGACCCGCGCGTGGTCCTGACCGTGCCGATCGAATCCGGCGCTGGTGGCGTGCCCACCTGGCGCCACGCGCCGGAGGGCGCGCAGCCGGCCACCAGCGCCTTTGGCGAGCAGCCCTGGCTGGGCGACGCGTTCGGCACCTATGCCGACGACCCGCGGCGGCTGGCGGTGGACCAGCACCAGGTGCTGGCCCTGGTCGCGCCACGCGGCCTGCTGGTGCTGGACAACCCGCATATCGCCTGGCTGGGTGCGCCGGCCGCACGCGCCAGCGTGCTGGCGGCACGGGAGGTGTACGGACTGCTCGGCGCCACCGGCAACCTCGGCTACCACGCGGAGGTGGAGAGCGCGGCGCACTGCGCCTGGCGCCCGGAATGGGACGCGCCGGCACGCGCTGCGATCCGCCGCCACCTGCTGCGCCAGCCGGCACCCGACCTGCCGCTGCCGGCGCCCTGAAGCTGCCCGGAATGCGCACGCCCCGCGCCGGCAGGGCGGCCGTCCGCTTGAACCCGGCCAATCCGCCTCCATCCTGTTAGCGACTTCCAACACGCCACCGCCCATGAGCACCCGCGCCGACCAGATCCGCCAGGCCCTCGCCGCCCTGCAGCCCCTGCACCTGGAGGTGCTGGACGAGAGCCACATGCACAGCCGCGGCCTGGAGACCCACTACAAGGCGGTGATCGTCAGCGAGGCCTTCGCCGGCAAGCGCCCGGTGCAGCGCCACCAGGCGGTGTACGCGGCCATGGGCGGGCTGATGCAGCAGATCCATGCACTGGCCCTGCACACCTACACCCCGGCCGAATGGGAGGCCGACGCCAGCGTGCCGGAGTCGCCGCGCTGCCGCGGCGGCAGCAAGCACGACAAGCCGGCCGCGCACTGAGCCGCACCCGCATCCGCGGGCAGGCAAGCCCACCCGCACGTGGTGGCGGGCGGTCAGCGCCGGCGGCATGTCCGCCGGCGCCGGCTTCGGCCACAATGCGCACGCCCCGGACCGTTGTTCGTGGCCTTGCCCGCAACGCGAACCGTGTCCGCATCCGCACCGATCCCCGTCCCCGAACCGCCGCCCTGCAATGAGCGCGGCGAAGTGCTGCTCGCCGCCGGCCGCGGCCGGGCGCCGGGCGCGGCGCCGGACTTCGTCCTGGTGTTGGCGGTCGACCTCGGCCGGATCCTGCTGGTGCGCAATGCCGCGCGCCAGGTGCTGGAACTGCCCGGCGGCTGGGTCGATCCCGGCGAGCCGCCGCTGCGCGCGGCCGCGCGCGAACTGCTGGAGGAAACCGGCCACGCCGCCGGCGCGCTGGAGCCCGCCGGCTGGCTGCGCATCCGCTCGCCTCGCTCGCCGTGGCCGCTGACCGGCCTGCTGTTCGCGACCCGCGGCCTGCAGCGGCGCCACGGCCACGCCCTGGACCCGGAGATCGAGAGCCTGCACTGGGCGCGCCTGCCGGCGCTGCCGGGCGGGGTTTCCGCGATCGACGCCTGGCTGGTCGCGCAGTTCGGCCGGCGCTGACCGGAAACGGAAAGGGGACGCCTGCGCGTCCCCTTCCCTTTGCATCGCGGTTCCGTCGGGCGGGCACGTGGCCCAGCCGACGGATGGCCAGGACTCAGAGCGCCCTGGCCGCGGCCACCACCGCCTCGGTGGTGATGTTGAAGTACTTGTACAGCTCGCCGGCCGGGGCCGAGGCGCCGAAGCGGTCCAGGCCGATGACCGCGCCGTCCAGGCCCACGTACTTGCGCCAGAAGTCGGTGACGCCGGCTTCCACCGCCACGCGCTTGCGCACGGACTTCGGCAGCACCGACTCGCGGTAGGCCTCGTCCTGGCGGTCGAACACGGTGGTCGAGGGCATCGACACCACGCGCGCCTTGATCCCGGCCGCGTCCAGCTGCGCCTTGGCCTCCATCGCCAGCGACACTTCCGAACCGGTGCCGATCAGGATCACGTCGGGGTTGCCGCCTTCGGCGTCGGCCAGCACGTAGCCGCCGCGCTCGACCAGCTTCACCTGCTCCTCGCTGCGTGCCTGGTGCGGCAGGTTCTGGCGGCTGAACACCAGCACGCTCGGGCCGTCCTTGCGCAGGATCGCCTGCTTCCAGGCCACCGCCGACTCGACCGCGTCGCACGGGCGCCACACGTCGTTGTTGGGGATGTAGCGCAGCGAGGCCAGGTGCTCGACCGGCTGGTGGGTCGGGCCGTCCTCGCCAAGGCCGATGGAGTCGTGGGTGAACACGTGGATCACGTGCGCCGGGACCAGCGCGCTCATGCGCAGCGCGTTGCGCGCGTAGTCGCTGAACACCAGGAAGGTGGCGTCGAACGGCAGGAAGCCGCCGTGCAGGGCGATGCCATTGGCAATCGCGCTCATGCCGAACTCGCGCACGCCGTAGTGCACGTAGTTGGCCTCGCGGTCGGCCACGGTCACCGACTTGCTGGCCTTCCACTGGGTCAGGTTGGACGGGGCCAGGTCGGCCGAGCCGCCGATCAGCTCCGGCAGCAGCGGCGCGAACGCGGCGATCGCGTTCTGCGAGGCCTTGCGCGAGGCGATGGTCGCGCCCTCGGCCTGGACCTTGGCGATGAAGGCGTCGGCCTGGGCCACGAAGTCGGCCGGCAGTTCGCCGCGCGAGCGGCGGACCAGTTCCTCGGCCTCGGCCGGGTACTGCCTGGCGTACTTGTCGAACAGCTGCTCCCACTCGGCCTGGCGCAGCTGGCCGGCGCCGTTGGCGCGCCAGCCGTCGTAGATCTCCTGCGGGATCTCGAACGGCGCATACGGCCAGTCCAGGGCCTTGCGGGTGGCCTCGACCTCGTCCTTGCCCAGCGGCGCGCCGTGCGATTCCTCCTTGCCGGCCTTGTTCGGCGAACCGAAGCCGATGGTGGTCTTGCAGCAGATCAGGCTCGGCTTGTCCTCCACCGCGATGGCCTGCTCGATCGCCGCCTTGATCGCCTCCGGGTCATGGCCGTCCACGCCGCGCACCACGTGCCAGCCGTAGGCCTCGAAGCGCGCCGGGGTGTCGTCGGTGAACCAGTCGTGCACCTCGCCGTCGATCGAGATGCCATTGTCGTCCCAGAAGGCGGTGAGCTTGCCCAGGCCCCAGGTGCCGGCCAGCGATGCGGCCTCGTGGGACACGCCTTCCATCATGCAGCCGTCGCCCATGAACACCCAGGTGCGGTGGTCGACGACCTCGAATTCGGGGCGGTTGTAGCGCTGCGCCAGCAGCTTCTCCGCCAGGGCGAAGCCCACGGCGTTGGCGAAGCCCTGGCCCAGCGGGCCGGTGGTGGTCTCCACGCCCGGGGTTTCGTAGCGCTCCGGGTGGCCGGCGGTCTTGCTGTGCAGCTGGCGGAAGCGCTTGAGCTCCTCGATCGGCAGGTCGTAGCCGCTCAGGTGCAGCAGCGCGTAGTGCAGCATGGAGCCGTGGCCGTTGGACAGCACGAAGCGGTCGCGGTTGAACCAGTCCGGGTTGGACGGGTTGTGGCGCAGGTAGTCGTTCCACAGCACTTCGGCGATGTCGGCCATGCCCATCGGCATGCCGGGGTGGCCCGACTTGGCGGCCTCGACCGCATCGGCGGCGAGGAAACGGATGGCATTGGCGAGCTGGCGGCGGGTCGGCTTCGTCATGTGGGATTCGGCTAGTTCGATGGCAACCGCGGGATGCGGGCCGGCCATTGTTGCATCCCGCGCCCGTCCTGTCCCGTCGCAAGCCCTTGATTTGGCGCCCTGAACGCAGCGTTTCCGACATTTCCGGCGAGGGAACGTTCCCGCCACGGTTTTGCCTGCAACCGTCGCCCTCAGGTGGCCGCCTCCGGGCCGGCCGCGGCGCCGCCGTCCTCCGGCTCGCCGGCGGCCACCAGCGCGGCCAGGGTCAGGTCGCCGCTGACGTTGAGCGTGGTCCGGCACATGTCCAGGAAATGGTTCACGCCCAGGATCAGGCCGATGCCGATCGGGTTCACCCCGACCATGGCGCAGATCAGCGCCACCACCGGCAGCGAGCCGGAGGGCACGCCGGCGGTGCCGATGCCGCCGAGGATGCACACCAGCATCACCATGAACTGCTGGCCCAGGCTCAGGTCCACGCCGAAGAACTGGGCCAGGAAGATCACGGTCACGCCCTCGAACAGCGCGGTGCCGTTCTGGTTGGCGGTGGCGCCGACGGTCAGCACGAAGCGCGACACCTTGTGCGGCAGGCCGATCTCGTCGGCCACGCGCAGCGCGGTCGGCAGGGTGGCGTTGCTGGAGGCGGTGGAGAAGGCCATCACCGCCGCTTCCTGGATGTCGCGGAAGAACTTCAGCGGCGAGCGCCCGGCCATGCGCACCGCCAGGCCGTAGCCGACGAACATGTGCAGGCCCAGCGCCAGCACCACCACGCCCACGTACGCGCCCAGCCGCAGCAGCAGGTCGAAGCCGAAGATCGCCGCGAGGTTGAACATGAAGCAGAACACCGCGTACGGCGCCAGCCGGATCACCAGCCCGATCAGGGTCATGGAGATCTCGAAGATGCCCTCGATGCCGCGCTTGAGGGTGGCGACCTTGTCGTCGTCGGTCAGCACCATGCCCACGCCGAACATCAGCGCGAAGAACATCAGCGCCAGGATCGAGCCGTTGTCCGAGGCGGCGGCCACGACGTTGCTGGGCACGATCGACAGCAGCATGTCGATGCCGCGCGGTTGCGACTCGATGCTGGCGACGATGTCGCGGCTGCGCTCGGCGTTCTGCGCCAGCAGCTGCGAGGCCAGGGTCGGGTCGACGCCGGCGCCCGGGCGCAGCAGGTTGACCAGCACCAGCCCCAGCAGCACCGCCGCGCCGGACAGCACCACGGTGTAGGCCAGGGTCTTCCAGCCGATCCGGCCGAGCGCGCGGATGTCGCCCATCTCGGCGATGCCCAGCACCAGCGCCGAGAACAGCAGCGGCACGATCAGCATGAAGATCAGGTTGAGGAACAGCCCCGCCGCCGGGGTGGTGACGTAGCGGGTGAACGCCTGGACCCAAGCGGCATCGGCGCCGGCGGTCAGGTGCACCACCAGGCCCAGCAGCAGGCCGGCGGCAAAGCCCACGCCCATCTTCAGCGGCATGGGCCAGGGGCGTCCTTTGGAGGTCATGCGGTATTCCTGGAAACGTGCGAAACCGGCAGGTTAGCAGACGCGCTCAGGCGTCCCGCGCGGGCGGGTACAGCGGCGGCAAGGGCGGTTCGGCGCCGGCCGCGGCCGCGCCGGCCCAGCGCGGCCCGTCGCGGAACGCCGCGCGCAGCGCCAGGCGCGCGCCGGCCGGATCGCCGTCGCCGGCCCACAGCGCGCGGCGCATGGCCTGCAAGGCCTCGCGCTGCACCGGATCGGCCAGGCGGCCGACCACTTCGTCCAGGTCGGCCGCCGGCGGCCGCGCCATCGCCTGCAGCAGGCGCACCGCCTCGCCGAAGCTTTCCGTGTCCAGGGCGCGGCGCAGCTCGGCGGTGGTCGGCACCACGCCGGGTCCCGCGCGGACGGGCGATGCCGTGCGGCGGCGCTGGCGCGCGCGCAGCCACAGCGCCCAGCCGAGGGTGGCCAGCCACAGCAGGCCCAGGACCAGGGCCAGCCAGCGCCAGGCGGCGCCTTCGGCGGGTCCGGCCAGGGTCGCCGGCAACGCCTGGGTGGTCTCGCCTGCCGGCGCCGGCACGGCCCCGTCCGGCGCCGGCAGGGCGCGCCCGGGTGCGGCCGCGGCCACCTCCAGTTCCAGGTCCGGCAGGGTCGCCTGGCGCGCCTGCCCGGCGCCTGCATCCCACCAGTCCACCGCCAGGCCGGGGATCCGCAGCGGCCCCGCGCGCAGCGGCACCACCGCGAAGCGGCGCACCACGGTCAGCTGCGGCCGGCCGTCGACGAAGCGCTCGGTGGTCTCGGCGCGTTCGGCGAACACCTGGGCGCCCTCCACCTGCGGCACCGGCAGGTCCAGCGGCTGCGCGCCGGAGGCGCCTTCGGCGCGGGCCTCGACCGCCAGTTCCAGCGCCTCGCCGGCGCGCGCGGCGGACGGCGGCTGCAGGTAGCGCAGGCGCAGGTCGCGCAGCGGCAGCCACGGCTGCGGCGCGCCGGGCGGCTGCGCGCGCACCTGCAGCCGCTGCGGCTGGCCGCTGGCGGCCAGGGTGCGGTCGGTGCCGAAGAAGTCGTCGAAGAACCGCGGCGCGGCCTTGCCGCGGAACCGCGGCGCCGGCACCTCCAGCGGGCCGCTGCGCTCGGGCACCAGCAGGAACCGCCGCTCCACGTACTGGTAGTCGCGGCCGCCGATGCGCTCGCGTCCGGTGGCATCGTCGCCCACGCGCTGCAGCGAGGCGCCTTCGGGTGGCTCCTGGGTCAGTTCGCCGGACAGCAGCGGGGTGGCGAAGTACAGGCGCACGCTGACCCCGACGCTTTGCTGCACCCACGGTGCCTCCTCCTCGACCCGGGTCTCGAGGAACACCTCGCCGCGCGCATCCTGGCGCCCGCCCCCCACGCGCAGCGCCAGCGGCGGCGTGCGTTCGGCGCCCACCCGCAGCGCTGGCACCTCCAGCGCGCCGGCGCGGCGCGGCACCAGGCGCACGCCAAACAGCACGCCACGCCCGGCGGTATCGCTGCGGAACGGCGAGCCCACCTCGAAGTCGGCCTGCAGCGGCACGTAGTCCGGCGCCACGCCGGGCTGGTCGGTCTGGATGTTGAGGGTGACGGTCTCGCCCTCGCGCACCTGGCTGCGGTCCAGCCAGGCGCGGGTTTCGGCACCGGCGACGCCGGCCAGCAGCCACAGCAGCGCCAGGCAGGCGCCGCGCAGCCGCCGCGAAGTGCGCTGGTCGCACCGCGGGTATAGCGGGTCGTTCATCGTCCCTCCTGTTGGCGGCGCTCGTGCTCGAGCCGGAACTTGGCGCGCAGCAGGCCACCGGGATCGTCCGGCACGCGCTGCAGCCAGGCCTCGTGCGCCTGGCGCTGCTCGCGCTGCGCGCGCTGTTCCTCCCCGCCGGCGTCCGCCGGCTGCGCCTGTCCTTCTTCCTGGCCGCGCCGCTCCAGCGCCTGGCGCATGCGCTCGCGCTGCTCGCGGTCGGCCTGCTCCTGGCGGGCGCGGGCTTGCGCTGCGTCCTCCTGGCCGCCCTCGCCGTCCCCGCCAGGTCGCGGCCGTTCCCGCGCCGGTGGCTGCGGCGGCGCGTCCTGTCCGCCGGCCTGGCTATTGCCGCGCGGGTCATCCGCCGGATCCCGGCCGCGCCCGGCCGGGTCCTTGCCGGACTGGCCGGCATCGCCGGACTGTCCGCCGCCGCCCTGCGGCGGCTGCCGGCGCATCGCCGCCTCGACCACCTGGCGGTTGGCGCGCGCATCCTCCATGCCCGGCGCCTGGGCCAGGGCGCGGTCGTAGGCCTGCAACGCCTCCTCGTAACGCCCCTGGCGCGCCAGCGCGTTGCCGAGGTTGTACTGCGCCTCGGCCCCGCGCGCGCCGGCCGCGGCGAAGGCCTCGGCGGCGGCGGCGAAGTCGCCGCGGCGGTAGGCCTCCACGCCGCGTTGCAGCTGCCGCTGCGCCTGCTGGTCCGGACGCAGCCAGGGGCTGTCCTGCGCCAGCGCCGGCGTCGCTGGCAGCGCGCCCAGCAACAGCACCAGTGCCAGCAGCGGCGCACCACGGCGGAACGCCAGCGCGCCCAGCAGCAGCAACGGCAGCAGCAACCAGTAGCCCTGGTCCAGCCAGGCCAGCGCGCCGTCCGTCCCGGCCGTTCCTTCCACCTCCACCGGCTGCAGCACGCCCAGTGCCTGCAGGTCGGCATCGCCCATGGCCAGCGGCGCGTAGCGGCCCTGCCCGGCGGCTGCCAGCGCACGCAGGGCCGCGTCGTCGCGCTGCGAAGTACGCAGCCTGCCGCTGGAATCGCGGTAGGCGCCGCCCCCGGGCGTGCCCAGGCCCAGCACCGAGACCTCGTAACCGGAAGCGGCGGTGGCCGCGGCGATCTGCCGCGCGCGTTCGTCGGCACCGGCGGCCAGCAGCAGGATCTGGCCGCGCTCGAAGCCGGCCTGGCGCAACAGGGTCGCGGCCTGGGTGATCGCGCGGTCGGCGCGCTGGCCGTCCGCCGGCATCACGTCCGGCGCCAGCGCGTCGAGGAACAGGGCGATGTTGCCGGTGTCGGCGGTCAGCGGCGCCACCGTGTAGGCATCTTCGGCCCAGGCGACCAGGCCGATCTCGCCGCCGCGGCGCTGGTGCAGCAGCCGCTCCAGCTTCAGCCGGGCATGCGCCAGGCGCGAGGGAGGCAGGTCGGGGGTGGCGATCGCGGCCGACAGTTCCAGCGCCACCACCAGCGGCATGTGCGGGCGCACCAGCGGCTGCCCTTGCTGGCGCCAGCCTGGCCCTGCCAGGGCGAGGATCGCCAGCAGCAGGGCCAGCGAAACCCCGGCCAGGCGCAGCCAGGCGCGGCCCTGCCCCGGCACCAGCAGCGCCGGCAGCAGGTGCGGATCGACCACCCCGCGCCAGTCGCGGTCGCGGCGCAGGCCCCAGGCAACCCACAGCAGCGGCAGCAGGAGCAGCGCCCACAGCCACAGCGGGCGCTGGAAATGCAGCAACGGCAGCCATGCGCTCATGCCGCCGCGCCCCCTGCTTCGCGCCGGCGGCCTGCCGGCATGGCGAAGGCCAGCAGGGCCAGGGCCAGGGCGCCGGCCAGCGGCCAGGCATAGGCCTCCCGCCGCGGGCGTACCGGGGCGGCGTCCACGTCCACCGGTTCCAGGCGCTCCAGCTCGGCGTAGATGCCGGCCAGCTCGTCGGCGTCGCGCGCGCGGAAGAAACGGCCGCCGGTGGCCTCCGCGACCGCGCGCAGGGTGTCCTCGTCCACGTCCTCGCCGGGCTGGACCGGCACGCCGAACAGCGAGAAGCCACCGCCGCTGCCGCCGAAGGCGATGGTGTGCACGCGCACGCGTTCGGTGGCGGCCAGCTCGGCCGCCTTCAGCGGCGGCAGCACGCCGGCGGTGTTCACGCCGTCGGTCAGCAGCACCAGCACCCGCTGGCCCTCGGGCTGTTCGCGCAGGCGCTTCACCGCCAGGCCGATCGCATCGCCCAGCGCGGTCTCGCGCCCGGCCATGCCGGCGGCGGTGTCGCGCAGCTGCTCGCGCACCGCGGCCAGGTCCAGGGTCAACGGGGTCAGCATGTAGGCGCGCTGGCCGAACACCAGCAGGCCCACGCGATCGCCACTGCGGCGCTGCAGGAAGTCGGCGATCACCGCCTTGGCCGCGGTCAGCCGGTCCACCGGCTGCATCCCCAGCATCATGTCGAGCTCGCTCATGCTGCCGGACAGGTCCACCGCCAGCAGCATCTGCCGCGCCTGCTGCTGCGGCGCGACCGCCTCGCCCAGCTGCTGCGGGCGGGCGGCGGCGGCGCACAGCAGCAGCCAGGCCAGCAGCGCCAGCCCGCCGCGCACGCCCGCCGCGCCGCCGACCGGGGCCACGTCCTGCAGCTGTGCGCTCCACGGCACCCGCAGCGCGGCACCGGCATCGCGCCGCGGCGGCAGCAGCAGGCGCACCAGCAGCGGCAACGGCAGCGCCGCCCAGGCCCAGGGCCAGGCGAATCCGGCAAAGCCGTCCCAGGCCTGTGCCAGCCACGCGCTCATGTCCGCCCCCGGCGCGCGTCCATCAGTTCCAGGAAGCGCGCGTGCGCCAGCGCGGCGACCTGTTCCACCGCGGCGGCATCCGCCTGCGGGCGGAAGGCGCCGTCGAGCAGCAGCCGCCCGGGACCGGCGCTGAATGCCTGGCCGCGGGCGCCATCGAGGAAGTGCAGCCAGTCCTCGCCCTGCAGCCGTTCCGCGCCCGGCTGCGCCTGGCGCGCGGCGCGGCGCAGCAGCGCCGACAGCTGCGCCAGCCGCTGCGGCGGCGCGCCCTCGCCGGTTTCGCGCAGGAACCAGCGTGACCAGCGCCGGCGGCGCCGCCAGCGCCACGCCCGGTACCCGGCCAGCGCCAGCAGCAGCACCAGCAGGCCCGCGCCCAGCCACCACCAGCCCGGGGCCGGCGGCCACCAGCCAGGAGCGGGCGGCAGGTGGACGTCGCGCAGGGGCAGCCGTGCAGGATCCATGGCGGTCATGCCTCGCCCGGCGCGGATCGCGACGGCTGCATCCAGTCGCTGGCCGCCGCATCGGTGGCCAGGCAGTGCACGCGCCAACCATGGGCCGGCAGCGTGCGTGCCAGCACCTCGGCCGACAACACCAGCGCCGCATGCCACTGCGCCCGCGCCTGTTCGCGCTGCAGCGGCAGGTGCAGGCGCCGCCCGCCCGCCTCCACCGCCAGCGCGCGCTGCGGCGGCGTGGTTTCCAGTGCGTCCTGCAGCAGCACCAGGTCGGCCTCGTGGTGGCGGCCCAGCGCGGCCCAGCGCTGCAGTGGCACCCGCGCGGCGGCCTGCGGATCGGCCAGCACCACCACGCGTGCGCCCGGACGCAGCAGGCGCTGGGCATGTTCCAGGGCCAGTTCCAGCCCGGCATCGTCCTGCGGCGGTTGCGCGTACCAGCGCACCAGCGCCTCCAGCACCCGCATCACCCCGCGCATGCCGGCCGCCGGCGGGATGGCGGCCTCGCCGCCGCGCAGGGCCGCGATGCGGTCGCCGGCGCGCAGTGCGGCCCAGGCCGCCACTGCGCCGGCACGCGCGGCCTGCACCGACTTGAAGCGCACCCGGGTGCCGAAGTACAGCGCCGGCGAGGTGTCGGCCACCAGCAGGGCCAGGCGCTCGCGCTCGGCCTGGAACAGCTTGGTGTGGGCGCGGCCGGTGCGCGCGGTCAGGCGCCAGTCCATGCGCCGCACGTCGTCGCCGGCCACATATTCGCGTGACTCGGCGTACTCCATGCCGCGCCCGCGCAGGCTCGAGGGCGCGGCGGCCCGCAGGCCGGCGCGGCCGACCCCGGGCGTGCCCGCACGCGGGATTTCATGGCGCAGCGCGACCAGTTCCTCCAGCCGCGGCGCGAGGCCTTCGCCGGCCGCCTCCTGGCGCGGACGCGCCACCACGTTCATGGCGGCGGCACCTGCTCCAGCAGCGCCGCCACCAGGCGATCGCCGTCCCAGCCCTCGGCCAGGGCCTCGTAGCTGGGCAGCACGCGGTGGCGCAACACGTCCGGGGCGACGGCGCGGATGTCCTCGGGGGTGAGGTAGTCGCGCCCGGCCAGCCAGGCGCGGGCACGGGCGCAGCGCTCCAGCGCGATGGAGCCACGCGGGCTGGCACCCCAGGCGATGCGCCGGGCCAGCGCCGGGTCGTAGCGGCCGGCATCGCGCGAGGCCAGCACCAGTTCCACCAGGTAGCGCTCCAGCGCCGGGGCCATGTGCAGCCCCAGCACCTGCTCGCGCGCGGCGAACACCACCGCCTGCGGCATGCGCGCCGGCGCGGCCGCCGGCGCGTGCAGTTCGCTGCGCGCCTGGGTGCGGGCCAGGCGCAGGATCTCGGTCTCCATCGCCGCGTCCGGGTAGCCGATGCGCACGTGCATCAGGAACCGGTCCAGCTGCGCCTCCGGCAGCGGGAAGGTGCCTTCCTGCTCGATCGGGTTCTGGGTGGCCATCACCAGGAACAGCCGCGGCAGCGGGTAGGTCCGCCGGCCCACGGTGACCTGGCGCTCGCCCATGGCCTCCAGCAGCGCCGACTGCACCTTGGCCGGGGCGCGGTTGATCTCGTCGGCCAGCAGCAGCGGGTGGAACACCGGCCCGGGCTGGAACTCGAAGCGTGCCTCCTGCGGGCGCCAGATCTCGGTGCCGGTGAGGTCGGCCGGCAGCAGGTCCGGGGTGAACTGGACGCGGGCGAAGTCCGCCTCCAGGTGCGCGGCCAGGGTGCGGATGGCGGTGGTCTTGGCCAGGCCGGGCGCACCCTCCACCAGCAGGTGGCCGTCGGCCAGCAGCGCGATCAGCAGGCGCTCGACCAGCGCGTCCTGGCCGACGATGCTCGCCGCCAGGCTCTCGCGCAGGCGCAGGAAGGCCGCGTGCGCGGCGTCGGTGGCACCGGGCTGGCCGGCCGGTTCGGCGTTGGGATTGTCCATGCCCCGATTCTGACCGATCCGGGCGCGGCCTGGTTCCATCGCCGCCGCTCCGGCGCCGGAAACGGGAACGGGGCCCGTGGGCCCCGTTCCGTTCGTGCCAGAGGGCGGCCGTCAGGCGCGCTTCTCGACCCGCATGACCTTCGGGGTCAGGAAGATCAGCAGCTCGGCCTTCTCCTTCAGGCGGCTCTTCTTCTTGAAGAGGTTGCCCAGGAAGGGCACGTCGCCCAGGAACGGCACCTTGGACACGCTGTTGCTGTCGGTGAACTCGTAGACGCCGCCGATGACCACGGTCTGGCCGTCGTCCACCAGCACCGCGGTGTTGATCTCGCGGGTGGCGATCTCCGGCACCTGGCCGATCGAGGTGTCGATGTACTGCAGGATCTCGTCCTTCAGCACGTTGACCACCATGAACACGCGGTTGTCGCTGGTGATGGTCGGGGTGACCTTCAGCTCCAGGACCACGTCCTTGAACTGCACGTTCGGGGTGGCCACGCCCTGGGTGCCGCCGCCGGTCAGGGTCACGTAGCCGACCTCGCGGCCCTGGCGGATCACCGCCTCGCGCTGGTTGGAGGTGACCACGCGCGGGTTGGACAGCACCTCGCCGCGGCCTTCCTGCTGCAGCGCGCTCAGCTCCAGGTCCAGCGCGAAGTTGTTGCCCAGCAGGGTGTAGGCCAGGGCGCCGGCGTTCTCGGGCGAGGCCGGCAGGTTCACGTTGAGGTCGCCCGGGACGGTGACGCCGCCGTTGACGATGCCCGCGGTCTCGCCCAGCGACCCGCCGATGGCGGCGGTGTTGTTGCCGCTGCGGCGGCCCTGCACGCCGAAGCGCGCGCCCAGGTCGCGGGCGAAGGTGTCGGTGGCGATGACGATGCGGCTCTCGATCAGCACCTGGTCGACCGGACGGTCGATCACGTTGATCAGCTCGCGCATCTGCGCGACCTTCTTCGGGATGTCGCTGACCATCAGGGTGTTGGTGCGCTCGTCGGCGACCAGGCGGCCGCGCGAGGACAGGAAGCCATTCTCGCGGTTGCCGCCGTCGCCGCCGGAGCCGCCGCCCACGCCGCGGGCCTCGGTCAGCGCCTTGAAGATGGCGCCGGCCGAGTGGTAGTTGATCTGGATGTAGTCGGTGACCAGGTCGACGCGGTTCTCCAGGTCGATGCGGGCGTCCTCGCGGGCCTTCTCGAACGCGGCCAGCTCCGGCTGCGGCGCCACCCAGATCACGTTGCCGTCGCGGCGCTTGTCCAGGCCCTTGGCGCGCAGGACGATGTCCAGCGCCTGGTCCCACGGCACGTGCACCAGGCGCAGGGTCACGTTGCCCTGCACGGTGTCGGAGGCGACGATGTTGAGGTTGGACTCCTCGGCGATCAGCTGCAGGACGGTGCGCACCGGCACGTCCTGGAAGTTGAAGGTCACCGGGCGGCCGGAATAGGCGCGGCCGGCGACCTTGGCCTGGGCGCTGGCCAGGCTCTCGCTGTTGACCGCGCCGACCGCCGGGGCGCTGGCGCGCGGGGCGATCTCGACCACGTACTCGTTGCCGGTCTGGTAGGCCAGCGACTCGTACTCGCCGCGGGTGGCCAGCACCAGCTGCGCGCCGCCAGCGTACGGGCGGGCGTCGATGCGCTGCACCGGGGTGGCGAAGTCGGTGACGTTCAGCGGACGCTGCAGCTCGGCCGGCAGCACCGCGTTGGCGACGTCGACCACGACGCTGCCGTCCTGGGTGCGCAGGTCCGGGGCCACGCCCTCGCCGTCGAAGCGCAGGACCAGGCGCCCGGCGCCGCCGTCGCCGCGCTTGAAATCGATGTGGGAAACGCTGGCCTTGGCCGCCGTCCCCGTGGCGGCAGCGGCCGGCTGCGCGGAGGCCGCCGGGTTGGCGGCGAAGCCGGTGGTGGCGGCGAGGGCCAGCGCCAGCCCGAGTGCACAGGCCCTGAAGGTCGCCGGGTGCCGCGGCTTGCACAGACTCCGGTCGTTGGAAAAGGTCATCGTGCTATCCCCTAATCATTGATCTTCGAGCGCGATCGAGGCCGGACGCTCCAGCCATCCCCCCGCGCCATCCGGCACCAGCTCGACCAGCTCGACCCGGTCCTCGTACACCCCGACCACGCGGCCGTCGTTCTGCCCCATGTAGGTCCCCGGCCGGACGCGGTGGGTGACCTTGTCCGGCGCCATCACCAGCGCGAGCAGGCCGGGGCCCTGGCCGATCGTGCCGACCATGTCCAGGCTGTCCAGCGGGAACTGCTCGAGCGGCTGCTTGGGCCGGTTCGGGTCGGGACGCAGGCCGGCTCCCCCTTCCGGGTTCCGCCAGGCGTCGCTGAACGGGTCGCGCATGTCCTGCGCGGCGTACTCGAAGGTCTCGAACTGCTGCATCACCGGCAGCGGTTCCAGCGGCGGCGCCGGGCGCGCGCGCACGTCGGCGACCCACCGCTCCAGGTTGGGCGCCTCGCCCGGCGTGCTGGTGATCCCGCGGCCGCAGGCGCCCAGTCCCAGGACCAGGGCCGCCAGGCCGCACGTGCGCACGCACATCCCCAAGAAACGACTGGCGTGCATCTCAGCGACCTCCCGCGTTTGCATTCGCGCCCTCGACGTCGGAAATCTCGTTCTCGTCGAGGTAGCGGTACGTCTTGACCGTGCCGGAAAGCTCCAGCGCGCCGGTGCGGCTGACGCCGCCGCCGCGCTCCATCGGCTTGAGCGAGATGTCGTGCATGGTCAGGATCACCACCCGCGGCAGCGAGGCCACGCCGCTGACGAAGGCGCCGAACTGGTGGTAGTTGCCCACCATGCGCAGCCTGATCGGCTTCTCGGCGTAGAACTCGCGCGGCATCTCGTCAAGCGGCTGGAACAGCTCGTTGGACAGGCCGCTGGACAGCGCGGTCTGGGAGATGTCGACGATGAGGTCGGGCATCTCGGTCTTGCTGGGCAGCTGGCGCAGCATCTGCTGCAGCACCTGCTCCATCTGCGCCAGCTGCTGGCGCAGCGGCTCCAGGTTGGTGGCGCGGCCCTGTTCGCGCTCGAACTCCTGGCGCAGGGAGGCCTCCTCGCTCTCCAGGCCCAGCAGCTCGTCGCGCTTGCCGCTGATCAGGGCGAACCAGGCCACCGCCATGATGATGATCGCGACCAGCACGCAGAACACCACCTTGGCCTGCTGCGGCCAGGAGCCGATGTTGTTGAAGTCGAGTTCGCTGAGCTTGACCTTCTTCTTGCTCATGACGCCGGTCCTCCCGCGGCGTTGGCCGCCGGCTTGTTCCCCTGGTCCACGGCCGCCTCGGCGGCCTCGCCGGCCGGCTGCGCCGCGTCGGCCGCGGCCGGGTCCGCGGCGGCGGCCGCCGCCTCGGCCTCGGCCTGCGCGGCCAGCGCCTCCGGATCGATTGCCTGCCCGCCGTTCGCGTCGGCGCCGGGGTTGGCGAGCTGGACCTTCAGGGTGAAGTCGTACGGCAGCGAGCGGGCGCCACTGGTCATCGGCGCCTTGTTGTCCTTGCGCGCCTCGATGATCGACAGGTCCGGCTTGGTCATCCAGCCGGAGGTCTCGAGGTTGCGCATGTAGTTGGAGACGCGCGCGTTGGACTGCGCGGTGCCCTGCAGGGTCAGGATGTTGCCTTCCTGCTTGAGCGCGGTCAGGACCACGCCGTCGGGGATGGTGCGCACCAGCGAATCGAACAGGTGGACCATCTGCGAGCGGTTGGCCTGCAGCTCCTCGATCACGGCCTTGCGGTCCAGCAGCCGCTTCTTCTTCTTGTCGAGCTCGGCGATTTCCTTGTTCTGCTCCTTGACCTTCCCGATCTCGGCGCGCAGGAAGTCGTTGCGCTGGTGCTGGCCGCTGACTTCCATGTCGTAGTGGAACCACACCAGGATCGACAGCAGGATGCCGCCCAGGGCGGCGGCGCCGAGCATGGCCTGGAACTCGCGCTGGCGCTGCTTGCGGCGCTCGGCGCGCCACGGCAAGAGGTTGATGCGTGCCATCAGTCGAAGCTCCTCAGGGCCAGGCCGGTGGCGATCATCAGTGCCGGCGCGTCCTGGGCCAGCGCGTGCGCCTGCACGCGCGGCCCGAGGGTCATCTGCGCCAGCGGGTTGGCGACCTGGGTCGGCACGCCCAGCTGCTCCTCGACCATCTCCGGCAGCCCGGCGATGGAGGCGCAGCCGCCGGCCAGCACGATCTGGTCGACGCGGTTGAACTCGCTGCCGGCGTAGAAGAACTGCAGCAGGCGGCTGACCTGCTGCACGGCCGCTTCCTTGAACGGCTCCAGGACCTCCAGCTCGTAGGTCTCCGGCAGCCCGCCCTGGCGCTTGGCCTGGCCGGCTTCCTCGTAGGTCAGGCCGTAGCGGCGCATCACCTCGTCGGTGAGCTGCTTGCCGCCGAACAGTTGTTCGCGGCTGTACAGGCTGCGGCCGCCGCGCAGGACGTTGAGCGTGGTCATGGTCGCGCCGATGTCGATCAGGGCGACCACGCCGTCGCGGCCGACCGGCAGGTCGTCGGCGATCAGGGCGAACGCGTTCTCGACCGCGAAGGCCTCCACGTCCATCACCTTGGCGGTCAGCCCACCGAGCTCCAGCGCCGACTGGCGCAGCTCGACGTTCTCCGAGCGCGAGGCGGCCAGCAGGACCTGGACGGTCTCGGGGTTGTTCGGCATCGGGCCGAGCACCTCGAAGTCCAGGTTCACTTCCTCGATCGGGTACGGGATGTAGTTGACCGCCTCGAACTCGACCTGGGCCTCCAGTTCGTCCTCGTCAAGGTCGGCCGGCATCGGGATCACCTTGGTGATCACCGCCGCGCCGGCGACCGCCGCGGCGGCGTTCCTGGCCTTGGTGCCGGAACGGGTGACGGCGCGCCGGATGGCCTCGCCCACCGCCTCGACCTCGACGATGTTCTTCTCCACCACCGCGTTCGGTGGCAGCGGTTCGACTGCGTAGTGTTCGACGCGGTAACGGTTGCCGCTGCGCGACAGCTGCAGCAGCTTGACCGCAGTCGAGCTGATGTCGACGCCGATCAGCGGCGACTGGCTTTTCGGGATGAGCCCCACGGTTTCTCCCCTGCCGACGGGCACTTGGACGCAACTGCTGTGCCCGCGCATTAAAAATGGCCTTTTCAGGCTTGGCAACCCTCCCGCGGCAATGGGTCGCTCGACCCGCTACCGGCTGTCTGGCTGCCTGACCTGGTTCCCCAAGGATGCCCCCCCGGCGGCATCCTGCGCTCATCTATACTCTGCGGCCGCGAAATCTGCAATCGGAACCGTGATGCCCCGTCTCCGCCGCGTGCTCCGCTGGGCCCTGGTCGCCACCGCCGGCCTGGCCCTGGCCGGGCTTGTCGTCCTGGCCCTGCTCTACCGGAGCATCGCGGCCGACCTGCCCGACGTCTCCGCCCTGCGCCAGATCGAGCTGCAGGAGCCGCTGTACGTGCATACCGCCGACGGCAAGCTGATGGCGGTGTTCGGCGAGGCCCGGCGCTACCCGGTGACCATCGACCAGGTACCGCTGCGCCTGCGCCAGGCGTTCCTGGCGATCGAGGACGCGCGCTTCTACGAGCACGGCGGCGTCGACTACAAGGGCACCGCGCGCGCCATCTGGCTGATGCTCACCACCCGCAGCCTCAAGGTCCCCGGCGGCTCCACCATCACCCAGCAGGTGGCGCGCCAGGTCTACCTGAGCCCGGAGGTCAAGCTCAAGCGCAAGGCCGCGGAAATGCTGTTGGCCATGCGCATGGAGCGGGAGCTGAGCAAGGACGAGATCCTGGCCCTGTATCTCAACAAGAGCTTCTTCGGCAACCGCGCCTACGGCGTGGCCGCGGCCGCCGAGTTCTACTACGGCAAGAAGCTGGACGAGCTGGACCTGGACGAGATGGCCTCGCTGGCCGGCATCCCCAAGTTCCCCTCCTCCGGCAACCCGCTCAACAACCCCGAGCGCGCGAAGATCCGCCGCGACTACATCCTCGACCGCATGGCCGAGCTGGGCTTCGTCAGCGCGGCCGAGGCCGCCCAGGCCAAGGCCGTGCCGATGCACGCCGGCGCCCACGAGCCGCCGCTGGAGGCCTCGGCGCCGTACGTGGCCGAGATGGTCCGCCAGGAGATGATCGAGCGCTACGGCCCGGAGGCCCTGACCCAGGGCTACCGCGTCACCACCACCATCGACTCCGCGTTCCAGGCGGCGGCGGACAAGGCGGTGCGCGACGGCCTGCGCCTGTACGACCACCGCCACGGCTGGCACGGGGTGGAGCGCCACGTCGAGCTCCCCGCCGATGCCGACGACGCGGTGCTGGCGCGCGAGCTGCGCGGCACCGCGGCGCAGGCCGACCTGCTGCCTGCGATCGTGGCCGCCACCGCCGCCGACGGCAGCGCCGAGGTGGTGCTGGCCGATGGCAGCCGCGCCACCCTGGCCGCCGGTTCGGCGCGCTGGACGAACAAGAACCCGGCCGCCCTGCTCAAGCGCGGCGACGTGGTGCGGGTGCGCCAGGACGGCGACGCCGGCCTGGTCCTGGACCAGGTGCCGCGCGGCCAGGCCGCGCTGGTGTCGCTGGACGCCAACACCGGCGCGTTGCGCGCCCTGGTCGGCGGCTACAGCTTCTCCGGCAACAAGTTCAACCGCGCCACCCAGGCCCGGCGCCAGCCCGGCTCCAGCTTCAAGCCGTTCGTGTACGCGGCCGCGTTCGAGAAGGGCTTCAACCCGGCCTCGATCGTGCTCGACGCCCCGGTCGTGTTCCGCGACCGCCGCGGCAAGACCTGGTCGCCGCAGAACGACGACGGCGGCTTCCGCGGCCCGATGCGCCTGCGCGAGGCCCTGGTGCAGTCGCGCAACCTGGTCTCGGTGCGCATGCTCGACGCCATCGGCGTGGACTTCGCCCGCACCTACATCACCCAGTTCGGCTTCGACGAGGCGGAACTGCCGCCCAACCTGTCGATGTCGCTGGGCACCGCCTCGCTGACCCCGCTGTCGGTGGCGCGCGGCTACGCGGTGTTCGCCAACGGCGGCTCGCGGGTGGATCCGTGGTTCATCGACGAGGTCCGCGACCGCGACGGCAAGGTCATCTTCAAGGCCGAGCCGGCGGTGGCCTGCCGCGGCTGCGGCGGCGGTTCGGCCTCCGCCGCGGCGCCGCAGGTGGTGGACGGCTTCAACTTCGGCGCCCTGCCCGCGCCGGGCCAGGCACAGGCGCAGCCGGCGCCGGCGCGCGAGGCCCTGCCGCAGCCGCCGGCCGGCAAGATCGCGCCGCGGGCGATCGACGAGCGCACCGCCTACCAGCTGGTGTCGATGATGCGCGACGTGGTCCTGCGCGGCACCGGCACCGCGGCCCGGGTGCTGGGCCGCGAGGACGTCGGCGGCAAGACCGGCTCCACCAACGACCACCGCGACGCCTGGTTCTCCGGCTTCGGCGGCAACCTGGCCACCACGGTCTGGGTCGGCCGCGACGACTTCAAGTCACTGGGCTACCGCGAGTATGGCGGCAAGGCCGCGCTGCCGATCTGGATCGACTACATGAAGGTGGCGCTGGAAGGCCAGCCGGTGACGCCGAACGAGCCGCCGGAGGGCATGGTCAAGGTCTATGTCGACGGCTCCGGGCGGGTTTCGACCTTCGGCGAGGGCCTGGCCGAGTACATCAAGGTCGAGGACCTGGAGCGGTTGCAGAACAACCTCGACTACCTGGCGCCGGAGCACATGGACGAAGAGGCGTTCGACATCTTCTGAACGCCCGCGCGGCGCCGTGACCGCACCGTCACCGCGCTGCGCTACAGTCGTTCCCAGGTTCTGACGGGGGAATCGCCATGGGCCGCGCGCGCCAGCATGCGGAAGCCAGGCAGGGCGAACGCCGCCGCCGGCTCGCCAACGAGGCGGCGCGGCTGATGGCCGAGAGCGGCATCCGCGACTACAACCAGGCCCGGCGCAAGGCCGCCAGCCGCCTGGGCATCCACGACGAGGCCTCGCTGCCGCGCAACCAGGAGATCGAGGAGGCGCTGCGCGAGTACCAGCGCATCTTCCTCGGCCCGGCGCAGGCCGACGCGGTGCGGGTGCGGCGCGAGGCCGCGGCCCGCGCCATGGAGTTCTTCGCCGCCTTCCAGCCGCGCCTGGTGGGCCCGGTGCTGGACGGCACCGCCGACGCCGGCTCGCCGGTGGCCCTGCACCTGCACGCGGACGACCCGGAGGCGGTGGCCCGCTTCCTGGCCGAGCACCGGATCCCGGCCGAGCCGCGCGGGCGCCGCGTGCGCCTGGACCGCCGCCGCGAGCTGCAGGTCACCGCCTGGCTGTTCGAGGCCGAGGACCTGGCCTTCGAGCTGACCGTGCTGCCTGGCGCGGTGCTGCGCCAGGCGCCGCTGTCGGCGCTGGACGAGCGGCCGATGCCGCGCGCCTCGCTGGCCCAGGTGCGCGGCCTGCTGGCCGGCGGCTGAGCCGGCGGCCGCGCAAAAGGAAACGCCCCGCGGGTGCGGGGCGTTCCTGGTCGCGCTACGGCGCCGCTCAGCGCTGGGCGAACGGCTTGTAGTCGCGCACGTCCGAACCGGTGTAGATCTGGCGCGGACGGCCGATCTTCGCCTCCGGGTCGACCTGCTGCTCCAGCCAGTGCGACACCCAGCCGGCGGTGCGGCCGATGGCGAACATGACGGTGAACATCTCGGTCGGGATCTTCAGCGCCTTGTAGATGATGCCGCTGTAGAAGTCGACGTTCGGGTACAGCTTGCGCTGGATGAAGTACTCGTCCTTCAGCGCGGCCTCTTCCAGCTTCATGGCCACTTCCAGCAGCGGGTCGTTGACGCCCAGCTCGCCCAGCACCTTGTGGGTCATCTCGCGGATGATCTTGGCGCGCGGGTCGAAGTTCTTGTACACGCGGTGGCCGAAGCCCATCAGGCGGAAGCCCGAGTTCTTGTCCTTCGCCTTGGCGATGGCGGTGTCGACCTTGTCCGGGGTACCGATCTCCTCGAGCATCTTCAGCACCGCCTCGTTGGCGCCGCCGTGCGCGGGGCCCCACAGCGCGGTGATGCCCGCCGCCACCGAGGCGTACGGGTTGGCGCCGGTCGAGCCGACCAGGCGCACGGTCGAGGTGGAGGCGTTCTGCTCGTGGTCGGCGTGCAGGATGAACAGCAGGTCCAGCGCCTTGGCCACGACCGGGTTCAGCTCCAGCGGCTCGCTCGGCACCTCGAACATCATGTGCAGGAAGCGGCTGACGTAGTCGAGGTTGTTGCGCGGGTAGCGGATCGGCCAGCCGATCGAGTAGCGGTAGGCGGCGGCGGCCAGGGTCGGCATCTTCGCCAGCAGGCGGATGGCGGCCAGGCGGCGCTGCTCCGGATCGTTCAGGTCCAGGGTGTCGTGGTAGAACGCCGACAGCGACGCCACGGTGCCGGCCAGCATGGCCATCGGGTGCGCGTCGTAGTTGAAGCCCTGCAGGAAGTTCTTCAGCGACTCATGCATCATCGTGTGATGCGTGACCTCGTGCTCGAACTTCTTGAACTCGGCCTCGGTCGGCAGCTCGCCGTTCATCAGCAGGTAGGCCACCTCCAGGAAGCTGGAGTGCTCGGCCAGCTGCTCGATCGGGTAGCCGCGGTACAGCAGCACGCCCTTGTCGCCATCGATGTAGGTGATGGCCGACTTGCAGCTGGCAGTGGCGGTGAAACCGGAGTCGTAGGTGAAAAGGCCGGTTTCCTTCGTCAGCTTCGAGATGTCGATGCAGCCGTTGCCCAGGGTCGGCTTGAGCACCGGCAGGGTCACCGACTTGTCGCCGGCATTCAACGTGACCTGGTCGAGATTGGACACGGTGTGCGCTCCTCTTTGGGGTAAGCGCGATCCTTCGCGCGGGAGCGCAAGGGTCGCGGTAGGGGGGGTCCGTGGCGGCACGCCGCGGAACGCCGGGATTATCGCATACCCATACGCCCCGGTCCGCTGGACGGAAGTCGTAGAAGCCGGGCGCAGGCGGCACGGTCCGTCCCATCGCGGCAAAACGCGCGCACGACGAAGCGGCCGCACGAGTGCGGCCGCTCCATCTGCATCACATCGGCCGGGTCGCCGCCGGTGGCGGCGCGCCCGGGATCAGCGCGCGTAGCGGCGCTGGAACTTGTCGATGCGGCCGCTGGTGTCCACGACCTTGTGCTTGCCGGTGTAGAACGGGTGCGAGGCCGAGGAGATTTCGATCTTGACCAGCGGGTACTCGTTACCGTCTTCCCACTTGACCGACTCCTTGGCGGTGGCGGCCAAGGTCGAACGGGTCAGGAACTTGAAGTCGGAGGTGACGTCGTGGAAGACGACTTCGCGGTACTCGGGATGGATGTCGGCCTTCATGGCGGCGCACCGTAGGCTGTAGCGGACTGAGCCCGGTATTCTAGCGGCTCGCCCCCGGCTGGTGCAAGCCGGGGGAAGGTCGCGGAACCCGCCCGGCTCAGCCGGCGGCCAGGGCCGCCCGCACCCGGGCGTCGAACCGGGCCTGGTCGTAACGCAGCAGGATCCGCGCATTGTCCGGGGCGCCGGTCTGGCGGTTCCAGTCCACCGCGGTCAGGCCGCGGGTCAACCGGCCTTCGGTCTCCACCGCCACCGGACGCTCGGCCGTCTCCAGCGCACCGTCCGGCTCCAGGGCCCAGGCCATGGCCAGCGCGTCGGCCGAATGCCAGTGGTCGCCGCGGCGGTCCTCGGACCAGAGCCGGGTCTGGCGCGAGATCGCGTCGTAGAACCTCGCGCGCGGGGAGTCGGCGGCCAGCCACTTCTCCACCTCGCGGTGGTGGAAGCCATGGGCCAGGGTGGCCTCCCAGTCGGCCAGGTCGTACTTCGGGAAACCGGACAACACCACGTGCGCGGCCTCCGGGTCGAAGCCGACGTTGAACTCGGCCACCGGGGTGATGTTGCCGTGGGCGCTGACCGCGCCGCCCATCACCACCAGCCGCGCCACGCGCTGCGGCAGGGTCGGGTCCAGGCGCAGGGCCAGGGCCAGGTTGGTCAGCGGCCCGAGCGCGACCAGCACCAGGCGCCCGGCGTGCTCGTGGGACAGGCGCAGGATCGCCAGCGCCGCGTGCTCGTCCTCGGCCTGGCCGGCCGGGTCGGGATAGCCGACGTCGCCGAAGCCATCGCGGCCGTGCACATGGGCCGCGTCCTCGCGCGGGGCGTGCACCAGCGGGCGGTCGCAGCCGGCGAACACCGGCACCTGCAGCTGGCCGGCGACCTCGCGCAGCTTCAACGCGTTGCGCACCGTGTGCTGCAGGCCGACGTTGCCGGCGGCGATGGTCAGGCCCACTACCTCGTGGCGCGGGTCGTTGAAGGCCATCAGCAGGGCAAGCGCGTCGTCGACGCCGGGGTCGGTGTCGATCAGCAGCGGGATACGGTCGCTCATCGTGTTCTCCATGAGAGGGCCGCGCAGTGTCGCGCCGCCGCGCGCGCAGGGCAATGCCGGGGGAACACGCGTGCGATGTCAGGCGCCGGCGTAGCGCGCCGCTCCGCCGACCCAGCGCGCGATCACGCGGTCGGCGGTCTCCGGCGCGGAGGCAAGCAGGCGGTCGGCGAGCTGGTGGACCTTCGGCAGCAGGTCGGCGTCGCGCGCCAGGTCGGCGATGCGGAACGCGGCCAGGCCGGTCTGGCGCGTACCCAGCAGTTCGCCGGGGCCGCGCAGCTTCAGGTCCTCCTCGGCGATCACGAAGCCGTCGCCGGTCCGCCGCAGCACGTCCAGGCGCTGGCGCGCCATCGCCGACAGCGGCGGCTGGTACAGCAGCACGCAGGTCGAGGCCGCCGCGCCGCGCCCCACCCGGCCGCGCAGCTGGTGCAGCTGGGCCAGGCCCAGGCGCTCGGCGTTCTCGATGATCATCAGCGAGGCGTTGGGCACGTCCACGCCGACCTCGATCACGGTGGTGGCCACCAGCAGGTCGGTCTGGCCGTCCTTGAACGCGCGCATCGCCGCCTGCTTCTGCGAGGCCTTCATGCGGCCGTGGACCAGGCCCACGCGCACGCCCGGCAGCTGCGCGGTCAACTGCTCGAAGGTGCGCTCGGCCGCCTGCGCCTGCAGCCCCGGGCCCTGGCCGTTGCCGGCGTCCTCGGCCTCCTCGATCAGGGTGCAGACCCAGTACACCTGGCGGCCCTCGGCGCAGGCCACGCGGATGCGCTCGACCAGTTCCGGGCGGCGGTCGGCACTGACCGCCACGGTCTGCACCGGGGTGCGGCCGGGCGGCAATTCGTCGATAGCCGACACATCCAGGTCGGCGTAGGCGGTCATCGCCAGGGTGCGCGGGATCGGAGTGGCGGTCATCACCAGCTGGTGCGGCACGTGGCCGTGGGCCGGGCCCTTGTCGCGCAGCGCCAGGCGCTGCTGCACGCCGAAGCGGTGCTGCTCGTCCACGATCACCAGCACCAGGTCGTGGAAGGCCACGCCCTCCTGCATCAGCGCATGGGTACCGACCACCACCTGGGCGGCGCCTGAGGCTACGTCGGCCAGCGCCGCCGCGCGCGCCTTGCCGGTGACCTTGCCCGCCAGCCAGGCGACGCGGATGCCCAGCGGCTCCAGCCAGGCGCGCAGGTTGGCCAGGTGCTGCTCGGCCAGCAGCTCGGTTGGCGCGGCCAGCGCGACCTGGCCGCCACGCTCCACCGCCAGGGTCGCGGCCAGCGCCGCGACCACGGTCTTGCCCGAGCCGACGTCGCCCTGCACCAGCCGCTGCATCGGGCTGGGGCCGGCCAGGTCGGCGCGGATCTGTTCGAACACCCGGCGCTGTGCCCCGGTCAGGGCGAACGGCAGGCTTGCCTGCAGCCGCCGCGCCAGCTCGCCGGGGCCGTCCAGGGCGCGGGCGCGCAGCTGCTGCTGCGCCAGCCGCTGCCGGCGCAGGCCCAGGTGGTGGGCCAGCAGCTCCTCCAGCGCCAACCGGCGCTGCGCCGGATGGGTTCCGGCGGCCAGCGCCGCCAGGTCCTCGCCGGGCGCCGGCCGGTGCAGCACCAACAGCGATTCACGCAACCCCGGCAGGCCGGCCAGGCCGGGCATGCCCGGCGGCAGCAGTTCCAGCGCCTCGGCCGGCGGCAACCGCTCCAGCGCCTGCGCGATCAGCTTGCGAAGGGTTGCCGGGCCCACGCCCTCGATCGCGGGATAGACCGGGTCCAGGGTGTCGCCCAGGCCCGGATCCTCGTCCGGCGCCAGGATCCGGTAGCTGGGATGGACCATCTCCAGCCCGTGCTGGCCGGGCCGCGGCGTGCCGAAGCAGCGCAGGCGCACGCCCGGGCGGAACTGCGCCACCTGCGCGGCGCGGAAATGGAAGAAGCGCAGCACCAGGGTGCGGCGCGAGCCGTCGCCCACCGCCACCCACAGCACCGGACGGTAGCGGAAGCCGCGCTCGACCGCCTCGACCGTGCCTTCGATCTGGGCCGGCTCGCCGGGACGCAGGTCGGCGATCCCGGTCAGGCGGGTACGGTCCTCGTAGCGCAGCGGCAGCCAGAACCACAGGTCCTGGACCGTGGCCAGCCCGCGCGCGGCCAGGCTCCCGGCGAGCCGGGCGCCTACGCCGCGCAGGGACGCCAGCGACGTGGCGCCCTGCCCTGCCAGCGCTGGCGCGGGGACCCGGGGTGCCACGCCTGCGCGGTCAGTCCAGCACCATCACCGCGTCGGCCTCGAACGCCACGCCCTTGGGCAGCGCGGCCACGCCGATGGTGGAACGGGCCGGGTACGGCGCGGTGAAGTACTGCTGCATCACCGCGTTGACCGCGGCGAACTGGGACAAGTCGGTCAGGTACAGGCCCAGGCGCACGATCCGGTCCAGCGAACCGCCGGCCGCCTCGGCCACCGCCTTGAGGTTCTCGAACACCTGCCGCGCCTGTGCCTCGATGCCGCCCTCGACCACCTCGCCGGTGGCCGGCACCAGCGGGATCTGGCCGGAGAAATACACCGTGTTGCCGCTGCGCACGGCCTGCGAGTAGGGGCCGATGGCGGCCGGGGCGTGGTCGGTGTGGACGATCTGCAGCATGGGGGCGGATTCCCGGGTGGTGTAGGACAGGGGCGGATTCTAGCGTCCCGCGCCGCCGCCGGCCCGGGGTGGCGGCGGCCGCTACTGGCGGCGCACGCCCTGGACGACGTTGAGCCGGCGCAGGCGGCGGATGACCTCGGCCAGGTGGGTGCGGTCGCGCACCTGGATGGCGAAGCGCAGCTGCGCGGCGTTCATGTCGCGGTCCAGGTAGTCCACCCGCTCGATGTTGGACTGGCTCTGCGCCACCGCCGCGGCCAGCTGCGCCAGCACGCCGGTGTGGTTCTCCACGTCCACGATCAGCGAGGTGTCGTAGTCGCCGGTGACGTTCTGGTCCCAGTCGATCGGCACCCAGCGTTCGGGCGACTTGCGGAACTCGGCCAGGTTCGGGCAGTCCAGGCGGTGCACCACCACGCCCTTGCCGGAGGTGTGGTAGCCCATGATCTCGTCGCCGGGTATCGGCTGGCAGCAGTTGGCGAAGCTGACCACCCCGCCCTCGGTGCCGTTGATCAGGATCTTCTCCTGCGAGTGCTTGGACTGGGCGCCGCCGCGCAGCTCGGCATAGGCCATCAGCGCCTGCGCCGCCTGGCTGGGCATCCAGTTGCCCAGCGCCACCTCGGCCAGGAACGCCTCCAGGCGCGGGAAGCGGTGCTCGGCCAGGAACGACTCCAGGCGCTTGGCCGGCAGGCGCTCCAGCGAGCTGCCCATCGCCTCCAGCGCGCGGTCGAGCATGCGGTGGCCCAGCTGCACCGCGTCCTCGTGCTCCAGCTGCTTGAGCTGGTGGCGGATGGAGGTGCGCGCCTTGCTGGTGACCACGAACTCCAGCCACTGCGGCTTGGGCGCGGCCGACTTGGCGGTGATGATCTCCACGGTCTGGCCGCTGGAGAGCTTGGTCTTCAGCGGCACCAGCTTCTTGTCCACGCGTGCGGCCACGGCCTGGTTGCCGACGTCGGTGTGCACCGCGTAGGCGAAGTCCAGGGCGGTGGAGTTGCGCGGCAGGGCCAGGATCCGGCCCTTGGGGGTGAACAGGTAGACCTCGTCCGGGAACAGGTCGACCTTGACGTTCTCCAGGAACTCCAGCGACGAGCCGGCGGCGCGCTGCGACTCGATCAGCTCCACGATCCATGCGTGGGCGCGGCTCTGCGCGCTGTTGGGGCTGTCGCCGCCGTGCTTGTAGGTCCAGTGCGCGGCGATGCCGCGCTCGGCGATCAGGTCCATCTCCTCGGTGCGGATCTGCACCTCGATCGGCGAGCCGTAGGGGCCGAACAGCACCGTGTGCAGCGACTGGTAGCCGTTGGCCTTGGGGATGGCGATGAAGTCGCGGAAGCGCCCGTCCAGCGGCTTGAACTGGGCGTGCACCGCGCCGAGGGCGTGGTAGCAGTCGGCCACCGAGCGCACCACCACGCGGAAGCCGAACACGTCCATCACCTGGTCGAAGCTTTTGCCCTCGCTGCGCATCTTGTTGTAGATGCTCCAGGGGGTCTTGATCCGGCTGACCAGGCGGTGCTCCAGGCCTTCGCGGGCCAGGCCCTGCGACAGCTGCACCTCGACCTGGGCCATCGACTCGCGGCGCACCACCGGCTGGCTGCGGATGTGCTTCTCGATGATCGCGTGGCGCCACGGATGCAGGGCGCGGAAGCCGAGGTTCTGCAGCTCGGACTTGACCAGGCTCATGCCCAGGCGCTGCGCGATCGGGGCGTAGATCTCCAGGGTCTCGCGCGCGATCCGCGCCCGCGCCTCGCGGCTCTGCGCGCCCAGGGTGCGCATGTTGTGCAGGCGGTCGGCCAGCTTGATCATGATCACGCGCAGGTCGCGCGACATGGCCAGCAGCATCTTGCGGAAACTCTCGGCCGCCGCCTCCTGGCGGTCGCGGAACTTGAGCTTGTCCAGCTTGGTGACGCCGTCCACCAGCAGGGCCACGTCCTCGCCGAACTGGGCGGCCAGCTCCTCGCGGGTGAGCGGGGTGTCCTCGATGGTGTCGTGCAGGATCGCGGCGACCAGGGTCTCCACGTCCAGGCCCAGCTCGGCCAGCACCGTGGCCACCGCCACCGGGTGGGTGATGTAGGGCTCGCCGGACTTGCGGGTCTGTCCGGCATGGGCCGTGGCCCCCACCCGCCAGGCCTCGCGCAGCAGCGGCAGCTGCTCGACCGGGAGGTAGGAAGCGGCGCGCTCCAGCTCGAGGACGTAGTCGGGGACCGGCTCGCCGGTGGCCGGCGGCGCGCTCGCGACTGCCTGTGCTGAAGTGCCTGGGTTCATGCGCAAAAGCCTATGCCAGCGGGCTGTCGGCGGCAAACCTTGCGGCGCCCGCGGCGACGTGCATCCGCCCCGTTTCCGCGCCTCAACCGAGCCTCCACGCCCGCTCCACGCCCGGCAGCGCGTCCAGCTTGCCCAGCAGGGTGGCCAGCTGGCCGTAATCGTTCACCCGCAGGCGCAGGCGCAGCTGCAGGCGGCCGTCGGCGTGCAGGTCCGAGCGGATGTCGGCCACGTGGGCGTCCTCCTGGGCGATCAGGGTGGTGACGTCCTTCAGCAGCCACTTGCGGTCCACCGCCCGCACCGCCACGTCGACCTCGTAGCCGCTGCCGCCAGAGCCCCACTCCACCGGCAGCACGCGCTGCGGCTGGGCCGCGGCCAGGCGGGCGAAGGAAGCGCATTCGGCGCGGTGCACGGTCACGCCGCGGCTACGCGTGAGGTAGCCGGTGATCGGCTCGCCCGGCACCGGCTGGCAGCAGCGCGCCAGCTGCACCAGCAGGTTGCCCACGCCCTCCACGGTGAAGCCAGGCCGCGGCCTGGCACGCGCCGCCTGGCGGCTGGCCGGGCGTGGCGGCAGCGCCGGCGCGGCCTGGCTGGCGGCGGCCTCGGCCGCGCGCTCCAGCTCGTGCAGCGCGCGCCCGATCTGGTGCGGGCCGACGTCGCCGAGGGCGACCTGGATGTACAGGTCGTCCACCGTCTCGGCATGGAACTTCTTCGCCACCGGGGCCAGGTCGGCGGCCTGCAGGCCCAGGCGCTTGAGCTCGCGCTCGAGCAGCTCGCGGCCGGCGGCGACGTTGCGCGAACGGTCCAGCTTGTGGAACCAGGCGCGGACCTTGTCGCGCGAGCGGCCGCTGGCCAGGTAGCCGTTGGCCGGCAGCAGCCAGTCGCGCTTGGGGTCCGGCTCCTTGCCGGTCAGGATCTCGACCTTGTCGCCGCTGCGCAGGCGGTAGCCCAGCGGCACGATGCGGCCGTTGACCTTGGCCCCGCGGTAGCGGTGCCCGACCATGGTGTGCACGTGGTAGGCGAAGTCCAGCGGGGTGGAGCCGCGCGGCAGGTCGATCACCTCGCCCTTGGGGGTCAGCGCGTAGACCCGCTCCTCGACCAGCTCGGCGTCCAGCGCCGCGGCCAGGCCCTCGTCGCGGTTTTCGGACGCCTGCTCCAGCAGCTGCCGCATCCACGCGATCTTGCGCTCGAACGCGCGGCCGGCGCCCTTGCCGGCCGCGCTGCCGCCGGTCTCCTTGTAGCGCCAGTGCGCGGCCACGCCCAGCTCGGCCTGCTCGTGCATCTCGCGGGTGCGGATCTGCACCTCCAGCGTGCGTCCCTCCGGACCGACCACCGCGGTGTGCAGCGAACTGTAGCCGTTGGGCTTGGGCCGGGCGATGTAGTCGTCGAACTCCCCCGGCACCGGCACCCACAGCGAATGGACCACGCCCAGGGCGGCGTAGCAGGCGGCCACGTCGGCCACCATCACCCGCACCGCGCGCAGGTCGTAGAGCTTGTCCAGCGGCAGCTGCTTCTTCTGCATCTTCCGCCAGATGCTGTAGATGTGCTTGGGCCGGCCGCTGATCTCCGCGGCCAGCCCGTGCTCGGCCAGGGCCCGGCCCAGCTGGGCCTTGACCGATTCGATGTAGCGCTCGCGGTCGGCGCGGCTTTCGTCCAGCTCGTGGGCGATGCGGCGGTAGGTGTCCGGCTCCAGCGCCCGGAACGCCAGGTCCTCCAGTTCCCACTTCAGTTGCCAGATGCCCAGGCGGTTGGCCAGGGGGGCGTGGATGTCGCGGGTCAGCTGCGCCAGCGCGCGCTGCTCCTCGCCCGGCAGGTCCTGGGCGGCGCGCATCCGCGCCAGCTGCCGCGACAGCAGCACCGGCACCACGCGCAGGTCCTGGATGATCGCCAGCAGCAGCCGGCGCAGGCCCTCGCCGTTGCGCCCGGCCTCGCGCCCGGCGTGCAGGGCCCAGACCTGGTCGGCCGCGTCCTGGCCGTCGAGCAGGCCGGTCACCGCCGGCCACTGCGCGCATACCCTGGCGGCCACCACCGCACGCAGCCCCGGCAGGTCGTACAGCAGGGCGGCGGCCAGCGCCGGCTCGTCGGCGTCCAGGGCGACCAGGTTGCGCAGGGTATCGGCGATCACCGGCCACGGCAGCGAGGCCTGGTGCCCGGTGCCCTCGGCGTCCCATGCCTGCAGCAGCAGCTCGCGCAGGCTGGCCGGCAACCGGGACGCGGCCGGGTCCCGCAGCAGGGCATGCAATCCGTCGATGGAGGGGCGCGACAAGGCCATTCCGGCGCGTGGGGTTGTGCCTACACTATCGATCAATGCACCGCGCCAACAAGCCGGCCCCGCCATGGACGGACGCCGGGGCGCTGCGTACGCCAAAACAGATGCGGCCGCCCTGGGGCAGCCGCAAGAGGGGGTACCGCGGCGGCCGCTTATTCCAGCAGCGAGCGCAGCATCCAGGCGTACTTCTCGTGGGTCTGCAGGCGCTGGGTCAGCAGGTCCACGGTCGGGTCGTCGCCGGCCTCGTCGGCGATCCTGAGCACGCTGCGCGCGGTGCGGCACACCGCCTCGTTGCCCTCGACCAGCTGCTGGACCATGCCCTTCCAGTCCGGCACGCCGTCGGCGCCCTGCTCCTCGCGGATCGAGGTCAGGCGGGTGAACTCGGCGTAGGAACCGGGGGCGTTGAAGCCCAGCGCGCGGGTGCGCTCGGCGACCTCGTCCAGCGCGTTCCACTGCTCGGTGTACTGGTCCATGAACATCGCGTGCAGCGAGTTGAACATCGGGCCGGTCACGTTCCAGTGGAAGTTGTGGGTCTTCAGGTAGAGGGTGAAGGCGTCGGCCAGGAAGCGCGCCAGTCCCTCGGCGATCTCCTTGCGGTCGTTGGCGTCGATGCCGATCTCGATGCGCGAGGTGGACGCGACCGGGTTGAGGCCGGTGGCCTTGCGCGGCTTGGTGGAAGCGGTGGATTTCGTGGCGGGCTTGGCTTTTGCCATGTTGCACTCCTGGGGCTTGGGTCCACGGAATGGGTGGGGACTGTCAGAATAGACACTAACCCCGAAAGCGTTATGCAAAGTTTCACACGGCCCCATAGATGGAATCGATAACCGACGACCTGCGACAGGCCCTCGACGATGGTCGGGTTGCGATTTCCGGTGCCCTCAGCCGCGACCGCGGCCGCCTGCACGGGCTGTGGTCGCGCTGGCGCGGCAAGCCGGCCGACGCCGAACTGCGGGCGCGCTTCGAGCAGGCACTGGCGGCCTCGGTCGCCGCCTGCCGCGCGCGCGCCGAAGGGCTGCCGCAGGTCACCCTGGACCCGGCCCTGCCGATCACCGCCGAGGCCGAGCGCATCGTCGAACTGGTGCGCCAGCACCAGGTGGTGGTCGTGGCCGGCGAGACTGGCTCGGGCAAGACCACCCAGCTGCCCAAGCTGTGCCTGGCCGCCGGGCGCGGCGTGGCCGGGACCATCGGCTGCACCCAGCCGCGCCGGATCGCCGCCCGTGCGGTGGCCGCGCGCGTGGCCGAGGAGCTGAAGACCCCGCTGGGCGGGATGGTCGGCTACCAGGTGCGCTTCACCGACAACGTCGGCCCCGATACCCGGGTCAAGTTCATGACCGACGGCATCCTGCTGGCGGAGATCGCCTCCGACCGCTGGCTGTCGGCCTACGACACGATCATCGTCGACGAGGCCCACGAACGCAGCCTCAACATCGACTTCCTGCTGGGCTACCTCAAGCAGCTGCTGCGCAAGCGCCCGGACCTGAAGCTGATCGTCACCTCGGCGACGATCGACACCGCGCGCTTCGCCCGCCACTTCGACGACGCGCCGGTGGTCGAGGTCGCCGGCCGCACCTACCCGGTGGAAGTGCGCTACCGGCCGCCGGACGGCCCGCTGGAGGAGCCGCCGGCGCAGACCGGCCGCAAGCCGGCGCGGCACGAGCGCGAGGCCGACCCGGTGGCGGCGATCACCGCCGTGGTCGACGAGATCACCGCCGAGGACCCGCGCGGCGACGTGCTGGTGTTCCTGCCCGGCGAGCGCGAGATCCGCGACGTGCACCGCGCCCTGGAGAAACGCCAGTACCGTTCCACCGAGGTGCTGCCGCTGTACGCGCGGCTGTCGGCCAGGGACCAGGACCGGGTGTTCAACCCCGGCCCGCAGCGGCGCATCGTGCTGGCGACCAACGTCGCCGAGACCTCGCTGACGGTGCCGCGGATCCGCTACGTGATCGACCCCGGCGATGCCCGGGTCAAGCGCTACAGCCCGCGCTCGAAGATCGACCGCCTGCACGTGGAGCCTATCAGCCAGGCCAGCGCCAACCAGCGCAAGGGCCGCTGCGGCCGCGTGTCCGAGGGCGTGTGCTACCGCCTGTATTCGGAGGCCGACTTCCTCTCCCGCCCGGAATTCACCGACCCGGAGATCCGCCGTTCCAGCCTGGCCGGGGTGATCCTGCGCATGCTGCAGCTGGGCCTGGGCCGGATCGAGGACTTCCCGTTCCTGGAGCCGCCGGACGAACGCGCCATCGCCGACGGCTGGCAGCAGCTGATCGAGCTGGGCGCGGTCGAGGACGCCGGCAACGGCCAGCGCCGGCTGACCGCGATCGGCCGGCAGATGGCGCGCCTGCCGGTGGACGTGAAGCTCTCGCGCATGCTGGTGGCGGCACAGGCGCATGGCTGCCTGCGCGCGATGCTGCCGATCGCCGCCTTCCTCGGCGTGCAGGATCCGCGCGAGCGCCCGGCCGACGCGCGCGAGGCCGCCGACAACGCCCATGCCCAGTTCGCCGATCCGCGCTCGGAGTTCGTCGGCATCCTGCGCCTGTGGCAGGCCTACGACGACGCCCATGGCGAGCTGACCCAGTCGAAACTGCGCGACTGGTGCACCAAGCGCTTCCTCGGCTTCCTGCGCATGCGCGAATGGCGCGAACTGCACCGCCAGCTCAGGCTGCTGTGCAACGAGCTGGGCTGGAGCGAGGAGGAGCCGGAACGCTCCCTGCTGCCGTTGCTGGCCGGCGCGCCGGCCCCGGGCGAGGCCCGCCAGGGCAACCGCCCCAGCCGCGGCGAGCTGCACCGCGCCGCGCGCCTTGCGCGCGAGGGGAAAACGGAGTCGGAGCCGCTTTCCCCCGCTTCACGCTCGCCATCGCCGCCTCCCCGCTCGGAAAGTGGCTCTGACCCCGTTTCCGGGGAAGGCCGCTTCGGCGCGCGCGAGCGTGCCGCCGCCTACCAGGCGCTGCACCGCGCCCTGATCGCCGGCCTGCCCACCCAGCTCGGCCACCGCACCGAGAAGGGCGACTTCCAGGCCCCGCGCCAGCGCCGCTTCCAGCTGTTCCCCGCCTCGCCGCTGGCCAAGAGGCCGCCGCCGTGGGTGCTGGTCGCGACCCTGCTGGACACGCAGAAGGTCTGGGGCCTGACCGCGGCGGCGGTCGAGCCGGACTGGGCGATCGCCGAGCTGCCGCACCTGCTGGCGCGCAAGCACTTCGACCCGCGCTGGTCGCGCGCCCAGGGCAACGTGCTGGCCTCCGAGCAGATCAGCCTGTTCGGGCTGGTGCTGGCGCCCAAGCGCCCGGTCCACTACGGCCGCATCGACCCGGCCGGCGCCCACGACCTGTTCGTGCGCCAGGGCCTGGTCACCGGCGAGATCGACACCAGGGCCTCGTTCGTGGCCGCCAACCTCAAGACCCTGGAGCAGGCGCGCGAGGAAGAGGCCAAGCTGCGCCGCGCCGGCCTGGTCGCCGACGAGGACTGGCAGGCGCGCTGGTACCTGGACCGGATCCCGGCCGAGATCCACTCGGCCACCGCGCTGGATGCCTGGTACCGCAAGCTGGAGCAGGAGAAGAAGCAGGCCCTGCGCTGGTCGCTGGCCGACCTGCTGCCGGGCGAGGGCCAGCAGGGCGACCTGTATCCGAAGTACTTCGCGCTGGGCGACGCGCGCCTGCCGCTGCACTACAGGTTCGAGCCGGGCGCGGCCGACGACGGCGTCACCCTGGAGGTGCCGCTGCCGCTGCTCAACGCGCTGGATCCGGCGCGGCTGTCGTGGCTGGCGCCAGGCTTCGTCGCCGACAAGGCCGCCGGCCTGATCCGCACCCTGCCCAAGGCCATGCGCCGCAACTACGTGCCGGCGCCGGACTTCGGCCGCGCCTTCGCCGAGGCTTTCCCGCAACCCAGCGCCGACTCCATTGCCGGCGAGCTGGCGCGCTTCCTCACCCGTACCACCGGCAGCCCGGTGTCGGCGCTGGACTTCGACGAGGCCGCGCTGGAACCGCACCTGCGCATGAACCTGCGCCTGCGCGAGCTGCCGGACCGCGGCGGCAAGGTGCTGGCCGAGTCGCGCGACCTGGACGACCTGCGCGCGCGCTTCGGCGAACGCGCCGCGCGCGCCTTTGCCGCCCGCGCCGCCAACGCGCTGGCCACCAGCACCCGCGAGCTGCGCGAGTTCCCCGGGGAGCCGCTGCCGCTGCAGGTCACCGGCGAGGCCGGCGTGCCCGGTTTCCCGGCGCTGGTGGACGAAGGCACGCATGCGGTGCTGCGGGTGTTCGCCGACCGCGCCCAGGCCGAGGCCGCACACCCGCGCGGGGTCGACCGCCTGCTGCGCATCGCCCTGGCCGACAAGGCCAGGCAGGCGCGCAAGCAGCTGCCGGTCTCGCCCAAGCTGGGCCTGCTCTACGCGGCGATCGAGCAGTTCGGCGGATCGCCGCAGGACAAGGCGCAGGAAAAGGAACAGTTGCGCGCCGACCTGGTCGAGGCCGCGCTCAACGCGGTGCTGGCCGACGGGCTCGGCGAAATCCGCGACCACGCCGCATTCCAGAAGCGCGCCGAGGCCGCCGGCCGCCAGCTGTTCGCCGAGGCCATGCAGCGCCTGCAGCTGGCCGAGCAGATCCTGGCCGCGGTGGCCGCGCTCAAGCCGAAGCTGGAAGCCCCGCTGATGGGCTGGGCCGGCGCCAACCTCGACGACCTGCGCGCGCAACTGGACGGCCTGGTGCATCCGGGCTTCCTGCGCCACACCCCGGCCGAGGCACTGGCGCAGTTCCCGCGCTGGCTCAAGGGCATGAGCCTGCGCGCCGAGCGCGCCCTGCGTGATCCGGCGCGCGACCAGGCGCGCATGCTGGAGCTGAAGCCGTTCACCGATGCCCTGGCCGCGGCCGCCGCGCGCGGCGTGGCCGACCAGCCGGGCTGGCAGTCATTGCGCTGGGAGGTGGAGGAGTTGCGGGTGCTGCTGTTTGCGCAGGAACTGGGTTCGCGCGGCGGCGTCTCGCCAAAGAAGCTGGCGCAGAAGCTAGCCGCGCTGGCGGATTGAGCCCGGATGCAAGCGACTCTGTTCATGCCGGCACCGGCGCGCGCCGGTATCCTTGGCCCATGCAGGAATCCTTGAACGCCACGCCGTCGCGCGCCGGCAGCGCGACCGTGGCGCGCGATGCGTTGTCCGTGCTGCGCCAGGTGTTCGGCTACGATGCCTTCCGCGGCCAGCAACGGGACATCATCGAACACGTCGCCGCCGGCAACGACGCCCTGGTGCTGATGCCCACCGGCGGCGGCAAGTCGCTGTGCTACCAGGTGCCGGCGCTGTTGCGCGAGGGCACCGGCATCGTGGTCTCGCCGCTGATCGCGCTGATGCAGGACCAGGTCGAAGCGCTGCTGCAGCTGGGCGTGCGCGCCGCCTGCCTCAACTCGACCCTGGACGCCGAACAGGCCCGGCAGGTCGAGCGCGAACTGCTCGACGGCACGCTCGACCTGCTCTACGTCGCCCCGGAGCGGCTGCTGACAACGCGCTTCCTGTCGCTACTGGAGCGCAGCCGCATCGCCCTGTTCGCGATCGACGAAGCCCACTGCGTCTCGCAGTGGGGCCACGACTTCCGCCCCGAGTACCGCGAGCTGACGGTGCTGCACGAGCGCTGGCCGCAGGTACCGCGCATCGCCCTGACCGCCACCGCCGACCCGCCCACCCGGCGCGAGATCGCCGAGCGCCTGGCGCTGGAGGAAGCGCGTTGCTTCCTCAGCTCCTTCGACCGCCCGAACATCCGCTATTCGGTGGCGCACAAGGACAACCCGCGGCGGCAGCTGCTGGACTTCCTCGGCGGGCATCGCGGCGAATCGGGCATCGTCTACTGCCTGTCCCGACGCAAGGTCGAGGAGACCGCGCAGTTCCTCGCCGGCCAGGGCATCGCCGCCCTGCCCTACCACGCCGGCCTGCCGGCCGAGGTGCGCGCCGGGAACCAGCGCCGCTTCCTGCGCGAGGACGGCATCGTGATGTGCGCGACCATCGCCTTCGGCATGGGCATCGACAAGCCGGACGTGCGCTTCGTCGCCCACCTGGACCTGCCCAAGTCGATCGAGGGCTATTACCAGGAGACCGGCCGCGCCGGCCGCGACGGCGAGCCGGCCGAGGCCTGGATGGGCTACGGCCTGGGCGACGTGGTCCTGCTGCGGCAGATGATCGAGCAATCCGAGGCCGGCGAGGAACGCAAGCGCCTGGAACGGCGCAAGCTGGACCAGCTGCTGGGCTATTGCGAGACCGCCGGCTGCCGCCGCCAGGCGCTGCTGGCCGCGTTCGGCGAGGCCTACCAGGCGCCGGATGGCCGCCAGGGCTGCGGCAACTGCGACAACTGCCTGCAGCCGGTGCGCACCTGGGATGCGACCGAGGCTGCGCGCAAGGCGCTCAGCTGCGTGTACCGCACCGGCCAGCGTTTCGGCGCCGCGCACCTGATCGAGGTGCTGCGCGGCGCGGACACCGAGAAGATCCGCCAGTTCCGCCACCACGAACTGTCCACCTACGGCATCGGCAGCGACCTGGACGCCAATACCTGGCGCAGCGTGTTCCGCCAGCTGGTGGTCGCCGGGCTGCTGGAGGTCGATGCCGAGGGCCACGGCGGCCTGCGCCTGGGCGCGGCCGCGCGGCCGGTGCTCAAGGGCGAGCGCCAGGTGCTGATGCGCGAGGAACCGGCGCGCCGTTCCGGCCGCGGCGGCAGCGACCGCCCGAGCCAGAGCACGCTGCATGTGGATTCGTACGATCGCCCGCTGTTCGACGCCCTGCGCGCCTGGCGCGCCGCGCTGGCGCGCGAGCAGAACGTGCCGGCCTACGTGATCTTCCACGACCGCACCCTGCGCGACATCGCCCAGCTGCGCCCGGCCACGATCGGCGAACTGGCGCGGGTCGGCGGCGTCGGCGGCGGCAAGCTGGCGCGCTACGGCCAGGACGTGCTGGACGTGATCCGCGAGTACGGCTAGCGCTTCGCGGTGCCGGGCTCAGCGCGTCGGCTGCGGCAGGTTGGCCTGGATCCTGGCCAGCAGCGCTTCCAGCCCGGATTCCGGCTCGCCGGACAGGCGCCTGCGCACCTCCTGCTCGACCGCCGGCTCCAGCGCCGCCAGCAACCGCACCTCGCCGGCCACGCGCGCGGCCACCGGCACGCCGTCGCGGAACAGCAAGCGTGCGCCGCCGATGCGCGGCACCTTGTCCCCGGCCAACACCGTGCCCGACAGGTTCAGCGGATCCAGTGCGCTGACTTCCACCAGCTGCCCGTCCGGCGGCCGGTTGCGCACCTTGCGCAGCGGCGCGATCGCCTCCGGCAGCGCGAACTGCTCGCCACTCAGGCCCTCGATGAAGCGTCCGCCGCGCACCTCGCCGCGCGCCTCCAGGCGGTGGTAGACGCGCAGCAGCTCGCGCCACGGCGGCAGCCAGGCCGCCTCGCGTTCGAGGATGCGCCAGCCGACCACGCCATAGCGGCGCAAGAGCACCCGCGCCACGTGTTCCACCGCCTCCGGGTCCGGGCGCCGGCGGCCACCGTCTTCCGCCGCCGCGGGCCGGCGCACCAGGGCCCAGCGCCCGGCATCCTCGATCGCGTTGAGTGCACCGCGACGGCGGCCGCGCCCCGGCGAGGGCCGCTTCGACGGCGGCACCAGCAGCGCGCGCAGCCCTGCGAAGCTGTCGCAATGGGCCATGCCGCGCGCCACCAGCTCGGCCAGCGCGTCTTCCAGCTCGGTGCGCAGCAGGCCGGTGGCGTCCAGCAGTTCGTCGAAGAACGAGGCGCCATGCGTGGCCAGGCAGTCGGCCACCTTGCGTGCGCGCGAGGACAGTCCCGGCAGCCCGGGATCCAGCGGCGGCGCCAGCGCCGCCCAGTGGCCGACATGCCGGCGCGGCAGCAGCAGCACCGGGGTATTGCGCAGCGAGGTACCGGCGCGGTTGCCCTCGGCCTCGTTGCCGGCGGCACGCAACCGGGTCCATAGCGTGCGCCCGCCGCTGCACAGGTCGTCCAGCCAGGCCGGCGCGTAGTCGCGCAGCCGCGCCGGCAGGAGCTCCGCTTCCCAGGCCGGGGCCGGTGCCTCGTAGCCTTCCAGCTGCGCCAGCACGCCGGCCAGCGCATCCGGCCCGCTCACCCGCGCCTCCGGCGCCACCCGCTGCCACTGGAACAGGAAGCGCATGAAGTCACGCGGCGCCACCGGCTCGATCTCGCGGCGCAGGCACTTCAGGGTGAGGCGATGGATGCGCGCGAGCAGGTAGCGTTCGCACCACTCCTGCGCCGGCGCGCCGGGGCTGAAGCGCCCCTGCATCGCATAGCCCTCGCTCTGCAGGGCCAGCAATGCCTGTTCGACCGCGGCCGGCGGCAGGGCCAGGCTGGTGGCCAGTGCCGCCACGGTCACCGGCCCCAGCCCGGTCAGGCGTGCGCGTAGCAGGGCGATCGCCGCCCCCTCGGCAGTCCAGGCCACGCGCGCGAACTCATCCGGCGCCGCGAGCGCGGGTTCCCGCCGCGCCTGCGGATGCAGCGCCAGCAGCTGTGGCAGGCGCTCGGCCGCCACCCACCAGCGCTGGCCGCCGGCTTCCACGCAGGCGGCGCGGCCGTCGCCGGCCAGCGCCTGCAACAGCGCCGGCCACTGCGGTTCGCGCGCCACCTCTTCGCCAGTGACGAAGCCCAGCCCGGTCAGCACCTCGTGCATGCCGTCGGCGTCGCGCGCCTGCGGCCAGGCCTCGCGTCGCACCTGCCCGATCGCTTCGGTGTCCAGGCGCCCCAGGTCCGAAGCCGATTCCGGATCGGCGTAGCGCCGCGCCTGCACCGCCTGGGTACGGCGTTCCTCCAGCGGCGCATCGTCGAGGAAGGCATAGGGCCGCGCATTGATCGCCTCGGCCGCCAGCGGCGAAGGCGCGGCCAGGTCACGCGCCACCACCGCGATGCGCCCGGACTCCAGCCCGCGCAGCAGCTCCAGCCAGCCGTCCAGGTCCGTGGCCTCGTGCAGGCAGTCGTGCAGGGTCTGCGCCACCAGTGGATGGTCCGGCACCTGGCGCTCGCCGACGATGTTCTCCAGGCAGGCGACCTGGTCGGGGAACACCGTGGCCAGCAAGTCCTCGGACTTCATCCGCTGCAGTTGCGGGGGCACCCGCTTGCCGCCGCCGGAATAGCGCGGCAGGGCCAGCGCGGTGCCCGCGTTCCAGCGCCAGCGCACGGCGAACATCGGCGCGTCCAGCAGCGCCTGCACCAGCACGTCGGTGGCCGAGGACGAATGCAGGTACCTGGCCACCTCGGCCAGCGGGAAGCTGTGGCTGGTGGACAGCGACAGCACGATCGCGTCCTCGGTGGCCGCGGCCTGCAACTCGAAGTTGAACTGGCGGCAGAAGCGCTTGCGCAGCGCCAGGCCCCAGGCGCGGTTGATCCGGCTGCCCCAGGGGCTGTGCACCACCAGGTGGGTGGAGCCGGTCTCGTCGAAGAAGCGCTCCAGCACGATCGCGTCCTGGGTGGGCATGGCACCCAGCGCCACCAGGCTGGCGCCGAGGTAGTCGACCAGCTGGCGCGCGGCTTCCGCGCCGAGTCTGACGTCCTCCTGCAGCCACCGGCGCGCCGCGGCGATGCCCTCCGGCGCCAGCGGCGCCTCCGCCTGCGCGGCATCCGCGCCACGCAGCCGCGCGGCCACTTCCGCGCGCAGGCGCGACACGCCCAGTGACAGCTCGTCGCTGCGCCCGGGCGCCTCGCCCAGCCAGAACGGGATGCTGGGGGGTTGCCCCTGCGCGTCCTCGACCCGCACCTTGCCGGACTCGACCCGCAGGATGCGGTAGCTGGCATTGCCCAGCTGGAACACGTCGCCGGCCATGCTCTCGACCGCGAAGTCCTCGTTGACCGTGCCGACGAAGGTCGACTGCGGTTCCAGCACCACGGCGTAGTCGCCGGCTTCGGGGATGGTGCCGCCGGACATGCCCGCCACCCGGCGCGCACCCTCGCGGCCGCGCAGGCGGCGGTGCACGGCATCGCGGTGGACCCAGCCGGCGCGCGCGCCGCGGCGGTCGCTGAAGCCGTTGGCCAGCATCGCCACCACCTCGTCGTAGCGACCACGCTGCAGCCGCGCGTATGGCCAGGCCCGGCGCAGGCGTTCGAACAGCGCGTCCTCGTCCCACTCGGCGGCGGCGACCTCGGCCACGATCTGCTGCGCCAGCACGTCCAGCGGCGCTTCCGGGATCCGCAGTGCATCCAGCTCGCCGCGGCGCACGCAGTCCAGCAGCGCGGCGCATTCGACCAGGTCGTCGCGGGTGGTGGGGAACAGGCGCGCGCGCGGCACGCCGCCGACATGGTGGCCGGCGCGCCCGGCGCGCTGCAGGAAGGCGGCGATCGAGCGCGGCGAGCCGAACTGGCACACCAGGTCCACGTCGCCGATGTCCAGGCCCAGCTCCAGCGAGGCGGTGGCGACCAGCACCTGCAGCTGCCCGGCCTTGAGCTTCTGCTCGGCGGCCAGGCGCAGTTCCTTCGACAGGCTGCCGTGGTGGGTGGCGACCGCGTCATGGCCAAGCAGGCGCCCCAGGTGGAACGCGGCGCGCTCGGCCATGCGCCTGGTATTCACGAACACCAGCGTCGTGCGGTGCTCGCGCACCAGCTCGGCAACGCGCAGGTAGACCTGCTCCCACTGGTCGTTGGACATCACCGCCGACAGCGGCGTGGGCGGCAGTTCCAGGGCCAGGTCGCGCTGGCGGGTGTAGCCGATATCGACGATGGCGCAGTCGGGGACGTCGCGCTTCGCGCTACCGCCATGCACCGCGCCGCCGCGCTGCCAGCCGCCGCCAGCGGCGGGCAGGCGGTCGCGGCCGGGATGCACGTTGCCGGCGCCCACCAGGAAGCGCGCCACCTCCTCCACCGGCTTCTGCGTGGCCGAAAGGCCGATCCGCACCAGCGGCCGCGCGCACAGCGCCTCCAGCCGTTCCAGCGACAGCGCAAGGTGGCTGCCGCGCTTGTTGCCGGCCAGGGCATGGATCTCGTCCACGATCACGCTGCGCACCGTGCGCAGCATCGCCCGCCCGGATTCGGAGCCCAGCAGCACGTACAACGACTCGGGCGTGGTCACCAGGATATGCGGCGGCCTGCGCCGCAGCCGCGCACGCTCCGACTGCGGGGTGTCGCCGGTGCGCACGGCAGTGCGGATCCCCACCTCGGGCAGGCCCAGTTCGCGCAGCGCCACGCCGATGCCGGCCAGCGGTGCTTCCAGGTTCAGGGCGATGTCGTTGGACAACGCCTTGAGCGGGGAGACATAGACCACCCGGGTCTCGTCCGCCAGCCCGCCCTGCTCCAGGGCTTCGCGCACCAGGGCGTCGATCGCGGCAAGGAAGGCGGTCAGGGTCTTGCCCGAGCCGGTCGGCGCGGCCACCAGGGTGCTGCGCCCGGCCATGATCGCCGGCCACGCCGCGGCCTGGGCCTCGGTCGGGCCCGGGAAGGCGGCGTCGAACCAGCGGGCGACGGCGGGATGGAAGGCGGCGGTGCTCATGGGGCCCGGGAACGGCCTGCGACGCGCGGGCGCGGGGGGGTGTGCAGGAGGACTATGGGCCCGCCAGGCGATGGCTTCAACGCGGCCTCCGCGCCCGTCGCGCAGCCGTTCAGCGGCGCGGTGGCCGGGAACGCCAGGGACGCGGTATGGTCGCCGACAGGGGAGGACTCAGCGTGACCCGATGGCCGCCCCCCGCGGCCGGAGAGAATGCAATGGTGAAGGAAAACCCTCGGCAGCCCGCACCCCAACGGGCAGGACTGCAGCAACGCCTTCACGATTTCGGGAAGGCGTACCGCAAGGCAAGGCAATGGCGTTCCCCCCCCGTCACCGCGCTGCTGGCGGCATGGCGATTCGCGCTGACGGGTGACAGTGGCCGTTTCGTGTCGCACGACGGGGCGCGGCTGTCGCGGATTTATCGCGGCGAGGACTGAAGCGCTCCGTTCCCGACCGGCAGCCACGCCGGCTCACCACGTCGTCCGACGCTGCACGCGGCCGGGACGGGCGTTCTCGTCCCTGCGCCGCGCGTGCCGGCTTCCGCGCACCGGCGTGGTGCGGCAGCCTCCCTTTTTCCGTGCTCAGCGGCGGTAGACGTCGTCGCTGGTCCTGTTGGCCTGGATCGTGCGCACCGACTGCGTGCTGCGCACGTCGCCGCATTCGCTGCAGGCACGGGTGACCACGACCTGGTAACGCTCCTCGGTCCAGCTCTCCTTGCGCACCAGGGTCTTGCCTTCGTTGGGGCCGGAGATCGAGCGCCCCACCACCGACTCGCGCCGGCGCGGCGTGGCCGCGACCAGGGTTTCCTCGCGGCCGGTCTCGGATACCGCGTACGGCGCGCCGCAGGCCGCGCAGCGCGCGTCCGCGGCCAGCCAGGCCTCCATCGGCAGCCGTCCGGCGTACCAGGCGAACGGCGCCGCACCGGCGATGAACACGTAGCGCAGCACCGGGTAATCGCGCGCCAGCCAGAACCACAGGATGGCGGCGACCGCGATCACCGCCATCGTCCCGGCGACCAGGCCGTAGGCGTGGATCCGGTTCCTGTGGGCCACCTGTTCGGCG
Source organism: Pseudoxanthomonas sp. SGT-18 (assembly GCF_003931645.1). NCBI lineage: Bacteria > Pseudomonadati > Pseudomonadota > Gammaproteobacteria > Lysobacterales > Lysobacteraceae > Pseudoxanthomonas > Pseudoxanthomonas sp. SGT-18. The sequence goes on along the minus strand of NZ_RRYJ01000001.1, from coordinate 555,347 downwards.
CTCAGCGCCGCCTCGTCTGCGCTCATCCTCAGCTCCGGGTAGGGGCGTGGGCAACAAAAAAACCCCGTGCGGCGACGGGGTCCAGGGCGACCGGCCTGGCAGGCCGGCGCGGAAGCAATGGTGGGCCGTGTTGGAATCGAACCAACGACCAGCGGATTAAAAGTCCGATGCTCTACCGACTGAGCTAACGGCCCACGGAGCCCGGCCAGGCCGGGGCCGCGCATTTTACCCGATCAGGCGGCTGCTGCGCCTGCCGGCGGCAACGGCGGCGTCCGCCAGCGACGCGCGCCTCAGCCGGCGGCCGCGACGTAGCGGGTCGGATCGGCCACGCCGGCGGCGGCAAAGCCGGCCGCGCGCAGCTGGCAGGCGTCGCAGTGGCCGCAGGCGCGGCCCTGCTCATCGGCGCGGTAGCAGGACACGGTCTGGGCGAAGTCCACGCCCAGGCGCAGGCCCTCGCGCACGATTTCGTCCTTGCCCATGCGGATCAGCGGTGCGTGCACGCGGATGCCCGCGCCTTCCACGCCGGCCTTGGTGGCCAGGTTGGCCAGCCGCTCGAAGGCCGCGACGAACTCCGGGCGGCAGTCCGGGTAGCCGGAATAGTCCACCGCGTTGACGCCGCAGAAGATGTCGGCCGCGCCCAGCACCTCGGCCCAGCCCAGCGCCACCGACAGCATGATGGTGTTGCGCGCCGGCACGTAGGTGACCGGGATGCCCTCGCCGCCGGCCTCCGGCACCTCGATGTCGTCGGTCAGCGCCGAGCCGCCGATGCTGCGCAGGTCGATGGCCACGGTCTTGTGCTCGACCGCGCCCAGGGCGCTGGCCACGCGCGCGGCGGCATCCAGTTCGGAGGTATGGCGCTGGCCATAGCGCACGCTCAACGCGTGCACGGCGAATCCCTGTTCGCGGGCGATGGCCAGGACGACGGCCGAATCCATGCCACCGGAGACGAGGGCGACGGCTTTCTTCATGGGAACTGCTTTGTGTGGGGTGGCCCATTGTAGGGCCGCATCCGGGTCAGCGCCCCGGCTCGTCGTTCCAGAGGATCTTGTGCAGCTGCATCTGGAAGCGCACCGGCAGGCGGTCGGCGACGATCCAGTCGGCCAGGTCGCGCGCCTCCAGCTGGCCCTTGGAGGGCGAGAACAGCACGTCGCAGCGTGCGGCCAGGCCGTGCTCGGCGACCATGTCGCGCGCCCACTCGTAGTCGGCGCGGCCGCACAGCACGAACTTGACCTGGTCGCGCGCGGTCAGCAGCGGGAGGTTCTCCAGGCGGTTGCGCGCCATCTCGGCCGAACCGGGGGTCTTGAGGTCGACTACCCGCGACACCCGCGGGTCGACCCCGGCGATGTCCAGCGCGCCGGAGGTCTCCAGCGAGACGTCGTAGCCGGCGTCGCACAGGCGCCGCAGCAGGTCCAGGCAGCGCTTCTGCGCCAGCGGCTCGCCACCGGTCACGCAGACGTGGCGCACGCCATGGCGGGCGACCTCGGCGAGGATGTCGTCGATCTCCCACCACTGCCCGCCATGGAAGGCGTAGGCGGTATCGCAGTACTGGCAGCGCAGCGGGCAGCCGGTCAGGCGCACGAACACGGTCGGCCAGCCGGCGGCGTTGGCCTCGCCCTGCAGGGACAGGAAGATCTCGGTGATCCGCAGGCGGTTCTGCGGAGTGGGGGTATTCATGGGGCAATTGTAAGCCCACGGGCCCGTGGCCATGGCCGCCGGCGCCGGAACGAAGCGCGGCAAGCGGGCGCAAGCGCGGCATGCGGCGCATGCCGGGGCTGGAAGCGGAATGTGGCGGTCGCCCGCGGGGCGACGCGGATCAGCGCAGCTGGCTGATCTGGATCGAGCGCAGGCGGTCGGCGGCGATCCGCGCGGCATCGCTGCCCGGATACTGCGATTCGACCTGCTGCAGGGTGGCCTGGGCCTGGCGCACCTCGCCTTCGCCGAACTGGGACAGGCCCAGCTTCAGCAGCGCGCCGGGCGCCTTGTCGTGGGTCGGGTAGCGCTCCATCAGGGCGCGGAACTGCTGCCCGGCCAGGGCGTAGTTGCCGGTGGCGTAGTAGCTCTCGCCCAGCCAGTACAGGGCGTTGGGCGCGTAGACACCGGCCGGATGCGTGTCCAGGAAGGCCTGGAAGGCCTCGGCCGAACGGGCGTAGTCACCGGCCTTGAGGGTATTGAACGCGGCCTCGTAAGCGGCGCGCTCGTCGGCACCCAGGGCCAGCGAGCCCGGATCGCCATGGACCCGCGGGGCATCACTGCCGGCGGTGGCCGTCGCGGCCGGGGCAGCCGGTGCGGTGGGCGCGGCGGCGCCGGTGGTGGCGGCCGGCGGTGCGGGCAGTTCCCCGCCTTCCAGGCGGTTGAGGCGGCCGTCCAGGTCCAGGTACTGGTCGCGGCTGCGCTGCTGCATCTGCTGCTGTTCGTACTGCAGCTGTTCCAGCGCCGAGCGCAGTTCCTGCACCTCGCTGCGCAGCTGCGCCAGCTGGTTGAGCAGGTCCTGGGTGGCCTGGGTGTTGTTGGCCTGTGCCTCGAGCCGTGCGACCCGGTCGGCCAGGCTCAGCTTCTGCGCAGACGCGGGCGTGGCGGCCGCGAGGGCCGCCACGACCAGCATCATGCCGATGGCACGAGGGCGAAGCATCGCTTAGCGAGCGGTGTAGACGATCTCGACGCGACGGTTCTGCGCCCAGCAGCTCTCGGTCGACTCGGTGCAGACCGGACGCTCCTCGCCATAGCTCACGACCTCCAGCTGGCTGGCCGAACCGCCGGCCGCCTGCAGGGCGGAGTTGACGGCGTTGCCGCGGCGCTCGCCCAGGCCCTGGTTGTAGGCGCGGCTGCCGCGCTCGTCGGCATGGCCCTGCAGGGTGATGCGCGAGGACGGACGGTCACGCAGGTACTTGGCGTGGCAGGCGACGATGGCCTGGAACTCCGGCTTCAGGGCGTCCTGGTCGAAGTCGAAGTACACGACGCGCTGGCGCAGGCAGGCATCGGTATCCAGGTCTTCCGGACCATAACGGCCGTCGTCGGCGACCGGGGCGGTCGGGGCGGGAGTCGGCGCCGGTTCCGGAGCCGGCTGCTCCTTGACCTTCTTGGAGCAGCCCGCGAGGGCTGCAACGGACAGGAGGGAAACCAGCAGAACGCGGGTGGAACTGTTCATGATCATTTCCTTGTGATGCACAGTGGGTGGTGGTTGAGATAAGCGTGCAACGGGCGAATCTTACAACCGATTTTTAACGCGCGCTGCGGTAGGGCGACCACGCAGGTTCGCGCACGTCGCCGTCGGCCAGGACCAGGCGCTGGCGCACCCGGGCGTCGGCCGAAACTGCGTACAGCACTCCCCGGCCACCCTCGCGCGCGGCGTAGATCAGCATGCTGCCGTTGGGGGCGAAACTCGGAGACTCGTCCAGGGAGCCGGTGGAGATGGTGCTCCAGCGGGGCGCGCCCAGGCTGGAGTCCATCAGTGCGATGCGGTAGGTGTTGCCCGAGCCCTGGGCGACCGCGATCTTCTTGCCGTCCGGCGAGATGGTCGCGGTGGCGTTGTAGTTGCCCTGGAAGGTCACCCGGGTGGCGGCGCCGCCGCTGGACGGCACCTGGTAGATCTGCGGGCGGCCGCCGCGGTCGGAGGTGAAGTAGATGGTGGAACCGTCGGCGCTCCAGGTCGGCTCGGTATCGATGCCGAAGTGGTTGGTCAGCTGGGTCAGCTGCTTGCTGGCCAGGTCCATCACGTAGATCTCGGGGTTGCCGCTGCGCGACAGCGACAGGGCCAGCTTGCGCCCGTCCGGCGAGAACGACGGCGCGCTGTTGATGCCGCGGAAGCTGGAGACCAGCTCGCGCGCACCGGTGGCGATGTCCTGGATGTAGATGGAGGAGTTGCCGCGCTCGAAGCTGACGTAGGCCAGCTTGCGCCCGTCCGGGCTCCACGCCGGCGACAGCAGCGGCTCGGCCGAGCGCACCACCACCTGCGGGTTCCAGCCGTCGGAGTCGGCCACCACCAGCGCGTAGCGCATCGCGCCGCCGGTGCCGCTGGCGGTGACGTAGGCGATGCGGGTCCAGAACGCGCCGCGCACGCCGAGGATCTTCTCGTAGATCGCGTCGGCCATCTGGTGGGCGACGTCGCGCATGGCGCTGGCGCGCGCGGTCATCGCCAGGCCCAGCAGGCGCTCGGAACGGGCCACGTCGAACAGCTCGTACTCGACGCGGTAGCCACCCTCGCCGGCGTCCAGCACGCGGCCGACCACCAGGTAGTCCTGCTTGAGCTGGCGCCAGGTGGGGTACTGGATCTCGCCGCCGCGGGTCGGGCGCTCGACCATCTGCTCCACCGGCAGGGTGCGGAACTGGCCCGAGCGCGCCAGGTCGTCGCGCACCACCTTGGCCACGTCGGTCTGCGGCGGGGTGCCGCCGCCCTCGTACGGCATCGGCACCACTGCGATCGGCAGCGCCGAGGCGTTGCCGCCGATGATGTCGATCTCCAGGCCCTGCTGCTGGGCGGTCGCCAGGCCCGGCACGACCAGGCAGACAAGCAGGAAGAACCAGCGCAGGGATGCTTTCATGGGCAGGGCTTGGACACTCTTGGGGGACGCTAGGGATACCAGCGGTGGCGTGAACATATTCGCAATCATGAACGAAAACCGCGTGAACACCCAGCCAACGGCCTGAACCGTCCGCGGCCGCCGCCGGCGGGCACGACCCCGCGACCGGGGGCTTCCCTGGCTACGGAGCGCGGCGGCCGGCAAAGACCGCCATGGAAGGAAGAAGTTCCCACGTCCGCCTCAGCGGTCCCGGGCCTCGAAGTTCAGGATCAGGGTGCGCTGGAACACCGATTCGAAGCCGCGGTAGGGCAGCGGCTGGGCGCGCAGGACGGCCGCCTCCAGCGAGCGCTGGCCGGCCTCGTCGTAGGGGCAGCCGGGCTGCACCTTCACGTCGATCACCTCGCCACCGGGCAGCTGGCGGATCTGCACCCGGCAGCGCTGGCCCAGGGGCACGGTGTCCGGGCGGATCCACTGGTTGGTCACCGCCTGCTGGATCGCGGCGGCGTACTTGGCGGTCAGGTCCTCGCTGGTGCCGCCCTGCCCCGGCGAGCCCTGGCTGGCCTGGGCAGGCGCGGACTGGCGCTGCTGGACCTGCTGCAGCTGGCGCAGGCGCTGCTCGGCGCGCTCGGCCTCGCGCGCGGCCTGCTCGCGCTGGCGGCGGATCTCGGCCAGCTTCTTCTGGCGCTCGGCCTCCTCGGCCTGGGCGGCCAGGCGGCGCTGGTTCTCGGCTTCCTTCTGCCGCTGCTGTTCGGTCAGGTCGATCTGCTGCTGGCGGCGGCGCTCTTCCTGTTCCTTCTCGGCCTTTTCCTTGGCGATCGCGTCGCGGCGGGCCTCGTCCTGGTCGACGGTGTCCGGCTGCGGGATGAAGTCCTGGGCCTTCTGCTGCGGCTGCACCGTGGCGTCCTGCGGACGCGGCTCGGGCAGCGGCTGCGGCGGTGGCACGGTTTCCTCGGGCGCGGTCTCGGCCACCGGCTCCGGCAGCGGCTCCGGCTTGGGCGCTTCCTCGGCGCGGCGCTGGGCCGCGGCCAGGTCGGCCGGGCTCATCACCAGCGAGGCCTCGATCGCCGGGGAACCGGCCGCCGGCTCCACCTTGCGCTGTGGCGACCACCACCAGGCCAGCCAGAACAGCAGGGCCACGCCGATGTGCAGGGCAAGCGCCAGCAGCAGCGGGCCGGCAAGGCCGCTCTCGCGGTCTTCGGGGCGATGGTAGAAGGCGTCGGCGTGCATGCTCACCTGCGGGCCGGCCTCAGCGACCGCCCGGCTGGCTCATCAGGCTCACCCGCGGCACGCCGGCGGCCTGCACCAGGACCATGGTGTCCATCACCTTCTGGTACTCCACCCCGCCCGGGGCGGCGACGAACACCGGCAAGTCCTTGTTCTGGGCCACGAACGCCGCCAGCCGCGCGCTCAGCTCGGTGGCGTCGATCGGCTGCGCCTTGCCGCCTTCCAGGGTCAGGAAGTAGCGGCCCTCGGCGTCCACGGTGACGATCACCGGGTCCTTCTTGCTGTCCACCGAGCGGGCGTTGGACTTGGGCAGGTCCACGTCCACGCTCAGGCTCAGCAGCGGGGCGGTGACCATGAAGATGATCAGCAGCACCAGCATCACGTCGATGTAGGGAACGACGTTGATCTCGGACTTGAGCTTGCGGCGCTTGTGCCGGGCGAATGTGCTCATGGCGTGCTCCCGTCGGGGCGGCGGCTCATTCGTCGCCGCCGGCCTGGCGCTGCAGGATCGAACTGAACTCGTCGGCGAAGCTCTCGTAGCGCTGCGACAGGCGCTCGACCCGGGTGGTGTAGCGGTTGTAGGCCCACACCGCGGGGATGGCCACGAACAGGCCGATGGCGGTGGCGAACAGCGCCTCGGAAATGCCCGGCGCCACCGAGGCGATGCCGACCTGCTGGCCCTGGCTGACCATGTCGTGCATGGTCACCATGATGCCGAACACGGTGCCGACCAGGCCCACGTACGGGGCGGTGGAGCCGATGTTGGCCAGCAGCTCCAGGTTGCGCTCCAGCTGGCCGACCTCGCGGGTGAAGGCCACGCGCATGGCGCGCTGCGCGCCCTCGAGCTGGGCGCGGCCGTCGTGGCGGCGCTTGTCGCGCAGGCGCGCGAACTCGCGGAAACCCGCCTCGAAGATCGCCTCCAGGCCCACGACCACGCGGTTGCGGTCGGTCGCCGCGGCGTACAGCTTGCCGAGGTCGGCGCCGGACCAGAACCGGTTCTCGAACTCGTCCGCTTCCTGGTCGGCGCGCTTGAACGCGCCCAGCTTGCGGAAAATGATCACCCAGCTGATCAGCGAACCGGCCAGCAGCAGCAGCACGATCAGCTTGACCGGCAGGCTCGCCCGCAGCATCAGGTCCAGGTAGTTGATGCCGCCATGGGCGGCGGTGGCCGCCGCCTCGGTGGCCGCCGCGGCCGCGTCCGGCGGCAGTGCCTCCACCACGGTGGCCAGCAGGGCCAGGCTCGATCCGATCATCCTTTGTTCCTCAATGGCTTCGTCTTGGTGCAATGCCAGCGGGGCGATGGCCCCGCCGCGGGCGATACGGTCAGCGCATCGGACCGGCCTGCAGCGTCCGGAGTTCCTCGTACAGCGCCGGGTCCATCGGGCAGGGCCGGAAATCGGCCGCGCGCAGGGACGCCACCTTGACCTCGGCCTCCAGCAGGGTCTCCTCCCCGCGCAGGATGCGCTGGGAGAACACCACGCTGGCGCGGCCGAGCCGGGACACTTCCGCGGTTACCTCGAGCAGGTCGTCCAGCCGCGCCGGGCGCAGGAAGTCCAGCCGCATCGAGTGGACCGCGAATACCCGTCCGGCCGCCTGCAGGGCGTGCTGGCCACGGCCCATGGCGCGCAACGCGTCGCTGCGCGCGCGCTCCAGGAAGGCCACGTAGCGGGCGTGGTAGACCACGCCACCGGCGTCGGTATCTTCCCAGTAAACCCGTATCGGAATGCTGAACATCGGCAGGGGAGGCAGCGTCCAAGCGCGAAAGCATGACGCTTCCGCGCCCCTTCGGCCAGCCCCTGCGTCACTGGCGCATCGCCATCGATCCGCACCACGGGCCCATCAGCCCGCCGCCCTGCCCGGCCAGCCGCCAGCACAAATCCCAGCCCGGCAAACCCGGCCGGAGCCATGCCCCAGCGCCCCACTCGCCGGCATGGCAGGAGCCGCGGCGGGACGGACGGAGGGGGGCAGGCTGCCGGCGCCCCCACCGGCAGCCTGCCTGCCGCCTTCCTCCCCTGGAAAGCCATCCGCCGCCCGTCCCGCCGGGGACCTCACAGCCAGACACAGTCCCAGAAGGGGTAATCCATCAGGTCCGAGGCCAGCCCGGCCTGCAGCGGCGCCACCAGCAGGCGCCGCGCCACCGCCCGCGGGTCCTCGTCGGGCGCCAGCTCGCGCGCCTTGAAGCCCGGTTCCCACAGCGGCCCGGCACGGAACAGGGTCTTGTTGACCTGCACTGCGCTGCAGGACTTCATCCGGCTGACCGCCTTCTCCATCGGCATCTGCTCGCCGCCCTGGACCAGCCACGCCACCCGGTCCGGCAGCAGCACCCAGGCCAGCAGTCGGGCATCGCCCAGCGCCGCCGGGTCGCGGAAGGCGCGCACGGCCGTCCAGGCCACGTGGAAGTCGGCAAAGCAGGCGTATCGGCCACGGGTCACCACGGACACGTGGAAGACACCGCCTTGCAGCGGAACGTCGGACCCCTCCTCCACCAGGATGCCGGGGCCGGGATTGGCGACTGGCATGTCCATGCGCCGAGATTGGCGCGCCGACAGGCCCGAAAAAAGCGGGAAAATCCGCGCCATCAAGTAGGAATCCGCCGATCATCGACTTTCGGATGAGGGCACGGCGGCGGCCGGCGCCGCGGACCGGCGACGCATGTCCGCGCCAGCCGATCCGAGGGTGCCTGGCCGGACCGGTACGGCTGCGCGCGCAGTGGCCGCGGCAGCCGGGCGGTGCCTCCGGTGGCCGGGCGCGATCTGCCGCGACCAAGGCAGCCGGCGCGGCCAGCCGCCGGCCACCGGCCTACGGTCGCCGCCGCACCACGGCGACAACCCGGGCCGGCCCGCACGGATGGCGGGGCGTCGGGTACTCAGTCCTTGGTGACGCGGTTGATCTCGGCCAGGCTGGTGATGCCCTGGCGGACCTTGAGCAGGGCCGACTGGCGCAGGTCGCGCACGCCGGCCTTCTGCGCCACCTCGGCGATCTGCATGGCGTTGCCGCCGGCCAGGACGATGGCCTGGATCTCCTCGCTCATCGGCATCACCTGGTAGATGCCGACGCGGCCCTTGTAGCCCTCGGTGCACTCCTCGCAGCCCACCGGCTCGTACACGGTGAAGCCCTCGCGGATCTCCTCCGGGGTGAAGCCCTCGGCCAGCAGGGCGTGCTCGGGCAGGTCCACCGGGCGCTTGCACTTGGAGCACAGCCGGCGCGCCAGGCGCTGGGCGATCACCAGGGTCACCGACGAGGTGATGTTGTAGGGCGCGATGCCCATGTTCATCAGGCGCGCGATGGTCTGCGGCGCGTCGTTGGTGTGCAGGGTCGACAGCACCATGTGGCCGGTCTGCGCGGCCTTGATCGCGATCTCGGCGGTCTCCAGGTCGCGGATCTCGCCGACCATGATCACGTCCGGGTCCTGGCGCAGGAAGCTGCGCAGGGCCGCGGCGAAGGTCATGCCGCGCTTGTTGTTCTGCTGCACCTGGTTGACGCCGGGCAGGCGGATTTCGACCGGGTCCTCGGCGGTGGAGATGTTGCGGGTCTCGTCGTTGAGGATGCCCAGCGCGGTGTACAGCGACACCGTCTTGCCCGAGCCGGTCGGGCCGGTGACCAGGACCATGCCGTAGGGCTTGTGGATCGCGTCCAGGAACAGCTTCTGCTGCTCCGACTCGTAGCCGAGCTTGTCGATGCCCAGCTTGGCCGCGCTGCCGTCGAGGATACGCAGCACCACCTTCTCGCCGAACAGGGTCGGCAGGGTGCTGACACGGAAGTCCACCTGCTTGGTCTTCGACAGGTTGAGCTTGATGCGGCCGTCCTGCGGCACGCGCTTCTCGGCGATGTCCAGCTGCGCCATGACCTTCAGGCGCGCGGCGATGCGCTGGTTGAGCTTGACCGGGGCCCGCGCCACGGTCTTGAGCAGGCCGTCGATGCGCAGGCGCACGCGGTAGTCGGTTTCGTAGGGCTCGAAGTGGATGTCCGAGGCGCCGCGGCGGATGGCGTCAACCAGGACCTTGTTGACGAACTTGACCACCGGCGTGTCGTCGCCCTTGGCGTCGACGCCCGATTCGCCGATCCCGTCCTCGTCGCCCGCGCCGACCTCGAGGTTCTCCAGGCCCTCGTCGTCCTCGCCCAGGCCGCTGTCCAGCTGGGCGCTGGCGTTCTGCCACTGCTCCAGGGTGCGGCGGATCTGGTCCTCGTCGACCAGGATCGGCTCGACCGCCAGGTTGGTATGGAACTGGATCTCGGCCAGCGCGCCGGTCTGGGTGGGGTTGCTGACGCCCACGAACAGCTTGCTGCCGCGCTTGAACAGCGGCAGCACGTGGTGCTTCTGCACCAGCTCCTCGCTGACCAGCTTCATCGCGTTCTGCGACGGGTCGAAGGCGGAGGTATCGAGCAGCGGGATGCCGAACTCGATGGAGTTGGCGGCCGCCAGCTGGGCCGGGGTGACCAACCTCTTCTCGGCAATGAACTGGGCCAGCGGCACCTTGGCCTCGGCGGCCTGGGCCATGGCGGCGCGGGCGGCCGCCTCGTCCATGGCTCCGTCCTGGACCAGGCGACGGGCAATACCCGTGATTCCGACAAGATTGGCGGACATCGCATTCATATGGAGGTGGCTTTCCCCTTGGCCATGGAAAGAGTACTGCAAAACCCCGGCCGATCCGCCGGCGATCACCGCCGGACGACCGGACCCAGCGCGTTCCGTCCCTCCCCGACAGGCATTACGATAGCGCCGGGGATCCCGGGGAAACCAGCTTGAACAGCCTGAGCATCATCCTTCCGGCCAAGAACGAGGCCGAGGGCCTGCGCCGCACGCTTCCGGCCATCCGGGAGCTGTTCCCGCAGGCTTAGCCACGACGTGTGGATCGCGGAGCCCGAAAGACGTCCACACGTGTCATCTGCGGTAGTGGCGTAGCCGCCCCCAACAAGAAACTATCGGAAGACGCGCCCGTCTCCGCACGAATGCCTGACAAGCAGCCAGACTTGAAGACATGCTGCGATAGTCACATCGAAGATTGCCGGCCCAGATGGCCCGCGAAATGCTCGCAGCTTCAGACGTGGTGTGATGAGGTCTTCAGGCGCCCGACCCCAAGCCAGTCAAGAGTCGAAAGCCTTCTGAAGAACCAGACTGCGGGAGCTGTAGTTACGCTCGGCGCGAGCAGACAAGTTCGCCCCTGCAAATGTTCAAGAAGCGCCAGACCGGTAGCGCGTAGCTATCGCAGGGACCGATACCGCGATTCCCAGAAGCAGGAGCGCCTGGAGTTAACCGGATTAGTCGCCGGTTGTGCACCCATCAGGGTAAAGGTGTGCGGGGATTTCGGGGTCAACCTTGCAAGACCACTCCCCATCCTCGGCGCGCGCCAGCTCGATGGTCTTGCCCGCCACCTTGGGATTGCCCTTGAGCCTGCAGCGGATGAATCCCGTGGCGCCCGATTCCATGGAGAGGTCACAGCGCGCGGTGCTGTCAGGCAGACCGATATCGGCAAGATCGAAGGTTTCCACGCTTTCGACCAGCACATGCGCCTCGAAAGCATTTAGCCCCCCTCGAATTTCGGACAGACCAGCCGTCAACTGGCTCTTGGCGACATAATTCTGGTAAGCGGGTAACGCGATGGCGGCCAGGATGGCGATGATCGCCACGACGATCATCAGCTCGATCAGAGTGAATCCTCGATGCCCGCGCATGTCCCCCTCCATGCCACATTGCGAAGCCCCCAAAGAAGGGGGCGATGACGCCCCCTTCTAATGGATAATTAGCCGTTTTCGTTCGACTCCGGGGCAGCCTTGCAACCGGCCGGCCAGAACTTCTCGTCCAGCTCCCCGTCAATGACGCAGTCCCAAGCCCCCTCCTCGGTGCGAACCAGCTTGATCGTCTCGTCAACGACCTTGGGGTTGCCCTTCAGTTTACACGCGATGCTCTGGCCCCCCTCCTTATCTTCGATGTTGCCACCTGCAGTGATGGCACACCGCGCAGTGCTCGAAGCCAGACCAAGGTCATCCAGATCAGGCGTGCCAGTCTTGGTACCAGACTGGATGAGCTCTTCGTAAGCGGTCACACCACCGCGGATGTCGGCCAGGCCAGCGGTGACCTGCGACTTGGCGACGTAGTTCTGGTAGGCCGGCAGCGCGATGGCGGCCAGGATGGCGATGATCGCCACGACGATCATCAGTTCGATCAGGGTAAAGCCCTGCTGCTTCTTCATGTTGATTCCCCTAGAACGGTTGTTGGCGGGCGCGGAACCTCCCGTGCCCTTCAAGCGAGCCCGTGATCGACGACCACGTATCTGTCCCCACGCAGGTTACGTGCCAACTCCCCCACGCGACGCCCGCGGCGGCATCTTACCAATCTTGCGCGGCAACACCGAGCCCTGGCCGTCCCCAATGCGTGATCCGCACCACAAACCTGCTCCATGGCGCATTTGGCAAAAAGTGACGTTTCGCGTCACCTGAAGGTACGGTGCAGACGCCCCACCCCCTCGATCAGCGGCTATCCGGCCCGGAGACCATCGGCGAGGGGGTGGCACGGGTTCCTCCAGGAGGCCGCCCAGGTCAGCCCGGCGGCGGGTGCCTGCCGCCCCAATACCCGCTACCATGCCGGTTCGTGCCGGCATGGGGATGCCGGCTGGGGAGAACAAGCACATGTCCGCAACCCGTTCTGCCGTCAAGTCCGCGCCGGCGGCTCGCTCGACCAGCGAGCTCGCGCAGTTCGTCTGGGAGGGGACCGACAAGCGCGGCGTCAAGATGAAGGGCGAGCAGTCGGCCCGTAACGCCAACATGCTCCGCGCCGAGCTGCGCCGGCAGGGCATCACGCCCACCGTGGTCAAGCCCAAGTCCAAGCCGCTGTTCGGCTCGGCCGGCAAGGCCATCACCCCCAAGGACATCGCCTTCTTCAGCCGCCAGATGGCGACCATGATGAAATCCGGCGTGCCCATCGTCACCGCGCTGGAGATCATCGGCGGCGGCCAGAAGAACCCGCGGATGAAGAACATGGTCGGTGGCATCCGTGCCGATATCGAGGGCGGCTCCTCGCTGCACGAGGCGATCAGCAAGCACCCGGTGCAGTTCGACGAGCTGTACCGCAACCTGGTCCGGGCCGGCGAAGGCGCCGGCGTGCTGGAGACGGTGCTCGACACCATCGCCAACTACAAGGAGAACATCGAGGCCCTGAAGGGCAAGATCAAGAAGGCGATGTTCTACCCGGCGATGACCATCGCCGTGGCCCTCATCGTCAGCGCCATCCTGCTGGTGTTCGTGGTCCCGCAGTTCGAGGAGACCTTCAAGGGCTTCGGCGCCGACCTGCCGGCCTTCACCCAGCTGATCGTCAATGCCTCGCGCTTCATGGTCGCCTACTGGTGGGCCGTGCTGATCGCGGCCGTAGGTGCTATTGGCGCTTTCATCTACGCCTACAAGCGCTCGACCAGCTTCCAGCACTTCCTGGACCGGGTGGTGCTGAAGATCCCGGTGATCGGCGAAATCGTGAACAACAGCGCCATCGCCCGCTTCGCCCGCACCACGGCGGTGACCTTCAAGGCCGGCGTGCCGCTGGTGGAGGCCCTGGACTCGGTCGCCGGCGCTACCGGCAGCTCGGTCTACGAGAAAGCCATCCTACGCATCCGCGACGACGTGGCGGTGGGCTACCCGGTCAACCTGGCCATGAAGCAGACCAACCTGTTCCCGCACATGGTGGTGCAGATGGCGGCCATCGGCGAGGAGGCCGGCGCCCTGGACACCATGCTCTTCAAGGTGGCGGAGTATTATGAGCAGGAGGTCAACAACGCCGTCGACGCGTTGGCCAGCCTGATCGAACCGATGATCATGGTGGTGCTGGGCGTCCTGGTGGGCGGCATGGTCGTCGGCATGTACCTGCCCATCTTCAAGCTCGCTTCCACCATCTGACCAAGACACTCCATGGCGTTCCTGGACCAACAGCCCCTGCTGGGTTATCCGCTCGTTGCCGGCGTGGGGCTGGCGGTCGGCAGCTTCCTCAACGTGGTCATCCTGCGCCTGCCACGCCGGCTGGAGTGGGAGTGGAAGCGCGACGCCCGCGAGATCCTCGGCCAGCCGGAGATCTATGACCCGCCCCCGCCCGGGGTGGTGGTGGAACCTTCCCACGACCCGGTCACCGGCGACCGCCTCAAGTGGTGGGAGAACATCCCGGTCCTGAGCTACCTGCTGCTGCGCGGCCGCTCCCGCTACAGCGGCCAGCGCATCTCGCTGCAGTACCCGCTGGTGGAACTGCTCACCGGCGTGCTGACCGTGCTGTGCGCCTGGCGCTTCGGCTTCGGCTGGCAGGGCTTCGGCGCGATGCTGCTGACCTGGTTCCTGGTCGCGCTGTCAGGCATCGACCTGCGCACCCGCCTGCTGCCGGACCAGCTGACCCTGCCGCTGATGTGGCTGGGCCTGATCGCCAGCCTGGACAACCTCTACATGCCGGCCAAGCCCGCCCTGCTGGGCGCGATCGCCGGCTACGTGTCGCTGTGGAGCGTGTGGTGGCTGTTCAAGCAGCTCACCGGCAAGGAAGGCATGGGCCACGGCGACTTCAAGCTGCTGGCGGCGCTGGGCGCCTGGTGCGGCCTGAAGGGCATCCTGCCGATCATCCTGCTCTCCTCGGTGGTGGGCGCCATCGTCGGCAGCATCTGGCTGGCCTGGAAGGGCCGCGACCGCGCCACCCCGATCCCGTTCGGCCCCTACCTGGCCATCGCTGGCTGGATCTATTTCTTCTGGGGCGATGCGATGATGGGCGCCTACATGCGCCTGGCCGGGCTCGGCTGACCGGCGCCGGCCGCCTCCCGCGGCGGCCGCCCTCGCACCACCCGCCACGCACTTCCACATGAGCAACCTGATCATCGGCCTGACCGGGGGCGTGGCTTCCGGCAAGAGCGAGCTGACCCGGCGCTTCGAGGCGCTGGGCGTGCACGTGGCCGATGCCGACGTGGTCGCGCGCGAGGTGGTGGAACCGGGGCAGCCGGCCCTGGCGGCAATCGTGCGCGAGTTCGGGCCTGGCGTGCTGCAGCCCGATGGGCGCCTGGACCGGCGCCAGCTGCGCGAGCGGATCTTCGCCGACCCGGCCGCGCGGCGGACGCTGGAAGCCATCACCCACCCCGCCATCCGCGCGGCTTTGGAAACCCAGTGCCGCCGGGCCCCGAGCCCCTATGCCATTGCCGCGATCCCGCTGCTGGCCGAAGCCGGCGGCCGCGTTGGCTATCCCTGGCTGGACCGGATCCTGGTGGTGGACGCCCCGGAAGCCGTCCAGCACGCCCGCCTCATGCGCCGCGACGGCGTGGACGAAGCCCTGGCCGGGCGGATGATCGCCGCCCAGGCCTCACGCCAGGAACGGCTGGCGCTGGCCGACGACCTGGTGGTCAACGACGGCGAGCCCTCGCACCTGGACGCGATGGTGGCCGAGCTGCACGCCCGCTACAGCGCCCTGGCCGGGGCAGCCTCCCCCGACGGCAACGCCGACCCGCTCAGGCCGTAACCGGCTCCCACAGCGCGCGGATCGCCGCGATTCCCTGCGCGCCCTGGCGCCGCGCCGCCTCGACGTCGTCCGGCCCCAGGCCGCCGATCGCGTAGATCGGCAGGCCCACGTGCTGGCGCAGTCCGGCGAATCCCTCCCAGCCGATCGGCGAGGCATCCGGATGGGTGGCGGTGGCGCGCACCGGGCCAAGCACGGCGAAATCGCAGCCCAGCGCCTGGGCCGCCCTCAGTTCTTCCTGCGTATGGCAGGACGCGCCCACCGCCTGCCCCGCCGGCAGCGGCCGCTCGCCCAGCAGCCCCAGCTGCTCGCTGCCCAGGTGCACGCCGGTGCCCAGCTCCCGGGCCAGGGCCACGTCGCGGTTGAGCAGCAGCTCGGCGCCGCTGCGCCGGCAACGCTCCAGGGCCGCGCTGGCCAGCTCGCGCCAGGCCGCCGGTTCCAGGCCGGGGGCGCGCAGCTGGACCCGGGTGATCCCCGATTCCAGCGCCGCGTCCAGCGCCGCCAGCCACGCCGGCAGGTCGCCGCCCGGGGCGGGCGTGACCAAGTAAAGCTCCGGCTGGCGCAGCACGCCGACCACCGGCACGTCGGCCGAGGGCATGGAGTAGCGCGGCAGCCGTTCCGGCTCGACCCAGGTCATCGCCTGCCCTTCCCTGCCGCGCGGGGAACCTTTCCAGCGCGCGATCCGGAACACCTCCAGGCGCAGGTGCTTGCTCGGGTACTGCTGCGGCACCTCGATCAGGCGCTCGCCCACCTCGACCTCGATCCCAAGTTCCTCGACCAGTTCGCGCGCCAGGGCTTCCTGCGAAGTCTCGCCGGGCTCGCGCTTGCCGCCGGGGAATTCCCACAGTCCGGCCAGGTCGCTGTCCTTGCCGCGCTGGGTGAGCAGGATGCGGCCGCGGACGTCGGTGATGACGCCGGCCACGACGTGGATCGATCGCAACGGTGCTTCCATGGCCGAAGCTTAACCGGGACGGGGCGGGCTCCGATATCGCACGCCGCCGCCGGCGGAGGGCAAACGCGTGGCGCCGGTAACAGTTCCGGCACTCCGGGCCCGGGGCCGTGGCCGCCTGGCGCCACCCGGTCCGGAAACGCGAACGCCCCCTTGCGGGGGCGTCCGGGTTCCGGCGCGGAGGCCGGGATGCCTGCCCGGGCTCAGCCCAGCTGGCCGTGGCAGTGCTTGTACTTCTTGCCGCTGCCGCAGGGGCAGGGATCGTTGCGGCCGACCTTCGGCTCCTCGCGCACGACGGTGCCGCCGGCCTGGGCGCCGGCGAGCGCCGCGACCTCGTCCTCGGTGCCGTAGCCTTCCTCCCGGGCGTGCTGGAACTGGGCCTGGCGCAGCGCGGCCTCGGCCTGGGCGCGTTCCTGGGCCTCCAGCGCGGCGACCTCCTCCTCGCTGCGGATCCGCACCCGCGCCAGCAGGCTGATCACCTGGCGCTTGACGTTGTCCAGCATCTCCGAGAACAGCTCGAAGGCCTCGCGCTTGTACTCCTGCTTGGGCTGCTTCTGCGCGTAGCCGCGCAGGTGGATGCCCTGGCGCAGGTAGTCCATGCGCGCCAGGTGCTCCTTCCAGCCCTGGTCGAGCACGGTCAGCATGATGTGCTTCTCCAGCGCGCGCATGGTCTCGCTGCCCAGCTGGCGTTCCTTTTCCTCGAACAGGGCGGCCACCGCCTGTTGCACGTGGCGCTCGACGCCTTCCGCGTCCAGCTCCTCGCTGGACCTGGCCAGGCCCTGCAGGTCCATGCGCAGGCCCAGTTCGCCCTCCAGCGCGGCCTCCAGGCCGGGCAGGTCCCACTGCTCGTCCACCGACTCCGGCGGCACGAAGCGGGTCACCAGCTCGTTGACCACGTCGCCGAGGATGCCGTCGATGTTCTCCTTGACCGAGTCGGCCTCCAGCAGCTCGTCGCGCTGGGCGTAGATGACCTTGCGCTGGTCGTTGTTGACGTCGTCGAAGTCCAGCAGGTTCTTGCGGATGTCGAAGTTGTGGGCCTCGACCTTGCGCTGCGCCTTCTCGATCTGGCGGGTGACCAGGCGGTCCTCGATGACGTCGTCTTCCTTCATGCCCATCATGCGCATCGCCTTCTGCACCCAGTCGGAGGCGAAGATGCGCATGAGGTTGTCTTCCAGCGACAGGTAGAAGCGGGACGAACCCGGGTCGCCCTGGCGGCCGGAGCGGCCGCGCAGCTGGTTGTCGATGCGGCGGCTCTCGTGCCGCTCGGTGCCGATGATGTGCAGGCCGCCGGCGGCCTTGACCTGCTCGTGGCGCTTGCGCCAGTCGGTGCGGACCTTCTCCTTCTCTTCCTCGGACGCGTCCTCGCCCAGCGCCGCCAGTTCGGCTTCCAGCGAGCCGCCGAGCACGATGTCGGTGCCGCGGCCGGCCATGTTGGTGGCGATGGTCACCGCGCCGGGGCGGCCGGCGTGGGCCACGATCTGCGCCTCGCGCTCGTGCTGCTTGGCGTTGAGCACCTCGTGCGGGACGCCGGCCTTGCGCAGGTACTCCGAGAGCATCTCGGAGGTCTCGATCGAGGTGGTGCCGACCAGCACCGGCTGGCCGCGCTTGTGGCAGTCCTGGATGTCGGCCAGCACCGCGCGGAACTTGCCCTGGCGGTTGAGGAACACCTGGTCCGGGTGGTCGACGCGCTGCACCGGGCGGTGGGTCGGGATCACCACCACCTCCAGGCCGTAGATGCTCTGGAACTCGTAGGCCTCGGTGTCCGCCGTGCCGGTCATGCCGGACAGCTTGTTGTACATGCGGAACAGGTTCTGGAAGGTGATGCTGGCCAGCGTCTGGTTCTCGCGCTGGACCGGCACCCCTTCCTTGGCCTCGACCGCCTGGTGCAGGCCGTCGGACCAGCGGCGCCCGGCCAGGGTGCGGCCGGTGAATTCGTCCACGATCACCACCTCGCCATCGCGCACGATGTAGTCCACGTCGCGCTGGAACAGCGCGTGCGCGCGCAGGGCGGCGTTGAGGTGGTGGACCACGGAGAGGTTGTTGGCGCCGTACAGGCTGTCGCCTTCGGAGATGATCCCGGCGCGGCGCAGCAGCTCCTCGGCGTGCTCCATGCCCGCCTCGGACAGGTGCACCTGCTTGCCCTTCTCGTCGACCCAGTAGTCGCCCTCGGCGTCCTCGGTCTCCTGGCGCTTCAGCTGGGGGACGATGCGGTTGACCCGGATGTACAGCTCCGGTGATTCGTCGGCCGGGCCGGAGATGATCAGCGGGGTGCGCGCCTCGTCGATCAGGATCGAGTCGACCTCGTCGACGATGGCGTAGTGGAGGCCGCGCTGGAAGCGGTCCTGCTTCGACAACGCCATGTTGTCGCGCAGGTAGTCGAAGCCGAACTCGTTGTTGGTGCCGTAGGTGATGTCGGCGGCGTAGGCGGCCTTCTTGTCCGAATGCGGCATGCCCGGGTAGACCACGCCGACCGACAGGCCCAGCCAGTTGTACAGGCGGCCCATCCAGGCCGCGTCGCGGCGGGCCAGGTAGTCGTTGACGGTGACCACGTGCACGCCCTTGCCTTCCAGGGCGTTGAGGTAGACCGGCAGGGTCGCCACCAGGGTCTTGCCCTCGCCGGTGCGCATCTCGGCGATCTTGCCCATGTGCAGGACCATGCCGCCGATCATCTGCACGTCGTAGTGGCGCATGCCCAGCACGCGGGAGCTGGCCTCGCGGCAGACGGCGAACGCCTCCGGCAGGATCTTGTCCAGCGGCTCGCCGTTGGCGATGCGCTGCTGGAACTCCGGGGTCTTGGCCTTCAGCTGATCGTCGGAGAGCTTCTGCATCTCCGGCTCCAGGGCGTTGATCCTGGCGACGATACGGTCCAGCTGGCGCAGGAGCCGTTCGTTACGGCTGCCGAAGACACGGGTGAGCAGTTTGTTGATCATCGAAAAGGCCAATTGGGAATGAACGCCGCGGGCGCCGGGGGCGCCGTGGCGCCGGAGCGGTGCCCCGGCCGGCGGCAATTGTTCATTGTAGCTTGGGACGCAGTTGGCCGAACTCAAGCGCCCGTTCGTCGGCCGGTGGCGCCGGCGGCGCAAACGAAAAGGCCCGCCCCCTGGGGGCGGGCCTTGCGGGCGCGGGCCCGGGTCAGCCGCGGCTGCGGCGCGCCACCGGGGCGCGGTTGTTGTCGCCCAGGAACTTGCGCGGGTTGACCACCCGGCCGTTTTCCCACACCTCGAAGTGCACGTGGGCGCCGGTCGAGCGGCCGGTGGAACCGGCCTTGGCCACTTCCTGCCCGGCGCGCACCAGGTCGCCGGCCTTCACCACCAGCCGCGAGTTGTGCGCGTAGCGGGTGACGTAGCCGTTGCCGTGGTCGATCTCCACGGTCTTGCCGTAGCCGTTGCGGGTGGCGGCGAAGCTGACCACGCCGTCGGCCACGGCCATGACCGGGTCGCCGACGTTGGCGTTGAAGTCGATGCCCTTGTGGAACTGGCCGCCGCGGCCGAACGGGTCGGCGCGCCGGCCGAAGCTGGAGGTGATGTAGCTGCGCCGCACCGGCGAGCGCGAGGGCACGGCGTTGGATTCCAGCTGCAGGTCGAACAGCAGCGATTCCATCACCGAGAGCTGACGCCCGGAGGCGGCAAACTGGCGCTCGACCTCGTCCAGCCCCTGCAGCAGTTCTTCCTTCGGCATGTCGCGCGCGATTTCCGCGCCACCCTGGCCAGGCGTGCCCTGGAAGTCGAACTCGCCGTCCTCCAGCTGGCCGGCCTCGGTCAGGCGCTCGCCGAGGGCGTTGAGGCGGTTGGCCTGGGCCTGCAGCTCGCCCAGGCGCGCGGCCAGGGCATTGATTTCCTGCTGGGACTGGCGGCGGATCTGTTCCAGCTCCTGCTGCTGGCGCGCCAGTTCCGAATCGGTATGGGAGGCATTGGCGAGGCCGACCCCGGCACCGGCTCCAAACCCGGCCAGGCCGCCCACCGCCAGAAGGATGCCGGACATCAGGGCCGGGCGCTGCACGCCCCAAGCCTGGATACGGCCCCACAACCCGGCCTTATGGCCCGAAAGCGGGTTCCTTACGATCAGTTTGTAGCTCATGCTTTAGGTATGCCTGATTTGAAGCCCAACGCCCGCAGGGCCACCATTCCGCTTCCCGCGGCCGAAGCCGCGCTGGCGGGCGAAACTGGCGCCCCCCTGCGTCGTGCCCTGTGGCTCGACGCGCTGGACCAGCAGTTGCGTCCCCTGCTGCCCCCCGGTGCGGCAGCCCACTGCAGGCTGGCCAACGTCTCCGGCGAACAGCTCGTTTTTGTCACCGATTCGCCGGTCTGGCGGGCGCGGCTGCGCCTGGCAGAAGCCCAGCTCCTCGATGCGGCCCGGTCCATCGGGCTGAACCCCACTGCAGTCATCCTCAAAACGACCACCGTGCCATTGCATGCGCCAGCGGCGCCCGCAACGTCCCCCTTGGTTTCAGCGACCGCCCTGAAAGCCGTGAGCGACGCATTGGCATCCTTGCGGGATCCCCTTCCGGGAGATCCCGACGGCTCCAAGGGTTGATCCCCATCCTCCCCGGAACCGTCCCCGCCGGATGGCCGCGTTGGTAACGCAACCAACCAGAGGGTCGGGGCATCCTAGCCTCACATTCCGCTCACGTCGTTAGCACTTCGTTAAGAAGTCGTTATCAGCCGGGGCCAGCCCCGTCCGGGTTCACGCTTCGGCCACTTGCATGAAGATTGCACCAGGATGGTGCAAGGAGTCGCGCCGGGCGGCCTGCGACGCCCACGGGCACGCGCCAACCGCACAATGGCTTGCGCGGCAAGGGTTCCGGCGGGAATGGCGGCAGCCCGCGACGCGGCGGGCGGCGGCTCAGGCCAGGGCGGCGGTGCCGTAGGCCAGCGGGGCCTGTGCCCCGGCTTCCTCGAAGCTGACCTTTTCCCAGGCGCTGGCGTCGGCGAGCAGGGCGCGGGCCAGCTTGTTGTTGAGCGCGTGGCCGGACTTGTATCCCTCGTAGGCGCCCAGCACCGGGCCGCCGACCAGGTACAGGTCGCCAATCGCGTCGAGGATCTTGTGGCGGACGAACTCGTCGGCGTAGCGCAGCCCGTCCTCGTTCAGCACCCGGAACTCGTCCAGCACGATGGCGTTGTCCATCGAGCCGCCCAGGCCCAGGTTGAGGTCGCGCATGTATTCAAGGTCGCGCATGAAGCCGAAGGTGCGCGCGCGGGAGATCTCGCGGATGTAGGCCGCGGTGGAGAACTCAAGCACATGGTGCGACTGCTTGGCCGGGATCATCGGGTGGTCGAACTGGATGGTGAAGTCCAGCCGGAACCCGTCGTAGGGCGAGAACCGGGCCACCTTGTCGCCGTCGCGCACTTCCACTTCCTTGAGGATGCGGATGAAGCGCTTGGGTGCGTCCTGTTCCTCGATCCCGGCGGACTGCAGCAGGAACACGAACGGGCCGGAGGAGCCGTCCATGATCGGCAGCTCGGCCGAGGACAGCTCCACGATCATGTTGTCCACGCCCAGGCCGGCGGCCGCCGACATCAGGTGCTCGACGGTCTGGATCTTGGCCTCGCCGCAGGTCAGGCCGGTGCACAGCGTGGTCTCGGTGACCAGGCTGGCGGCCGCGGGCACCTCGACCACCGGGTCCAGGTCGGTGCGGCGGAACACGATGCCATGGTCGACCGGCGCCGGGCGCAGGGTCATGTAGACCTTGTTGCCGCTGTGCAGGCCGACGCCTGTGGCGCGGATCGTGTTCTTGAGGGTGCGCTGCCGGGTCATGGAATGGGAACTGCGACTTCGGGTGGTGGTCGCTTGGCGCGACGAGAATAGCATGCGACCGCATGAACCCCGGCCCAGCGGGGCCGCGGGGAACCCGCATCGGCGCGGTTTTTCAGCGGCTTCCGGTATCCCCGGCGCCGCGGCCGCAAAACCTGCCGGGCCTTGCGGCCCGGCAGCAGTGAGGACACACGGCGCCCCGGCGATGCCACCACGTAGGTGGCACCGGGGCAAGCCCCGGCGGCGGACATGGCGTTCCGCCTTCGGGGGTATTGCTCAGTCGGCCTGGCGGCGCAGGAACGCCGGGATGTCCAGGTAGTCGCTGGGCAGCTCGGCGGCGGCCGGGGTGCTGGCCGGGGCGGCGGCACCGGCGGCGCTGCCGGAACGGCGCAGGCCCAGCACGTTGACCGCGTTGGCGACCGGGTCGGCGTTGAAGCCGTCGTCGATCGGCAGGCCGGTGGTGCCGTCGCGGACCACGCGCATCGGGCGCGGCGCTTCCTGGCGCATGCCCAGGTCGCGGCCGCCGAATTCGCGCTCGCGCACCGGCTGGCGGGCGGCGGCGCGGTTCAGGCCGGTGGCGACCACGGTCACGCGGACCTCGTCCTGCATGTCCGGATCCAGCACGGTGCCGACCACGACGGTCGCGTCCTCGGAGGCGAAGGCCTCGATGGAGCGGCCGATCTCGTCGAACTCGGCCATGGTGAAGTCCGGGCCGGCGGTGATGTTGACCAGGATGCCGTTGGCGCCAGCCAGGTTGACGTCGTCCAGCAGCGGGTTCTGGATGGCGGCCTCGGCGGCGGCCTGGGCGCGGTCGTCGCCGCGGGCCGAGCCGGTGCCCATCATCGCCAGGCCCATCTCGGACATCACGGTGCGCACGTCGGCGAAGTCGACGTTGATCAGGCCCGGGCGCACGATCAGGTCGGCGATGCCCTGCACCGCGCCCTGCAGCACGTCGTTGGCGGCGCGGAAGGCCTGCACCATGGTGGCGTTGCGGCCGAGCACGGTGATCAGCTTCTCGTTGGGGATGGTGATCAGCGAGTCGCAGTGCTGGCTCAGTTCCTCGATGCCCTTGAGCGCCACCTGCATGCGGCGGCGGCCTTCGAACGGGAACGGCTTGGTGACCACGGCCACGGTCAGGATGCCCATCTCCTTGGCCAGCTGCGCCACCACCGGCGCGGCGCCGGTGCCGGTGCCGCCGCCCATGCCGGCGGTGATGAACACCATGTCCGCGCCTTCCAGCGCGGCGATGATCTGCTCGCGGTCCTCCAGCGCGGCCTGGCGGCCGACCTCCGGGTTGGCGCCCGCGCCCAGACCC
This sequence comes from Pseudoxanthomonas sp. SGT-18, assembly GCF_003931645.1. Classification (NCBI taxonomy): domain Bacteria; kingdom Pseudomonadati; phylum Pseudomonadota; class Gammaproteobacteria; order Lysobacterales; family Lysobacteraceae; genus Pseudoxanthomonas; species Pseudoxanthomonas sp. SGT-18. The sequence continues at coordinate 532,128 of NZ_RRYJ01000001.1, read as the reverse complement.
TTGGTGACGTTGCTGCCGAGCTGCAGCTGCAGCTTGGCGCCGCAGTTCTTGATCGCCTGCGAGTCGGTGTTGGCGATGATGAATTCAACGCCGTCGACGCTGCTGTTGACCATGTGCGCGACCGCGTTGCCGCCGCCGCCGCCGACGCCGATGACCTTGATCACCGCGTTTGGAGCCATCTTCTCGATCAGTTCAAAGCATGCCATGTCCGTTGTCCTCTAGTGGAGCCGTGATTGGTGATTCGGGATTCGTGGTTCGATGAATCCACCCTCGCCTTCTCCGGCGTTCTTCTTGGTTTTCTTGTCCGCGTGGTCGATCCGCATCCACCGAGCCGCCACGCCCGTTACTGCCAGTTACCTTCTGCCTTCCCTTCCGCTTTCCTGCCGTACTTCTTCCGCTCTGCTTCCAAACCAACAACCCGCGCTGTTACCAATCACGGATCACCAATCCCGGACCCCGGCCCTCAGAACTCCCCCCGGTACCAGTTGCGCAGCTTCTTCAGGAAGCTGCCGGCGCGGCCGCTGGGCAGCGAGGGCCGCCGCGGATGCTCGATCTGGCTGCCCATCAGCAGCAGGCCCACGCCGGTGGCATGCACGGGGTTGCCCACCACCTCGCCCAGGCCGGAGACGTGCTGCGGGATGCCGATGCGCACCGGCATCTGCAGCATTTCCTCGGCCAGCTCGATCACGCCTTCCATCTTCGAAGCGCCACCGGTCAGGACCATGCCCGCACGCACCAGCTCCTCGAAACCGGAGCGGCGCAGCTCAGCCTGGACCATCTCGAAGATTTCCTCGTAGCGACCCTGCACCGCCTGCGCCAGCGAGGCGCGCGGCATGCGCCGCGGCGGACGGTCGCCAACCGACGGCACCTGGATGCTTTCCTCGGCGGTGGCCAGCTGGGCCAGGGCGCAGCCGTAGCGCACCTTGATCTGCTCGGCCTCCGGGGTCGGGGTGCGCAGCATGTGCGCGATGTCGTTGGTGACGTGGTCGCCGGCGATCGGCAGCGAGGCGGTATGGCAGATCGCGCCCTGCACGAACACCGCGATGTCGGTGGTGCCGGCGCCCATGTCGACCAGGACCACGCCCAGCTCGCGCTCGTCGGCGGTCAGCACCGCCACCGAGGAGCCCAGCGAGGACAGGATCAGGTCGTCCACCTGCAGGCCGCAGCGCTGCACGCACTTGGTGATGTTCTGCGCCGCCGACTGCGCGCAGGTCACCAGGTGCGCGTGCACCTCCAGGCGCACGCCGGTCATGCCGACCGGGTTGCGGATGCCCTCCTGGGAGTCGTCCAGCACGTACTCGCGCGGGATCGCGTGCAGGATGCGCTGGTCGGCCGGGATCGCCACCGCCTTGGCCGCGTCGAGCACCCGGTCCAGGTCCTGCCAGGTCACCTCGCCCTCGCGGATCGGGACGATGCCCGGCGAGTTCTTGCACTGCACGTGGTTGCCGGAGATCGAGGCGTACACCGAGCGGATCTCGCAGCCGGCCATCAGCTCGGCCTCCTCGACCGCGCGCTGGATCGACTGCACGGTGGACTCGATGTCGACCACCACGCCGCGCTTGAGCCCGCGCGACTCGTGCGAGCCGATGCCGATCACCTCGATCGGGTTGCCCGGCGAATACTCGCCCACCAGCGCCACCACCTTGGAGGTGCCGATGTCGAGGCCGACGATGAGGGACTTGTCGCCTTTGCGGTTCATGTACTGCTCGCCTGTGCTGCCTGCGTCCGCGCGGCCAGGGCCCGCGGGAGCGCAGAAGGAGGATGGGAAGAGGTACGCGGCTGTCCCCACGCGAGGGTGAAGCCGTTGGTGTAGCGGAGGTCGGCGCGCTCCAGCGGGCGCGCCTGGCCGGCGAGCAGCTGCGGCAGCACACGGGCGAAGCGCTGCAGGCGCGCCTGCGCGTCGTCGCGGCCGACCAGCACCTCGGTGCCGTTGTCCAGCGCCAGCGACCAGCTGCCGCGCGCGTCCACCGCGACGTGGGTGACGTGGTAGCCCAGCGGCGCGAACAGCGACTGGCTCTGCGTATAGACCTCGACCACGTCCGCGGTGCGCGCGTCCGGGCCGTCCAGGTGCGGCAGGCGCGCATCGGCCAGGTCGGCCGGGCGCGGGAACAGGTGGCCGCGCTCGGAAAGCATGCGGTCCTCGCCCCAGTGCGCGAACGGCCGGTGCTCGACCACGCTCACCTCCAGCACGTCCGGCCACTGCTTGCTCACGTGGGCGCTCTCCACCCACGGCAGGCGTTCCACCGCCCGCTGCGCGTCCTCCAGCCGCACCGCGAAGTAGCCGGCGCGCGCGTACGGCGCCACCGCCGCGCGCAGCTGCTCGGCCTGCACCCGCTCGAACTGCCCGGTCACGCGCAGCCGCGACAGCGGCCAGCGCTCGGCGCCGACCCAGCCGTTGAGCACGGCCACCACCGGCAGCGCGACCAGCGCCAGCGCCAGCAGCCAGGCGCAGATGCGCAGCAGGGCGTTCATGCGGAAGACCTCCGGTCTTCCGTGGGATTCGGGATTGGGGATTGGGGATTCGAAAAAGCAACAGCCACGCGAAGCCGGGCCGACAGACGGCCAGCACGGCGCGACGCCGCTTCCACGAATCCCCAATCCCGGATCACGAATCCCGGCTTTTTCATACCGTCTGCTCCAGGATCCGCCAGCACAGTTCCTCGAAGCCGATGCCCAGCTGGGCCGCGGCCTTGGGCACCAGCGAGTGGCTGGTCATGCCCGGTGCGGTGTTGACCTCCATCAGCATGAAGCGGCCGTCGGCGTGGCGCATGACGTCCACCCGGCCCCAGCCGCTGCAGCCGGCGGCGCGGAAGCCTTCCAGCGCCAGGGCGCGGATCTGCGCTTCCTCCCCGCCCTGCAGGCCGGGGCACAGGTACTGGGTGTCCTCGGCGATGTACTTGGCGTGGTAGTCGTACCAGCCGGAGGCCGGGACGATGCGGATGCTGGGCAGGGCCACCTCGCCGAGGATGCCCACGGTGTACTCGCCACCGGTCAGCATCTGCTCGGCCAGCAGCTCGCCCTCGTAGCCGGCGGCGAATTCCAGCGCCGGCGCCAGCTCATCCTCCGAGCGGATCGGGAACACGCCGACGCTGGAACCTTCGCAGGAAGGCTTCACGAACACCGGCAGGCCCAGCTCGCGCACCGCGGCGGCCAGGTCGCCGCCGGCGGGGATGCGCACGAAGCGCGCGGTCGGCAGGCCGGCGGCGATCCACAGCAGCTTGGTGCGGATCTTGTCCATGGTCAGCGCGCTGCCCAGCACGCCGGGGCCGGTGTACGGCACGCCCAGCCCCTGCAGCAGGCCCTGGACCACGCCGTTCTCGCCGTCGCCGCCGTGCAGGATGTTGAACACGCGGTCGAAGCGCTCCTGCGCCAGGGCCTCCACCAGCGCGGGGATGCCGTCCACCGGCTGCGCGTCGATCCCGCGGGCGCGCAGCGCCTCCAGCACGTTGCTGCCGGAATTCAGCGAGACCTCACGCTCGGAGCTGGTACCGCCCATCAGCACGGCGACGCGGCCGAACACGGCCGGGTCGGCGAAGCGCGGCGGCGGCAGGGCGATCGCGCTCATGCCTTGCCTCCCTTGCCGGTGAAGCCCTCGGCCGCCACCTGCTGGGCGATGTAGCCGATGTCGCCGGCGCCCATCATCAGCAGCAGGTCGCCGTCCTGGAGCACGTCCGGCAGGACCTCGCGCAGCTCGGCCGCGCGCCCCACCACCACCGGCTCGCTGCGGCCGCGGGCACGGATGGCGCGGGCCAGGGCGCGCGAATCGGCGCCGGGGATCGGCTGCTCGCCTGCCGGGTAGACCTCGCTGAGCACCAGCGCGTCGGCTTCCGACAGCACCGCGGCGAAGGCATCGAACTGGTCGCGGGTGCGGGTGTAGCGGTGCGGCTGGAACGCCACCACCAGGCGCTTGTCCGGCCAGCCGCCGCGCGCGGCGGCGAACACCGCGGCCAGTTCGCGCGGATGGTGGCCGTAGTCATCGACCACCCTCACCTTCGCCCCGGAGGCAGTGGTGACCTCGCCCAGGTCGTTGAAGCGGCGGCCGATGCCGGCGAACTTCTCCAGCGCCGCCGCGATCGCCTGCGGCGCCACGCCCAGCTGCCAGCCGACCGCGGCCGCGGCCAGCGCGTTGAGCACGTTGTGCCGGCCCGGCAGGGCCAGGCTCACCGGCACGCTCACGCCCTCCGGCAGGCGCAGGGTGAAGCGCATGCGCGCGCCTTCCTGGACGATGTCCTCGGCGCGCACGTCGGCATTCTCGGCGGTGCCGTAGGTCATCACGTGGCGCGGGGTTTCCGCGGCCAGGCTGGCCACTTCCGGATCGTCGATGCACAGCACCGCCAGGCCGTAGAACGGCAGGCGCTGCAGCAGCTCGGCGAAGGCCGAGCGCAGGCGCGCGAAGTCGCCGCCGTAGTTCTCCAGGTGGTCGGCGTCGATGTTGGTGATCACCGCGATCAGCGGGTTCAGGCGCAGGAAGCTGCCGTCGCTCTCGTCGGCCTCGGCCACCAGCCACTGGCCGCCGCCCAGCTTGGCGTTGGCGCCGGCCGCCAGCAGCTGGCCGCCGATCACGAAGGTCGGATCCAGCCCGCCTTCGCTCAGCACCGCCGCGGTCAGCGAGGTGGTGGTGGTCTTGCCGTGGGTGCCGGCGACGGCGATGCCACGGCGGAAGCGCATCAGTTCGGCCAGCATCGCCGCGCGCGGCACCACCGGGATGCGCTGGCTGCGCGCCTCCATCAGCTCGGGGTTGTCCTCGCGGATGGCGGAGGACACCACCACGCAGTCGGTGCCCAGTACGTTGGCGGCCGAGTGGCCGCGCACGATGCGCGCGCCCAGGCCGGCCAGGCGCCGGGTGGCGGCGTTCTCGGCGGCGTCCGAACCGGACACCTCGTAGCCCAGCGTCAGCATCACTTCGGCGATGCCGCTCATGCCGGTGCCGCCGATGCCGACGAAGTGCACGCGCGGGAACGCGCGCACCAGGTTGTCGGTGTCGTGGAGGCGGCGGATCATGCGGAAACTCCAGGGGATCGGGGGGAAGGAAGGGCCTCTTCGAGCACGATCCCGGCGATGTGCCGGGCGGCATCGGGACGGGCCAGGCCGCGCGCGGCCACGGCCATGGCCAGGCGGCGCTGCGGATCGGCGGCCAGCGCGCGCAGCGCCGACTCCAGGTTCGCGGCCAGGCCCTCGCCCTGCTTGAACAGCAGCGCGGCGCCGTGCTCGACCAGGTATTCGGCGTTGCGGGTCTGGTGGTCGTCCACCGCGGCGGCGAACGGCACCAGCACGCTGCCCACGCCGGCGGCGCACAGTTCGGCCAGGGTCGAGGCGCCGGCGCGGCACACCACCAGGTCGGCCCAGGCGTAGGCCGCGGCCATGTCGGCAATGAACGCCTCCACGCTGGCCTGCACGCCTGCGGCGGCGTAGGCCGCATGGGCCTCCTCGCGCAGGCGCTCGCCGCACTGGTGGCGCACCTCGATGGCCACGTCGGCCAGCGCCGCCAGCGCCACCGGCACCGCCTCGTTGAGCGCGCGCGCACCCTGGCTGCCGCCCAGCACCAGCAGGCGCAGCGGGCCGCTGCGGCCGGCCAGGCGCTGCTGCGGTTCCGGCAGCGCGGCGATCGCCTCGCGCACCGGGTTGCCGACCACTTCCTCGCGCGCGAACGCGCCGGGGAAGCCGGACAGGGTGCGGCGCGCCAGGCGCGCCAGCACGCGGTTGGTCATGCCGGGCGCGCGGTTCTGTTCGTGCACCAGCAGCGGGATGCCGGCCAGGCGCGCGGCCAGGCCGCCGGGGCCGGAGGCGAAGCCGCCGAAGCCGATCACCGCGCGCGGACGGCGGCGGCGCAGCACCGTGCTGGCGGCGCGCACCGCGCGCAGCAGGCGCAGCGGCGCGGCCAGCAGGGTGGCCCCGCCCTTGCCGCGCACACCGGCCACCGGCAGGGTGTCGATCTGGATGTCGTGTTGCGGCACCAGGCGCGTCTCCATCGCGCCGGCTGCACCCAGCCAGGTCACCGGCACGCCCATGGCGCGCAGCTCATGGGCCACGGCCAGCGCCGGGAAGATGTGGCCGCCGGTGCCGCCAGCCATCAGCATGACCGGGCGCTCCTGCGCGGGAACATGCACGGCGCCGCTCATGCGAAGCCTCCGAAGGTCGGTTCCACGCGCGAGGTGCCGCGGCCGCCGGCCGGGGTGGCGCGCGGGGTGGTGCGCGGCGGCGCCGGGCGCGCGGCCAGCGGTGCGGAAGGCGTCGCCGGGGCGTCCGCGGCGGCCACCGGCACGATCGATTCCGGACGCAGGCGCGCCACCTGGCGCTCGGCGCGCTCCAGCTCGTAGGAGACGCGCAGCAGCAGGCCGATCGCCGCGCAGGTCATCATCACGCTGGAGCCGCCGGAGGAGATCAGCGGCAGGGTCAGGCCCTTGGTCGGCAGCAGGCCCAGGTTCACGCCGATCGAGACGAAGCTCTGCATGCCCAGCCACAGGCCGACGCCGAAGGCGATGTAGCCGGCGAAGTGGCGGCGCATCTCCACGCACTTCATGCCGATGTACAGGGCGCGGCCGACCAGCAGCACGTACAGGCCGATGACGCCGCACACGCCGACGAAGCCCAGCTCCTCGGCGATGACCGAGAAGATGAAGTCGGTATGCGCCTCCGGCAGGTAGTTGAGCTTCTGCACCGAGGCGCCCAGGCCCACGCCGAACCACTCGCCGCGGCCCACGGCCATCAGCGCGTTGGACAGCTGGTAGCCGGCGCCGAGCTGGTCCTGCCACGGATCCATGAACGAGGTGATGCGGCGCAGGCGGTACGGCTCGATGATCGCGATCGCCACCAGCGCCGGCAGCAGCACCAGGATGGGCGCGGACATGCGCGGCAGGTTGACCCCGCCCAGCACCAGCATGCCGGCGGTGATGCCCAGCAGCAGGGTGGCCGAGCCGAAGTCCGGCTGCGCCAACAGCATGCCGACCAGCAGCACCGCCACGCCCAGCGGCTTGAGCATCGCCGGCCAGGTGGCGTTGACCTCGTCGCGGAAGCGCACCAGGTAGCTGGCCAGCCACACGATGTAGATGACCTTCACCGCCTCGACCACCTGGAAGCGCGAGATGCCCAGGTTGATCCAGCGGCGCGCGCCGTTGACGCTCACGCCCAGCCCCGGCAGCCACGGCAGCAGCAGCAGCAGGAAGCAGCACAGCAGCAGCTGCTGGTTGTACTTCTCCACCAGCTTCAGCTCGGTGCGCATGGCCACCACCGCCAGCACCGCGCCGATCATCACGAACAGCACGTGCCTGACCAGGTAGTGGAACGGCCCCGCGCCCAGGTTCTCGGCGATGGCGATCGAGGCCGAGGCGACCATCACCACGCCCAGGCTGCCGAGCGCCAGCACGGCGAAGCACAGCCACGGGTCGTAGCGGCCGCCGATGGCCTCCAGCCGGGTCGCCTGGCGGGACAGGTCGTTCATCAGCGCACCTTCAACGTCGCCAGGCCGACCAGGACCAGCACCACCGAGATGATCCAGAAGCGCACGATCACGCGCGGCTCCGGCCAGCCCTTGAGCTCGAAGTGGTGGTGGATGGGCGCCATGCGGAACACGCGCTTGCCGGTGAGCTTGAAGCTGGCGACCTGGATCATCACCGACAGGGTCTCGATGACGAAGATGCCGCCCATCACCACCAGCACCAGTTCCTGGCGCACGATCACCGCGATGGTGCCGAGCACGGCGCCCAGCGCCAGCGCGCCGATGTCGCCCATGAACACCATCGCCGGGTAGGTGTTGAACCAGAGGAAGCCCAGGCCCGCGCCGGCGATCGCCGCGCAGATGATCACCAGCTCGCCCGCGCCCGGCACCTGCGGGATCTGCAGGTAGTTGGCGAACACGGCGTGGCCGGAGGCGTAGGCGAACACGCCAAGGCCCACGGCCACCAGCACGGTGGGCATGATCGCCAGGCCGTCCAGGCCGTCGGTCAGGTTGACCGCGTTGGAGAAGCCCACGATCCAGAAGTAGGCGATGGCCACGAACGAGATGCCCACCAGCGGCAGCGCGATCGACTTGAACAGCGGCACGTAGAAGGTGGTGGCCGCCGGCACGTCGGCATACAGGTACAGGTAAAGGCCGGCGGCCAGGCCGAAGACCGACTGCAGCAGGTACTTCCAGCGCGACTTCAGGCCGTTGGGATCGCGCTTGACGATCTTGATCCAGTCGTCGTACCAGCCGATCGCGCCGAAGGCCAGCATCACCAGCAGCACGGTCCACACGTACTTGTTGCGCAGGTCGCCCCACAGCAGGACCGACAGCATCACCGTGATCAGGATCAGGGCGCCGCCCATGGTCGGGGTGCCGGCCTTGGAGAAGTGCGACTGCGGGCCGTCCTTGCGGATCGGCTGGCCGCCCTTGAGCTGGCCGAGCTTGCGGATTACCGCCGGGCCCAGCCACAGCGACAGGAACAGCGCCGTCAGCGCAGCGAGGATGCCGCGGAAGGTCAGATAGGCGAACAGCCCGAAGAAGTTCTCCAGGCCCTGCAGCCAGCGCGCCAGTTCAAGCAGCATGCGTAGCGTCTCCCTGCGCCAGCAGCGCGTTCACGATCCGGTCCATCGCGCTGCCGCGCGACCCTTTCACCAGCACCCGCAGGCGCCGTCCTTCGGCGCCGGCCGCATCCGCCGGCGCGCGAGCCGCCAGGTCCGCGGCGATGGCCGCCGCAAGCGCCTGGTGGCTGTCGAAATGGCGGCCTTCCGCGCCGAAGGCACGCGCGGCATGGGCGCTCAGTTCGCCCAGCGCATACAGCCGGGCGATGCCGGCCTGGCGCGCGCGCAGGCCGGCGTCGGCATGCAGCGCCGCGGCCTCCGGGCCCAGCTCGCGCATGTCCCCCAGCACCAGCCAGGCCTCGTCGCCGCTGGCGGCCAGGGCGTCGATCGCCGCGGCCACCGAGCCGGGGTTGGCGTTGTAGCTGTCGTCCACCAGCACCACCCCGCCCGCCAGGCCATGCGCGACCTGGCGGCCGGCCACCGGCCGCGCCTGCGCCAGGCCCTCGGCGATCGCCGCCAGCGGCACGCCGCAGGCCAGGCCGATCGCGGCGGCGGCCAGCGCGTTGCGCACGTTGTGGCGGCCCGGCAGCGCCAGCTCGATCGCGGCCTCGCCCTGTGGCGTGGCCAGCACGAAGCGGCTGCCCTCCGCGCCCACCTGGACCTCGCGCGCGGTCACCTCGGCGCTGGCGTCCAGGCCGAAGCGCAGCAGGCGGCGGCCGGTTTCGGCGGCGCGCACCACCTGCTGCTCGAACCAGGCACCGAAGGCATCGTCGGCGTTGACCACCGCGGTGCCGCCGGCCGGCAGCGCGGCGTAGATCGCGCCCTTGGTGGTGGCCACGCCCAGCAGGTCGCCCATCCGCTCCAGGTGGGCCGGGGCGATGTTGTTGACCACGGACACGTCCGGGCGGGCGATGTCGGTCAGGTAGGCGATGTCGCCCGGCTTGCCGGCGCCCATCTCGTAGATGGCGAAGTCGGCGTCCTCCGGGGCGTCGATCACCGCCAGCGGCAGGCCGATCTCGTTGTTGCGGTTGCCCGGGTTGGCGTAGGCGTGGCCGGCCTGCCGGAGCACCGACAGCACCAGGGTCTTCACGCTGGTCTTGCCGTTGCTGCCGGTGATGGCCACCACCTTCGCATCGCGGCCGCGCTGCATGCCGGCTGCGATCCGCGCCAGCGCAAGCTCGCTGTTCTCGACCAGCACCTGCGGTGCATCAACGTCCAGCAGGCGTTCGACCAGCAGCGCGACCGCGCCGCGCGCCAGGGCGTCGGCGGCGAAGTCGTGGCCGTCGAAGCGCTCGCCGCGCAGGGCCAGGTACAGGCTGCCGGGCTGCAGCGCGCGGGTGTCGTGGACGATGGCGTCGACGGCCGCGTCCGGGCCGTGCAGCTCGCCGCCGGCCCAGTGCGCGAGCAGGGAAAGCGGGGTGCGCTTCATGCCTGCACCTCCGCCGCGCTCCACGCGTCCAGGGCGGCGCGCGCCACCTCGGTATCGTCAAAGGGATGCCGCACGCCGGCGATCTCCTGGTAAGGCTCGTGCCCCTTGCCGGCGACCAGGACCACGTCCTGTGCGCCGGCCCGGGCGATGGCGCGGGCGATGGCCTGCGCGCGGTCGCGCTCCACCTGCACCGCTTCGGGCGCGGCGAAGCCGGCCATGATCCCGGCGACGATCGCGTCGCCATCCTCGCCGCGTGGGTTGTCGTCGGTGACGATGACCTGGTCGGCGTACCGTTCGGCGATGCGCGCCATCATCGGGCGCTTGCCGCGGTCGCGCTCGCCGCCGCAGCCGAACACGCAGGCCAGCCGCGCGCCGGCATGCGCGCGCAGGCTGGACAGCGCCTGCTCCAGCGCGTCGGGGGTGTGGGCGTAGTCGATCACCACCAGCGGGCGCACGCCGTCGCCGCCGAGGCGGTTCATGCGCCCGGCCACCGGCTGCAGCCGCGACAGGACCGCGGCCACGCCCGCCGCGCCGTCGCCCAGCGCGTGCAGCACGCCGCCCACCGCCAGCAGGTTGTCGACGTTGAACCTGCCCAGCAGCGGCGACCGTACCGGGTACGCCTCGTGGCCGTCGTACAGTTCGAAGCCGATGCCGCGCGCGTCGAACTGCAGCGCGCGCGCCTGCAGGCTCGCATCCTCGCGGCCGCGCGAACTGACCCCGACCACGCGCACCCCGGCCGGAAGCCGCGCGGCCAGCGCCCGCGCGTAGTCGTCGTCCAGGTTCAGCACCGCGGCCTTGAGCCCCTCGCGGAAGAACAGCTTCGACTTGGCCGCGCCGTAGCTGGCCATGTCGCCGTGGTAGTCGAGGTGGTCGCGGGTGAGGTTGGTGAACACCGCCACGTCGTAGTGCACGCCGTCCACCCGGCCCTGGTCCAGGGCATGCGAGCTGACCTCCATCGCCACCGCCTCGGCGCCGGCGTCGCGCAGCTCGCCCAGCAGGGCGTGCATGTCCAGCACCAGCGGCGTGGTGAAGCCGGTCGGTCGCACCTGCCCGTGCAGGCCGGCGCCCAGGGTGCCGATGCTGCCGGCGCGCAGGCCGCGCTGGTGCCAGGCCTGGGCCAGCAGCTGCACGGTGGACGTCTTGCCGTTGGTGCCGGTGACCCCGACCATGGCCATCGCGTGCGAGGGATGGCCGTGGAACAGGTCGGCCATCGCGCCCAGGCGCGAGCGCAGGCCCGGCACCGGGATCGCGTCCTCCGGCGCGGGGGATTCGGCCGGGGCCGGCGGTTCGAACAGGATCGCCGCGGCGCCCGCCTCGCGCGCCTGCGCGGCGAAGGCCAGGCCGTGGGTGCCGAAGCCGGCGATCGCCACGAAGGCATCGCCCGGGCGTACCTTGCGGCTGTCCATCACCAGCCCGGAAACGGCGATGTCGCGCGGCAGCGCGACGTCGGGCAGCAGGCGCGACAGGAGCATGGAGCGGCTCATGGCAGCCCCCCGGTGCCGGACATCGCCGGTGGCAGGGTCGGGTCCTCGGCGCCCGGGTCGTCGATCGCCTCCGGCAGCGGCGGCAGCGCCGCCTGGCGCTTGGCCTCGCCCTTGGCCTGCGCCGCCAGCCAGGTCTCGATGTCGTCCGGCGGCACGTCCATCACCCGCAGCGCGTCTTCCATCACCGCGCGGAACACGGGGCCGGAGACCAGGCCGGCGTAGTAGGAGCCGGCCTGCGGGTCGTTGATCACGACCACGGTGGCGAAGCGCGGGTTGGACGCCGGAACCAGTCCGGCGAAGGTGGTGGTGTAGCGGCGCGAATAGCCGCCGGCGGCGGCCTGGCGCGCGGTGCCGGTCTTGCCGGCGACGTGGTAGCCGAGGATCGCGGCCTGGGTGGCGGTGCCGCCCGGCTCGGTCACGGTCTGCATCATGCGCACGACCTGGTCGGCGATTTCCGGCGGCACCACCTGGCGCGGCTCGTTGATCTGGCCCTTGACGAAGGTCGGGGTGATCAGGCGGCCGTGGTTGCCCAGCGCGGCATAGGCCTGCGCGATCTGCAGCGGCGTGACCGACAGGCCATAGCCGTAGGACATGGTGGCCTTGGTCAGGCCGTCCCAGCGCGCCGGCGGGCGCAGCACGCCGGCGGCCTCGCCCGGGAAGCCGCTGCGCGGCGGGCTGCCGAAGCCGAAGCCGCGCACGAAGTCGTAGAAGTACTGGTCGCTCAGCTGCTGCGACAGCATCACCGCGCCCAGGTTCGAGCTCTTGGTGATGATGCCGGTGACGTCCAGCACGCCGTAGTTGCGGTGGTCGCGGATGGTGAAGCGGCCCAGGCCCATGTAGCCGGGGCTGGTGTCGAACTTGGTGCCCGGATGCACCTTGCCGGCGGCCAGCGCCGCGGCCGCGGTGATCGGCTTCATGGTCGAGCCCGGCTCGATCAGGTCGGTGACCACGCGGTTGCGGCGGCTGTCCGGGTTGCCGGTGACCGCGTTGGGGTTGTAGCTGGGCAGGTTGACCATCGCCAGCACTTCGCCGGTGGCCACGTCCAGCACCACCGCCGAGCCGCTGGCGGCCTTGTGCTGGTCCAGCGCGTGGCGCAGCTCGCGGTAGGCGAGGAACTGGATGCGGCGGTCGATGCTCAGCACCAGGTCCTTGCCCGGCTCGGCCGGGCGCACCAGGTCGATGTTCTCGACGATGCGGCCGTGGCGGTCGCGGATCACGCGCTTGGCGCCGGGCTTGCCGCGCAGCCATTCGTCGAACGCCAGCTCCAGGCCTTCCTGGCCGCGGTCGTCGATGTTGGTGAAGCCCAGCACGTGGGCCATCGCCTCGCCCTGCGGGTAGAAGCGGCGGAACTCGCGCTGCGAAGCCACGCCCGGGATGTTGTGGGCGAGGATCGCCTTGGCCTGGTCCGGGTTGATCCGGCGCTTGAGGTAGACGAACTCCTTGTCCGCGCGCTGGGACAGGCGCGTGGTCAGCTGGTCCAGCGGCACGTCCAGGGCCTTGGCCAGCTCCGGCAGGCGCTCGGGGTAGCGCAGCAGCTCCTGCGGGTTGGCCCAGATCGACTCCACCGGGGTGGACACCGCCAGCGGCTCGCCGTTGCGGTCGGTGATCATGCCGCGCGAGGTCGGGATCGGGATCTCGCGCACGAAGCGCGCCTCGCCCTGGCGCTGGTAGAACTCCGCGTCCACCAGCTGCACCCAGGCCGCACGGCCGACCAGCGCCACCGAGCACAGGCCCAGGGCGACGCCGACCAGCAGCATCCGGCCCCGCAGGTTGAACGGGGCGCGGTTGCGGTTCCGGACCGGGCGGCGCTCGCTCATGGGCGCACCACCACGATGTCCTCGGCCTCGGGGAACTTCATGCCCAGGCGCTCGCGCGCGACCTGGTCGATGCGGTTGGCCTGGGCCCAGGTCGCCTGCTCCAGCTGCAGGCGGCCGAATTCGATGTTGAGCTCGTCGCGCTGCCGCTCCAGCCGGGTCAGCTCGACGAACAGCTGGCGGTGGCGGTAGCGCTCGTAGACCACGGCGATGCCGGTGGCGACCGTGGCCAGCAGCAGGATGGCGACCAGGAAGCGGGTCATGCCGCGCGCCTCCCCTGCCCGTCCAGCTTCTCGGCCACGCGCAGCACCGCGCTGCGCGCGCGCACGTTCACCTGCAGCTCTTCCTCGCCGGCGCGGATCGCGCCGCCCAGGGCGGCCAGCGCCGGCACGAACGCCTGCGCCTCCGGCAGCCGGCGGTTGGCCGGCGGGGCCTTGGCATGGCGGGCGATGAACTGCTTGACCATGCGGTCTTCCAGCGAGTGGAAGCTGATCACCGCCAGCCGCCCGCCCGGGCGCAGCGCGGCCAGGGCCGCGTCCAGCCCGGCCTCCAGGTCGGCCAGCTCGCGGTTGATGTGGATGCGGATGGCCTGGAAGCTGCGGGTCGCCGGGTGGCTCCTGTCCTTGCCGCGCGGCACCACGCCGGCGATCAGGTTCGCCAGCTGCGCGGTGCGGGTGATCGGCTCCTGCGCGCGCGCGGCCACGATCGCACGGGCGATGCGCCGGCTCTGCTTCTCCTCGCCATAGGTCCACAGGACCTCGGCGATCTCGCGCTCGTCGGCGCGCGCCAGCCACTCGGCAGCACTCTCGCCCGAGTCGGGGTCCATGCGCATGTCCAGTGGGCCGTCCTTGCCGAAGGAAAAGCCGCGCTCGGCCACGTCCAGCTGCGGCGAGGACACGCCCAGGTCCAGCAGGATGCCGTCCAGCTCGCGCGCCTCGTCCCACTGCGCCATGCCGGCGAAGCTGCCGCGGCGGATCGACACGCGCGGATCGCCACCGAAGCCGGCCTCGGCCACCGCGATCGCTTCGGGATCCTTGTCCATCAGCAGCAGGCGGCCTCCCGGACCGAGTCGCTCCAGCACGCCGCGCGCATGGCCGCCGCGACCGAAGGTGCCGTCCAGGTAGCGGCCATCGGGCAACACGCGCAGGCCCTCCAGTACCTCGGCGAACAGCACCGGCAGATGTGCCGCCGGCGCCGACGGGTCCGCAGGGTGGCCGGGCTGCGCAGTCCGCATCCGGTCCCCCGCCATCACAACCTCAGGTCGAGCATGTGCTCGCTCAGGTCCTCGTCGGACAGGGTCCGCTGGATCTGGGCGTGGTGTGCCTGCTCGCTCCACAGTTCGAACTTGTCGCCCATGCCCAGCAGTACCGCCTTCTTCTCGATGCCGACCGCCGCGCGGTGGCTGGCGGGAATGGAAATGCGGCCATTGCCGTCCAGCTCCACCGGGGTGGCGGCGCCGACCAGCTTCAGCTGCAGCTGGCGGTGCGCGGCGCGGGTGCTGGGCAGCTTGTTGACCTCGTCGCGCACCCGCTCCCACTCCTTGTACGGGTACAGGTAGAGCGAGCCGGCCTCGAACGGGTTGTAGGTGATCACCAGGCGGTTGCCGCACTCGCGCGCGACCAGGTCACGGTAGGCCGTGGGAATGGCCACCCGTCCCTTGTCGTCCACTGTGATGGCGGTCTCGCCTTGGAACACTTCGCTACCCGCATCGGCTGCTGGGGCTATCCACGGAAAACCACGAAACTCCCGGTTTTCCCACTGGCGCCCACCTTAGCACCGCCAACAGGGTTGTCAACAGGCTGTGGAGCGCGAAATCGCCTGTCGCGTCAATGGCTTGCGAAGATGTTCACAGACAAGTTCAAGGGTTTTCCACAAGTCGCTGTTTAGTCTCAAATTTTGAGATTGGGCGGTTTGCGGGACCTGTTAAGGCCGCGTGGAGCCCTGATGGCCGGCCGGCATACGCCCCGGTGCGGAAACCGGGCAATTTGCGCGAATTGCGCAAGGCAGGCATCCCAGGCGATGGGATGCCTGCTCCGGGGGACGGAAAGGTAGGGGGCATCAGACATGGCCCCGCCCCCGGACAGGAGGCGGGGCGGGATGGGGGCGGAGCCGGCCGATAAGCCGGGTTCTGTCGTGGACAGTCATTCCTCTAGGCGCCGCGTCACCGCGACGCTCAAGCAACCTACCCGGAGACACCGCGGGCCACGGCATCGTCTCCCTATTTGGTCTTGCTCCCGGTGGGGTTTGCCGTGCCGGCCTGTTGCCAGGCTCGCGGTGCGCTCTTACCGCACCGTTTCACCCTTGCCTGATCCCTTCGCCCTTGCGGGCTCCGGGCCATCGGCGGTCTGCTCTCTGTTGCACTTTCCGTCGGCTCGCGCCGCCCAGGCGTTACCTGGCACCGTGCCCTGTGGAGCCCGGACTTTCCTCGGCATGCTTGCGCATGACGCGACTGTCTGGCCGACTCCGCGGGGACGTATTCTACGGCTTCGCCGTACGAATACCCCACGCTTTGCTGAAGCAAAGCGCGGGCCCCGCGAATCTTCACCTCCAATCCCCCGCCGCTGCCGCGGCGGCCCCCTTACCAAGGGGGCCTGGGGCGAACGGAGCGGTGGCAAGGAGGGGCGTACATGCATATGTGTACCCGGCCGGGGGGCGTGCAGCGGGGTAACCCGGTTCCGGAGCGCCGCGGCTCCGCCCGGAGCCGGCGACTTGCGGCCGCTCCTCCAGCCCTGCACGCAGCCGCGGCTTACTCCCCGGGGCCGGCGCCGTAGAGCGCCTTGCGCGGTGCGCCGGTGATCTCCGCGGCCAGCTTGGCCGCGGTCGATGGCGGCAGCTGCCTGGCCAGGATGGCGTGGACGCGGCGACCTTCGGCCAGCCTGGCGTCGGCATCCTCGCCCACGCCCTGCACCACCAGCACGAACTCGCCCTTGCGCTGGTCCGGATCGTCCTGCACCCGCCGGTGCAGCTCGGCCAGGGTGCCGTCGAGCACGGTCTCGAACAGCTTGGTCAGTTCCCGCGCCAGCACCGCCGGACGCTCCTCGCCGAAAGCCTGGCGCAGGTCGGCCAGCGACTCCTCGATCCGGTGCGAGGACTCGTAGAACACCAGGGTGCGCGGCTCCCCGGCCAGCGCCGCCAGGCGCTCGCGGCGGGCGCTGGCCTTGGCCGGCAGGAAGCCCTCGAAGGCGAAGCGGTCGCTGGGCAGCCCGGCCACGCTCAGCGCGGCAATCAGCGCCGAGGGCCCTGGCACCGGGCTGACCTTCACCCCGGCCGCGCGCGCGGCGCGCACCAGGCGGAACCCCGGATCGCTGACCAGCGGCGTGCCGGCATCGCTGACCAGGGCCAGCGACTCGCCGGCCAGCAGCCGCGCCACCAGGCGCTCGGCCATCTGCTGCTCGTTGTGCTCGTGCAGCGCGACCAGCGGCGTGGAAATGCCGAAGTGCGCCAGCAGCTGGCCGCTGCGGCGGGTGTCCTCGGCGCAGATCGCCGCCACCTCGCGCAGCACCTGCTGCGCCCGCGGCGAAAGATCGCCGAGGTTGCCGATGGGCGTGGCGACGACATGCAGGGTGGCGGCGGGCATCACGGGTCCGGGCAGCGGGGGAAAGGTAGAATCCTAAGCCCTTTCCGAACCGCCTCCGGCCCAACGGATGGATATGCCGATTCCCGCGACGTCGAAGTCCCCGTCCTTCCGCCCGCGCCTGCTCGCCACCGGCCTGGCCGCGCTGCTGGCCGCCGGTTGCGCCAGCGTCCCGGCCACCACCTCCGCGCCGGAGCATGCCGCGGCCCTCGCCCTGCTGGAGCAGGGACAGGCCCGCGAAGCCGCGACCCGGCTGGAGGCGCAGGCGCAGGCCGCCAGCGGCGCCCGCCGCGAGGCCCTGCTCGCCGATGCCGCCTTCGCCTGGCACGAGGCCGGCGACGCGGCGCGCGCGCGCAGCCTGCTGGCCCAGGTCGACGCGCGCAGGGTGGCCGGCGCCAGCCGCGGCCGCCTGGCCCTGCTTGGCGCCGAACTGGCCATCCAGGACGGACGCCCGGCCGAGGCCGCCGCCGCGCTGGCCGGCGGCGATCCGGCCACGCTGCCGGCGGCGCTGCAGCCGCGCTGGCAGCTGGCCCGCGCGGCCGCGCTGGAGGCAGGCAACGACGCGCGCGGCGCCGCCGCGGCGCGCGCCCGCGCCGACGCCGGCCTGGCCGGCGAGGCGCGGCTGGAGAACCGCCGCCAGATCGACCGCCTGCTGGGCACGCTGGACGACGCCGGCCTGGGCGCATTCGCCGCCGCGCTGCCGGCCGGCGATCCGCTGTACAAGTTTGCCGCCCGGGCCATGGTGCAGCGCGGCCTGCCGCTGCCGCGCCCGCTGGATCCGGGCGAGGGCTGGAATTTCGACTCGCGCCCGCCGGCCGCCGCCGACGGCTACCGCCCGCCGCGCCGCCTGGCGGTGCTGCTGCCGCTGAGCGGACCGCTGGCCACCGCCGCCGCGCCGGTGCGCGATGGCCTGCTGGCCGGCTACTACGGCGAAACCCGGCAGCGCCCGGAGGTCGTGTTCTACGACACCGCCGGCACGCCCGCCGGCGCCCAGGCGGCCTATGCGCGCGCGGTGGCCGAGGGCAGCGACTTCGTGGTCGGGCCGCTGGGCCGCGACGAGGTCGGCGCGGTGTTCCGCGGGCAGGCACTGGAAGTCCCGAGCCTGGCGCTGAACCGCGGCGACGCGCCGCCGCCGCCGGGCCATGCGATGTTCTCGCTGGCGCCGGAGGACGATGGCCTGGCGGCCGCGGACTACCTGCTGGCGCGCGAGCGCCGCAACGTGCTGGTGCTGGCGGGCACCGACGAGAACGCGCTGCGCGCGGTGGAAGCCTTCCGCAGCCGGCTGGCCGACCGCGGCGGCCACATCGCCGCCACCCTGTCGGTGGGCGAGCAGCCGGGCGACCTTGGTGCCGCCCTGGTCGAGGCCGCGGCCGCCGGCGCGGACAGCGTGTTCCTGGCGGTGCGCGGCCCGCAGGCGCGGGCGCTGGCGCCGCAGCTGGCGCTGGCCGGGTTCGCTGCGCGCACCCGGGTCGGCACCTCGCAGCTGGCCTCCGGCACCGGTCGCGCCGAGGAGGACGCGGTGCTCGACGGCATCGTCTATCCCACCGAGGCCTGGGCGACCCGCGGCACCACCGGCCTGCCCGGCGCCAGCCGCGCGGCGGAGATGCTGCCGACCGCACGCGGCCCGGCCGCGCGCCTGTTCGCCTTCGGCTACGACGCCTGGCGCATCAGCGCCTACCTGGAAAGCCTGCTGTCCGGCACCAACGGCCAGCTGCGCGGCGCCACCGGCGACCTGCGCCTGGATGGCTTCGGCAACGTGGTGCGGCAGCCGGCCTGGGCCACCTTCAGCGGCGGCCAGCCGGTCCCGCTGGGGAACTGAGGCCGGCCCCATGCGGCGCCCAGGGACGGGCTCCGGACAGGTCGACCGCCGCGCCCGCGGTGCCCAGGTGGAGGCCGCGGTGCGGACGCGGCTGGAAGCCGCCGGCCTGCGTACGCTGGACCGCAATGTCGGCTACCGCGGCGGCGAGCTCGACCTGGTGATGCGCGACGGCGCCACCGTGGTGTTCGTCGAGGTGCGCTACCGCGCCGGCTCCGCCTTCGGTGGCGGCTTGGCCTCGGTCGATGCCGGCAAGCGCCGGCGCCTGGTCCGCGCCGCGCAGCTGTACCTGGCCGGCCATCCACGGCTGGCGGACTGCCCCTGCCGCTTCGACGTGGCCGAGGCCAGCGGCGATCCGGCGGCGCCCTCGATCCGCTGGCTCAAGGATGCGTTCCGCGCGGACGATGCCTGAGCCGCCATGCCTGCGGCCTACAATCCCGGGATGACAACCGCCCTGCCCGCGGCGCTGGACGCCGAACTTTCCGCCCTGCTCGGCCCGCAGGGCTGGCGCACCGACGAGGCCGCGCGCCGCGCCCACGGCGAGGATGATTCGCGGCGCCAGGCCCTGCCCGATGCGGTTGCGGTGCCCGCCGACACGGCACAGGTGGCCGCGATCGTGCGCGCCTGCCGCGCACATCGCGTGCCGGTGGTCGCGCGCGGCGCCGGCACCGGCACCGCCGCCGGCGCGGTGCCGTTCGCCGGCGGCGTGGTGGTCTCGTTCGCGCGCATGGACCGGATCCTCGACATCCGCCCCGACGACCGCTGCGCGGTGGTCCAGCCCGGCGTGCTCAACGGCGACCTGCAGCAGGCACTGCAGCCGCACGGCCTGTTCTGGGCGCCGGATCCCTCCAGCGCCGAGCGTTGCACCATCGGCGGCAACCTCGCCTGCAATGCCGGCGGCCCGCGCGCGGTGAAATACGGCACCACCCGCGACAACGTGCTGGGCCTGGCGGCGGTGACCGGCACCGGCGAGGTCATCCGCTGCGGCGGCCCCTGGACCAAGGACGCCACCGGCTACGACCTCACCCACCTGATCGTCGGCAGCGAAGGCACCCTGGCCCTGATCGTCGAAGCCACCCTGCGCCTGCTGCCGCGACCGAAGGCGCAGGCCGGCCTGCGCGTGTTCTACCGCGACGCGGCCGGCGCCGCCGCGGCGGTCTCGCGGCTGATGCGCCAGCCGCAGGTGCCGGCGATGCTCGAGTTCATGGACCGCAGTGCGATCGCCCTGCTCCGCTGCAACGGCACGGACGTGCCGGACGCGGGCGCCATGCTGCTGGTCGAGGCCGACGGCGACGAGGACACCCTGCCGCTTGCATTGCAGGCGCTGGCCGATGCCGCCGGAGGCGAAGGCCTGCTGTCGCTGGACGTGGCCATGGACGGCGCCGCACGCGACCGCCTGTGGGCCGCGCGGCGCGCGCTCTCCCCGGCGCTGCGCAGCATCGCGCCGGGCAAGATCAACGAGGACGTGGTGGTGCCGGTGTCGCGCATCCCCGACCTGGTCGCCGCGGTCGAGGCGCTGTCGGCGGAGCATGCGCTGCCGATCGTGGCCTTCGGCCATGCCGGCAACGGCAACCTGCACGTCAACATCATGTACCACCCGGAGGACCCGGACGAGGACGCGCGCGCGCATGCGGCGCTGGAGGCGCTGTTCGCGCAGGTGATCGCCCTGGGCGGCACGCTGTCGGGCGAGCACGGCATCGGCGTGGCCAAGCGCGACTGGATGGACCGCGCCTTCGACGCGGCCACCCTGGCGGCGATGCGCGCAGTGAAGGCGGCGCTGGATCCGGATGGCATCCTCAACCCGGGCAAGGTGCTGCCTCCGGCGCACGGCTGAAACAGCACCCGCAATCGTTGGCCGGCAAGGAGCACGCGTGGACACCAGCCAGTTCGACCGCATCACCATCGGGCAGTTGCGCCAGGCCGGCGGCCTGAAGTGGCGCGCCTTCCCCGACTGCATCGGCGCCTTCGTCGCGGAAATGGACTTCGGCGTGGCCGCGCCGATCCGCCAGGCGCTACACGATGCGGTGGAAGCCGGCCAGCTCGGCTACCTCTCCGCCGCGCCGGTGCGCGCCCTGGCCGAAGCCTGCGCGCAGTGGCAGCGCGCGCACCATGGCTGGGAGGTGGAGCCTGCGCAGGTGCGCGCGGTACCGGACGTGCTGGCCGCGCTGGAGATCACGCTGCGCCACTTCCTGCCGGCGGGCGCGCCGGTGGCGTTGCCGATGCCGTGCTACATGCCGTTCGTGCCGCTGCTGGAGCTGCTCGGCAACCCGGTGGTGCCGGTGCCCATGCACCGCGGCCGGGACGAGTGGACGCTGGACGAGGACGCGCTGGAGGCCGCGCTGGCCGGCGGCGCGCGCATGCTGCTGCTGTGCAATCCGCACAACCCGATCGGCAAGGTCTACCCGCGCAAGGAGCTGGAGCGCATCGCCGCGGTCGTCGCCCGCCAAGACGTGCGCGTGTTCGCCGACGAGATCCATGCGCCACTGGTGTATCCCGGCGCGCAGCACGTGCCCTATGCCTCGCTCGGCGGGGAAGCCGCACGCCAGGCGATCACCGCTGTTTCCGCGTCCAAGGCCTGGAACCTGGCCGGGATGAAATGCGCGCAACTGGTGTTCACCAACCCTGCCGACCTGGAGGTGTGGCGGCGCATCGGCCACTTCGCCGGCAACAGCACCGCCACCCTGGGCGTGGTCGCGCACACCGCGGCCTGGCGCGAGGGCGATCCCTGGCGGCTGGCGGTGCTGGACTACCTGCGCGGCAACCGCGACCTGCTGGGCCGGCTGCTGGCCCAACTGCTGCCGCGGGTCGGCTACATCGCCCCGCAGGGCACCTACCTGGCCTGGCTGGACTGCCGCGCGCTGGGCCTGGACCAGCCACCGGCGCAGTTCTTCCGCCGCCACGCCCAGGTCGCGCTGACCGATGGCGCCGAATGCGGCGCAGGCGGCGAAGGCCATGTGCGGCTCAACTTCGCCATGCCCCGCCCATTGCTGGAGGAAGCCGTGCGGCGCATGGCCGCGGCGGTGGATGCACGCGGCTGAGGCCGCTCAGCCGAAATGCTCGTAGCCGGCGCGTGGCGGCTGCCACGGCTGGCCTTGCGCCTCCAGCGCGCGCACGCCCTGGCCGGCGACGATGCGGCCGATGCGGCTGGCGTCGACGCCCACCTGCTCCAGCGCCAGCTGGACCTGTTCGCGCAGGTTCGCCGGCGCGGTGAAGCAAAGCTCGTAATCGTCGCCGCCGGTGGCCTGCAGCACCCGTGAAGCGTCGCCGAAAACTTGGCGCAGCGCGGCCGATGCGGGCAGCGCATCCAGCCGCACCTCGGCGCCGACGCCACTGCGCGCGCAGACATGGCCCAGGTCGGCCAGCAGCCCATCGGAGATATCGACGCAGGCATGGGCCAGGCCCAGCAGGGCGCGGCCGGCTTCCACCCGCGGCGTGGGCCGCGCCAGGCGCGAATCGAGCGCCGCACGCGCGCTTGATGCCACCTCGCCGGCAGGCGCCGGTCCCGGGACATGCCCGCCCAGCACCAGCGCCCCGGCGGCCTCGCCAGGCGTCCCGGTGACCCAGATATCGTCCCCCACCCGCGCGCGGTCGCGGCGCAGGGCGGCGCCCTGCTCGACCAGGCCCATCGCGGTCACGCCGATCGACAGCGGGCCGCGGGTGGTGTCGCCGCCGACCAGGGCGATGCCATGGCGACCGGCCAGGTCCAGGAATCCGTCGACAAAGGCCCCGACCCACGCGGCGTCTGCACGCGGCAGCGAGAGCGAAAGCGTGCACCACGCCGGCTTCGCCCCCATCGCGGCCAGGTCGGACAGGTTCACCGCCAGGGCCTTCCAGCCGATATCGGCGGCCGCGGTCCCGGCCGGGAAATGCACGCCCTCGTTGAGGGTATCGGCAGTCACCACCAGGGCATGGCCCGGCGGCGGCTGCAGCAGCGCGGCATCGTCGCCGATGCCCAGCAGCACGTCGGCGCGCGTGGCGGCGCGCTCGCGGATCAGCCCGATCAGGTCGAACTCGGCCATGGCGGCTCCGGCGTGCAGGACGGGCGCGCCGCCGGCGGCGCGCACCGGGAATGGCTCAGCGGCCGCCGCGCGAGGCCTGCACTTCGGCCGCGCGCCACTGCGCGCTGGCGCGGTCGAGCACGCCGTTGACGTAGGTGTGGCCGTGCTCGGAACCGAAGCGCTTGGCGATCTCGATCGCCTCGTTGATCACCACCCGGTACGGCACGTCCTGGCGGTGCAGCAGCTCGTACGCGGCCAGGCGCAGCACGGCGCGCTCGATCGCGTCCACTTCCTCCACGCCGCGGTCCAGGTGCGGGGCCAGGGCCTCGTCCAGGCTGGCGCGGTGCGCGAGCACGCCGGTGACCAGGTCCTCGAAATAGGCCAGGTCGGCGATCTCGTGCGCCTGCTCGTGGGCGAACTGGGCGATCACCTGCTGCGCATTGCCGCCGGAGATCTGCCAGGCATAGATGGCCTGCAGCGCACGGCGGCGCGCGCGCGCGCGCAGGACCGGATCGACGCCGGTGCGGGAACGGAACGGACGGTTCATGGCAGGCGCTCCAGCAGGTTG
This sequence comes from Pseudoxanthomonas sp. SGT-18, assembly GCF_003931645.1. NCBI lineage: Bacteria > Pseudomonadati > Pseudomonadota > Gammaproteobacteria > Lysobacterales > Lysobacteraceae > Pseudoxanthomonas > Pseudoxanthomonas sp. SGT-18. Next base: position 508,946 of record NZ_RRYJ01000001.1, on the reverse strand, counting down.
ACCATTTCCAGCGCGGCCATCGCCGCTTCCTCACCCTTGTTGCCGTGGCTGCCGCCGGCGCGGGCCTCGGCATCCTCGAACCGCTCCACCGCCAGCACGCCGTTGAGCACCGGCACGCCGGTGTCCAGGGCCACGCGCATCAGGCCCTCGGCACACAGGTCGGCGACGTGCTCGTAATGGCGGGTATCGCCACGGACCACGCAGCCCAGGGCGATGATCGCGGCATGGGTACCGGCGGTCGCCAGCTTGCGCGCGGCCATCGGCAGTTCCCAGGCGCCGGGCAGGCGGACCACGTCCACCGCGTCCTCGGGTACGCCGTTGTCGGCCAGGCTGCGGCGGGCGCCAGCCACCAGGGCGTCGGTGATGCGGGCGTTCCAGCGGCTGGCCAGGATCGCGAAGCGGGCGCCGGCAGGCACGCGCAGGTCGCCTTCGTACAGGGTCATGGGTTCGGGGATCCTCAGGGGTCGGACAGTTTACCGGACATGGCCGGCCGGGGCCGTTCGCGGGGACCGCCGGCTTACGGCGACAGGTACTCGACCACTTCCAGCCCGTAGCCGGCCAGGCCGACCTGGCGGCGCGGGATGCCCAGCACCCGCAGCCGGCCCAGGCCGAGGTCGGCCAGGATCTGGGCGCCGGCGCCGTTGCGCCGCCACTGGCCCACGTCCCTGGGATCGCGGCGGGCCTCCGGCTCGGCACGCAGGCGCGCCAGCAGGGCCTCCGGATCGCGCGGGGCCGACAGCACCACCATCACGCCCTGCCCCTCGGCCGCGATCGCGCGCAGGGCGTCGGTGCCGGCCACGCCGAAGTCCTCGCGCCGCCAGTGCAGCAGGTCGGCCAGCGGGTTCTCCACCTGCACGCGCACCAGGGTCGGGGTGTGGCGGTCCGGCGTGCCGCGGACCAGCGCGAAGTGCAGTTCGTGGGCGATGCGGTCGCGGTAGGTGACCAGCCGGAACGGCCCGAACTCGGTGTCGATGTCGCGCTCGTCGACCCGCTCGACCGTGTGCTCGTTGGCCAGGCGCCAGGCGATCAGGTCGGCGATCGAGCCGATCTTCAGCCCGTGCTGGCGCGCGAACTCCTCCAGCTGCGGGCGCCGGGCCATGGTGCCGTCGGGGTTCATCACCTCGACCAGCACGCCCGCCGGCTCCAGCCCCGCCAGCATCGGCAGGTCGCTGGCGGCCTCGGTGTGGCCGGCACGGGTGAGCACGCCGCCGGGCTGGGCAATCAGCGGGAACACGTGGCCCGGCTGGCTCAGGTCCGAGGGCTTGGCGTCCGGGCGCACCGCGGTGCGGATGGTGTGGGCGCGGTCGTAGGCGGAGATGCCGGTGGTCACGCCCTCGGCCGCCTCGATGCTGACGGTGAAATTGGTATGGAACTGGGCGGTGTTGCGCTGGACCATCGGCGCCAGGCCCAGCTGCGCGCAGCGCTCGCGGGTCAGCGACAGGCACACCAGGCCGCGGGCATGGGTGACCATGAAGTTGATGTCGGCCGGGCGCACCAGCTCGGCGGCCATGATCAGGTCGCCCTCGTTCTCGCGGTCCTCGTCGTCGACGATGACCACCATGCGCCCGGCGCGGATCTCCTCCAGCAGCTCGGGGATCGTGGCGAAGTTCATGCCGGCTCCCCGCGCGCGCCCAGCAGGCGCTCGACGTAGCGCGCCACCAGGTCGATCTCCAGGTTCACCGCCTCGCCCACCCGCGTTTCGGCGAAGCGGGTATGGGCCACGGTGTGCGGGATCAGCGCCACCTCGAAGCCTTCGCCGTCGACCTCGTTGACGGTCAGGCTGACGCCGTCGACGCAGATCGAACCCTTCTTCGCGACGTACCTCAGCAGGGGCGCGGGCGCGGCGAAGCGCCAGCGCTGGGCGCGCGCGTCCTCGTGCACCGACACCACCCGCCCGATGCCGTCGACGTGGCCGCTGACCAGGTGCCCGCCCAGGCGGTCGGACGGGCGCATGGCCCGCTCCAGGTTCAGCGCCGCGCCCACGGGCAGCTCGCCCAGGGTGGTCAGGGACAGTGTTTCGGTGGAAGCGTCGGCCTGGAAGCCCTGCGCGTCGAACGCGACCACGGTCAGGCACACGCCGTTGACCGCGATGCTCTCGCCCAGGCGCACGTCGTCGCCGCCGGAGCCGAGCCACGGCAGGGTGCCGGTGGCGAAGCTGAAGCGGACGTCGCCGCCGCGCGGCTCGCGCGCGGCCAGGCGGCCCACGCCCTCGATGATCCCGGTGAACATCAGTGCAGTCCTCCGTGGCGACGCGCGCGCGCCGGCGCGGCATGGAGGAGGGTGGTCGGTTGCAGCATGGAGCGTCTCCCGCGTTCGATGGCGAAAAACGTCCAGGGGCAAAAAGCACGCACACCCGGTCCTTGCGGCCGGGCGCGGCGTCTTCTCTCATCCGGACTCTAGGGCGCGACCTGCGCGCCACAACCGTCGGCTCCGGCATTGGACCGGATCTGCTGACCCTCCGGATGGCCGGAGGCGCTCGCGGGCTCGCGCCTGTCCCGTTGCCGGGAACGGCGCCTACCGCCGGTGGGGAATTCCACCCCGCCCTGAAGACGTTTGGTTCTGTACTGGCTGCCGGCCAGGCCGGCGGCGGGATTCTACCACCCTGCCCGCCAGGCCCCGCGGCAACGGCGGGACGCAGCGTCGCGGCGCGCTCAGTCCCGGGCCGGGCGCAGCAGCAGGCGGCGGTCCTCGCCCACCATCACCGACTCGACCAGTTGCATGCGCAGGCGCTGGGCCATGGCCTCGATCCCCAGCCCCGCGAACAGCGGCCGCGCGGTATCGCCCAGGAGCAGCGGTGCCTGGTACAGCAGCAGCTCGTCGACCAGGCCGGCGCGCAGCAGCGCCCCGCACAGGGCCGGGCCTGCCTCGACCTGGACCTCGTTGATGTCGCGCGCCGCCAGCAGCCGCAGCGCGGCCTCCAGGTCCAGGCGGCCATCACGCAGCGGCACCGCGGCGAACTCCGCGTCCAGGCCCGGCGGCGGCACCGCGTCCGGGCCGTGCAGGTAAAGCGTGGGCGCCGAGCCGTCGCGCACCCTGGGCATGGCCAGGCTGCGCAGGCGGCTGTCGAGCACCACCCGCAGCGGTGGCTGGAACGGGGTGTCGTCGCCCAGGCGCACGGTCAGCGCCGGGTCGTCGGCCAGCACGGTGTCCGCACCGGTGAGGATCGCGCCGCTGCGCGCACGCCAGCGCTGCACGTCGGCGCGCGCGGCCGCGCCGGTGATCCACTTGGACTCGCCGCTGGCCATCGCGGTACGACCATCCAGGCTGGCGGCCAGCTTGACCCGCAGCCACGGCCGGCCACGGGTGAAGCGCGACAGGAAGCCGCGGTTGAGCTCGCGCGCCTGCGCCTCCATCAGCCCCGCGGCCACGGCGATACCCGCGGCCTGCAACCGGGCGAAACCGGCGCCATCGACCCGCGGGAACGGATCGCGCATGGCCGCCACCACCCGTGCCACGCCGGCGGCGACCAGTGCCTCGGCACACGGCGGCGTGCGGCCATGGTGGGCGCAAGGCTCCAGGGTGACGTAGGCGGTACCGCCGCGCGCACGATCACCGGCCTCGCGCAGGGCGAACACCTCGGCGTGCGGCTCGCCGGCGCGCGGATGCCAGCCCTCGCCGACCACCTGGCCGCCGTTGGCGACCACGCAGCCGACCACGGGGTTGGGCCGCGCGGTGTACTGGCCACGCGCGGCCAGCTGCAGCGCGCGCGCCATGCAGGCATGGTCGAAGGCGTCGAAGAGGTCGTTCATGGATGTTCCCTGCAGTCGATCGCAAGCACGTGCACCTCCAGCGGGCCCAGGCGCAGCAGCTCGTGCTCGCGCCAGCCCAGCGTGCGGTACCAGCCGGCGATGTCGGGCTTGCAGTACAGGTGGAGGACCTGCGTGCCCAGCGACCCGGCCTCGGCCACCGCGCGCGCCACCAGGGCGCGGCCGACGCCGGCGCCGCGCGCCTCCGGCCGCACGTACAGGCTGGCCAGCCAGGGCGAGTACTGCGGGATGTCCGGATGGTCCTCGGCCAGCAGGCTCACCGAGCCCAGCCAGTCGCCGGCCCCGTCCAGGGCGACCAGGGTCGAGGGGATGGTCGCGGCGCGGTCGTGCGAACGCAGTTCGGCCAGCGCCTGCGCCACCGTCCAGTCCGGCAGCAGCGTGCCGAAGGCCTGCACGTGGGCCGCCGCCAGCGCAGCGGCGTGCTGCGGATGCGCGGCGAGCCAGTCGATGCGCACCGGAGTGCTCAGCGCTTCTTCGCCCGTTCGGCGACGCGCCCCTGGCCGGGCGTGACCACGCCGGCCGCTTCCAGCAGCGGCAGCTGCTCGCTCGAGGGCAGGCCGCGCTCCAGCTTCTCGATCTCCTCGCGGAAATCGTCCACGTCCTGGAAGCTGCGGTAGACCGAGGCGAAGCGCACGTAGGCCACGTGGTCGAGCTTGCGCAGCTCGTCCATCACGAATTCGCCGATGCGCCGCGACGGCAGCTCGCGTTCGCCGCTCATGCGCACCGCATGCACCACGGCGCGCACCGCGGCCTCGACCTGTTCCTCGGCCACCGGGCGCTTCTGCAGCGCGCGGTCGAAGCCCTGGCGCAGCTTCTTGGCGTCGAACTGCTCGCGGCGGCCGTCGCTCTTGATGATCGACGGCAGCTTCAGCTCGACCGTTTCCAGGGTGGAGAAGCGCTCTCCGCAGGCCTCGCATTCGCGGCGGCGGCGGATGGTGGCGCCGTCCTCGGACACGCGCGAGTCGATCACGCGGGTGTCGTTGTGCTGGCAGAAGGGGCAATGCATGGGTGTTCCTCAGCGGGCGCGGCCCGCGCGCGGCTTGCTGGCCATGGGCGCGCCGGCCGCGGCGGCCGCCGCCACGGGCATCGCCGGGTCCCGGGCGGCGACCGCCCGGGACCGGCCGCGGTTCAGCCGTAGACCGGGTACTTGCGGCACTGCTCGGTGACCTTCGCCTTGACGGCTTCGATCACGCTGTCGTCGTTCGGCGCGTCGAGCACGTCGGCGATCCAGTTGGCCAGGTCGATGCAATCCTGCTCGGTGTAGCCGCGGGTGGTCACCGCCGGGGTGCCCAGGCGCAGGCCCGAGGTCACGAACGGCGAGCGCGGGTCGTTGGGCACCGAGTTCTTGTTGACGGTGATGTGGGCGCGGCCCAGCGCGGCCTCCGCGTCCTTGCCGGACACGTCCTTGCCGATCATGTCCACCAGCATCAGGTGGTTCTGGGTGCCGCCGGAGACGATCTTGTAGCCGCGCGCGATCAGGGTGTTGGCCATGGCCTGGGCGTTCTTCACCACCTGCTGCTGGTAGGCCTTGAACTCCGGCTCCAGCGCTTCCTTGAACGCCACGGCCTTGGCCGCGATCACGTGCATCAGCGGACCGCCCTGGATGCCCGGGAACACGATCGACTGCAGCTTCTTGGAGATGTCCTCGAACTTGTCGCCCGCGCCCCCGGCGGAGGCCAGGATGATGCCGCCGCGCGGGCCGCGCAGGGTCTTGTGGGTGGTCGAGGTGACCACGTGCGCGTGCGGCAGCGGGTTCGGGTACACGCCGGCGGCGACCAGGCCGGCGACGTGGGCCATGTCCACGAACAGGTAGGCGCCGACCTTGTCGGCGATGGCGCGGAAGCGCGCCCAGTCGACCACCTGCGAATAGGCGGAGAAGCCGGCCACCACCATCTTCGGCTTGTGCTCCACGGCCAGGCGCTCGACCTCGTCGTAGTCGATCAGGCCCTGGTCGTCCACGCCGTACTGGATGGCGTTGAAGATCTTGCCGGAGGCGTTGACCTTGGCACCGTGGGTCAGGTGGCCGCCATGGGCCAGCGACATCCCCAGGATGGTGTCGCCCGGCTGCAGGAGGGCGAAGTAAACCGCCTGGTTGGCCTGCGAGCCGCTGTGCGGCTGCACGTTGGCGTAGTCGGCGCCGAACAGCTGCCTGGCGCGGTCGATGGCCAGCTGCTCGGCCACGTCGACGTACTCGCAGCCGCCGTAGTAGCGCTTGTGCGGATAGCCCTCGGCGTACTTGTTGGTCAGCACGCTGCCCTGGGCCTCCAGCACGCGCGGGCTGGCGTAGTTCTCGCTGGCGATCAGCTCGACATGGTCCTCCTGGCGGCGGGCCTCGTCGGCGATGGCCTGGGCCAGTTCGGGGTCGTAGGACGCAATACGGGCATCACGCGAGTACATCGGCGGCTCCAGCAGGCAGGAAAAAGGGGAAAGGCCGGCCAATTGTATGCCGGCCGCCGCCCCGGCGCCCGTACCGCGGCGGACGCGGCGGCCGCAAACGCAACCGGCCACCCGAGGGTGGCCGGCTGGCGGTCCATGCGCCCCTCCGGGGGCATGGCTCAATGGTGCAGGATCAGGTCGGCGATGATGCCGGTGGCGATCGCCACCAGGAGCATGTTGCCGTGGTCGTCGCGCACCCAGTGGTGGCCGTGCGGCGGCGGGCGCAGGTGGTAGTGGGAGTAGTCGTGCACCACGTAGACCGGGCCGTGGTAGTGGTCGTGGAAGCGCTGGCCGCGGGCCCAGACGTGGCGCGGCGGCGGGGGCGGCGCCGGGCGGTGGTGGACCACGACCCGCGGCGGCGCGTGGTGGTGCCCGGGGCGGTAATGGGAACGGTTGTCGCGGCGGTGGTGCGCCGGGCCGCGGTCGTGGCCCCGGTTCCAGCCATGGCGGTCATGGTGGCGGTCACCGGCCGCTTCGGCCTGGGGGACCGCTGCGCCGAGGCCCAGCACGGCCGCGACGGTCAGGGCGATCAGGTGGGTGCGCTTCATGGGGCGGCTCTCCCGCTGTGGTGACGCCTCCATCTTGCTCACGCCGCCTGAACGGATCGCCCCGCGAAACCGGTTCCAGCCGGGTCCGCGCCGCGCGCGTTCAGGATCCAGCCAGCCGCCGGCGGCGCCCGGCAGGCGCCCCGGCGGCGGGCTATAATTCGCGATTCCCCAGATTCCTACGCCGCCTGCCCGCCGGGCCAGGCGGATTGCGCACGGAGAGACCATGTCCTCGCAGTACATCTACACCATGAACCGGGTCAGCAAGGTGGTCCCGCCCAAGCGGCAGATCATCAAGGACATCTCGCTGAGCTTCTTCCCGGGGGCCAAGATCGGCCTGCTGGGCCTCAACGGCGCCGGCAAGTCCACCGTGCTGCGGATCATGGCCGGCGTGGACACCGATTACGAGGGCGAGGCCCGCCCGCAGCCGGGGATCAAGGTCGGCTACCTGCCGCAGGAGCCGCAGCTGGATCCGGAGCACACCGTGCGCGAGGCGGTCGAGGAAGGCGTGGGCGAGATCCTGCAGGCGCAGAAGCGCCTGGACGAGGTCTACGCCGCCTACGCCGAGGAAGGCGCCGACTTCGACGCCCTGGCCAAGGAGCAGGAGCGCCTGGAGGCGATCCTCGCCAGCGGCGACGCCCACACCCTGGAGCAGCAGCTGGAAGTGGCCGCCGACGCCCTGCGCCTGCCGCCGTGGGACGCGAAGATCGGCAACCTGTCCGGCGGCGAGAAGCGCCGCGTGGCCCTGTGCCGCCTGCTGCTGCAGAAGCCGGACATGCTGCTGCTGGACGAGCCGACCAACCACCTGGACGCCGAGTCGGTGGAGTGGCTGGAGCAGTTCCTGCAGCGCTACACCGGCACCGTGGTGGCCGTGACCCACGACCGCTACTTCCTCGACAACGCCGCCGAGTGGATCCTCGAGCTGGACCGCGGCCGCGGCATCCCGTGGAAGGGCAACTACACCGAGTGGCTGCAGCAGAAGGAAGAGCGGCTCAAGCAGGAAGAGAACCAGGAGAAGGCGCGCCAGAAGGCGATCGCCAAGGAGCTGGAGTGGGCGCGCCAGAACGCCAAGGGCGGCCGCTCCAAGGGCAAGGCGCGCCTGGCCCGCCTGGAGGAGCTGCAGTCGGTCGAGTACCAGAAGCGCAACGAGACCAACGAGATCTTCATCCCGCCGGGCGAGCGCCTGGGCAACAACGTCATCGAGTTCCGCAACGTCTCCAAGCGCTTCGGCGACCGCCTGCTGATCGACGACCTGAGCTTCATCGTGCCGCCGGGCGCGATCGTCGGCATCATCGGCCCCAACGGCGCCGGCAAGTCGACCCTGTTCAAGATGATCACCGGGCAGGAGCAGCCGGATTCGGGCCAGATCATCATCGGCCCGACCGTGAACCTGGCCTACGTGGACCAGAGCCGCGACGCGCTGGACCCGGACAAGACCGTATTCGAGGAAGTGTCCGGCGGGCTGGACATCCTCAACATCAACGGCGTGGAGATCCAGTCGCGCGCCTACATCGGCCGCTTCAACTTCAAGGGCCAGGACCAGCAGAAGCGGGTCGGCTCGCTGTCCGGCGGCGAGCGCGGCCGCCTGCACATGGCCAAGACCCTGCTGCAGGGCGGCAACGTGCTGCTGCTGGACGAGCCGTCCAACGACCTGGACATCGAGACCCTGCGTGCGCTGGAAGACGCGCTGCTTGAGTTCCCGGGCAACGCCTTCGTGATCTCCCACGACCGCTGGTTCCTGGACCGCATCGCCACCCACATCCTCGCCTTCGAGGGCGACTCGCACGTGGAGTTCTTCCAGGGCAACTACCGCGAGTACGAGGAGGACAAGAAGCGCCGCCTCGGCGACGATGCCGGCCCCAAGCGCCTGCGCTTCAAGGCCCTGAAGTAAGCTTCCACCGGCCGCCCCGCGCGGCCGGTGCCTTTTCCAGCCCCCGCCAGGCCGGAGCCTGCCCATGTCCCTGCCCGAACGCCTGTTCAAGCTGAGCGAGCACGGCACCAGCACGCGCACCGAGGTGCTGGCCGGCCTGACCACCTTCCTGACGATGTCCTACATCGTCTTCGTCAACCCGGCGATCCTGGCCACCACGGGCATGGACCCGGGCGCGGTGTTCGTGGCCACCTGCCTGGCCGCGGCGCTGGGTTCGGCGGTGATGGCGCTGGCGGCCAATTTCCCGGTGGGCATGGCCCCGGGCATGGGCCTGAACGCGTTCTTCGCCTTCACCGTGGTCGGCGCCGCCGGCCTGCCCTGGGAGCAGGCGCTGGCGGCGGTGCTGCTGTCGGGCATCGTGTTCCTGCTGCTGACCGTGACCGGGGTGCGCCGCTGGCTGGTGGACGGCATCCCGGTGTCGCTGCGCAGCGCGATCGTGGCCGGCATCGGCCTGTTCCTGGCGATCATCGCCTTGCAGAAGTCCGACGTGGTGATCGGCGACGCCGACACCCTGGTGCGGCTGGGGCCGATGACCGAGCCGGAACCGCTGCTGGCACTCGGCGGCTTCCTGCTGATCGCCGTCCTCGAGGCACGCCGGGTCCGCGGCGCCATCCTCATCGGCATCCTCGCCGTCACCGCCACCGCATGGGCCATGGGCCTGGTGCAATGGAACGGCCTGGTCTCGCTGCCCCCGAGCCTGGAGCCGACCTTCCTCAAGCTCGACCTGGCCGGCCTGCTGCACTGGGAGGAAGGCGCCGGCTGGTCGGTGCTGCTGCAGGTGGTGCTGGTGTTCGTGCTGGTGGAGGTGTTCGACGCCACCGGCACCCTGTACGGCGTGACCAGCCGCGCCGGCCTGCTGAAGCTGGCGGACGGGCAGAAGCGCTTCGGCCGTGCACTGCTGGCCGACAGCACCGCGATCCTGGCCGGTTCGCTGCTGGGCACCAGTTCCACCACCGCCTACGCCGAGAGCGCCTCCGGCGTGCAGGTCGGCGGCCGCACCGGCCTGGTCGCCCTGGTGGTGGCGGCACTGTTCCTGGCGGCACTGCTGTTCTCGCCGCTGGCGGCGATGGTGCCCCCCTACGCCACCGCGCCGGCGCTGCTGTACGTGGCCGGGCTGATGCTGCGCGAGCTGGTGGAGATCGAGTGGAGCGAGCTGACCGAGGCGGTGCCGGCGGCGCTGTGCGCGCTGGCCATGCCCTTCACCTACTCCATCGCCAACGGCCTGGCCTTCGGCTTCATCGCCTATGCGGTGCTGAAGGCCGGCACCGGCCGCTGGCGCGAGGTGCATCCGGCGGTGTGGCTGGTGGCCGGCTTGTTCGCGCTGCGCTACGCGCTGGCCTGAGCCGGGGCCCGTCGCGGGATGGCCGGGCCTCCTTCGCGCCGGAGTCCGGTGCGCGCGCTTGCGCACCAGGCATCCCGCCGCCTCCGTCACGCCTGTGCCGCCAGCCGTGCCCGCTTGCGCGCCACCAGGCGACCGACGTTGTGCAGCGAGGCCAGCATCAGATAGGCGCCCTCCAGCCAGCCGCTGCGGTGCAGCGACGCCACCTCTGCGTCGGCAGCGTCGCCAGCCGCGCGCGGTCGATCGCGTGGAAGCCGGTCAGCCGCCCGGACGTGGTGGCGTCGAACTGCAGTTCCAGCTCCACCGGCTGGATCAGTCCGAGCCGGTCGAACTCGGCGTACATCCGCCACGCCGCCTGCACCCCGTCGTGGATCCCGCGCAGCACCCGGATGACGTACTCCAGGTACGGGCTCTGCCCGCCCTGCGGCAGGAACACGGGCACGCCATCCGGCGCGCCCACCCGCGGGTGGTCCAGGTCGACGTGGACCACCGGCTCGAGGATTTCCCGGCCGTGCTCGACCCGCGGCTGGAACCCGATCAGGAACGGGCCCTTGGCGACGTAACCGGGCAGGTAGGCCGCTTCCCAGCATCCATCCTGCAGCAACAGGTTCTCGTCCCGGTCGAATCCGAGCAGGGCGAACGCCTCCCACCCGGAGTCGTCGGCATTGCGCTTGAGCAGGATCGGGTAATCCCGCAGCAGTTCGGCGAACTCTGTGGGGAACGCCGGGACCGCGCCCACCGCATCACCGAACTGCGGGCCGTGCCCCAGCGCCACCCTGAGGTCGCGGTGGGCCTCGTTTGTCCAGCAGCTCGTAACGCGCCATTCCCCCTCCTGCCCTTCGTCCACGCCGGAACCGGCACGGGCGCCCCGCCCTCCGGTCCGCGCCCGTGCAGGGGGCCGCTGCCCGCGCAGCGGCCCCCGCGCCAAACCGGCGCTCACCCGCCAGGATCAGAACTTGTAGCGCACGCCCAGCATGTAGCGCGGTGCCTGGTCGACCAGGCGCACGATCTGGCTGCCAGTACGGCCGTGCCAGCGCACGTCCTCGCCGGTCAGGTTGATCGCCTCCAGGCTGAAGGCCCACTGGTCGTCGAGCTGGTAGGTGACGCTCAGGTCGATCTGGTCGTACTCCTCCACGTAGTACGGGTTGTGCGAGGCGTCGTCCTGGTTGCTGAGGATCAGGTACTCGTCGCGCCAGTTCCACGCCAGGCGGGCCGACCACCCGTACTTCTCGTACATCAGCATCAGGTTGGCGGTGTCGCTGAGGCCCAGCAGGGCGAACTGCTCGGCGATGGACGCGTTGTTGAAGCCGACGTCGCCGTTGACGATGGTGTAGTTGGCGTAGATGCCGAAGCCGGTGTCGCCGAAGAAGTACTGGCCGGCCAGTTCCCAGCCGTTGAGCTTGGCGGTGTGCTGGTTGACCGGCCGGCTGATGTTGAACTCGTACAGCGGGTCGGTCGGCAGGCCCTCGATGTCGTAGCGGCTTTCCATCTCCAGCGCCTGGCTGCCGTTGTAGGCCGCCAGCCCCCCGGTCTCGGTGGCGTTGCGCAGCATGGCCAGGGCGGTGAACAGGTTGGTGTCGCTGGCCGCGCAGGCGCTGTCGGGATTGCCGCCGGCCGCCTGCACCTGGGCCACGCAGTCCGCGCTGTCCAGGAACGCCAGCGCCGCCAGCGCATCCGGGCCCGAGGTCGGGTCGGTCAGGTCGTACATCGTGCCCCTCTCGACCGCGGTACCCAGGAAGTTGTTGACCGACTTGTTCCAGTAGGTCGCGCTCAGGTAGCTGGCATCGGCGAAGTACCACTCCAGGGCCAGGTCGACGTTGTTGGACTCCAGCGGCCGCAGCTTGGTGTTCTGTGCGTCGGCCGAGCCACGGCTGGATTCGTTCAGCAGCACCGAGCCATTCGGGCGGTTCACGTTGCCGGGGCCGGCGGCCAGGCTGGTGAACGGCGCGCGGGCGATGGTGCGGCCGAAGAGGCGCGGCCCTTCAGGGTATCGGTGAAGTCGATCGAGAAATCCAGGTTCGGCAGGATGTAGCTGTAGCTGTTCGTGTCCCTGTACACCGTCGCGTCGCCCGGAGCGCCGTCCTTGATCTGGAAGTCGTTGTTGGACTGCCAGTTGATGGCCGCGCGGTTGGCCACCACGTTGACCGCCTCCACGTCGGTGGTCTCGTAGCGCAGGCCGAGCCGGGTGTTCACCGGCCGGCCGGCGAGCTGGCCCTCCAGGTCCACCTGGAAATACGCCGCGTGGGTCTTCTCCTCAACCATGCTGTTGGTGTTGAGGATCGGGTTGAGCCCGATGTCCGAGCCGTAGACGTCCCGTGCCCACTCCGCCAGCCCGCCGGCATTCCCGCGGAAGCCGCTGCGGAACGCGCCCGGGGCGCTGAAGTCGTCGAACATGCCGACCACGTCGTACGGGGTCAGCAGGCCCATCAGCCCGTTCTGCACGTCGCTGGCGACGTTGTCCACGCTCCAGTTGCCGAGCGTGTTGAAGTTCTCGGAATTGTTCTGCTGGCGCAGGGTGACCGTGGAGCTGTCCACGCCGAACTGGAAGCGGCCGTCGTCGAACACCCATTCGCCGTCGATGCGGCCCTGCTTGATCTCCGACTCCTGGCGCTGGGCGTTGATGCGCAGGACCTGGGAGCCGACCTGGCCCTCCTGCCAGGGCGGGTTGACCTGGCCGTTGGTGCCGGCCTGGGCGTCGGCCAGGGTCGGGTACCAGGTACGCGTGCCGATCGGCAGGCCGTTGTTGAACCGCAACTCCTGGGCATAGTGGCCGCCGCAGTTGGGTGCACCGGTGCCGACGCAGTTGTTGGTGCCGGCCACGCTGACGTACAGCGCGCCGCCGCCGGTCAGCGGGTCGTTCGGCTTGCTCTCGGTCTTGGAGTTGTGGGCGTCGAAGCTCAGGCGCAGGCTGTCGTTGACCCGCCAGTCGACGTTGAGGCCGATCTGGTTGAACTCGTACTTCTGCGCGTTGCGCTGCTGCTCCATGCCGAAGTCCTTGAACGGCGAGGAGCCGGCGGTGGAGATCTCGCGGATGTAGACCGGGGTGGCGATCGCGCCGCTGCGGTCGAACTCGACGTGCGTGTAGGCGTCGTTCTGCAGCCACATGCCCATCTCGCCGCGCTTTTCGGTGATCTCGTTGGTCGAGTGGGTGTAGTCCAGGGTGAACACGACGTCGTCGTTGGGCGCGAACTGCAGCACGGCCTGCGCGTTGACGCGCTCGCGCTGGAAGTCCGAGAACGCGTAGCGGATGTCGTTCGGCCGCGCGTACAGCTCACCCACCTCCGGGGCGTTGACCACGGCGGGGTTGCCGGGCATCGAGCCGGTCCATTCCTGCACGTTCCATGCGTTCTCGGTGGCTTGGGTCGAGCCGGCGCGGCGCTTCTGCTGGCTGGCGCTCAGGCTGATGCCCCAGGTCCTGTCCGGATTGGCGTAGCTGAAGATGCCGGACACTTCCGGGGTGATGTCGGTGCCGAACGGCTGCGACTTGTCGTAGACGCCCTTGACGCCGGCGCTGGCGACCACCTCGCCGCCGCGGTTGTTGAACGGACGCGCGGTGAGGATGTTGATGGTGGCGCCGATGCCGCCGGAGGGAACATGCGCCTGGCCGGTCTTGTAGACCTCCAGGCCGCTGACCGCCTCCGACGCCAGCTGCGCGAAGTTGAACGCGCGGGTACCACCGTCCACGCCGCCCACTGCCACCTGCCCGGGCGATCCGAACGCGTCCGCGCCGGGGACCTGGCGGCCGTTGAGGGTGACCATGTTGAACTGCGGGCCGAAGCCACGCGCGGTGACCTGGGCGCCTTCGCCGTCGCGGCGCTCGATCGAGATGCCGGTGATGCGTTGCAGGGACTCTGCAAGGTTGGTGTCGGGGAACTTGCCGATGTCCTCGGCGCTGACCGCGTCCACGATGCCCGCGGAATCTCGCTTGATGTTCATCGCCTGGTCGAGGCTGCTGCGCAGGCCGGTGACCTGCACGGCGTCGAGCTGGGGTTGCATCCTGCGCGTCCTGCGCGAACGCCGGGTTGACCACGATCATGCCGCCGACGACGGTGAACATCGCCCGCGAGCGGAACTTCTTCAGCTTATGGTTCATTGGGGGGAGTCCTTGGCACTGGGGGTTGGCGGCTATCCGGCGTGCGCTGGCGCGTGCGGACCGGGGGTGGCCGCCGTTACGCCGATAGACAGCGCTGGACATCGGGAACGCATGTACATCCTGGTACCTCCATCTCTCGGGCTTGCGAACGGGTGGTGTCCTTCGACCTCCGGCTCCGGTCCGGACGGCGCGTGCCGGCCGTGCTGGCTCGCCAGCTGGGGGACGGACTGCCTGGTCGGCGATCGGGATGGGCGCATTCTTCCGCGCGCCACTGCGCTGACAGGTGCCTTTCGATCGACCTGCGCGGCGGGCGCCTGTCAACGCGGGGCGAAGGGATAACAGCTGTCCTGCAGTGTGTCCAAGCACGGCGCGGCGTTATTGACCCTTGCTATCGCGGCATCCGCACGGAAGCACGAGCCTGGGGTTCGGCGCTGCAAGCGATGCTTGCGAGCGCCCGCCATGCGGCCGCTTGCTGCCGGCGCCGCGGCATTTCAAAACGACATGGCAATCAGCGCATTGCGGAATACACATGTGTGTGCACGCCGCTGCTGCCGCGCGTCATCATTGCTTGCAGTGCCACGCACGCGGATTTCCCGATCGATCCGTGACTCGGCAAACGCGATGCCGCTCGTTTTGCGCCGCAGCACGACTCACCGCGGGTAGCGTCGCGGCGCAGTGCCATGCGCGCCGCCGATGTGGCCGCAACGCAGGGCATCCGCGTCGCGGTGGCCACGCGCGCACGCGGCCACCCCACCCGCGAAGCAACGCGGGCGGGGGGCAAGTGCGCCGCGGGGACTACTGGATCACGTCGATGAAGGTATTGATCGACAGCCGCCCGTTGAGCGGATCGGGCGGCGGCACGTTGTGGTTGTCGATCGTGGCCGAATGCAGCGAATTGCGCCGGTACATCACCAGGCGGTTGAACACGCCCTCGACCTGGCCGATGCGCTCGAACATCGGCGTGTCCTCGCCGATGTAGCCCGGGCCGGGCGCGTCCGGTCCCTGGGCTTCTTCGTCCAGCTTGCGGTAATAGGCCTCGTGCCGGGTCTCGTCCACGTACTCGAAGCCGGTGGCGCGGTGGCGGTAGAACGCGGTGCCGCCCCAGTTGCCACGGAACAGGTAGTGCACCGCGGCCAGGCCCTGGCGCGAGACCGCGTCGATGTGCGGGATGCGCTGCAGGAACATCAGCTGCTCCGGCGCCCGGGTGATCAGCGAGTAATGCGAGGTCGCGCGCAGCCGGCCCGGCCCGATCCCGAAGAACTCCTCCAGCAGCGGCTGCGCCAGGCGCTCCAGCAGCACTTCGTAGGACGCCGGCGCGCGCGCGCGGATGCCCGGGAAGAACGCGCCCTGCGGCGTGAAGTCCAGGCGCGCGGCCTTGCGCACCAGCCGCCCCGGATCGGCCACCAGCTGGTCCACGACCAGCAGCGGCGCGCCTTCGCGGCCGATGGAAAGGCGCTGGACGCGCAGCTGCGGGCTGAGGTCGATGATCATGCCTTGGCTCAGCCCACGGTCGAACGGCGCCGGTTGTGCCACACCGACGGGTCGGCCGGGCAATAGCGCTTGAGGAACTCGTGGTGCTGCGGCATCGCCTGCACCGCGCGCTCGATCGGGCGGCGCACGCCCTGCAGCAGGGTCTGCATGTCCGCGTCGCTCAGGCCGCGGGTGAGCGGATGGTGGTCCTTGGGTACCACGCCCTGCCCCAGCATGCAGTGGGTCCACGAATCCAGGCGGAACAGCTCGTCCTCGCCCTGCCAGGCGTAGGCGGTGTCGCGGAACACCTGGATGCGCTCGGCCAGCTCCGGCGGCAGCTGCATCTCGCGGCACTGCTTCCACATCGGCTCGTCGCGCTGGTTGAGGTGGTAGTGCAGGATGATGAAGTTGCGGATGTGCTCCAGCTCGTCGCGGCTGACCTTGTTGTAACGGTCCACCACCGCCTGGCTGATGCCCTCGAACGGGAACAGCTGCACCAGCCGCGTCACCGCGCTGAGGGTCAGGTGGATGCTGGTGGATTCCAGCGGTTCGATGAAGCTGCTGGCCAGGCCCAGCGAGACCACGTTCTTGTTCCAGGCCTGGCGGCGGCGCCCGGTGCGGAACGGCACCACCCACGGCTCGCGCACCAGCCTGTCGTCGGGATAGGCGGCGCGCAGCCTGGCCGCGGCCTCGTCGTCGGACATGTGCTCGCTGGAGAACACCCAGCCGCAGCCGACCCGGTGCTGCAAGGCGATGTGCCAGCGCCAGCCGGCCTCGTGCGCGATCGCCCGGGTGTACGGCACCGGCGGCACGTCCGACTCCACCTGCATGGCCACCGCGCGGTTGCACGGCAGCCAGTTGTTCCAGTCCTCGTAGCCGGTCTTCAGCGTCTGCTCGATCAGCAGGCCGCGGAAGCCGGTGCAGTCGATGAACAGGTCGCCCTCGAGCACCTGGCCATCCTCCAGCACCAGCGCCTGCACGTAGCCGCTTCCGGGATCCTGCCGGACCTGGGCGATCTTGCCCTCGACCCGCTTCAGGCCGCGGCCTTCGCACTTGGCGCGCATGAACGCCGCGTACAGCGCCGCGTCGAAGTGGTAGGCATAGCTGACGTCCGAGCGCTCAAGGCGCGTGGCGGCCTTGGTCCAGCGCATCGACCACTGCTGGGCGCTGTCGTTGGCGTCGAACAGCGCGAACCGGTCCAGGCGCGCGGCCGCCGTCTCCAGGCAGTAGTCGCCCAGGTCGGAGTGGATGCCGCGCCTGCGGCTCTCGAGCCAGAACTGGTGGAAATCGCACGACCAGGTGTTCACGCCGGTGGTGCCGAACGGGTGGAAGTAGCGTTCGCCAGGCCGCTTCCAGTTCTCGAAGGAGATGGCGAGCTTGAAGCTGCCGGCCACCGCCTTCATGAACTCGCGCTCGTCGATCTGCAGCAGGCGGTGGAAGGTGCGGATCGTGGGGATGGTGGACTCGCCCACGCCCACGGTACCGATCTCCTCCGATTCGACCAGGGTGATCTCCAGCAGGTCGCGGAACTGGTGGGTCAGCGCGCAGGCCGCCACCCAGCCTGCGGTCCCGCCGCCAGCGATCACCACCTTGCGGATCCGGTTGTTGTCCAAGACAGTCCCCCTCCATTGCGATGGCCGCCCGGGCCGCGATGGGCGGATGCGTGCGCCATCCCGTGGCGCCCGGATCCGCCGACCCGCCGCGGTCAGCGGTTGAGTTTGTTGATCAGGGCCGCCCGCATGCGGCGGGCGGAGGTTTCGTCGAACGGCGCCAGCTCGCCCCGCGCCTGCTCGGGCAGGTGCTCGCCGGCGCGCCCGGCCGGGCCGAACACGTAGTACTCGAACAGCTCGCGCCAGGCGCGCTTTTCCTGCTCCGGGCGGTCGCGGATCGACCACATCGCCAGGTTGAGCGCGTGCATCGGCGTGGGGATCCAGGCCGGCATGCTGCTCCACCAGTAGTTGACCAGCACGGTGAATGGATCCAGGCCCTGCACGTGGTGCCACCACATGCTGGGGATGAAGATCGCGTCGCCCGGCTCCAGCACCACCGTCTGCCCGGCCTTGATCGCCTCGGCGAAGCGCGGGTAACGCTCCAGGTCCGGGGCCTCGAAGTCGACCACGCTCACCGCCTGCCCGCCCGGCGTGGGATGCAACGGGCCGGGATAGAGGTTGTGCACCTGCTCCGGCGGGAACAGGGTGAAGCGGCGCCGGCCCACCGCGCAGCAGGCGATGTTGTTGGGCGCGTCGTAGTGGCAGGACGCGGTCACCCGGTTGCCGATCCAGATGCTCGGCGGCGCGGACACGCCGTGCCGCTCCAGGCCAAGGTCGTTGTGCCCGCGCAGGCTGGGCAGGCAGTAGTCGACCAGCAGCGAGGCCACGTAGTAGGTCGGCGGCGCCGGGTCGTCCTCGCAGGCGGCCAGCTCGTCCAGCACCTGGTCCAGGGTGCCGCGCCGCACCTCGCAGTTGAGGCGGGTGAAATCCTCGTTGTAGAACGGCCGTCCCGCCGTCGACGGCTCGCCCCAGTTGTATTGCAGCGGGCGGCCGTTGTAGTGGCTGCGCAGCAGCTCGCGCGCGGCCTGCGACGATTCCAGCCCGGCCCTGACCAGGCTCCAGTCGCGCGCCAGCCCCGGCAGCACGGTGGGCGTGGCGTCGGCGAGCAGCCGTTCCAGCGGCAGCGTCTCCGGCGTGCAGCCCTCGAGCACGCGCACTTTCGCGAGCCGGTCGAACATGCTCAGGCCGCCTTCCCCTCGGCTTCCTCGCGCAGGCGCCGCTGCTTCTCGGCGATCAGGCGCGACACGTTGTTCAGCGAGGCCAGGATCAGGTACACGCCCTCCAGCCAGCCCTCGCGGTGCAGTGCATGCAGCTGTTCGGCGTCCAGCGCCGCCAGGCGCTCGCGGTCGATCCCGTACAGCCCGGTCAGGTTGAACTGGTGCCCTTCGTCGACCCTGACGTCCAGGGTCACCGGCTGGATCAGGCCCAGCCGGTCCAGCTCCGGATACATCCGGCGCGCGCCCTCGACGCCGACGTGGATGCCGTGCAGCACGCGGATCACCTTCTCCAGGTACGGGCTGTTGCCGCCGTGCGGCGCGAACACCGGGTGGCCGTGGCCGTCGCGCAGGCGCGGGTGGTCAAGGTCCACGTGGATCACCGGCTCGTTGCGCAGCTGACCATCGACCATCTGCTCCTGGAAGCCGATCAGGAACGGGCCGCGCGCGATCACCGCCGGCAGGTAGTTGGCGTGCCAGGCGCCGTCGCGCAGGTACAGGTTCTCGCTCGGGCCGAAGCCCAGCAGCGCCACCGCGTGCCAGGACCCGTCCGGGTCCCTGCGCAGGAAGATCGGGTATTCGCGCTGCATCTCGGCGAACTCGGTCGGGAACGCCTCGACCATGCCGACGGCATCGCCGTAGTCGGCACTGAAGCGCGCGGACACGCGCAGGTGGCTGTGCGCGACGTTGTTGAGCAGTTCGTAACGGGCCATCTTGGCTCCAGCAGGTTGGTGCGGACCGCAGGGGGTCCTTTCCCCGGAAGCTGCGCTTCCCCGATTGACCATATCGGCACCGCGCACGGCCCGCAAGCGGACTTTGGCGCGGCTGCAGGCCGCGAAAAAAAGGGACCGTCGCCGGAGCGACGGTCCCTGTCCTTGCAGCGGTTACAGCTACGTCGTTCCCACGTCAGAAGGTGTAGCGCAGGCCCACCATGTAACGCGGGGACTGGTCGACCAGGCGCACGAACTGGCGGCTGGAACGGGCGTGCCAGCGCACGTCCTCGCCGGTGAGGTTGATGGCCTCGGCCGACACCGACAGGTTCTCGGTCAGCTTGTAGCTCACGCTCAGGTCGATCTGGTCGTACTCCTCGACGAAGTACGGGTTGCGGTTGTTGCCGTTCTGGTTGGCGGCCAGCAGGTACTCGTCGCGCCAGTTCCAGGCCAGGCGCGCCGACCAGCCGTACTTCTCGTACATCAGCACGAGGTTGGCGGTGTCGGACAGGCCGGTCAGGGCGAACACGTCGGTGCCCGGGTCGGCCGCGCGGTCCACGCCCACGTCGCCTTCGACGATGGTGTAGTTCGCCAGGACGCCGAAGCCGGTGTCGCCGAAGAAGTACTGGCCACCGATCTCCCAGCCATGCAGCGTGGCCCCGCGCTGGTTCACCGGGCGGTTGACGTCGAACTCGTACAGCGGGTCGCCGCGGCTGGCGTCGCCGATCACGTCGTACAGGGCCTCCAGCTCCAGCACCTGGGCGTTGGAACCGTTGTACGCGGACAGGCCGCCGGTCTGGTCGGCGTAGCGCAGCAGCGCGGTGGCGGCGAACAGGGTGGTGTAGTCCTGCTTGCAGCCCTCGGACGGGTCGTTGCCGGCCGCGGTCACCTGGGCAATACACTGCGAGCTGCCCAGGAAGGCGTTGGCTGCCTGCGCGTCCGGGCCCGAGGTCGGGTCGGCCAGGCCGTACAGGTTCTCGCGGACCACGGTGTTGCCGATGAAGTTCTTGACCCGCTTGTTCCAGTAGGTCACGCCGATGAAGCTGGACGGGGCGAAGTACCACTCCAGGCCGATGTCGACGTTGTCCGACTCAAGCGGCAGCAGGCTCGGGGTCTGCGCGTTGCCGGTGGCGCGGTATTGCTCGCCGTACAGGATCGAGCCGCTCGGGATTCCCGGGTTCGGGCCGGCGTACAGGTTGCCGTACGGGGCGCGGGCGATGGTCTTGCTGAACGACGCGCGGCCCTTCAGGTCGGCGGTGAAGTCGATGCTGAAGTCCAGGTTCGGCAGCACGTAGCTGTAGCTGGCCGTCTCGGAGAACGGCATCGCCTCGGGCGAGTTGCGGATCTGGAAGTCGTTGTTCGACAGCCAGGCCATGCCCGACGGGACCTGGATGACCGAGGTCGACTTCACGTCGGTCTTCTCGTAGCGGACGCCGGCGACCATGTAGGTCGGGAAGTCGCCCAGCATGCCGTCCTGCTCCCACTGGATATAGATCGACTTGGTCTTCTCCTGGACCAGGTTGTCGGCGTCGTACGCCGGGTACACGCTCGCCTTGATCTCGTCGCAGCGGTTCTGCGCGTTCCAGGCGGCCGGCGCGTTGCCCGCGGCGCACAGGCCCTCGGCCCACTGCGCCAGGCCGGTGGCGTTGCCGATCCACACGTTGGAGTCGGCGCCGTTGGTGTTGAAGTCCTCGAACAGCCTGGTGATGCTGAACTTGCGCAGGTGGTTGGCGATGTCCGCGATCTGGCCGCGGTCGGTCGAGGTCCAGTCGCCCAGGGTCATCAGGTGGGCATGGCCGTCGACGTTCAGGCGGCGCATCTTGCTGTCGCTGGAGTTGACGCCGAACAGGAAGCGGCCGTTGTCGAAGGAGAACTCGCCGTCGATGCGGCCTTCCTTGACCTCGCTGTCCTGGCGGGTCGACCAGATGCGCATGATCTGGCTGCCCAGGGTCTCCGGCGCGAAGTCGGAGTTGACCACGCCGTTGGTGTTGGCCAGGGCGTCGGCGGTGGTCGGGTACAGCGTGCGCCACATCACCGGCAGGCCGTTGCTGAAGCGGTACTCCTGGGTCCAGTTGTTGGTGCTCGGGTCGGGCGCGAAGCCGCCGAAGCTGAACGCGGTCGAGCTGCCGCCGGTGACCGGGTCGTTCGGGCGGCTGTTGACCTTGGTGTTGTGGGCGTCGAAGGTCAGGCTCAGGCGGTCGTTGACGTCCCACTTCACGTTCAGGCCGATCGAGTCGAGCTCGTACTTCTGCTCGTCGCGCTGCTGCTCGAAGCCGAAGTCCTTGCCGCCGCCGGCCAGGTCGCGGATGTAGACCGGGGTCGCAACCTTCTTGTCACCGTCGAAGGTGACGTGGGTCAGGTTGTTCTGCAGCCACATGGTCTGCTCGCCACGGTCCTGCGCGATCTCGTTGGTCGAGTAGGTGTAGTCGAGGGTGAAGGTCAGCGCGTCGGTCGGGGCGAACTGCAGCACGCCCTGGGCGTTGGTGCGCTCGCGCTCGAAGTTCTGGTACGCGTAGCGCACGTCGTTCGGCATGGAGTACAGCTGGCCGATCTCCGGCGCGTTCTCGATCACCGCGTCGGAACGGAACTTGCTGTCGGTGCCGGTCCAGCGGGCCACGTTCCAGCCGTTCTCGGTGGCCTGGGCCGAACCGCCGTGGCGCTTCTGGTAGCTGGCGTTCAGGCTCACGCCCCAGGTCTTGTCCGGGTTGGCGTAGCTGAAGATGCCCGAGATCTCGGGGGTGATGTCGCTGCCGATGGTCTGCGACTCGTCCTTCACCGCCTTGACGCCGGCGCTGGCGACCACTTCGCCGCCACGGTTGTTGAACGGGCGCGCGGTCAGGATGTCGATCGTGGCGCCGATGCCGCCGGACGGCTGCGAGGCGCGGCCGGTCTTGTACACGGTCACGCCGTTGATCGCCTCGGAGGCGAGCTGGGCGAAGTTGAAGCCGCGGGTACCGGAGCCGATGCCGCCGACCTCCAGGCCGCCGCCGCCGAAGCCGTCGGCGCCCGGGATCTGGCGGCCGTTGAGGGTGACCAGGTTGTAGCCCGGGCCGAAGCCGCGCGCGGTGACCTGGGCGCCTTCGCCGTCGCGGCGCTCGATCGAGATGCCGGTGATGCGCTGCAGCGACTCGGCCAGGTTGGTGTCCGGGAACTTGCCGATGTCCTCGGCGCTGATCGCGTCGACCACGCCGGGCGTGTCGCGCTTGATGTTCATCGCGTGGTCGAGGGAGCTGCGCAGGCCGGTCACCGTCACGGTGTCCAGCTGGGTCGCCTCCCGCGAGTCCTGCGCGAACGCGGGATTGATGACGATCATGCCGCCGACGATGGTGAACATCGCCCGCGAGCGGAGCTTCTTCAGCTTCTTGTGGTTCATCAGTAGGTCCTCAGCACTGGGAATTGACAGCCGTCGGCGTGCGCTGGCGCGTGCCCGACCGGAACCCGGCCGCAGGCACGCCGATAGACAGCGCTGGACATCGGAGACACGTGTACATCCTGTTAAACCTCCCCTCTCTCTGGTTCGAAATGGTGGTTCCTTCCGCCTTTTAGTCGCAGGCGTTACCTGCTTTTCCCCCGGATCGCATTGCCCGGGTGTGTGCCGGCTCGAACGCCTCACCGGCGAATCTGGAAGAAAGGCGCGTTCCACGCCTCCCACGCGCTGGCCGCAAACTGTGAACTCCAAGTGCAGCAGTTAGCGGTACCATTTAACGCGAGGCGAATGGATAACAGCTGTTTTCCAGGGTGTCCACACTGCAGCGCAACAGTTTTTTTACTGTTTCGGCGGGAACATTCACGCGCACTAAACAACTGGAACATGACACCGTGGGCCAATATTCCTGGCACGTTCGGCCGATTCCGCCTTAATACGCGATCGCACTTTTGAAAGTGCCATACCAATCAAGGCATTGCGGGATGGAAACGTGTTCACGGAATTTCCGTCCCCGCAGGTACGGGAATGCAAGCATTACTTGCATACCGGTCGGACGTAAGCGTCCGGCGCGAACGACAGCGACGGACATACTGCTGCGTCGCAACACAAATCTCCGCAAAGCCGGGCTGCCACTCCGCAACTCAAGCATTGCGCGTGGCGCCAGCCCCGCCCCCGGGGCGGCACGGCTCAGGGCAGGAACGGGAAAACCAGCTTAAGCACGCCGCGCAGGGCACCCTCGGCGCTGGCGGCCACGGCCCTGGCACCGAGGCTGTTGATCGCATTGCGCACGTCCTGCCAGCGCAGGCTGGACACGTCCTTGCGCAGCAGCTCGGCCAGCTCCTGGGAGGCGGGCGCCAGCGCGCGCAGGCGCGCCACCACCACTTCGGTATCCGGCTGCAGGAAGCCGCTGCGCTCGGCCAGGGCCACCAGGGTGTCGAAGCGCACGGCCAGCACCTCGCGGTTGCGCTCGTAGACCGGCAGGCCGCCGGCATCGAGGATGGCCTGCTCGAACTGCTGGCGGTCGTCCGGGTGCTCGATGCGCACCGCGAGGAAACCCTCCTTGCGGCTGCGCTCGCTGACGTGGCTGGCGCCGGCGCGCAGGTTGGCCTCGCCCAGGACGTGGCCGAGGATGCGGCGCAGGGCTTCGTCCGCCGGCTCGGCCACCAGCTGCCGCCAGCGCGCGTAGCCGTCGCGGCGCAGCGCGCGCAGCTTGGCCGGGGTCACCCGCAGCTGCGCCGCGGCGGCGTGGTTGCTGGCGTTGCGGTCGATCGCGCCGTCGCGCTCCAGCAGCACGAACACCAGCAGTTCCAGGTCGCGCTTGCTGAGCGCGCCGAAGCCCTGCAGCTGCGTCTGGCGCAGGAATTCGGAGGCGAACGCCGCCGGGTCTTTGAGTTCGAGCTGCTGCATGGGATTGGCCTCCTCCGGTGCCGCAGTATCGCCGGCGCCGGTCGCAGGGGCTGGGATGCGCTTGCAACCTCCGTCCCCCTTCGCGCCGGCAGGCGCAAGGATGGCACGGCGGCATACGCCGGCGTCGCGGCGTCCGCCCGGCCTGTGGCATCGTGTGCCGTCCGCCAGCCGGCGACCATCCGCACGACGCACACCATCTATATGGAGGGACCATGCTCGACACCGGACTGACCCGCCGCCACCTGCTGGCCGCCATGGCCGGCGCCGGCATCGGCGCCGCCCTGCCCGCCTCGGCCGCGCCGCGCCCGGTCGCCGGCGCGGCCCGCGGCACCCACGCCGGCCGCCGCCCGGATTCGATCGGCGTGGCCCTGGTCGGGCTGGGCTACTACGCCACCAACCTGCTTGCCCCAGGGCTGCAGCTGACCCGCAACTGCCACCTCGCCGGCATCGTCACCGGCTCGCCGGACAAGATCCCGGAATGGCAGCGCAAGTACGGCATTCCCGACCGCAACGTCTACAGCTACGACGACTTCGACCGCATCGCCGGCAACCCGGACATCCAGGCGGTCTACATCGTCACTCCCAACGACCTGCACAAACCGCTGGCCCTGCGCGCGGCCGCCGCCGGCAAGCACGTGTGGTGCGAGAAGCCGATGGCGATGGACGCCGCCGAGGCCCAGGAGATGATCGATGCCTGCCGCGCCGCCGGCGTGCAGCTGGCCATCGGCTACCGCCTGCAGCACCAGCCCAGCACCCTGCGCCTGCGCGCGATGGCGAGGGAGAAGCCGTACGGGCGCATCCTCAAGGTGCGCGCCGACGCCGGCTTCCACGCCTACGACGACGTCGACCCGGCCAACAAGCCGTGGCGCCTGCTGCCGCAGCACGGCGGCGGCGCGATGTACGACATGGGCGTGTACTCGCTGCAGGGCGCGCGCTACATCACCGGCCAGGAGCCGGTGGCGGTGAGCGCGCGCAGCGGGACCACGCGCCCGCACCTGTTCGAGGGCGTGGACGAGACCACGCATTTCACCCTGGAGTTCGGCGATGGCCTGGTGGCGGAGTGCTCGACCAGCTTCGGCCGCAACATGAACCTCCTGCGCGCCGACTGCGAGCGCGGCTGGTACCAGCTGGAGCCGTTCCAGACCTACAACGGCCTGGCCGGCCGCACCAGCGACGGCCAGCTGTTCGATGACGGCGGCGTGCCGCACCAGCAGGCGCTGCAGATGGACAACGACGCGCTGGCGATCCTCGAGGGGCGGCCGCCGCTGGTTCCGGGCGAGGAAGGACTGCGCGACATGCGCGTGGTCGACGCGGTCTACGCCTCCGCGCGCGAGGGCGGCCGCCGCATCGTGCTGTAGCCGGTTAATCCGCGCTTCACCGCGCTGCTTCCAGGCTCAGGCCCCCGCACCGGACCAAAGGAGCCAAGCATGAGCCGGACCCCTGCCCGCCTCGCCGCCGCGCTGCTGCTGGCCGCCGCCAGCGGCGGCGCGCTGGCCCAGGCCGCCACCCTGCCCCTGCCGCCCGATCCGCCGCCGCCGGCGGCCGCGCCCATGCAGCGGCAGAGCGGCATGGTGGTGATCGAGCGCGGCAACGACGAGCGCGTCGTCGTCCGTTCCTATGAACCGGACAGCGTGGTCGGCGAGTACCGCATCGACTTCGATGCCATGGACGCCAACGGCGACGGCGTCATCGACCGCCGCGAGGCCGCGGCCAATCCCACCCTGGAAGCGGAGTTCCGCGCGGTCGACGAGAACGGCGACGGCCACCTGGACCGGGCGGAACTGTCCGGCTGGATCCGCTGAGCTAGAGCCCGGCGGCGTGCCGCCACAGCGCGCGCTTGAGCGGCGGCAGGCGACCGGCCAGGCCCAGCAGGTGCCCGCGCAGCAGGGTGGGCACCGGGTGGGCGTTGGAGAACACGGTATTGATCGCCTCGAACGCGTGCGCGGAGACCGTGTTGTCGCTCAGGCGCCGCCGCTCCCAGCGCTGCAGCCGGTGTGGCGCGGTCCAGTCGGCGCCGCGGCGCAGCGCCGCGGCCACTTCGTCCTGCAGCGCCGCCACGTCGCGCAGGCCCAGGTTCACGCCCTGCCCGGCCAGCGGATGCACCACGTGCGCCGCGTCGCCCAGCACCAGCACGCGCCCGGCAACCTGTTGCCGCACCAGCTGGCGGCGCAGCGGGAAGGCGGCGCGCTTCGACGCCAGTCCCACCTTGCCCAGGCGAGCGGCCGAGGCATCACCCAGCTCGATCGCGAACCGCTCTTCGTCCAGTTCCAGCACGCGCGCCGCCTCGGCATCCGGCAGGCTCCACACGATCGACGCCAGGCCATCGGTGAACGGCAGCAGCGCCAGCGGGCCGGTGGGCAGGAAGCGCTGCCAGGCGGTGGCCTGGTGCGACTGCTCCGTCCTGATGTAGGCGACCACGCCCCGCTGGCCGTAGTCGTGGGCGTCGACCTCCAGCCCGGCCAGGCGCCGCAGCGCCGACGCGGCGCCATCGGCGGCCACCGCCAGGCGCGACTCCAGCCGGGTGCCGTCGTCCAGGCGCAGGCGCACGCCGGCCGGGTCCTGCTCCATCGCCTCCACCCGCGCCGGGGTGTGGCAACGCACGCCGGCAATGGCCAGGGCCGCCCACAGGCGGTCGGCCAGCAGGTCGTTTTCCACGATCCAGCCCAGCTCCGGGCGGCCCATCGAGGCGGCATCGAACACCAGCTCGTCGCCGCCGGCCGCGTCCCATACCCGCATGCGGCGGTAGGGCTGGGCACGCGCGTCCAGCACCTGCGGCCACACGCCCAGGCGCTGCAGCAGCGCGGCGTTGTCCGGCGCCAGTGCGTACACGCGCAGGTCCGGCTGTTCGCGCGACCAGCGCGGCGCCGGGCGCGGCTCGACCAGGGCCACCTCCAGCCCGGCACGCGCCAGGGCCAGGGCGCAGGCCGCACCGACCACGCCGCCGCCGGCGACCACCACGTCCAGGCGCACGCGGCTCATCGGCACAGCTCCGGCACGTCGCCGCGGAAGCCCATGGCCCCGCCGACCAGCCAGGCCTGCAGCCAGGCGGCGCGGTCGGCGGCCAGCAGGCCCAGGCTACGCAGCGGGCGCAGCAGCGGCGAGGGGTTGGAGGTCAGCCGCGCCAGCCCGTCGGAGAACGCCAGGGTGCGTTCGCGGTCCTCGCGTCGGCGTTCGGCATGGCGCGCCAGCAGCGCCTCGGCGCCCGGATCGGCCGGCGCGGCACGCAGCAGCTCGGCCAGGGTCAGGGCATCGCGCAGGCCCAGGTTGAAGCCCTGCGCACCCACCGGGTGGATGGTCTGGGCGGCATTGCCCAGCAGCACCGCGCGCGGCGCCACCAGGCTGGCGGCCAGCACCTGCGCGATGGGGTAGGCGCTGCGCTCGCCGGCGGCGAGGAAGCGGCCGGCGCGCCAGCCGAACGCGGACTGGATCCGCGCCAGCCAGCCGGCCTCGTCCAGCGCGGCCACTTCCGCGGCCTGCGCGGTGGGCACGCCGTGGACCACGCCGAAGGCGCGGTCGCCGCGCGGCAGCAGCGCGGTGGGACCGCTGTCGGTGAAACGCTCCCAGGCGGTGCCGTCGGCCGGGCGCTCGCCGCGCACGCGCGCCACGAACAGGGTCTGGCCATAGTCGTGGCGGCGCACGCCGATCCCCAGCGCCGCGCGCACCGCGCTGCCGGTGCCGTCGGCCGCCACCAGCAGGCGGGTGCGCAGTGACAGCGGGCCTTCGCCGGTTTCCAGGCGCAGGCCGCGGACGCCGTCGCCGGCCTCCTCCAGACCGGCGAAGCGCGCCGGGCGGTAGCGCACCAGGCCCTGGACCCGGGACAGCCGTGCCTCCAGCGCCTGGCCGAAGTCGCGCGCCACCACCACCTGGCCGAAGGCCTCGCGTCCGTAGTCGGCCGCGTCCAGCTGCACCCGGCCGAAGTCGCCGGCGCGGCTGACGTGGATGCGGCGGATCGGGCCGGCCGGCGCCTGCAGGCTGGACAGCACGCCCAGCGCCTGCAGCGCGTTGACCGAGGCCTGGGCCAGGCTCAGGTTGCGCTGGTCGAACACGGCCGGCAGTTCGCCGGCCGGGGTGGCCTCGACCAGGGCCACGTCCAGCGCCAGCCCGTCCAGGGCGATCGCCAGGCTGGCGCCGACCAGGCCGCCACCGACGATCACGACATCATGCGTTCGGATCATCGGCACATGATACGCGGCGCCGTGCATGCGCCGCGGCGGCGGCCGACGCGGCGCCACGCCCTCGGCTAGAATGCCGGCCACGTTATCCACCAGGCCCCGTGCAATGACCGCCACCAGCCAACGCCTCTTCGTCCTGTCCGTCCTGGCCCTGCTGATGGCCGCCTCGCGCGCCCACGTGTTCGACCACTTCTCGCCGCCGGACGCCAGCTGGGCGGTGTTCTTCGTGGCCGGCTTCGCCCTGCGCGGCTGGGGACGCTGGGTCTTCCCGGTGCTGATGGCGCTGGCCATGGGCGTGGACTGGATGGTGATCTCGCGCCAGGCCGCCTCGTTCTGGGACCACTACTGCGTCTCGGCCGCCTACTGGGGCCTGATCCCGGCCTACGGCGCGCTGTGGGCCGGCGGCAGCTGGCTGCGCCGCCGCTACGACGGGGCCAGCCTGGCCCAGGCCGGGCGCCTGCTCGGCGCCTTCCTGGTCGCCGTGGTCGCCTGCCAGCTGGTCGCCCAGGGCACCTTCTACTGGTACAGCGGCGTGGTCGCCGAGCCGACCGTGGCCGGCTGGTGGAAGAACTTCATGGACTGGCTGCCCGGTTACGTGGGCACCGCCGCCACCTACACCGCCATCGCCGCCGCGCTGCAGGTGGCGGCCGAGCGCATCGCCCCGGCGCTGCGCCTGGACCGCAGCCAGGCCGCCGGCTGAGGCGCCATGGGCAACCGGCTGTCGAAGATCTACACCCGTACCGGCGACGACGGCAGCACCGGGCTGGGTGACGGCAGCCGCACCGGCAAGGACTCGCTGCGGGTCGCCGCCTACGGCACCGTGGACGAGGCCAATTCCGCGATTGGCGTGGTCCTGGCCGCGCCGGACGTGCCGGACGACGTGCGCCAGCTGCTGACCACGGTCCAGCACCAGCTGTTCGACCTCGGCGGCGAGCTGTGCATCCCCGGCCACGCCGCCATCGCCGAGTCCGACGTGGCCGGCCTGGAGCAGGCCCTGGACCGCTACAACGAGGCCCTGCCGCCGCTGAAGGACTTCATCCTCCCGGCCGGCGGCGAGGCCGCGGCGCGCTGCCACCTGGCCCGCACCATCGTCCGCCGCGCCGAGCGCGAGGCGGTCGCCCTGTCCCGCGCCGAGGCGGTCCGCGGCGAGGCCCTGCGCTACCTCAACCGCCTGTCAGACCTGCTGTTCGTGCTGGCCCGGGTGCTGGCGCGCGCCGCCGGCGAGGGCGAGGTGCTGTGGCGCCATGAGCGGCGCCATCCCGGGGCCTGACCCCTCCACAGGTTCTATGGCGCCGGCCCGCGGCGCGCGGTAGCGTGGGCCCATGCTCGCCTGGACCCATCCCGCCTGCCTGGCCCACGACACCGGCCCGGACCATCCGGAACAGCCCGCCCGCCTGCAGGTGGTGATCGAGGCCCTGCAGCACCACTGCCCTGGCCTGGACTGGCGCGAGGCCCCGGCCGCGGCGCGCGGCGACCTATGCCGGGTGCATGCGGCGGAGATGGTCGACCAGGTGCTGGCGCCGGTGGTGTCCGGGATCCAGCACATCGATGCCGAGACCGTGGTCTCGCCCGGCTCGGCGCGCGCGGCCGTGCACGCCGCCGGCGCCGGGATCGCCGCGGTGGACGCGGCGATGGCCGGCCCGGAGCGGGTCGCGTTCTGCGCGGTGCGCCCGCCCGGCCACCACGCCACCGCCGACACCCCGATGGGCTTCTGCCTGCTCAACAACATCGCCGTGGCCGCGGCCTACGCCCGCGACCGCCACGGCCTGGAGCGGATCGCCATCGTCGATTTCGACGTGCACCACGGCAATGGCACCCAGGCGATCTTCCGCGAAGACCCGGCGGTGGCCTACTTCAGCACCCACCAGTCCGGGCTGTACCCGCACACCGGCCACAACCGCGAGCGCGGGGTGGGCAACCTGCACAACGTGCTGCTGCCGCCCGGCAGCGGCGGCTTCCGCTTCCGCAACACCTGGGCCGACCACCTGCTGCCGATGCTGGACGACTTCCGCCCGCAGCTGCTGCTGGTTTCCGCCGGCTTCGACGCGCACCTGGCCGACCCGCTGGCGGACCTGATGCTGGACGCGGACGACTTCGCCTGGCTGAGCACCGAACTGCTGGGCATCGCCCTGCGCCATGCCCAGGGCCGGCTGGTGTCGATGCTGGAGGGCGGCTACAACCTCGACGCCCTGGCCGAGTGCTGCGTGGCCCATGTCAAGGCCCTCGGCGGCTGAACCCGGGCCGGCCGCGGGACGGCCGTTCATTGCCCGCATGCACCCGCATCCGGCAAGCTACCGCCGATTTCCGGCCCGGATGCCCCCTCCCTCGTGCGACGCCCCCTGCGAACCTCCCTGCGCCTGCTGCCGTTGGCCCTGGGCATAGCCCTGGCCCTGCCCGCCATGGCCGACGAGAAGCCGCTCAACTGGGGCCTGTGCCCGGTCGGCGACGTGCTGCCGCCGTTCAGCGAGGCGCCGCCGCCGGACCCGGCCGCGGCGCAGACCCGCAACGAGCAGCCGACCGACATCGAGGGCGACGAACTCAGCGGCACCGAGACCACTCCGAAGTACCAGGGCAACGTCGCCCTGGTCCGCGGCGACCAGTTCCTGGGCACCGACCAGCTGAGCTTCGACACCGAGACCGGGCGCTACGTGGCCGAGGGCAACGTGCGCTACCAGGACTCCGGCATCCGCATCGTGGCCGACCGCGCCGAGGGCAACCAGGACGAGGACAGCCACGTCATCACCAACATCCGCTACCAGCTGGTGGACCGGCGCGGCAACGGCGGCGCCGACTCGATCGCCATGCGCGGCCCGGTGGGGCAGATGTACCACTCCACCTACAGCACCTGCGACCCGGACCAGCGCGCCTGGGAGCTGCGCGCGCAGCGGATCGACGTGGACAACGACGAGGGCTTCGGCGTGGCCCGCAACGCGGTGCTGCGCATGGGCCGCTTCCCGGTACTGTACGTGCCGTGGATCAAGTTCCCGGTGGACGACCGCCGCCGCACCGGCCTGCTGTACCCGTCGGTCAGCAATTCCGGCCGCGACGGCTTCGACTACAGCCAGCCGATCTACCTCAACCTGGCGCCGAACTACGACGCGACCCTGTCGCCGCGCATCATGACCAAGCGCGGCCTGATGCTGGACGCGGAGTTCCGCTACCTCTACGAAGGCGGCCGCGGCATCCTCGAGGGCGGCTTCCTGCCCGACGACGACCTGCGCGACCGCGACCGCGGCCGCTTCCGCTTCAGCGGCTACCACAACATCGACCGCCACTGGCAGGCGCGCGCCAACCTCGCCTGGGTCAGCGACGACCGCTTCGTCGAGGACTTCTCCAGCCGCCTGGCCGGCGTCTCCGCGTCCTACCTGCAGAGCACCGCCGGCGTGTTCGGCACCGCCGAGCACTGGAACGCCGGCGCCATGGTCGAGCACTTCCAGCGCACCGACTACACCCTGCGCGACGCCGACCTGCCCTTCAGCCGCCTGCCGCGCATCTACGGCACCTGGCAGCAGCCGCTGGGCCGCTGGATCGACGCGGGCATGTACGCCGAGGCGGTGCACTTCGCGCACCCGGACTCGCGGATCAGCGGCGGCGAGCGCCTGGACCTGAAGCCGTTCGTGTCCGCGCGCCTGGGCGGTCCGGCCTGGTACGCGACCCCGACCCTGGCCTGGCGCTACACCTCCTACCGCCTGGAGGAAGGCGTGCTGCTGGACCCCGACCAGGGCCTCCGCGGCGCGGAGGACCCCACCCGCAGCCTGCCCATCGCCAGCTTCGACGCCGGCATGTACTTCGACCGCGAGACCAGCTGGGACGGCGAGCGCTTCCTGCACACCCTGGAGCCGCGCCTGTTCTACCTGTACGCGCCGTACCGCGACCAGGACGACCTGCCGGTGTTCGACACCCGGCCGTTCACCTTCAGCTGGGGCCAGCTGTTCCGCGACAACCGCTATTCCGGCGCCGACCGCCAGACCGACGCCAACCAGCTGACCATCGCCCTCAGTTCGCGCCTGATCCGCCAGTCCGACGGCCGCGAGAAGCTGTCGCTGAGCCTCGGCCAGATCCGCTACTTCCAGGACTCGCGGGTGGTGCTCAGGAACGAGACCCCGGTGGCGCAGGGCAAGTCGGCCTGGGTGGCCGACGCCAACTACATGATCAACGACCGCTGGAACCTCGGCGCTTCCTACCAGTGGGACCCGAAGTTCCGCCGCGAGGACCTGGCCAGCGTCCGCGCCCGCTACCTGTGGCCGGACGACGGCGTGGTCAACCTCGGCTACCGCTACCGCCGCGGGCTGCTGGAGCAGGCCGACTTCTCGTTCCTGTACCCGATCAACCCGACCTGGAGCCTGGTCGGCCGCTACTACCACTCCATCTCCAGCGACAAGCTGCTGGAGGCGATCGCCGGCGTGCAGTGGGACAGCTGCTGCTTCGCGGTGCGCGCCATCGCCCGCCGCTACGTGCGCAACCGCGAGGGCGAGCTGGACAACGCGCTGCAGGTGGAATTCGTGCTCAAGGGCCTGGGCTCGGCCGGCCAGGACACGGAGCGCACCCTGCGCCGTGCTATTCTCGGCTACCACCGCGACGACCTGTACCTGGTCCCGCCCAGCAACACCACGCCCGATCCGGACGACTACGATCCGAACCTCATCCCGTGAGTCCATGAGCCGACGCCTTTCCGCGATTCTCCTGGCGGCTTCCGCCATGCTGTCCCTCCCCGTCGCCGGCGTGGCCCAGGAGGCCCAGCAGCAGCTGCAGCCGGTGGAGCGCATCGCCGCGATCGTGGACGAGGACGTGATCCTGCAGAGCGAGCTGGACCTGGCGGTGCGCAACATCCTGGCGCAGTACGCCGGCCGCGAGAACCAGCTGCCGCCGCGCCCGGTGCTCGAGCGCCAGGTGCTGGAGCGGCTGGTGCTGAACAAGCTGCAGGTCGCCCGCGCGCGCCAGCAGGGCGTGCGCGTCAGCGAGCAGGAGCTGAACCAGACCGTCGCCGCGATCGCCCAGCAGAACGGCCTGACCCTGGACGGCCTGCGCCAGCGCCTGGCCGCCGACGGCCTGTCCTTCGAGGAGTTCCGCCGCTCGCTGGCCGAGGAAATCACCATCCAGCGCCTGCGCCAGAACTTCATCTCGCGCATCAACGTCAGCGAGGCCGAGGTCGACGCCGCGCTGGAGCGCGAGGCGAGCAACAGCCGCCAGTACCGCCTGGCGCACATCCTGGTCGCCCTGCCCGACGGCGCCACCCCGGAGCAGATCGCCACCGGCCAGCGCAAGATCGAGGGCATCCTCAACGTCATCAACAAGGGCGAGATGGACTTCGCCGCCGCCGCCGTGCGCTATTCGGACAGCCCCAACGCGCTGGAAGGCGGCGACCTGGGCTGGCGCTCGCTGGACGAGATCCCCACGGCCTTCGCCCAGCAGATCGTGAACCTGCAGCCGGGCCAGATCCTCGGCCCGATCCGCGGCCCCAGCGGCTTCCAGCTGCTGCGCCTGTCGGAGGTGCGCGACAGCAGCGAGGCGCCGGCGCAGACCGTCACCGAGTACCACGTGCGCCACATCCTGGTGCGGGTCAACGACCGCCAGGACGAGGCCACCGCGCGCGCCAAGATCGACACCCTGCGCGCGCGCATCGCCGGCGGCGCCGACTTCCAGGAAGTGGCGCGCGAGGCCTCCGAGGACAACAACACCCGCGGCCAGGGCGGCGACCTGGGCTGGTTCCCGGCCGATGCCTACGGCCCGGAATTCGGCGGCCAGGTGACCGCGCTGGAGGATGGCCAGGTTTCGCAGCCGTTCCGCACCGATGCCGGCTGGCACATCATCGAGCGCCTGGCCCAGCGCGAGACCGACGTGACCGACGAGAACCGCCGCGCCCGGGTCCGCGACACCATCGGCCGCCGCAAGCTGGAAGAGGAATACGAGCGCTACCTGCAGGAGCTGCGGGGCGAGGCGTACGTCGTGTTCCGCGCCGGCGACCGCGCCGAGCCCGTCGCCAACTGAGCCATGGCAATGCCCCGGCTGGCGCTGGTTCCCGGCGAACCGGCCGGGGTTGGCCCGGAACTGTGCGTGCGCGTGGCCCAGGCCCCGCGCCGCGACTGCAGCCTGGTCGCCCTCGCCGATCCTGGGCTCCTGCAGGCCGCCGCGGCGGCGCTGGGCCTGCCGCTGAACCTCCTGCCCGCCGACGCCGTCGCCCGCCGCCCGGGCGACCTGCCGCTGCACCCGGTCCGCAATGCGGTTGCCGTGCAGTTCGGCCACCCGGATCCGCGCAATGCCCGCGCCGTCGTCGACGCCCTGCTGGGCGCCGCCGAAGGCTGCGTGCGCGGCGGCTTCCACGGCATGGTCACCGGGCCGGTGCAGAAGGCGACCATCAACGAGGGCGGCATCCCCTACACCGGCACCACCGAGCTGCTGGCCGGCCATGCCGGCCGCGAGGTGGTGATGATGCTGGCCAACGACATCGTGCGGGTGGCACTGGCCACCACCCACCTGCCGCTGCGCGAGGTCGCCAACGCGATCGACGCCGGCCTGCTGCGGCGGGTGCTCGGCATCCTGCACCGGGCCCTGCGCGAGGACTTCGGCATCGCCGAGCCGGTGATCGCGGTGCTGGGACTCAACCCCCACGCCGGCGAGGACGGCCACCTCGGGCGCGAGGAGATCGAGGTCATCACCCCGGTGCTGGAGTCGCTGCGCGCCGCGGGCATGCGCCTGGCCGGCCCGCTGCCGGCCGATACCGCGTTCCTGCCGGGCAAGCTGCGCGGCTTCGACGCGGTACTGGCCATGTACCACGACCAGGGCCTGCCGGTGCTCAAGTACAGCGGCTTCGAGCGCGCGGTGAACCTGACCCTGGGCCTGCCCTACCCGCGCGTGGCCGTCGACCACGGCACCGCCCTGGACCTGGCCGGCAAGGGCCTGGCCGATCCCTCCAGCCTGGAAGCCGCGGTCGCCACCTGCGCGCGGATGGCGGCGCAGCGGATGCAGCAAAGCTGAGGTCCCCCTTTCCCGGGGAGAGTCCGTAGCCAGGGTAGGCAAGGCGCGCCGCACTGCGGCAGTGCCCGGGCGCTGGCGGGCCCGGCGCATTGCCACGCGCTGCGGATCCACCGCCGGACCGCGTCACGCGCCCGTCCCGGAAGCGGCCTGCGCCCGTGTCCGGGCGACGGGCTTGCGCCGCAGCGTCAGAACAGCTCGCCGGTATCCCGCGCAGGCACCGTCAGCCCGAGGTGGCGGTAGGCCTTGGGCGTGGCCATGCGCCCGCGCGCGGTGCGCACCAGGAAGCCCTGCTGGATCAGGTAGGGCTCGATCACGTCCTCCAGGGTGCCGCGCTCCTCCGACAGCGAGGCGGCCAGCGATTCCACGCCCACCGGGCCGCCGTCGAAGTGGCCGATGATGGTGTTGAGCAGGCGCCGGTCCAGCTCGTCGAAGCCTTCCGGATCGACCTTGAGCATGGCCATCGCCGCCTGCGCCACTTCCTTGTCGATGCGTCCGCCGGCCTTGACCTGGGCATAGTCGCGCACGCGGCGCAGCAGGCGGTTGGCGATGCGCGGGGTGCCGCGGGCGCGGCGCGCGATCTCGCCGGCGCCCTCCGGCTCGCAGTCGATGCCCAGGATCCGCGCCGAGCGGCGCACGATCTTCGTCAGCTCCTCGGGCGTATAGAACTCCAGGCGCTGGACGATGCCGAAGCGGTCGCGCAGCGGCGCGGTCAGCAGGCCGGCGCGGGTGGTGGCGCCGATCAGGGTGAACGGCGGCAGGTCCAGCTTGATCGAGCGCGCGGCCGGGCCCTCGCCGATCATGATGTCGATCTGGAAGTCCTCCATCGCCGGATAGAGCACTTCCTCGACCACTGGCGACATGCGGTGGATCTCGTCGATGAACAGCACGTCGTGCGGCTGCAGGTTGGTCAGCAGCGCGGCCAGGTCGCCGGCCTTCTCGATCACCGGGCCGGAGGTCACCCGCAGGTTCACCCCCAGCTCGTTGGCGATGACGTGGCTGAGCGTGGTCTTGCCCAGGCCCGGCGGGCCGAAGATCAGGACGTGGTCCAGGGCCTCGCCGCGGGCGCGGGCGGCCTCGATGTAGATACCCAGCTGCTCGCGGACCGGCTGCTGGCCCAGGTATTCGTCCAGTCGCTGCGGCCGGATCGAGGCTTCCAGGGCCTCGTCCTCGCGGGTGGCGCCGGCGCCGAGGATGCTGCGGTGTTCGCTCATGCGGGGATTATGGCCGGTGCCGGTCGCGCGTGCCGAGACCCGGGCGGTCCGCGCCGGCGCGCCGGCTCAGATCTCCACCTGCGCGCCCAGCTCCACCAGGCGGTTGCCGGGGATGCGGAAGAAGCCGGTGGCCGGGGCGGCGTTGCGGTGCATGAAGGCGAACAGCTTGTCGCGCCAGGTCGGCATGCCGCGGCGGGCGCCGGCGACCACATTCTCGCGGCTGGCGAAGTAGGTGGTGTCCATCGGGTCCATGGACAGGCCGTCGCGGTCGCAGGCGCGCATCAGCGCCAGCGGCACGTCCGGGGTCTCCATGAAGCCGAAGCGGACCAGCACCCGGTAGAAGTCGTCGCCGATCGCGTCCACCCGGATCCGCTTCTCCACCGGCGCGTACGGCACCGGCAGGGTCTCCACGGTCAGGAACACGTTGCGCTCGTGCAGCACCTTGTTGTGCTTGAGGTTGTGCAGGAGCGCGTGCGGCACCAGCCCGGGATCGGCGGTGAGGAAGATCGCCGTGCCGGGCACCCGCACCGGCGGCGCCAGCATCAGGCCGGGCAGGAAGGTGTCCACCCGGATGCCGTCCTTGCGGATCTCCTCGCGCAGCAGCGCGCGGCCGCGGCGCCAGGTGCGCATCAGGGTGAACAGCACCAGGCCCAGCACCACCGGGAACCAGGCGCCCTGCAGCAGCTTGGCGCCGTTGGCGACCACGAAGGCCACGTCGATGAAGAAGAACGCCACGCACAGGGCCAGGATCCAGCGCCGCCCGGCCGGCCACAGCGCGCGCGCCACCAGGGCCAGCAGCAGGGTGTCGATCAGCATCGTGGCCGAGACCGAGATGCCGTAGGCCACGGCCAGGTTGGAGGAACTGCGGAACACCAGCACCAGGCCGATCACCATCACCATCAGCATCCAGTTGATGCCGGGCACGTAGATCTGGCCGATCGCCTCGCTGGAGGTGTGCTTGATGCGCATGCGCGGGATGTAGCCCAGCTGCATGGCCTGGCGGCCGATCGAGAACGCGCCGGTGATCACCGCCTGCGAGGCGATCACCGCGGCCATCGTCGCCAGCACGATCATCGGGTACAGGGCCCAGCCCGGCACCGACTCGT
Organism: Pseudoxanthomonas sp. SGT-18; assembly: GCF_003931645.1. Lineage (NCBI taxonomy): Bacteria > Pseudomonadati > Pseudomonadota > Gammaproteobacteria > Lysobacterales > Lysobacteraceae > Pseudoxanthomonas > Pseudoxanthomonas sp. SGT-18. The sequence continues at coordinate 471,594 of NZ_RRYJ01000001.1, read as the reverse complement.
AGAACGGGTTGCGCACCAGCTCCGGGTGCTCCAGCACCAGCGCGCCCTGCCCCAGGTAGTTGAGCACCAGGCAGGGCAGGACGAAGAAGTACCAGCCGTGGCGGATCGGGCGCGCGCCGAAGTGGCCCATGTCCGCGTACAGCGCCTCGCCACCGGTCACCGCCAGCACCACCGCGCCGAGGATGAACACGCCGTGCCAGCCGTGGTCGGCGAAGAACAGCACCGCCCACCACGGATTGAAGGCCTTGAGCACCTCCGGCGCCTTTATGATGTTCCAGGCGCCGATCGCGGCGATGGCCACGAACCAGAGCATGGTCACGGGGCCGAACACCTTGCCGACCTTGGCGGTGCCGAAGCGCTGGCTGGCGAACAGCACCACCAGCACCACGATGGTCAGCGGGACGATGAAGTTGTGCAGCCCCGGCGCGGCCACCTCCAGGCCCTCCATCGCGCCGAGCACGGAGATGGCCGGGGTGATCACGCCATCGCCGAAGAACAGCGAGGCGCCGAAGATGCCGAGGATGCCGACCACGTAGGCCGAGCGCGAACCGTTGCGCAGGGTGCGCTGGGCCAGGGCCATCAGCGCCATGATGCCGCCCTCGCCGTCGTTGTCGGCGCGCATGATGATGGTCACGTACTTCAGCGTGACCACCACCATCAGCGACCAGAACGCCAGCGACAGCACGCCCAGCACGGTGTCGTGGTCGCTGGACAGGCCGTAGTGCGGCGAGAACGCTTCCTTGAGCGTGTACAGCGGGCTGGTGCCGATGTCGCCGAAGACCACGCCGATGGCGCCCAGCACCAGGGCCAGGTGCGAGCCGCCGGGCCCGTGGGCGGCGGGCCCGTGGCCGGCGTGGGAAGGCGATGACGCTGCGGACATGGCGGGCGAACCTTAGCGCGGACGGGCGTGAGCGGGGCGCGAGCGCGCGCTCAGCGCAGGGCCGACTGCAGGGCCTTGCGGATGATGGCCGCGGCGTCCTCGCCGGGCGCGGCGGCGTCGCGGGCCATGCGCTGCGCATCGGCCGGCTTGTAGCCCAGCTGCTGCAGGGCGGTGGCGGCGTCGGCCAGCGGATCGCCCGGGACCGCCGTCATCCCGGCCACGGCGCCGCCGCCGGCCAGGTCGGCGGCGCGGTCGCGCAGCTCGACCACCATGCGCTCGGCGGTCTTCTTGCCGATCCCCGGGATCCGGGTCAGCGCGGTGATGTCGCCGGCCTGCACCAGCCGCGCGAACTCCTCCACGCTCACCCCCGAAAGCACCGCCAGCGCGATCTTGGCGCCGATGCCACTGACCTTCTGCACGTCGCGGAACAGCCGCCGCTCCGACTCGCGCAGGAAGCCGTACAGCGCCACGCTGTCCTCCTTCTGCGCGTAATGGGTGAACAGCGAGACTTCCCGGCCCAGCTCGGGCAGGTCGTAGAAGGTGCTCATCGGCGCCTCCAGCTCGTAGCCGACGCCATTGACGTCGACCACCAGCCACGGCGGCTGCTTCAGCACCAGGGTTCCACGCAGTCTTCCAATCATTGGGGGCTCCTACGGAGCGTGATTCGGGATTGGTGATTGGTGATTCGAGAAAGCAAAGGCGAAAGCGCCGGCACGGCCGGAAGGTGCCCGCGCTTTCCACGAATCACGAATGACGAATCACCAATCACGGCTCTATTTCCTCCAGGCCAGCTTGGTGCTGACGCCCAGCCTCTGTGCGGTGGCCCGTACATGCGCGTGGGTCAGGGCGATGGCCAGGGCGTCGGCGGCGTCGGCCTGCAGCTTGCCGGGCAGGCCGAGCATGGCCGCGACCATGTGCTGGACCTGGGCCTTGTCGGCGGCGCCGGTGCCGACCACGGCCAGCTTCACCTCGCGCGCGGCGTACTCGCTTACCGGCAGGTCGCGCAGGACCACGGCGCTGATCGCCGCGCCGCGGGCCTGGCCCAGCTTGAGCGCCGATTCGGCGCTGCGGCCCACGAACACCTGCTCGATCGCCACTTCCTGCGGGTGGTATTCGTCGATCAGCGCGGCCAGGCCGTCCAGCAGCCGGCGCAGGCGCTCGGCGAAGCCGCCCTCGCCCAGCAGCACCAGCGGCTGGTGGTGGACGTGGCGCACGCGGCCGCCGCCGTCCACGTCGATGATGCCCACGCCGGTACGCTGCGAACCCGGATCGATGCCGAGGATGCGCACCGGGGCGGCGGTCGCGCGCGCGGCGTTCATGCGCCCACCGCGCACGCCTTCCGGCCCGCCGCCTGTTCGCCCCGGGCCGGACGCATGCTCAGCCGGCTTCAACCAGGTCGGCGTTGGAATAGACGTTCTGCACGTCGTCCAGGTCCTCGAGCATGTGCAGCAGCTTCTGCACCTGCTGCGCGGTCTCCCCGGACACGGCGATGTCGTTGTCGGCGCGGAACGTCACCTCGGCGTAGCCCGGGGCCAGGCCGGCGGCCTCCATCGCCTGCTTCACCGCCTCGAAGTTCTCCGGCGCGGTGATCACGTCGATCGCGCCGTCCTCCGGGTACACGACCACGTCGTCGGCACCGGCCTCGATCGCCGCCTCGGTCACCTTCTCCTCGTCGGCGCCCTCATAGCTGAGCACGCCCAGGCGCTTGAACATGAAGGCCACCGAGCCCTCGGTGCCCATGTTGCCGCCGCACTTGGAGAAGGCGTGGCGCACGTCGGCCACGGTGCGCACGCGGTTGTCGGTCAGGCAGTCGACGATCACCGCCACGCCGCCGGGGGCGTAGCCCTCGTAGCGCACTTCCTCGTACTCGACGCCTTCCAGCTCGCCGGTGGCCTTCTTGATCGCGCGCTCGATCACGTCCTTGGACATGTTCGACGACAGCGCCTTGTCGATCGCCGCGCGCAGGCGCGGGTTGTTGGCCGGCTCGCCTCCGCCGGCGCGGGCGGCGACGCTGATCTCGCGGATCAGCTTGGTGAAGATCTTGCCGCGCTTGGCATCGCTGGCGTTCTTGCGCGCTTCGATCGAGGGACCACGACCCATGGGCGTACCGTACTGCGTTTGCGAAGCGGTGGATTATAGCGGCCCGCCGCCCTCCCCTGCGCCGCCGCCGGCGCGCGCCGGCGGCAGGAACGCGCCAGCGCGCAGGAACGCCGCCACCTGCCGCGCGGCCTCGGCCGAGAACACCAGCCCGGTATGGCTGGCGCGCACCCGGCAGTAGGCGCTGGCGCCGGGCAGGCGGGTCTCGGCCAGGGCCACGGTGCCGTCCGAATCAGTCCCCACCGCGGCCAGCAGGCGCCCCACCCCGCGCGGCACCTCGCCGGCGATCACCCCCAGTTCGGCCCGCCCGGACCAGGGCTGGCAGCCGCACAGCAGCAGCGGCGCGCTGCGTCCCAGCAGCCAGGCCAGGCGCCGGTGCGCGGCAAGCAGGCGTGCGGTGGCGCTGCCGCACAGCGGCGAGCCCAGGCAGACCACGCGCCGCACCGGCAGGTCCGGTGCCCGGCGCAGGGCCTCCAGCGCGACCAGCCCACCGAGGCTGTGCCCGGCCAGATGGCAAGGCGGCCCGGCGCGCAGGCGTTCGACCAGGTTGGCGATCGCCGGCTCCGGCCCGCCGACGATGCTGGGATAGCCGAAGCCCTCCACCTCGAAGCCGAGCCGGCGCAGGCGCAGTGCCAGCGGCAACAGCCACCACGGCGAGTTCCAGAGGCCGTGCACCAGCAGCACCCGCTCGCGGGGCCCGGTCGCGGCCGGCGGCATCAGGCCGCGACCTCCTGCTGCCGCTTCCACGCCCGGGGCGAGACCCCGGCGTGCGACTTGAACGCGCGCGACAGCGCCGCCTCGCTGGCGTAGCCGACCTCCGAGGCGACCACCTTCAGCGGCCGCCCGCGGCGCAGCGCCTGCTGCGCCAGGCGCACGCGCCAGCCCTGCAGGTACTGCCCCGGGGTCAGCCCCACCGTTTCGCGGAAGGTCTCGGCGAACACGCTGCGCGACATGCCGGCCACCGCGGCCAGTTCCTCCAGGGTCCATTCCCGCGCCGGCGCCTCGTGCATCGCCACCAAAGCATGGCGCAGGCGCGCGTGCGCCAGGCCGGCCAGCAGCCCGCCGCGCACCTCGCCCTGCTCCATCAGGTGCCGCAACAGCTGGATCATCACCACCTCGAACAGGCGGTCGACCATGGCCTGGCGGCCGCAGCGCTGGTCGAACGCCTCCTCGAACAGCAGGTCCAGCACCGGACCCGCGCCCGGCAGCGACTGCAGCGGCAGGCACACGAAGGACGGCAGCGCCGCCACCAGCGGATTGCCGGCGCCGCCCTCGAAGCGCAGGTTGGCGCAGGCCATGTCGGCGCCGCGCTGGGGATCGCTGGAAAAGCGGTGCGGCAGCGGCCGCGGGTACAGCAGCAGGCTCGGCTCGCTGACCTGCACGGTGCTGCCGCCATGGCTGACGTCCAGCGGACCGCGCCGGATCAGGTGCAGCTGGCCCATGCCGTCAATGGCGTCGAGGGTGTTGATGCCGCACAGCGCGCCGGCGTGGAAGACCTGTGCGCTTACCGGGAAGCGCTCCAGCAGGACGGCGAGTCGGTCGCCCATCTCGTACTCCCAGTCAAATTTTCCGGACTTTACGCGACCGATCGTAGCAGCCGCGGATCCACATTACTCCCAGCGGTACCCCCCATCCCCCGAAGAGGAGAGAACGATCATCAATGCCATTACCCGCCCGATTGCCGCCGGCCTGCTGGCCCTGGCCGTCCACGCCGCGCTTCCGGCCCAGGCCGCCACCCCCGCCACGGTGCCCGCGCCCCAGGCGACCGTGGAGGGCAGCCACGTCGTCACCGCCGACGGCGTGCGCCTTTACTACAAGGACTGGGGCCCGAAGGACGGCCCGGTCGTCACCTTCAGCCACGGCTGGCCGCTGAGTTCGGACAGCTGGGAAGCGCAGATGCTGTTCCTGGCCGACCACGGCTTCCGCGTCGTCGCCCACGACCGTCGCGGCCACGGCCGTTCCAGCCAGCCGTGGGACGGCAACGACATGGACCACTACGCCGACGACCTGGCCGCGGTGATCGAGGCCCTGGACCTGCGCGACGTCACCCTGGTCGGCTTCTCCACCGGCGGTGGCGAGGTCGCGCGCTACATCGGCCGCCACGGCACCTCGCGGGTGAAGAAGGTCGCGCTGGTGGGCGCGGTGACCCCGTTCATGCTGAAGACCGCGGACAACCCGGAAGGCATCCCGCAGGACGTGTTCGACGGCTTCCGCGCCGCGGCCCGGGCCAACCGCTCGCAGCAGTACCTGGATATCGCCTCCGGCCCGTTCTTCGGCTTCAACCGCCCGGGTGCCAAGCCCAACCAGGGCCTGATCCAGTCGTTCTGGGCGCAGGGCATGCAGGGCGGCCACAAGAACACCTACGACTCGATCGCCGCGTTCTCAGCCACCGACTTCCGCGATGACCTCAAGAAGTTCGACGTGCCGACCCTGGTGATCCATGGCGAGGACGACCAGGTCGTGCCGGTGGAGATCTCCGCCAAGGCGGTGCCGAAGTACGTGAAGCACGCCCGGGTGAAGCTGTACCCCGGCGGCCCGCACGGCATCACCGATACGCACAAGGACCAGCTCAACCAGGACCTGCTGGACTTCCTGCGCGAGTGAGGCCGGATGCAGTCGCCTGCCCCCTCCCGCGGGAGGGGGCTGCCGGGAGGGTCGGCATGCCAGCGTCCGCTGCGCGCCGGCCCTCACCCTTCCCCATGGCGCGGGGAAACACCCGCCTTCACGCCGGGCGGCGCAGGATGAATTCGAGATCGCGCACCCGGCCGACCGGGAATTCGTAGGTGCCGACGCGTTCGAAGCCGCGGCGGGCATAGAAGCGCTGCGCGCCGTGGTTCTCCGACCACACCCCGATCCACAGGGTGCGCGGGCCGTCGCGCAGCAGCCAGCGCTCGGCCTCGGCGAACAGGCGCCCGCCCCAGCCGGCGTCCTGGTACGGGGCAAGCACGTAGAGCCGCTTCAGCTCGCCATCGCCGGGGGCAACTTCCGGCTGCGGCAGGCCGCAGGGCCCGGCGGCGGCATGGCCGACCGCGACCCCGTCGTCCTCCAGCAGCCATACCGCATAGCCGGGCTGGGCCAGGATCGTGGCCTGCCGTTCCACGGCGTAGGCGTCGCGCAGGAAGGCGTCCAGGTCCTCCGGCGGGTAGAGATGGCCGAAGGTCTCGGTGAAGGTGCGCGCGCACAGCGACGACAGGGTCGCCGCGTCAGCCACCGTCGCGCGCCGGATCGACAGGCTCACTCGTCCTCGTCTTCCTCTTCCTCGTCGAGGTCCTCGTCGTCGAGGTCGTCCTCGTCCTCTTCTTCCTCGTCCTCGTCGTACTCGTAGTCGTCCTCGCCGAAGTCCTCGCCGTCCCAGCGGCCCTCAGGGTCGGGGACGAAGGCCAGGGCCATGGCCGCCGGCGAGGTGCCGCTGCGCACCAGCCAGCCGCCGAACACGCGGGCGCGCTCGGTCACCAGGGCAGGGTCGGAACCCTCGTTGCCCAGGCGTTCCCACTCAAGCGAAAAAGCGAACTCGGTCATCTCCAGACTCCTCGGGGAGGGCACTTCGGTAGGCGGCGCGGCCCGCGGCCGCGCCGATGGACGGGGATGGCCGCGCGCCACACGGCGCGCGGCCGCGGGTCACTTCGACAGCGACTCCTCCCGGACCTTCACGTGCACCTCGGCCAGCTGCTCGGCCGGGATCGGCGACGGCGCGCCGGTCATCAGGCACTGCGCGGTGGTGGTCTTGGGGAACGGGATCACGTCGCGGATCGACTCGGTACCGGCCATCAGCGCGGCGATGCGGTCGATGCCGAAGGCGATGCCGCCGTGCGGCGGGGCGCCGTACTTCAGCGCGTCCAGCAGGAAGCCGAACTTGGCCTCGGCCTCCTCGGCGCCGATGCCCAGCAGCTCGAACACCGCGCTCTGCATCTCCGGGCGGTGGATGCGGATCGAGCCGCCGCCGATCTCGTTGCCGTTGAGCACCATGTCGTAGCCGCGCGAGACCGCGGTCCTGGCGTGCGCGCGCAGCTCGGCGATGTCGTCCACGGCCGGGGCGGTGAACGGGTGGTGCAGGGCCACGTAGCGCTGCTCCTCCTCGTCCCACTCGAACATCGGGAAGTCGGTGACCCACAGCGGGCGCCAGCCCTCGGCGACCAGGCCGAAGTCCTTGCCGGCCTTCAGGCGCAGCGCGCCCATGAAGTCGGAGACCTTGTTGTAGGCGCCGGCGCCGAAGAACACGATGTCGCCGTTGCCGGCGCCAACATGCCTGGTAAGCGCGGCGAATGCGTCCTCGCTGAAGAACTTCTGGATCGGCGAGGAGATCGCGCCGGCCTCGTCGATCTTGATGTAGGCCAGGCCCTTGGCGCCGAACTTGGCGGCGTGGGCGGCGTACTCGTCGATCTGCTTGCGGCTCAGCTTCGCGCCGCCGGGGATGCGCAGCGCGGCCACGCGGCCATCCGGGTCATTGGCCGGGCCGGTGAATACCGCGAACTGGCTGTCGCGGACCAGTTCGGCCACGTCCACCAGCTCCAGGTCGATGCGCAGGTCCGGCTTGTCCGAGCCGTAGCGGCGCATGGCCTCGGCCCAGGTCATGCGCGGGAACGGGTCGGCCAGGTCCACCCCGGCCACTTCCTTGAACACCGCGCGGATCATGCCCTCGACGAAGTCCTGCACGTCGCGCTCGCGCACGAAGGCGAACTCCATGTCCAGCTGGGTGAACTCCAGCTGGCGGTCGGCGCGCAGGGCCTCGTCGCGGAAGCAGCGCGCGATCTGGTAGTAGCGGTCAAAGCCCGCGATCATCAGGATCTGCTTGAACAGCTGCGGGCTCTGCGGCAGGGCGTAGAACTCGCCCGGGTGCATGCGCGCCGGCACCAGGAAGTCGCGCGCGCCCTCCGGGGTGGCCTTGGTCAGGATCGGGGTCTCGATGTCCTGGAAGCCGCGTTCGTCCAGGTAGCGGCGCAGGGCCTGCACCAGGCGGATGCGGGTGCGCTGCATGCGCTGCATCTCCGGACGGCGCAGGTCCAGGTAGCGGTAGCGCAGGCGCACTTCCTCGGAGGGGTTCTCGTGCGCGTGGAACGGCAGCGGCGCGGCCTTGTTGAGGATGGTGATGCAGGTGGCGATCACCTCGACCTTGCCGGTGCGGATCTTGTCGTTGACCGCGTGGCGGGCGCGCACGACGCCCTCGACCTGGATCACGTCCTCGTAGCCGAGCGAGGCGGCCACGGCGAAGACCTCGGCATTGTCGGGCTCGACCGTGACCTGGACGATGCCTTCGTGGTCGCGCAGGTCGATGAAGCACACGCCGCCGAGGTTGCGGGCGACGTCGGTCCAGCCGGCGAGGGTGATGGTCTGGCCGATCAGCGATTCGTCGACCAGGCCGCAGTAATGGGTACGCATGCAGGCTCCGCGAGTGGGGCAACCGCCCGGAAGAGGCGGAAAGCGGCGATTTTACCCTCTCGCCCCGACCCCGCGGCACGCCGGCCGGGAAGGCCGCCCCATGGCCGGGTGGTGCGGGCGCCGAAACATTCTGTTCAGGAATGTGCGGGCAGGTTCGGCGTCGAGTCACGACACGAGGTGCCCCGATGAGCATGACACCCCTGCATGACACGCCGAAGACGGCTCCGGCCGGGCAAACGGGCGCTGGCGCATGACGGGGGTGCTGCTGGTCGCGGCACTGGCGGCACTGGCCGCGCTGGTGGTGGCCTCGCCACGGCTGGCGCGGACCAAGGCCGCGCTGCTGGCCGCCCTGCTGGTCGCGCTGAGCCTGTGGTGGCTGGTGGACCAGCTCAGCGGCGACGGCGTGGACGCGGCGACCCTGTACCACCTCTCCAGCGGCATCGAGGGCGCCGGGGTAGCCGATTTCAGCGGCCCGCTGGCCATTGCCGCGGTGCTGGTGCTGCTGTCACTGCTGCTGCCGGCCTGGCTGGCGCGGCATGCCCGCCGGCGCCCGGTCCCGCCGCGCCCGCCGGTGGTGTTCCCGGTTTTCGCCGCCACCTTCCTGGTCGCGGCCCTGGCCAGCCCGCTGGCCCGCGACGCCTGGCGCCTGTACCAGCACAGCCGGCCGGTGGACGCGGCCCAGGTCGCGGCCGAGTACGTGGTCCCGGACCGCCCGCTGCGACAGCGCCGCAACATCGTCTGGATCTACGCCGAGAGCCTCGAGCGCACCTATTTCGACGAGACCGTGTTCCCCGGCCTGGTGCCCAACCTCCGCCGGCTGGCGGGCGAGGCCCTGGACTTCCGCGACGTGGCCTCACCGCCCGGCACCGGCTGGACCATCGCCGGGATGGTGGCCTCGCTGTGCGGGGTGCCGCTGACCGCCGCGCGCGGCGACGAGAACAGCATGGGCCGGATGGAGCAGTTCCTGCCTGGCGCGCACTGCCTCAGCGACTACCTCGCCCAGCAGGGCTACGCCCTGCACTTCAGCGGCGGCGCCGACTCGGCCTTCGCCGCCAAGGACCGGTTCCTGGCCAGCCACGGCTTCGCCACGGTCAAGGACCAGGCCTGGTTCCGCCAGCGCGGGGTGGCGAAGAAGCACTTCTCCAGCTGGGGCGTGCACGACGACGTGCTGCTGGACAGCGTGTACGAAGACTTCCAGCGCCTGTCCCGGGCCGGCACGCCGTTCATGCTCACCGCCCTGACCATGGACACCCACCACCCGGCCGGGCACCTGCCGCGCTCCTGCAGCGACGTGCGCTACGACAGCCCGCACGGCGACATCGGCCTGCTGCGCGCGATCGCCTGCAGCGACCGCCTGATCGGGCGCCTGGTCGAGCGCATCCGCAGCAGTCCCTGGGCGGACGACACCCTGGTGGTGATCGCCTCCGACCACCTGGCCATGCCCAACGACCTGTCCGACGTGCTGGCCGGAATGAAGCGCGAGAACCTGCTGCTGTTCCTCGGCAGCGGCCATGAACCGCGCCAGGTCGCCACCGCCGGCACCACCCTGGACACCGGCGCCACCCTGCTGCAGCTGCTGGACCCGGAGCTGGGCGCGCTGGGCTTCGGCCGCTCGCTGCTGGGCGATCCGGCGCTACCGGGCGCCAGCGTGGCCGCGCGCCGCGACCCGGAGCGCTACCCCCTGTATCTGGGCTTCGCCCGCCAGCTGTGGACCGGCAGCGAGACCCGCACCCTGCGGGTGGAGGACGACCGCGTGGTGGCCGGGGTGCAGCGCATCCGCCCGCCGGTGATGCTGGAGTACGACCAGGGCTGGAACATCGCCTCGATCGTGCTGGAGGACGCGCCGCGGCAGTTCGCCCAGCGCGATCCGGACAACATCCTGGCCTACGTCGACCGCTGCACCGCCTTCCTCGACGAGCCCGGCAAGGGCGAGTGGTGCGCGCTGGTGGTGGACCGCAACAACGCCCTGACCCTCTATTCGGAAGCCGAGCTGCAACAGGGCATCCAGGTCGACGCACCGCTGCAGGAAGCCTCCGACGCCCGCCCGCGGCCACGCCGCGCGCTGACCGTGGCGCGCCAGGAGCGGCCGATGCAGCCCGGCCAGTACCAGTTGCGGATGCAGGCGCGCAACCTGCCCTCGCATTCGTTCTGGCTGGAGGCGGTGTCCGACGACGGCACCGTGGTCCGCGCGCGCGAGTGGGTGCAGGTCGACCCCGGCCGCCCCGGGCAGCAGATCCGCCTGCCGCTGTGGCTGGACTCGAGGGTGGACCAGCTGGTGATCCGCGCCTGGCTGGACTACACCGAGGAGATGGAGGTGGAACGCGTGGCGGTGGTGCCGGCCCGCAGCGGCCGCGGCCGCGGCTGAAGCGCAGGTCGGGCGGCGTTAAGCACCTGCCCGGCAAATTCCCGCCACTTCCCGGATGCTGCATGCAAGGAGTTGCAATGAGCCGAGTCCCCGCCTTCGCCCTGGCGCTATGCCTGGGCCTGGCCTCCAGCCTGCCCGCCGCAGCGCGCGGTCCGGTCGAGGACCTGCGTACGCTGCCGCCGGCGCAGCGGGTCGAGCTGATCGAGCGCGAGTACGCCGCGCAGTCGCGCGGGCGCGCCATCCCGGACGACCAGCTGGCCTTCTACCTGGAGCAGGTCGAGCGCGGCTGGGGCATGGGCCAGGTGCGCGCGGACATCTCCGGCTCCCTGCGCGGCCAGGGCAACCGCCGCTGGAACGGCTCCAGCTGGGCCGGCGCCACCGTGGTCTGCTCCAGCAACGAGCGTCGCCGGCGCGAATGCCGCACCCCGTTCAACGGCCGCCCGGTGCTGGTGGAGAACATCTCCGGCACGCGCTGCATCGAAGGCCGCAATTTCGGCGGCGGCGGCGGCACCATGTGGGTCGACGATGGCTGTCGTGGACGCTTCGCCGAAGGCCGCGGCGGCTGGAACGGCGGCGGCACCGGCGAACTGGTGCGCTGCGAGAGCCAGGACAACAAGCGCCGGACCTGCGCCATCAACGGCCGCGCGGTACTGGTGCGGCAGCTGTCGAAGACCGCCTGCGTGGAAGGCCGCACCTGGGGCCAGCGCGGCAACAGCCTGTGGGTGGACGACGGCTGCCGCGCCGAATTCTCCGTCGCCCGCGGCCCGGCGCCGGGCCATCGCCCGGGTCCGCCCGGCACCAGCGATTACAGCGTGACCTGCAGCAGCGAGAACAAGCGCCGCCGCACCTGCGACTGGGATCGCCGCCGCGGACGCCCGGTGCTGGTGCAGCAGCTGTCCAGCACCCGCTGCGAGGAAGGCCGCACCTGGGGCTGGACCGGCAATTCGGTCTGGGTGGATGGCGGGTGCCGGGCGAGGTTTGGGGTGCGCTGACTGGAGCGGGATTGGCGATTCGTGATTCGTGATTGGTGATTCGTGATTGGTGATTGGTGATTGGAAACTTGTCACCAATCACCCGTCCGGAATCACCGCTCACGTGCCAAACAGCTGCCCGATCCCCAGGGTCACCACCGCGGCGACCAGCCAGACGGCGACCCGGCGGATGAGGGCGGGATCGGCGCTGTTGGCGGGCCGGGCACGGCCGAAGCCGACCACGAACACGTGCAGCGGCAGGGCGATCACCAGCACGAAGGCCAGTACCCAGTAAAGGCTGTCGTCGCCCAGGCGCGGCCACAGTACGGCCATCACCAGGGCCGAGACGATCCCGGCCACGGCGGCGGTGACCGGCGACGGCGTGATCTGCATGCTTCCCCTCCCCTTCGTGGTCCTGGCGCCGATCATGACCGCCGCGCCGCCGTGGCGCGAGCCAGACCATCGACGCATGGCCGACCGGACCGGGTGGGGACTGCGGGATGCAAGGACGGGCCTGGCGCGTACCAGGCCCGGGAACCGATCCTCCGGGGGCCGGCGGCGCGGCGCCCCGGGACGCCGCGCTCAGCTGGTCGCGGTAGCGTTGGAGGAGCTGCTGGCGGACGAGCCCGAGGAGCCGGAGCCGCCGTCGCCCTTGTCGGCGAGGTTGCGCTTCTTGTCGCCGTCCTTCTTGAAGTCGGTCTCGTACCAGCCGCCGCCGGCAAGGCGGAACGACGGCGCGGTCACCTGGCGGCGGACCTGGCCCGGCGCGTTGCAGGAGGGGCAGACCTCCGGATCGGCATCGGACAGCTTCTGCAGGCGGTCGAAGGCATGACCGCAGGCAGCGCACTGGAAGGCGTAGATGGGCATGGCACACACGCGATGGGAAAAACCAGGTCCGCTATGGGGATGCCTATTCACGTTTTCAAGGGCCGCCTGCCCCGGGCAGCGGTCCGCCCCCGGCCGGGGCGCAGCCCGGGTCGGCGCTCCCCTGGACCCCAACGCCGGCAAACCCGCGGCCGATGCCGGCCACGCGCGCCCCGGCCGCCTGGCCCCGGCCCGCGCCCCTGGCCGTCCCGGTCAGCAGGCGTAGCCCGGGCAAGCGTGGCGCACGCCCGTGACCGTCCGGCGCCGGATCCGCGGCACCGCTGCTCCGCCCCGTCCGTACGCTCAGGCCGCCGCGATCGACGCCACCGCCAGCTGCCCCGCCCGCGCCAGCACCGCGTCGCGGGCGGCACTGTCGACCCGGGAGCCCTCCAGATAGGCGGCCACCACCCAGGGGCTGCCGCCGGCCAGCGGCCACAGCACGGCCACGTCGTTGCGGATGTCGGTGCCGTTGCTGCCGGTCCTGTCGCCAACCCGCCACTCCGGGCCGATCCCGGCCCGCAGGCAGTCGTCGCCGGTGGTGTTGTCGATCAGCCAGTCGGCCAGCTGCAGGCGCGAGGCCGGGGCCAGCACCGCGCCGGCCACGCAGCGGCCCAGGCTGGTGGCCATCGCGCGCGGGCTGGTGGTATCGCGCGGGTCGCCGGGGACGAAGCCATTCATTTCCGGCTCCAGGCGGTCGCTGCGGGTGACCGTGTCGCCCAGGCCGCGCAGGAACGCGGTCAGCGCCGCAGGCCCGCCGATCCGCGCGAACAGCAGGTTGGCCGCGGTGTTGTCGCTGATGGTCACGATGGCCCGGCACAGGTCGCGCACGCCCAGGTCCTTGCCCACGTGGCGGCGGGTGACCGGGGCATGCGGGACCAGGTCGGCCGCGCGCACCGGCAGGCGTTCGTCCAGGTCCAGCGCGCCGCGATCGGCCCGTGCCAGCACCGCCGCGGCCAGCAACGCCTTGAACGTGCTGCACATCGGGAAACGCTCGTCCGCGCGGTGCCCGGCCAGGTAGCGGCCATTGCCGGCCTCGAGCACCGCCACGCCCAGCCGGCCCTGGCTGGCCGCCTCCAGCGCGGCGAAGTCCGGTGCGGCGGCAATGCGTGCCCGCGTCCTGTCGCCGGCGGCCGCGCTCGCGGGGACGGCGGCGCGGGCCAGTGCCGGCATGGCCAGCATGGACGCGGCGGCCAGGCCGGCGGACTGCAGGAAACTGCGGCGGTCGGGCATGGATCCATCCTCCTCGGGGGTGGGAGCCGAGTATGGGCAGGGCCGGCGACGGGCCACCATCGCAAGTTTTCGGGAACAGCCATTAGCTGTCCTTGTGGCGCCGTGCAGGTTCCCGGCACTGCCGTGGTCGGCGCCCGCCTTGCAGACCTGCACGGATGCCGGGGCGGCTGCCGGCCCGGGACACCGCGCCGGTCCAGCTGCGGTAGCCTCGGCCGTCCACTTCACTTCCGTCCGCGATGCCACGCCCGCCGCTCCCGCTCAACGCGCTGCGTGCCTTCGAGGCCGCCGCCCGCCACCAGAACCTGACCCGCGCCGCGCTGGAGCTGTGCGTGAGCCAGGCCGCGCTGAGCCACCAGATCCGTACCCTCGAGCAGCGCCTGGGCGTGGCCCTGTTCCACCGCCTGCCGCGCGGGGTGGCGCTGACCGAGGAGGGCGCGGCGCTGTACCCGGTGCTGCAGGACGCGTTCGACCGCATCGCCGAGGGCATGCAGCGCTTCCTCGGCGCGCAGGGCAGGCAGGTGCTGACCGTGGGCGCGGTGGCGACCTTCGCCGCCGGCTGGCTGCTGCCGCGGCTGCCGGCGTTCGAGGCCGCGCACCCGGACATCGAACTGCGGGTGCAGACCCACAACAACCGCATCGACCTGGCCAGCGAGGGCCTGGACCTGGCGATCCGCTTCGGCGACGGCGACTGGCAGGGCCAGGCCTGCACTCCGGTGCTGGATACCCCGTTCGCGCCGCTGTGCGCGCCGCAGCTGGCCGAGCGCCTGCGCGGGCCCGGCGACCTGGCCGGCGTGCCGCTGCTGCGCTCCTACCGCGCCGACGAATGGCCGCGCTGGCTGGGCGCCGCCGGCGTTGCCGGCGTGGAGGCGCGGGGGCCGGTGTTCGATTCCTCGCTGGCGCTGGCCGCCGCGGCCGCCGCCGGCACCGGCGTGGCCCTGCTGCCGCTGCGCCTGTTCGCGCGCGAGCTGGGCGAGGGCCGGCTGCTGCAGCCGTTCGCGCAGACCGTGGACCTGGGCCGCTACTGGCTGACCCGGCTGCGCTCGCGCGCCGAGCGCGAGCCGGCGCGGCGGTTCCGGCTGTGGCTGGAGGAACAGGGCCGGGCCGCGGAGTAAGCGGCCGGAGGGCGGGCGCACGACCGCGCCCAGGCCTTCAATCCAGCATTTCCAGCCAGGCCTGCTCGGCCTGCTCCAGGCGCGCGGCCAGGGCCTCGCGGTCGCGGGCCAGGGCGGCCAGGCGCGCCGGGTCAGACATGTTGGCCGGATCGGCCAGCTGCGCGTCCACCTCGGCCAGCTGGGCCTCGAGCTCGGCGACCTTCTTTTCGGCGGCGGCCAGCTTGACCGGGTTGGCCGGCTTCTTCGCCGGCGCCGGCGGAGGCGCGGCCGCCGCCGGCGCGGGTGCCGGCGCCGCTTCCTGCTCCAGGCGCGCGCGGGTGCCCTGCGCCACCGGGCGGGTGCGCAGCCACGCCGCATAGTCGTCCAGGTCGCCGGCGAACGGCTCGACCACGCCGTCGGCCACGCGCCAGAAACTGTCGCAGACCAGGCCGATCAGGTGGCGGTCGTGGCTGACCATCACGATCGCGCCGTCGAAGTCGGCCAGCGCCTCGGCCAGCGCCTCGCGCATTTCCAGGTCCAGGTGGTTGGTCGGCTCGTCCAGCAGCAGCACGTTGGGCTGCTGCCAGGCGATCAGGGCCAGGGCCAGGCGCGCGCGCTCGCCGCCGGAGAAGCCGTCCACCGGCTCGAAGGCGCGGTCGCCGGGGAAGTTCCACTTGCCGAGGAAGTCGCGGAAGGCCTGGGTCGGCGCGTCCGGCGAGAGTTCGCGGAAGTGGTCGATCGGCGACTGCCCCTCGCGCAGCGACTCCACCGTGTGCTGGGCGAAGTAGCCGATCCGCAGGTCCGGGTGCGCGTTGCGCTCGCCGGCCAGCGGCGGCAGTTCGCCGACCAGGGTGCGCACCAGGGTGGTCTTGCCGGCGCCGTTGGGGCCAAGCAGGCCAATGCGGTCGCCGGCCTCCAGGCCGAAGCCGACGTCCCTGAGGATCACCGCGGGCTGGCCGCCACTGCCCGGCTCGGGCGGATAGCCGCACTGCGCGTCCTGCAGCCGGATCAGCGAATGCGGCAGGCGGCTGGGCGAGGCGAATTCGATCGTGAACTCGCGCTCCACCCGCACCGCCTCGGTGCCGGCCAGCTTGGCCAGGCGCTTCATCCGGCTCTGCGCCTGGCGCGCCTTGGAGGCCTTGGCCTTGAAGCGGTCGATGAAGCTCTGCAGGTGGGCGCGCTCGGCCTGCTCCTTCTCGAATGCGATCTGCTGCTGGCGCAGCTGCTCGGCACGCTGGCGCTCGAAGTCGGTGTAGCCGCCCACGTACAGCTTCGCGTTGCCGCCGTGCAGGTGCAGGGTGTGGGTGGCGACGTTGTCCAGGAACTCGCGGTCGTGCGAGATCAGCAGCAAGGTACCGGGGTACTTCAGTAGCCACTGCTCCAGCCAGTAGACCGCGTCCAGGTCCAGGTGGTTGGTCGGCTCGTCCAGCAGCAGCAGGTCCGAGGGCATCATCAGCGCGCGCGCCAGGTTCAGGCGCACGCGCCAGCCGCCGGAGAACGAGGCCACCGGGCGGCGGTGGGTCTCGGCCGGGAAACCCAGGCCGTGCAGCAGGCGCCCGGCGCGGGCCTCGGCGTCGTAGCCGTTGAGCTCGGCCAGCTTCTGGTGCGCCGCGGCCACGGCCTCCCAGTCCTCGCGGGCGTTGGCCTCGGCCTCCTCGCGCAGTACCTTGGCGATGACCTCGTCGCCGGAAAGCACGAAATCCAGCGCCGGCTCCGGCAACGCCGGCGTCTCCTGCGCCACCGAGGCGATGCGCAGCCTGCCGGGCAGGTCGACGTCGCCCTTGTCGGGCTCCAGCTCGCCGCGGATGGCGGCGAACAGGCTGGACTTGCCGGTGCCGTTGCGTCCGACCACGCCCACCCGGTAGCCCGCGTGCAGGGCCAGGTCGACGTTCGACAGCAGCAGGCGCTCGCCGCGGCGCAGCGCGAAGTTGCGCAGGGAAATCATCGGACGGAGGACTTAGAACGAAAGGGAATGTGCAGATGGCCAGGCATCCTGCGACGTCCATTCTACGTTAACGAATACTTGACATCCCAGCGGGCCAGCATCCAGTCCTGGACCGCCAACAGTGCAGTGCATCCGTTCCACGCAGCAAGGAGTACCCCCCCCATGGCCCTCAAGCCGCATCTTCTCGCCGCCGCCGTGACCACCGCCCTGCTGGCCGCTCCGGCGGCGCATGCCCAGGACGCCGGCGACACCGGCAACCGCGCCCCCTCCATGCTCGACACCCTGATCGTCACCGGCACCCGCATCGCCGACCGCACGGTCGCCGAATCGCAGTCGCCGATCGACATCATCACCCCGGAGGCGCTGTCGGCCACCGGCACCACCGAGCTGGCCACCGCCCTGGCCCGCGCCCTGCCCTCGCTGAACTTCCCGCGCCCGGCCATGGCCGACGGCACCAGCGGCGTGCGCCCGGCGCAGCTGCGCGGGCTGTCGCCGGACCAGGTGCTGGTGCTGGTCAACGGCAAGCGCCGCCACGTCTCGGCCCTGGTCAACGTCAACGGCACCATCGGCCGCGGCTCCTCGGCGGTGGACCTCAACGCCATCCCGGTGGCGGCGATCGAGCGGGTCGAGGTGCTGCGCGACGGCGCCTCGGCGCAGTACGGCTCGGACGCGATCGCCGGCGTGGTCAACATCGTGCTCAAGGGCGCCGGCGAAGGCGGCAGCCTGGTCGCCAGCGGCGGCGAGTATTCCGAGGGCGACGGCACCCAGTGGCAGCTGGCCGGCGACGCCGGGCTGAGCCTGGGCCGCGAAGGCGGCACCGTGCACCTGGCCGCCCAGGTCGGGCAGCAGGACCCGACCAACCGCTCCGGCCCCTACCAGGGCACCGCGCCGCACACCGGCAACTTCCCCGGCGTGGGCGAGCGCGCCTTCCGCTTCGGCGAGGCCGACGTGGACCAGTTCGCGGTCTCGGCCAACGCCGCGTTCAACGTCGGCGAGCGCTCCCAGGTCTACCTCACCGCGATCGCCAGCAACCGCGACATCACCTCGTTCGCGTTCTACCGCTCGCGCAACCACAGGAACCAGGGCGCGCTGCTGGCCCAGGTCTACCCGGACGGCTACGTGCCGCAGATCGACCAGGATTCCAAGGACCGCAGCGCGGTGCTGGGCTACAAGGGCAGCACCGCCAGCGGCTGGACCTGGGACCTGAGCTACAGCTTCGGCAGCAACGACCTCGACTTCCACACCCGCAACACCATCAACTACGCGCTGGGCGTGGACAGCCCGCGCAGCTTCTACGCCGGCAACCTGCACTACGCCCAGGACGTGTTCAACGCCGACTTCGCCAAGACCCTGGACATCGGCCTGGCCTACCCGGCCACCGTTTCCTTCGGCGCCGAGTACCGCGACGAGGAATGGCGCCAGGGACCGGGCGAGCCGGATTCCTACTTCGGCTCCGGCGCCGAGGGCTTCGGCGGCTTCACCCCGCGCAACGCCGGCAGCTACCAGCGCGACAGCCATGCGGTCTACGCCGGGCTGGAGGCGGACCTGAGCGAGCGGCTGTCGGCCGGCATCACCGCCCGCTACGAGGACTACTCGGACTTCGGCAGCGAGACCTCGGGCAAGCTCTCGGCGCGCTACGCCTTCAGCGACGCGGTCGCCCTGCGCGCCACCGTGGCCAGCGGCTTCCGCGCCCCGGCCCTGGCGCAGCAGAACTACCAGGCGGTCACCACCAACATCAACAACAGCGTGGTCACCGAAACCGGCACCTTCCCGGCCACCGGCGCCGTCGCCCAGGCCCTGGGCGCCGAGCCGCTGAAGGCCGAGACCTCGCTGTCCTACAGCCTGGGCCTGGTGCTGCAGCCGGCCGAGCGGGTGTACCTGACCATCGATGCCTACCAGATCGAGGTCGACGACCGCATCGTGCTGTCGTCCAACCTCAACCTCACCGGCAACCAGGCGGCGCAGGACCTGCTGGCCGGGCTCGGCTTCCCCGGGGTGACCGCGGCGCGCTACTTCAACAACGCCGTCGACACCCGCACCCGCGGCGTGGACGTGGTCGGCACCTGGTCGGTGCCGCTGGCCGCATCAAACCTGGACCTGACCGCCAGCTACAACCACAACAAGACCGAGGTCACCCGGATCGCCCCCAACCCGGCGGCGCTGGCTTCGCTGGGCGCCAACCTGGAGCGCATCGGCCGCGACGAGCGCGGGCGCATCGAGGAAGGCGCGCCGCGCGACAAGTTCGCCCTGGGCGCGATCTGGAAGCTGGCGCAGTGGGACTTCAGCGCCAACGCCACCCGCTACGGCGAGTTCACCAGCCGCCACGCCAGCATCGCGGCGCAGGACCAGACCTACAGCGCCAGGTGGACCCTGGACACCGCGGTGAGCTTCCGCCCGGCCACCGGCTGGACCCTCACCCTGGGCGCGGACAACGTGCTGGACGAGTACCCAGAGGAGACGATCTTCGTGAACTCCACCTCCGGCATGATCCCGTACAGCCTGTACTCGCCGTTCGGCTTCAACGGCCGCTACGTGTACGGCCGGGTGGGCTACGCCTGGTAAGCGGGCGCGGTCCGCTCCCCATGGAGGCCCCGGCATTGCCGGGGCCTTTCCTTTTGGGCCCGACTGGCCGCGGGGGCCGCGCCGCCGCGGCACCCGGGTGATTCCAGCCCGGCTTTCCCTGTCCCACGAAGCCTGGTCCACTTCGGCGGCCAGGACCGGACGAGCACGCGGCACGATTCGTGCCAACGTTTTATTTACGCGGGACACCGGCATCAGCGAAACTCGGGGGCCGGGCGGATTCCCGCACACGACCTCCCCTGATGCATCACGACACCAGCCTGATCGACATCGTCGCGGTTGGCCTGGCCTTGGCTTTCGTCCTCGGCGCCTTGGCCAACCGCCTGCGCCTCTCCCCGCTTGTCGGCTACCTGATCGCCGGTATCTGCGTCGGCCCGTTCACGCCGGGCTTCGTCGCCGACCAGGAGATCGCCAACCAGCTGGCCGAGATCGGCGTGATGCTGCTGATGTTCGGCGTCGGCCTGCACTTCTCCATGCAGGACCTGCTGGAGGTGAAGTGGATCGCCATTCCCGGCGCGGTGGCGCAGATCGCGGTGGCGACCCTGCTGGGCTGGGGCGTGGCCTGGCTGATGGGCTGGTCGCACCTGCATGGCATCGTGTTCGGCTTCTCCCTGGCCACCGCCTCCACCGTGGTCCTGCTGCGGGCCATGGAGGAACGGCGCCTGCTGGAGACCGTGCGCGGCAAGATCGCGGTGGGCTGGCTGATCGTCGAGGACATGGCCTGCGTCCTGGCCCTGGTCATGATGCCGGTGATCGCCGGCCTGTTCGGCCCGCAGGCCGGCGGCGAGAGCCACAGCTTCGGCAGCGTGATGGCCTCGATCGGCTGGACCTTCGTCCAGCTGGGCCTGTTCGTGGCGGTGATGCTGCTGGTCGGGCGCCGGGTGATCCCGTGGGTGCTGGAGCGCATCGCCGCCACCGGTTCGCGCGAGCTGTTCACCCTGTCGGTGCTGGCCATCGCCCTGGGCGTGGCGTTCGGCGCCGCGGCCCTGTTCGGCGTGTCCTTCGCCCTGGGCGCGTTCTTCGCCGGCATGATGCTCAACGAGTCCGAGCTCAGCCACAAGGCGGCCAACGACTCGCTGCCGCTGCGCGACGCGTTCGCGGTGCTGTTCTTCGTTTCCGTCGGCATGCTGTTCGACCCGAAGATCCTGCTCGAGCACCCCTGGCAGGTGCTGGGCACCGCGGCGATCATCATGTTCGGCAAGTCGGCGGCGGCGTTCCTGATCGTGCGTGCCTTCGGCCACCCCAAGGCCACCGCGCTGACCATCTCCGCCTCGCTGGCGCAGATCGGCGAGTTCGCCTTCATCATCGCCGGCCTGGGCGTGAGCCTGCAGATCCTGCCGCCCACCGGCCAGGCCCTGGTGCTGGCCGGCGCGCTGATCTCGATTATGCTCAACCCGATGATCTTCATGCTGCTGGACCGCTGGGAGGCGCGCCACCGCGAGGAGGTCCAGGTGCAGCCGGAGCCGGAGGTGCAGCCGGGGCCGCCGCTGCAGGCCGGCAACCACGCCATCGTGATCGGCTACGGCCGGGTCGGCAGCGAACTGGCCAACGTGCTGCGCGACCGCGGCGTGCCGGTGGTGATCATCGACGACAACAGCCTGCACGTGGACCGCGCCCACGCCGCCGGCATTCCCGGCATCCGCGGCCATGCCGCCTCGGACAAGGTCCTGGCCGAGGCGCATCCGGAATCGGCCAGCATCGCCATCCTCGCCATCCCGCAGCCGCTGGAAGCCGGCGAGGCGATCGCCAAGCTGCGCGCGCTCAACCCCGCCCTGCCGGTGCTGGCGCGCGCGCACAGCGACGCCGAGGTCAAGCACCTGCTGGCCCACGGCGCCGACGGCGCGGTCATGGCCGAGCGCGAGCTGGCCTACTCGCTGGCGGAGATGGTCATGTCGACCCCGGCCTACCGCTACGCCAACCGCGGCGACGTGGCGGTGCCGCCGGTCTGACCCGGGACACGCGTGGAAAGCCTGTTCACCCTGTCGATCCACGGCCACCGCGGCACCCGCCCGCGGTGGCCGTTTCGCATCAGGCCGCTGCCAGCGCCTGCTCCAGGTCGGCGACCAGGTCGTCGATGTGCTCGATGCCCACGCACAGGCGCACGGTGTCCTCGCTGACCCCGGCCTTCTCCAGTTCCTCCGGCGACAGCTGGCGGTGGGTGGTCGATGCCGGATGGGTGGCCAGCGACTTGGCGTCGCCGATGTTCACCAGGCGGGTGAACAGCTGCAGCGCATCGAGGAAGCGCGCGCCGGCCTCGCGCCCGCCGGGCAGGCCGAAGGTCAGCAGGCCGGAAGCGCCCTTCGGCAGGTACCTGCGCACCAGCGCATGCTCAGGATGGTCGTCCAGGCCGGCGTAGTTCACCCAGGCCACCTTCGGGTGCTGCTTCAGGTAGCGGGCCACGGCCAGGGTGTTCTGGTTGATCCGGTCCATGCGCAGCGCCAGGGTCTCGATGCCCTGCAGGATCAGGAACGCGTTGAACGGCGAGATCGCCGCGCCGGTGTTGCGCAGCGGCACCACCCGCGCGCGCCCGATGTAGGCCGCCGGGCCCAGGGCCTCGGTGTAGACCACGCCGTGGTAGCTGACGTCCGGCTCGTTCAGGCGCGGGAAGCGCTGCTTGTGCTCGGCCCAGGGGAAGCGCCCGGAATCGACGATCGCGCCGCCGACGCTGTTGCCATGGCCGCCCAGGTACTTGGTCAGCGAGTGGACCACGATGTCGGCACCATGGTCGAACGGCCGCAGCAGGTAGGGCGTGGCCACGGTGTTGTCCACGATCAGCGGCACCCCGTGCTCGTGCGCGACCTTCGCCACCGCCTCGATGTCGGTGACGTTGCCGCGCGGGTTGCCGATCGACTCGACGAACACCGCCTTGGTGCGCCCGTCGATCAGCCTGGCGAACGCGTCCGGGTCGCGGTAGTCGGCCAGCCGCGCCTCGATCCCGAACTGCGGCAGGGTGTGGGCGAACAGGTTGTAGGTGCCGCCGTACAGCGCGCTGGAGGAAACGATGTTGTCGCCGGCCTCGGCGATGGTCTGGATCGCATAGGTGATCGCGGCCTGCCCCGAGGCCAGGGCCAGCGCGCCGATGCCGCCCTCGAGCGCGGCCAGGCGCTGCTCGAGCACGTCCTGGGTCGGGTTCATGATCCGGGTGTAGATGTTGCCCGGGACCTTGAGGTCGAACAGGTCGGCGCCGTGCTGGGTGTTGTCGAAGGCGTAGGCCACCGTCTGGTAGATCGGCACCGCCACCGCGCGGGTGGTCGGGTCCGGGCTGTAGCCGGCATGGACGGCCAGGGTCTCGGGCTTCCAGTTCGGTGCACTCATCGATGCGCTCGCGGTTGCGGTGGACAGGAGCGCCGAAGATAGCCGAGCAAAGGCGCGACGGATCGCACGGTTTCAGGGCCAACCATCGCCGCGCGGAATGTCCTCATTCCGCAAAGGCGGGCGGCGCCCCCAGGCGCCGCCCGCCCCGATCACCCATCACCAGTTCACGCCCGCGCGAAGACCAGGTGGCCCCCGTCGGCATCCACCTTGACGGTGTCGCCGTTGCCGAACTCGCCGGACAGGATCTTCTGCGCCAGCGGGTTCTCCACCTGGGCCTGGATCGCGCGCTTGAGCGGACGGGCGCCGTAAACCGGGTCGAAGCCGACGTTGCCCAGCACTTCCAGGGCCGCGTCCGACAGCTCCAGCTTCAGGCCGCGCTCGTGCAGGCGCTTCTCCAGGCCGTGCAGCTGGATCCGGGCGATGGACTTGATCTGCGCCTTGTCCAGCGGGTGGAACA
Source organism: Pseudoxanthomonas sp. SGT-18 (assembly GCF_003931645.1). Classification (NCBI taxonomy): domain Bacteria; kingdom Pseudomonadati; phylum Pseudomonadota; class Gammaproteobacteria; order Lysobacterales; family Lysobacteraceae; genus Pseudoxanthomonas; species Pseudoxanthomonas sp. SGT-18. The sequence goes on along the minus strand of NZ_RRYJ01000001.1, from coordinate 448,423 downwards.
CCACGATCTCGTCCAGCCGGTTGATGAACTCCGGGCGGAAGTGCGCCTGCACCACGCCCATCACCGCCGCCTTCATCTGCACGTAGGCCTCCGGCGAACCGTCGCCGGACAGTTCCTGGATCTGGTGCGAGCCGAGGTTGGAGGTCATCACGATGACCGTGTTGCGGAAGTCCACCGTGCGGCCCTGGCCGTCGGTCAGGCGGCCGTCGTCCAGCACCTGCAGCAGGATGTTGAACACGTCCGGATGCGCCTTCTCCACCTCGTCCAGCAGGATCAGCGAGTACGGCCGGCGGCGCACGGCCTCGGTCAGGTAGCCGCCCTCCTCGTAGCCGACGTAACCCGGGGGCGCGCCGATCAGGCGGGCCACCGAGTGCTTCTCCATGAACTCGCTCATGTCGATGCGGACCATGGCCTCGGGGCTGTCGAACAGGAACTCGGCCAGGCCCTTGCACAGCTCGGTCTTGCCCACGCCGGTCGGGCCCAGGAACAGGAACGAGCCGATCGGGCGGTTCGGATCGGACAGGCCGGCACGCGAGCGACGCACCGCGTCGGACACCGCGCGGATCGCCTCGTCCTGGCCGACCACGCGCTTGTGCAGCTCCTCCTCCATGCGCAGCAGCTTGTCGCGCTCGCCCTCCAGCATCTTGCTGACCGGGATGCCGGTCCAGCGGCTGACCACCTCGGCGATCTCCTCGGCGGTCACCTTGTCCTGGACCAGGCGGAACTCCTTCTTCTCGGCCTCGTCGGCCGCGGCCAGCTGCTTCTCCAGCGCCGGCAGCACGCCGTACTGGATCTCGCTCATCTTCGCGTAGTCCTGGCGGCGCTGGGCGGCCTCCAGCTCCAGCCGGGCCTGCTCGATCTGCTCCTTGATCTTCGTGGCGCCCTGCAGGGCAGCCTTCTCCGACTTCCACACCTCGTCGAGATCGGCGAACTCGCGCTCGAGCTTTCCGATGTCGCTCTCCAGGTCGGCCAGGCGCTGCTTCGAGGCCTCGTCGGTCTCCTTCTTCAACATCTCGCGCTGGATCTTCAGCTGGATCAGGCGGCGCTCGAGGCGGTCCAGCTCCTCGGGCTTGGAGTCGATCTCCATGCGGATGCGGCTGGCGGCCTCGTCCATCAGGTCGATGGCCTTGTCCGGCAGCTGGCGGTCGGCGATGTAGCGGTTGGACAGGGTCGCCGCCGCCACGATCGCCGGGTCGGTGATCTCCACCCCGTGGTGCACCGCGTAGCGCTCCTTGAGGCCGCGCAGGATGGCGATGGTGTCCTCCACGCTCGGCTCGCCCACGAACACCTTCTGGAAGCGGCGCTCCAGCGCGGCGTCCTTCTCCACGTACTGGCGGTACTCGTCCAGGGTGGTGGCGCCGATGCAGTGCAGCTCGCCGCGGGCCAGCGCCGGCTTGAGCATGTTGCCGGCGTCCATGGCGCCCTCGGCCTTGCCGGCGCCGACCATGGTGTGCAGCTCGTCGATGAACAGGATGATCTGGCCTTCGTTCTTGGCCAGGTCGTTGAGCACGGCCTTCAGCCGTTCCTCGAACTCGCCGCGGAACTTGGCGCCGGCGATCAGCGCGCCCATGTCCAGGCTCAGCACGCGCTTGCCCTTGAGCTGCTCGGGCACCTCGCCCTTGACGATGCGCTGGGCCAGGCCTTCCACGATCGCGGTCTTGCCCACGCCCGGCTCGCCGATCAGCACCGGGTTGTTCTTGGTGCGGCGCTGCAGGACCTGGATGGTGCGGCGGATTTCCTCGTCGCGGCCGATCACCGGGTCCAGCTTGCCGGACTCGGCGCGCGCGGTGAGGTCGATGGTGTACTTCTCCAGCGCCTGGCGCTGGTCCTCGGCGTTCTCCGACTGCACGGTCTCGCCGCCACGCACCTTGTCGATCGCCGCCTGCAGGCGCGCCTTGTCAGCGCCGGCGGCCTTGAGCGCCTGGCCGACGGCGCCGGTGTCCTCCAGCGCGGCCAGCACGAACCACTCGCTGGCGATGAACTGGTCGCCCTTCTGCTGGGCCAGCTTGTCGGTCAGGTTGAGCAGCCGGCCCAGGTCGTTGCCGACCGACAGGCTGCCGGCCTGGCCGGCGACCTTCGGCAGCCTCTCCAGGGCCTCGCCCAGGCGCTCGCGCAGCAGCGGCACGTTGACCCCGGCCTGGGCCAGCAGCGGCCGGGTGCTGCCGCCGGCCTGGTCCAGCAGGGCAACCATCACGTGCACCGGCTCGAGCAGGTTGTGGTCGCGGCCCACGGCCAGCGACTGCGCGTCCGCCAGCGCCTGCTGGAAACGCGAGGTGAGCTTGTCCATCCGCATCGGATATTCCTCGAAGAGGGGGCCGGCGAGGCCGGCGATGTCCACCAGATGCGGCTGGCCTGGCCGGTTTCAAGCCCCGGCGATACGCAGAGCCGGCCTCCGTTCGGGATAATCCGGCCATGCCCGCCCCGGCCCGCCCCTGGTTCCTGTACCTGATCGAATGCCGCAACGGCGCCTGGTACGCCGGCATCAGCCCGGACGTGGAGGTGCGCTACCAGGCCCATCTGGCCGGCAAGGGCGCGCGCTATACCCGGGCCAACCCGCCGCTGCGCCTGCTTGGCAGCCGCCCGTTCCCGGACCGCGCCAGTGCCTCGCGCGCCGAGTGGCAGATCAAGCGCCTGCCGCGTGAACGCAAGCTGGCCTTCCTGCTGCAGACCGGCCCGGCCGACCTGCCCGCCTGAGCGCGCCGCCTCAGCCGGCTTCGTCCGCAGCCGGTTCCAGCCAGCCGTGGTAGGCGATCACCGGCCCGGCCAGCGGCAGGGCGGCCTCCACGTGGAAGTGGTAGCGCCCGTCCTGCTCCCATTCGCGGCAGCGCACGCGCTGGAACAGCCGCGCCGGCAGCGGCAGCACCCCCAGCAGGCGCACGCGGGCCACGTTCCAGTAGATCGTGCCCTCGGCCGCGTGCACCGCGAAACGGAACTGCAGCGGGCCCAGGCGCTCGGCCAGCAGGCCCTTGCGGCAGCGCAGGCGGGTGGCCAGGCGGTGGCTGCCGAACTGGCGGCGCCAGGTCTCGGACCGCGGATCGGCGCTGAACTCCACCCGCAGCGGCGCCGCCTGCATCGCCGGAGGCATGCCCGCCAGGCGGCCGCACAGGCGCGCCAGCAGGCCGCGGCCGCGCTCGATGTCCACTTCGCCGGCGAACGCATCCTGGCCGCGGATCGAATGCAGGCGGCGCAGGCTCGGCGGGAGGTTGAAGAACGGCGCGCCCAGCAGCTGCTGGAACACGGTGGGCTCGGCGGCCGTGGACAGGGAGAACGGGCGTGGGGCGGCGCCGGACATCGGGGCGAAACGGCACGGGCGGGCGGGCAGGATACTCCCGCGCCGCCCGCCCGTGGCCCTCAGGGCCGCGCCAGTGCCCGGCGCAGCGCGCGCAGCTGGGCCTTGACCTCGGCCTGCTGCGCGGCGGAAAGCCGCATCAGCGCCTTGTGCCCGACCGAGGCCGATTCCAGCGCCGGGTCGGCGTAGCGCCAGCGCCCGCGTTCATCGCGCACCAGCTCCGCGCCGGCCGGCGGCACCGGCGCCTGCAGCAGGTGGTCGATCACCTGCACCAGGCGGTCGTTGAAGTACGCGTCCGGGCCGGCGATCTCGGCATAGGCCTGCTGGAACAGCGGATAGAAGCGGCGGTACAGCGCGGCCATGCGCTGCGCGTCGGCCGCGGCGAAGGCGGCCACGTAAGGCGCATAGCGCGCGGCATTGGCCTCGCCATCGGCCACCGTGCCGCCCTCGCCTTCCACCACCGCGTAGCCGCCGGGCACCTGGCGCAAGGCCAGCGCCGTGGCCGGCACATGCGGCTGGGTGAGGTTGTCGACCATCACCACCAGGCGCTGCACCACGTGCTCGCGCACCAGGATCGACAGGAGCGGGGCGTCGCCGGCCAGTGCCTCCAGTTCCTGCAGCACCACCGCATCGCTGTCGGCCAGGGCGGGGATGGCCGCGTCGGCGGCCTCGGCGGGCGGCTCCACCGGATGCTGGATGCCAGGCGGCCCGTCCTCGCCGGCCATGGGCGGCGGCGGCAGTTCGTCGCCGGTCGCCGGTGCGGAGGCCGCCGCCGGTGCCTGCGGTTGCGCCGGCGGCGCGGGCCGCAACAGCCACCAGGCGGCCGCGGCCACCGCGATGGCCACCAGCAGCCAGGGCCAACGGGCCGGCCGCGTGCGTGCTTGCTGCATGTCGTCTCCTTCTGTTGCGGACATGCAGGTGTGACCGGCGCCGGCGCGCGGGGTTCCCGCCGCCGGTCGGATTCAGTGCGCGCCGGGCGCCTGCGCCGGGCGCGGCGCCTGCAACGACAGCAGGCCCAGCAGCAGCGCCAGCACCGCGTAGGCCGCGGCGAACTGCCAGGCGATGGTGGCGCGCACGCCCTGCAGCGACCACGGCAGATAGATCCCGCCGCGCGGATCCACCGAGTGGACCACCCCGACCAGGGTCAGCAGCGCGGCCAGCAGCAGCACCGCTGCGGCACGGCGCGGCTGCTGCTCCACCAGCGCCACCAGCGCCGTGCCCCACAGCATCGCGGTGATGATGAAGCCGTTGCCCAGGGTCACGATTGCGGCCAGGTCGGCCAGGCCGTGGCCGTCGCCGCCCTCGTACAGCGCGGCGAAGGTCGCCGTCGGGATCCAGGCCGGATTGCCCAGCTTGATCACCAGCAGGTAGGCGATGGCCGGGAGGAACGCCAGCGCCACCGCCGGCGCGTGCCGGCGCGGGCTTTCGTGGAAGGCCTGCAGGGTGATGTCCAGGCCGACGTAGACGATGATCGGCGCCAGCACCGCCACCGGCAGCCACTGCACCAGCATCGACACGTAGCCGAACACGCCGCCCAGGCCGATGAACAGGCCGGTCAGCAGGGTGTAGCCGTGGCGCGCGCCCATGTGCTTGTACGCCGGCTGGCCGATGTAGGGCGTGGTCTGGGCCACGCCGCCGCAGAAACCGGCGACCAGGGTGGACACCGCCTCGGCCAGCAACACGTCGCGGGTGCGGTAGTCGTCGCCGGCCGCGCGCGCGCTTTCGGCCACGTTGATGCCGCCGACCACCATCAGCAGACCGAACGGCAGCAGCAGCGGCAGGTAGGGCACGGTATACGGCAGTCCGGCGATGAAGCCGGCATTGGGCAGCGGCAGCACGAAGGCCAGCGGCTGCAGCGGCGGCAGTTCGAAGCCCGGCAGGCCCAGGCCGGCCAGGCCCAGCCCGTAGTACAGCGCGGTGCCGGCGACGAACGCGGCGAACACGCCCGGCACCCGCCATGGCAGCCGCCCCTTGCCGACCAGCACGTACAGCAGCAGGCCGAGGGTGGCGATGCCGACCACCGGATTGCGCAGGGTTTCGATCAGCGGCAGGAAACCCAGCAGCGCCAGCGCGGCGCCGCCGATGGAACCCAGCAGTGCCGCGCGCGGCAGCACCCGCGTGACCCAGTCACCGGCGAAGGACAGCACCAGCTTGAGCACGCCCATCACCACCAGCGAGGCCATGCCCAGCTGCCAGGTCGCCATTGCCGCCGCATCGGTGGCCATGCCCTGCCCCGTGAAGCCGGCATAGGCAGGACCCAGCACCAGCAGGGCCATGCCGATGCTGGTCGGCGCATCCAGGCCAAGTGGCATGGCAGTGACGTCGTCGCGCCCGCTGCGCAGTGCCAGGCGCCGCGCCATCACCGTGTAGACCAGGTTGCCCACCAGCACGCCCAGCGCGGTGCCGGGAAACATGCGCCCGAACACGACCTCCGCCGGGAACTGGAAGATCCCGACCAGGGCCGCGGCGATGAAGCCGAGGATGGACAGGTTGTCGACCACCAGGCCGAAGAAGCCGTTGAGGTCGCCGGCGACGATCCAGGGCAGGGGGCGGGGCTGGACGGGGGCATTGGACATCGGGATGGTCTTCGCTCGGGTCGCGTGGAAGCGGGACGGCGCCGGCCGGCCCGTGAGGCTGGGAAGGCGCGACGGGGCCGGCGGCGGCGGCGGCCCCGTCCGCGGTCAGAACCGGGTGCGGAACTCCACGCCCCAGGTACGCGGCTCGTTGAGGAAGCCGGTGAGGTTGTTGAAGTCGATCGCGCCGACGATGCGCTCCTGGTCGGTGATGTTGCGGCCGAACAGTGCCACTTCCCGGTCGCCCTGGTTCCACAGGTAGCCGATGCGCAGGCCGCCTTCCAGCGAGGACTTGCCGCGGAACTCGCGCGACTCGTACAGGAAGAAGTTGACCTCGCTGCGGTAGGCCCAGTCGGTGAGGAAGTACAGCTCGCCACCGGCCAGCGGCACGCCATAGCGCGCGCTGAGGTTGTGCACCCACTCCGGCGCCTGCGGCAACGGGTTGCCGTCGATCAGGGCGCGGCCGGATGCGTCCAGCGGGTCGGTCACGGTGCAGGCGGCGCACGGCGCCACCGCCAGGGTGTCGTCCCGGATTTCGGTGTCGTTGTAGCTGGAACCGAGGGTGACCAGCAGCTGGTCGGCCAGGTACGCCTCCAGGTCCAGCTCGAAGCCCTGGCCCACGGTGCGGTCGGCGTTGAGCAGGGTGGCGATGTTGCTGCCGCCGCCGACGGCGATGATCTGCTGGTCGTCGACCGTGTAGCGGAACAGGTAGAAGCCCAGGCGCGCGCGGCGGTCCCACAGGTCGGCCTTGATGCCGGCCTCCCAGGAGATCACCTCCTCCGAATCGGCGGTGGTCACGCCGCCGTTGGGCGCGCCCGGATCGGCGAACAGCAGCCGGCCCTGGATGGAGGGCGCGCGGAAGCCCTTGGCCACGCGCGCGTACAGGTTCACGTCCTCGTCCACCGCGTACACCACGCTGGCGTCCCAGCTGACATCGTTGGCGTCGGTGTGCACCCGGTACGGGCCGCCCACCGGCGCGCCAAACGGCGCGCCTTCGACCACCTGGGCGGCGAAGTCCTTCTTGTCCCGGGTATAGCGCAGGCCGCCGCGCAGCTTCAGCCGGTCGGTGGCGTCGTACTCGCCGGAGGCGAACACGGCCCAGGCGGTGTTCTCCTGCTGCTGCACGGCGAAGCCGGCCTGCGGGTTGCCGGGGGCCAGCGAGTCGTAGTTGAAGCCGTGGATGGTGATGTCCTCGCGGAACCAGAACAGGCCGGCCTGCCAGTTGAACGGGCCGTCGTTGTCCGATTCGAGGCGGAACTCCTGGGTCAGCTGCTCGTGGTCGGGCAGGCCGTCGGCCGACTCGGAGGCGAACGGGATCACGCCGGGGCCGGAATCAGGCAGGAACACCGCGCCGTAGCCGCCGTCGATGTCGCCGCGGTTGAGCGACTCGGCGGTCTCGTAGCCGCTGATCGAGTGCAGCACCAGGCCATCGAAGTCCCAGCGCAGGCGCGCATTGGCGCCCCAGGTCTCCAGGTCGGAGAAGTTCACGCCGTCCAGCGAGACCTTTTCGCGGTCGAAGCCGGGGACCAGGTCGTTCGTGCCCGGCTGGATGATGTTGGCGCGGAACAGGCGCGCGGTGCCGTTGAGGTCGCGCCGGTGCAGGTTCAGCAGCGCCTCGAAGGCGTCGCCCTCGTACAGGAACTGCACCCGCACCGCGGATTCGTCGTAGCCCTCGAAACCCTCGTTGGGCGCGCCGTCGAGGGTGTTGTCGACCCAGTCGTCGCGGCGCTGGTACAGCGCCGACAGGCGCGCCGACCAGCGCTGGCCCAGCGCGCCGCCGACCGCGCCCTCGAAGTTGACCATCTCGTCGCTGCCCAGGCCCAGCTTCGCGTAGCCGCCGAACTCCCGCGACGGCCGCACCGATTCGAACTTGACCACGCCGGCCGGGGTATTGCGCCCGAACAGCGTGCCCTGCGGGCCTCGCAGCACTTCCACACGCTCCAGGTCGAACAGCGGGAAGCCCTTCAGCAGCGGGCTCTCCTGCACCACCTCGTCGTACACCAGCGACACCGGCTGCGAGGCATTGAGGTCGAAGTCGGTGTTGCCCAGGCCGCGGATGTAGAAGCGCGGGAAGGCGCGGCCGTAGGACGACTCGATGTTGAGGCTGGGCACCCGCGCGGAGAGGAAGCGGATGTCGGCGCCGCCGGAGCCATACAGCTCGAGCTTCTCCGCATCCACGCTGGTGATCGACACCGGCACGTCCTGGATGTTCTCGACCTTGCGTTGCGCGGTGACCTGCACCGCATCGAGGGTGGAGGCCTCCTGGGCGTGCAGCACCGGCACGGCCAGCAGCAGGGCGACGGCGGTGGCCAGGCGGCAGCGCCGGGCCGGGATGACGTGCGACGGGTTCATCGGGTGGCTCCTCGTGGGGTGGAGACGGGACGGTCGTGCATCGCGGGACCGGCACGCGCCGGTCAGAAGGAAACCTCGGCCGGCTGCCGCGACCACAGCACCGACTGGTGGCCGGTGGCCCGCTTCCAGGCCAGGCGGATGGCCTCGATATCGGCGCGGCGCTGCGGCGTGTCCTCGTGCAGGACCACCAGCACCTTGCTGCGCAGCCGCTGCGGCTCGGCGTCGCCGCGGAACAGCCACTGGCCGTAGGCATCGAGCACGGTCAGGCCGTCGGGAAAGCGCGGGGTGACTTCCTCGTCCAGGAAGCGGCGCCAGCGCGCCTCGTCGATGGCGTCGGTCTGCGGCCGCGTGGAGGGGCCATCTTCGCGGCCCACGCCGAAATACAGCTCGCTGCGCACCCAGCCGGCGGCCTCGGCCGGGCGCGTAGCATCGCCCTGCAGCCGCGGCCCCACCGCCGGCGCACCGGCGCAGGCCGGGAGCATCACGGCAAGCAACAGCGCAAGGCAGGGGACACGATGCATGGCAGCTCCAGGAAACCAGGGCGCGAAGCGTGTCGGCAGCCCATCCTGCGACGGAAATAACCCGCCGTCATGTGCTGATGCCGATCCCACGCCTCGTGGCCGCGAAGGACGCGCCTATCCTATCGCTCCATCCGGATGGATATAAGGATCCCCGAGCAGGCCGCCGCATGTCCGCCCATTCCCGCACCCGCCTCGCCCTCGTCCTGACCCTCGCCCTGCCCGCGACCGCCGCCGCGCAGGCGCCCGTCGCCGCCACCACCCTGGACCAGGTCATCGTCACCGGCACCCGCGCCAGCGACCGCACCGTGCTGGAGTCCACCTCGCCGGTGGACGTGCTCACCGCCGAGGACCTGCGCCGCGCCACGGGCCCGTCCGGCGAACTGGGCAGCGCGCTGCAGGCATTGCTGCCCTCGTTCAACTTCCCGCGCCAGTCCAACTCCGGCGGCGCCGACCACGTGCGCGCGGCGCAGCTGCGCGGGCTCTCGCCGGACCAGGTGCTGGTCCTGGTCAACGGGCGCCGCCGCCACACCAGCGCCGTGGTGTCCACCGACTCCAAGATCGGCCGCGGCACCACGCCGGTCGATTTCAACGCCATCCCGGTCGGCGCGGTGGCGCGGATCGAGGTGCTGCGCGATGGCGCCGGCGCCCAGTACGGATCGGACGCGGTGGCCGGAGTGGTCAACATCATCCTCGCCGGCGGCGCCGAAGGCGGCGCCCTGGAGGCCGGCTATGGCTTGCACCACACCCGGCTGGAGCCGATCGGGCGCCGCCTGAGCGACGGCCAGACTGGCCATGCCCATGGCCAGGCCGGCATCGCCCTGGGCGACGGCGGCTTCCTGCGCCTGGGCGCCGGCTACCAGCAGCGCAATGCCACCAACCGCGCCGGCTTCGACCAGGTTCCGCCCTGGGACCAGACCCCGGCCAACCTCGCCGTGCAAGGCCGCCGCAACTACCACCTCGGCGACGGCGACTCCAGGCAGCTGGACGGCTGGTTCAACGCCGAACTGCCGCTGCCCGGCGACGCCGCGCTGTACGGCTTCGGCACCTGGCACCAGCGCGATACCGAGGGCGCCAACTACTACCGTTACCCGGAAGGCGAGGCCAACTGGCCGCAGGTGTATCCACACGGCTACCGCCCGGTTTCGGTCGGCGAGAACCTCGACGTCGGCCTGGTGGCCGGCGTGCGCGGCCGCCTCGGCGCCTGGGACTACGACGCCAGCCTCGACCATGGTGCCAACGAGTTCACCTACCGGCTGCGCGAATCGCTCAACGCCTCGCTGGGTCCGGACAGCCCCACCCGCTTCCGCGTGGCCGACTACCGCTTCGCCCAGACCCTGGCCAACCTGGACTTCAGCCGCGGCTTCGCCGGCGCCGGTGCGGACCACGTGCTGGCCCTGGGTGCCGAGTTCCGCGCCGAGCGTTACCAGACCGGCGCCGGCGACCCGGCCAGCTACGCCGCCGGCCCATACCGCGACCGCCCGGCCGGCGCCCAGGCCGGTGGCGGCCTCACCCCGCAGGACCAGGCCAACCTCCGCCGCGAGGTGGCCAGCGCCTACGCCACCGTGTCCTCGTCCTTCGGCGAGGCGTTCAGCACCGACCTCAGCGCGCGCTACGAGCACTACCAGGACTTCGGCGGCCAGTTCACCGGCAAGCTCGCCGCGCGCCACGCGTTCACCCCGCGGCTGGCACTGCGCGGCACGCTGTCCAGCAACTTCCGCGCGCCGTCGCTGGCGCAGGTCGGCTTCGAGTCCACCAGCACCGGCTACAACGCCGCCGGGCAGCTGGTGCAGGGCCGGCTGCTGGCGGTGGCCAACCCGATCGCCCGCGCCCTTGGCGCGCGCGACCTCGACCCGGAGCAGTCGCACAACCTCGGCCTGGGCCTGGCCGCGCGCATCGGCGAACGCCTCGACCTGTCGCTGGACCTGTTCCAGATCGAGATCGACGATCGCATCGCCCTGTCCGAGGCCATCACCGGCGACGCGCTGGCCGCCTTCGTCGCCGCCAACTTCGACGTCCCCGCCCTGGAGAGCGCGCAGTTCTTCGTCAACGCCGCCGACACCCGCACCCGCGGCGCCGAGCTGGTGGCCAACTGGCGCGACCACCTGGCCGGTGGCCGCCTGCTGCTGACCGGCGCCTGGAGCTACGCGAAGACCGAACTGGAGCACATCGTCGCCACCCCGCCGCAGCTGTCGGCGCTGGATCCGTCCTACGTGCTGTTCGGGGTGGAGGAACGCAACACCCTCACCGACGCGGCGCCGCGCACCCGCGCGCTCCTCAGCGCCAGCTGGGCCGGCCACCGCTGGAACCTGCTGGCGCGCGTGCAGCGCCACGGCAGCGCCAGGCGGGTGTTCGACTTCGGCGGCGGCTTCCAGCCGGAGCAGCGCTACGGCGCCGAATGGCAGCTGGACGCCGAGGTCGAGTACGCGCCCGCCCCGGGCTGGAGCCTGGCCCTCGGCGGCAGCAACCTCACCGACGCCTACCCGGACCGCTCCAACGAGGACATCCACTACTTCGGCAACCTGCCCTACGACGTGCTCTCGCCGCTCGGCAGCAACGGCCGCTACCTGTACGGCCGCGTGCGCTACGCGTTCTGAGGCGTCGCGGCGCGTGGCCGCGGCGCTGCCGACCTGCCCCTCACGGGCAGTTCGTGCACAATGGGTGCATGGTCGACGAGACGCCATCCCGTCCATCACCACCCGCGCTAGGCGACGACTGCGCGCTCTTCCTCGACGTCGACGGCACCCTGGTGGAGTTCACCGCGGACCCCGCCGCGGTGCACGTGCTGCCCGAGGTACGCGAGGCCATCGGCCGCCTGAGCCGGCGCCTGCACGGCGCGGTCGCGCTGGTCAGCGGGCGTCCGCTGGCGCAGCTGGACGCGCTGTTCGCGCCGCTGCGGCTGCCGGCCGCCGGCCTGCACGGGCACCAGTTCCGGCATGCCGCCGGCGCCGATCCGGACATTCCCGAGGACACCTCCGCCCTGCTGCACGAACTGCACCGCCAGGCGCTGGCGATGGCCGCCTCGCGCCCGGGCGTGCTGGTGGAGGACAAGGGCGTGAGCCTGGCCCTGCACTGGCGCGCCGCGCCGCATTTCGGCCCGGAGGTCGCCGCGTTCGCGCGCGAGCACCTCGCCCGCCTGCCCGGCTACCGCCTGCAGCCGGGCGACCACGTGGTCGAGTTCGTGCCCTGCGGCAGCGACAAGGGCCGGGCGCTGGAACGGATGATGGCCCAGCCCGCGTTCCGCGGGCGGGTGCCGGTGTTCGTCGGCGACGACCTCACCGACGAATACGGCTTCGCCGCGGCCAACCGCGCCGGCGGCTGGAGCGTGCTGGTCGGCCAGCGGGAACCGAGCGCGGCGACCCACGCCCTGGCCCGCACCGCCGACGTGCACGCCTGGCTCATCGCCAATGCGGCAAAAGGGGAGGTCGGCCCGCGGTAGCCCCGGTACCGCCGAATCACGGGACAGGCAATGGACATCAACGTACACGACGCCAACCTCGAGCTTGGCGTGATCGGCAACAGCAGCTTCGGCGCGCTGGTGGACAAGCGCGGACGGGTGGTGTGGAGCTGCCTGCCCTCGTTCGACGGCGACCCGGCCTTCTGCGCGCTGCTGTCGCCATGCGGGCAGGAAGGCGGCGACTTCTCCATCGAGCTGGAGGACTTCGAGCGCTCCGAGCAGCGCTACGAGCCCAATACCGCGATCCTGCGCACCGTGCTGCACGACCGCAACGGCGGCTCGCTGGAGATCGTCGACTTCGCCCCGCGCTGGCGCCAGAACGGGCGCTTCTACCGGCCGGTGTCGATCATCCGCCGGATCACCCCGCTGTCCGGCAACCCGCGCATCCGGGTGCGGGTGCGGCCGCTGGCCGACTGGGGCGCGCGCGTGCCCGAGTCGACCTGGGGCAGCAACCACATCCGCTGGCTGCTGCCGCACTTCACCCTGCGCCTGACCACCGACGTGCCGGTGCGCTTCGTGCGCGACTCGCTGCCGTTCGTGCTGACCCACCGCATGCACCTGGTGCTGGGCCCGGACGAGCCGATGGGGCGCTCGCTCACCGGCTACGTCGAGGAGGCGATCACCCGCACCCGCGAGTACTGGCGCGAGTGGGTGCGCTACCTGTCGATCCCGCTGGAGTGGCAGGATGCGGTGATCCGCAGCGCGATCACCCTCAAGCTGTGCCAGTACGAGGACAGCGGCGCGATCATCGCGGCCATGACCACCTCCATCCCGGAGGCGCCCGGCACCACCCGCAACTGGGACTACCGCTACTGCTGGCTGCGCGACGCGGCCTTCGTCGTGCGCGCGCTCAACCGCCTGGGCGCGACCCGCAGCATGGAGGAGTTCCTGCGCTACATCTTCAACATCGCCAGCCACGACGGCAGCCTGCAGCCGCTGTACGGGATCGGCTTCGAGGACCGCCTGGACGAGGTCGAGGTGCCCTCGCTGGCCGGCTACCGCGGCATGGGCCCGGTGCGGCGCGGCAACCTGGCCTGGATCCAGAAGCAGCACGACGTGTACGGCAGCGTGGTCCTGGCCTCGACCCAGCTGTTCTTCGACCAGCGCCTGGCCGACCCCGGCGACGCGCACACCTTCGCCCGCCTGGAGCCGCTGGGCGAGCGCGCGTTCGCCCTGTACGACGTGCCCGACGCCGGACTGTGGGAGTTCCGCGGCCGCGCCGAGGTGCACACCTACACCGCCGCCATGTGCTGGGCCGCCTGCGACCGCCTGGCCAAGATCGCGGCGCAGCTGGGCCTGCAGGAACGGGTGGACTACTGGCGGCTGCGCGCCAACACCATCCGCAAGACCACCCTGGAGCGCGCCTGGCGCGCGGAGGCCAACCACTTCAGCGCCTCGTTCCAGAGCGACTACCTGGACGCCTCGCTGCTGCTGCTGGCCGACATCGGCTTCGTCGAGGCCGACGACCCGCGCTACGTGGCCACGGTCGAGGCCATCGGCCGCGAGCTGCGCCACGGCGACGGCGTGTTCCGCTACGTGGCGCCGGACGACTTCGGCGCGCCGGAAACCAGCTTCACCATCTGCACCTTCTGGTACATCGACGCGCTGGCCGCGACCGGGCGCATGGACGAGGCGCGCGAGCTGTTCGAGCGCGTGCTGGCGCGCCGCAACCACCTGGGCCTGCTCTCGGAGGACATGGCCTTCGACAGCGGCGAGGGCTGGGGCAACTTCCCGCAGACCTACTCGCACGTGGGCCTGATCATCGCCGCGATGCGGCTTTCGCGTTCCTGGCAGGAGGCCTCATGAGCCGTCTGGTCGTTGTTTCCAACCGCGTCGCCGTCCCCGGCGAGAACCGCGCCGGCGGCCTGGCCGTGGCCCTGCAGGCGGCGCTGTCCGAGCGCGGCGGCGTGTGGTTCGGCTGGAGCGGCAAGACCGTGCGCGGCAACAGCGGCGAGGTCCACGAGCAGGAGGCCGACGGCATCCGCTACGTGACCATGGACCTCAACCGCCCCGACCTGGACGCCTACTACAACGGCTTCGCCAACCGCACGCTGTGGCCGTTGCTGCACTTCCGCCTGGACCTGGTGGACTACGACCGCGCCACCCGCGAGGGCTACCGCCGGGTCAACGCCATGTTCGCCGACCGCCTGGCGCCGCTGCTGCGCGACGACGACACGGTGTGGGTGCACGACTACCACCTGATCCCGCTGGCGGCGCTGCTGCGCGAGCGCGGGGTGGGCGCGCGCATCGGCTTCTACCTGCACGTGCCGGTGCCCTCGGCCGACCTGCTGATGGCGGTGCCGGACCACCAGCGCCTGTTCTCGCCGCTGTATTCCTACGACCTGCTCGGCTTCCAGACCCAGCGCGACAACGACCGCTTCCAGTCCTACGTGCGCCTGTACGGCGGCGGCAAGATCATCGGCCCCGGCCTGCTGGAGGCGCCCGGCGGGCGCCGCTTCCGCACCGGGGCGTTCCCGATCAGCATCGACACCCCGCAGATCGCGCGCCAGGCCGCGGCCGCGTCGGCCAAGCCGGCGGTACGCAGCCTGCGCACCAGCCTGGAGGACCGCCTGCTGGCGATCGGCGTGGACCGGCTGGACTACTCCAAGGGCCTGCCCGAGCGCTTCCACGGCTTCGAGCGCTACCTGCAGCGGCACCCGGACCAGAAGGGCACCCTGACCTACCTGCAGATCGCGCCGCTGTCGCGCGCCGACGTCAGCGAGTACCGCACCCTGCGCAGCCAGCTGGAGCAGATCGCCGGGCACATCAACGGCGCCCACGCCGCGCCGAACTGGACCCCGCTGCGCTACGTCAACCGCAACTTCCCGCACGCCACCCTGACCGGGTTCTACCGCACCGCGCGGGTCGGCCTGGTGACGCCGCTGCGCGACGGCATGAACCTGGTGGCCAAGGAATACGTGGCCTCGCAGGACCCGGAGAACCCCGGCGTGCTGGTGCTGTCGCTGCTGGCGGGCGCGGCGCAGGAGCTGAAGGAGGCGCTGCTGGTCAACCCGCACGACCTGGACGGCGTCGCCGACGCCATCGCCACCGCCGCGACCATGCCGCTGGCGCGGCGCAAGGAACGCTGGCACGCGATGATGGAGCACCTGCTCAAGCACGACATCCACGCCTGGCGCAAGGAGTACCTGGCGGTGCTGGAGTCGACCTGACAGGCTGGCGTCAGCCGCGATCGGCATCATTGGACCTTCGCGCCGGCATGCCGGCGCGCGTCTTTCCGCTCCCCAGGAGGTCCTCCCCCATGCGTCGCGTCCCCGCCCTGCTGTTCGTTTCCCTGCTGCCGCTGGCGGCTTCCGCCCAGCAACCGGCCCAACCGGAAGGCTGGACCGGCACCGGCGAGCTCGGCCTGGCCATGGCCCGCGGCAATTCCCGCTCCGAGAGCCTCAACACGCGCCTGCGCTTCTCGCGCGAGGAGGAGCGCTGGAAGAACGGCTTCACCCTGTCGGCGCTGCGCTCGCGCGCCGAGGTCGAGAGCGACGTGGACGGCGACGGCGTCGAGGAACGCCACTACGAGACCAGCGCCAACCGCTACGACGTCTCCGGCTCCAGTGCCTACCGCTTCAGCCCGCGCCACCATGTCTCGGCCAACGGCCGCTACGAGCGCGACGACTTCTCCTCCTACGACTACCAGGGCACCCTGGCCATCGGCTTCGGCAGCCGCTTCATCGACAGCGAGCGCACCAAGCTCACCGGCGAAATCGGCCCCGGCTACCGCCGCGCCCGCACCGCGCTGGACGGCGAGGTGCAAAGCAGCCTGATCGGCCGCGGCCTGCTCGACCTGCGCCACCAGCTCACCGCCAACACCGAGCTGTTCAACACCCTGCTGGTCGAGTCCGGCAAGGACAACACCTTCGCCCAGAACGACTTCGGCGTGTCGGTGGCGATGAACGAGCGCTTCGCGCTCAAGGCCGGCTTGCAGGCGCGGCACAACACCGAGGTCGAGGACCCGGCCACCCGCCGCACCGACACCCTGACCACGGTCAACCTGGTCTACAACTTCCGCTGAGCTGGCCCGCACTGCCGCCCCGGCCGGCGCGCGGGGCGGCGGCGCGGACGCGGGCCGCGAGGAAGCGCAGGTGGTTGCGGAGGCGCCCGGGCGCGACTCAGCGCGGGGCGATGTAGGCGAGCGTGGCCATGCGCCCGGTGCGCTGCTCGCGCCGGTGCGAATAGAACCGTTCCGGGTCGCTGATCGTACACAGCCCGCCGCCGTGGATCGCGCCCGGTGCCAACCCGGCGGCGCCCAGGCGGCGCCGGGCCAGGGCGTAGAGGTCGACCTTCCAGTGGCCGGGCCGGGTGGGGACGAACGCCTCCGCGGCCTGCGGATCGGCGCCGACGAAGGCGTCGAACACCTCGGCCCCGATCTCGTAGGCCTGCGGCCCGGCCGCCGGGCCGAGCCAGGCCAGCAGCCGTCCCGGGGCGGCATGCATGGCGGCGACGGTCACCTCCAGCACCCCGGCGGCCAGCCCGCGCCAGCCGGCATGGGCCACCGCGACCTCGCTGCCGTCGGCGGCGGCCAGCACCACCGGCAGGCAGTCGGCGGTCAGCACCGCCAGCACCACGCCGGGGACCGCCGTGGTGGCCGCGTCGGCCTCCGGCTCGGCCTCGGTGGGAAGCGGCGCCTGCAGCGGCCGGTCGAAGCGCAGCACGGCGGTGCCGTGCACCTGGCGCAGCCAGTGCGGCGCCGAGGGCAGGCCACGGCGGCGGCGCAGTTCGGCGCGGTTGGCCGCGACCACGGCCGGGTCGTCGCCGTTGCGCGCGCCCAGGTCGAAGCTGGCGAACGGCGCGGCCGAGCCGCCCGCGCCATGGCGCAGGGTGGTGAAGGCATGCACGCCCGGCGGCGCCGGCCAGTCCGCTTCCAGGATGGCCGGATCGCGCGCGCCGCCGTGGCCGCCGCCGCCCGCCGTCATCGCCGCTGGTTCTCCTCCCAGCGGCGGGTGTCCTCGCGCAGCACCCGCAGCAGGTCGAGCATGTCCGCCGGCAGCGGCGCCGCCACCCGCACCGGTTCGCCGCTGACCGGGTGTTCGAACTCCAGCACCTCGGCATGCAGGGCCTGGCGGCCGAACCCGCGCAGGCGCCCGACCAGTTCGTCGCTGGCGCCGCGCGGCAGCTTCAGCGGGCCGCCGTACAGCGGATCGCCGACGATCGGGTGGCGCAGGTGCTGCATGTGCACGCGGATCTGGTGGGTGCGGCCGGTTTCCAGGCGGCATTCCAGCGCGGTATGGGCGCGGAAGCGCTCGCGCAGCCGGTAGTGGGTGACCGCCTCGCGTCCGTCCTCGCGCACGGCCATGCGCAGGCGGTCGCGCGGATGGCGGTCGATCGGCGCGTCGGCGGTGCCGCCCGACACCAGGGCGCCGACCACCACCGCCAGGTACTGCCGGTGCACCTCGCGCGCGGCCAGCTTCGCCACCAGTCCGGTGTGCGCCGGCAGGGTGCGGGCCACCACCATCACCCCGCTGGTGTCCTTGTCCAGGCGGTGGACGATGCCGGCCCGCGGCAGCGCGGCCAGGCCCGGATCGCGGTGCAGCAGGGCGTTGACCAGAGTGCCGGCCGGGTTGCCGGCGCCGGGATGGACCACCCGTCCGGCGGGCTTGTCGAGCACGAACAGGTGCTCGTCCTCGTACAGGATGTCCAGCGGGATGTCCTCGGCCACCGCCTCGGTCTGGACCTCGGCCACCGCGGCCAGGGTCACGGTCTCGCCGCCCTTGACCGGGTCGCGCGGGCGCGCGGCCTGGCCGTCCAGCAGGGCATCGCCGGACTTGATCCAGGCGGCCAGGCGGGAGCGGGAGTATTCGGGGAACAGTTCGGCCAGCACGGCGTCGAAACGGCGGCCGGCGGCCTCGTCGGGGACGATGGCCTGGCGGGGGGCGTCGGAAGTGTGGGACATCGGGGGCTTCGGTTCGGGGTCCGGGCAGGCGAAGTCAGTCGCCGGACAGGCCACTAGGCTATCATCGGCCCTTCCGATTTCCCCGGCATGCCCTCCCCGATGGCCCTAAGCCCCCGTTCCAGCCTCTCCGTCCTCCGCCTGGTGGCCCTGCTCGTGCTCGTGGCCCTGCTGGCCACCGGCTGCGGGCGCAACAAGACCAAGAAGGATGCCGACGAAGGCAGGCCGGTCGCCGAACTGTACGAGAAGGGCCACCACCACATGGAGCGCGGCAACTGGGCCAGCGCCGAGCTGGTGTTCAGGCGCCTGGTCGCGCAGTACCCCTACGGCCCGTACACCGAGCAGGCGCTGATGGAAACCGCCTACGCCCAGTACAAGGCCGGCAAGCACGACGACGCGGTCTCCACCATCGACCGCTTCATCCGCACCTACCCGACCCACCGCAACATCGCCTACTTCTACTACCTGCGCGGCCTGTCCAACTCCAACCGCGACGCGGTGTTCATGCAGCGGGTGTGGTCGCTGGACCCCAGCCGCCGCGACCTGTCCTCGCCGCAGCAGGCCTACGAGGACTTCAACACCGTCGCCCAGCGCTACCCGAACAGCCGCTACGCCGCCGACGCGCGCCAGCGCATGGTGGTCCTGCGCAACGTGTTCGCGCGCCACGAGATGGACATCGCGCTGTACTACATGCGCCGCGGCGCCTGGCTGTCGGCGATCGGCCGCGCCAAGTACATCCTCGAGACCTATCCGCAGAGCGACTACCAGTACGACGCCGTCGCCGCCCTGGCCGAGTCCTACCGCAACCTGGGGCAACCGGAACTGGCCGAGGACGCCGCGCGCGTGCTGCGCCTGAACCAGCCCTCGCACCCCTACCTGAGCGGCGACTGGCCGAAGTACCCGTGGGCCATCCGCAAGCTCAATCCGTTCGCCGGCGAGCGCTCGCCGACCACCGGCCAGCGCGACGCCTCGCGCCGCTGAACAACGGGGTCCCGCGACGAGGAAGGGCGCATCCGCGGATGCGCCCTTCTTTTTTTGCGTGTGCCGGTGGGGCCTCAGCCGGTGAAGCCGTTGCTGATCGGGTAGCGGCGCTCGCGCCCAAACGCGCGCCGCGAGACCTTCGGTCCCGGCGCGGCCTGCTGCCGCTTCCATTCGCTGGTCCGCACCAGGCGCAGGACCCGGTCCACCACCTCGGCGGCATAGCCGGCGGCAACGATCTCCTCGCGCGACTGCTCCTGGTCGACGTAGCGGTAGAGGATGCCGTCGAGCACGTCGTAGGGCGGCAGCGAGTCCTGGTCCAGCTGGTTGGCGCGCAGCTCGGCCGAGGGCGGGCGGCTGATCACCGCCGGCGGGATCACCGGCGCGCCGCCGACGGTGTTGCGCCACTTGGCCAGGCCGAACACCTCGGTCTTGTACAGGTCCTTCAGCGGCGCGTAGCCGCCACACATGTCGCCGTAGATGGTGGCGTAGCCGACCGCGTACTCGCTCTTGTTGCCGGTGGTCAGCAACAGCCCGCCGAACTTGTTGGACAGGGCCATCAGGATCGCGCCGCGGCTGCGCGACTGCAGGTTCTCCTCGGTGGTGTCGCTCTCCTGCCCGGCGAACACCTGCTCCAGCGACTGCAGGAAGCCGGTGAAGGCCGGCTCGATCGGGATCGTCTCCAGGCGCACGCCCAGTGCCGCGCACTGCTCGGCGGCCAGGTCGTTGGACAGGCCGGCGGTGTAGCGCGAGGGCAGGCGCACCGCGGTGACGTTGTCCGGGCCCAGGGCCTCGGCCGCCAGGGCCAGCACCAGGGCCGAGTCGATGCCGCCGGACAGCCCCAGCCAGGCGCGCCGGAAGCCGTTCTTGCCGCAGTAGTCGCGGATCCCGCGCACGATCGCGCGCCAGGCCAGCGCGTCCATGCTCTCGTCGCCGTCGTCCATCCACTGCACCGGGGTGAAGCGGCGGCCGGCGGTGTCGTAGTCCACCACCAGCCACTGGTCGGTGAACGCGGCCGCGGCCGGGTGCACGGTGCCGTCGCCGTCGGCCACCACCGAGGCCCCGTCGAACACCAGCGAGTCCTGGCCGCCGACCAGGTTGAGGTAGGCCACCGCCGCGCCAGTGTCGCGGGTGCGCTCGGCCAGCAGGGCGTCGCGCTGGGCGTGCTTGCCACGCTCGAACGGCGAGGCGTTGGGCACCAGCACCAGCTGTGCGCCGGCCTCGACCGTGGCCGCCATCGGCTCGGGGAACCACAGGTCCTCGCACACCACCACGCCCACCGGCACGCCGCCGACCTCGAACACGCAGGGGCCGCCGTCGGGGTCGACCTCGAAGTAGCGGCGCTCGTCGAACACCGCGTAGTTGGGCAGCTCGCGCTTGCGGTAGGTGGCCTCGATGCGGCCGTCGCGCAGCACGCTGGCGGCGTTGTACAGCACGCTGCCGGCAGACTCCGGCCAGCCCACCACCGCGGTGATGCCGTGCACGCCGGCGGCGATCCGTTCCAGGTCGCGGTGGCACTGGGCCAGGAACGAGGGCCGCAGCAGCAGGTCCTCCGGCGGGTAACCGCTGATCGCCAGTTCGGGGAACAGCACGATGTCCGCGCCGTATTCGTCGCGGGCCTCGGCGATCATCGCCGCGATCCGTTCGGCGTTGGCGGCGACGGCGCCGACCGGGAAGTCGAACTGGGCCAGCGCGATGCGCAGCGAATCCTTCATGGACGGGGGGCCGTGTTGGGGATGGCCCATGATACCGGCGCGGCGTGGGCATCCTGCATCGGCCGGGCCCGGTGCGCGGGAAACCCGGGGCCCGGACGCGCGAAGGCCGCCCGGAGGCGGCCTTCGCTCCACCGTCGGAAACGGTGGGGGTATTACTTGAGCAGCGAGGCGATCGCGGCGCCCAGGTCGCCCGGCGAGCGGACGGTCTTCACGCCGGCGGCCTCCATGGCCTTGAACTTGCCCTCGGCGGTGCCCGAGCCGCCCGACGCGATCGCGCCGGCATGGCCCATGCGCTTGCCCGGAGGGGCCGAGGCGCCGGCGATGAAGCCGACCACCGGCTTCTTCACGTGCTCCTTGATGTAGGCCGCACCGGCTTCCTCGGCGTCGCCACCGATCTCGCCGACCATGATGATGCCCTCGGTCTGCGGGTCCTCGTTGAACAGCTTGAGGCAGTCGACGAAGTTCAGGCCGTTGATCGGGTCGCCGCCGATGCCGATGACGGTGGACTGGCCCAGGCCCGCGGCGGTGGTCTGCTTGACCGCCTCGTAGGTCAGGGTGCCCGAGCGCGAGACGATGCCGATCTTGCCCGGCATGTGGATGTGGCCCGGCATGATGCCGATCTTGCACTCGCCCGGGGTGATGATGCCCGGGCAGTTCGGGCCGACCAGGACCACGTCGGGGTGCTGCTTGAGCACGTTCTTCACGCGCAGCATGTCCAGCACCGGGATGCCCTCGGTGATGGCGACGATGACCTTGATGCCGGCCGCGGCCGCCTCGAGGATCGCGTCGGCCGCGAACGGCGGCGGGACGTAGATGACCGAAGCATCGGCGCCGGTGGCGTCGACCGCCTCGCGCACGGTGTTGAACACCGGCAGCTCGATGTGGGTGGTGCCGCCCTTGCCGGGGGTCACGCCGCCGACGACCTGGGTGCCGTACTCCACCATCTGGGTGGCATGGAAGGTGCCCTGCTGGCCGGTGAAGCCCTGCACGATCACCTTCGTGTTCTTGTTGATCAGAACGGACATTGTCTTGAAGTCCTCGAAATTCTTGTTGGTTGCCGGCTCCCGGGGCGCGCCTCCCCGGCCTGCGCCGCGCCGCTTCGCGGCGGGCCGCCCCCTGGCTCAGGGGGCCGGCCGGGATTCACGCCGGTTCCGCGAACCGCCAGGGCGGATCAGGCGGCGGCAGCGGCGGCGACGGCCTTCTTGGCGCCGTCGTTGATGTCGTCGGCCGGGGTGATGGCCAGGCCGGACTCGGCCAGCAGCTTCTTGCCCGCCTCGACGTTGGTGCCTTCCAGCCGGACCACGACCGGGACCTTGACGTCGACTTCCTTGACCGCGGCGATGATGCCCTCGGCGATCATGTCGCAGCGGACGATGCCGCCGAAGATGTTGACGAAGATCGCCTTGACCTTGTCCGAGGACAGGATCAGCTTGAAGGCCTCGGTGACGCGCTCCTTGGTCGCGCCGCCGCCGACGTCGAGGAAGTTGGCCGGCGAACCGCCGTTGAGCGCGATCACGTCCATGGTGGCCATCGCCAGGCCGGCGCCGTTGACCATGCAGCCGATGTTGCCGTCCATGGTCACGTAGTTCAGGTCGTACTTGCTGGCCAGGACCTCGGTCTCGTCCTCCTGGCTGACGTCGCGCATCGCGGCCAGGTCCTTGTGGCGGAAGGTCGCGTTGTCGTCGGAGTTGACCTTGCCGTCCAGGGCGTACAGGTTGCCGTCGTCCAGGATCGCCAGCGGGTTCAGCTCGACCAGGGACAGGTCCTTGTCGTTGAACAGCTTGTACAGGGCGCCCATGATGTGGGCCAGCTGGTTGGCCTGCTTGGCGTTCAGGCCCATCTTGAAGCCGATCTCGCGGCCCTGGTACGGCTGCACGCCCTCGACGAAATCGACGTTGAGGGTGTGGATCTTGTCCGGGGTCTCGGCGGCCACCTGCTCGATGTCCATGCCGCCCTCGGACGAGGCGATGAAGGTGATCGACTTGGTGCCGCGGTCGACCAGCACCGACAGGTACAGCTCCTTGACGATCTCGCCGGCGGTGGTCACCAGCACCAGGTTCACCGGCAGGGCCACGCCCGCCGACTGGTAGGTCGCCATCTTCGTGCCGAGCATCTTGCCGGCGGCGGCCTTCACGTCGTCGAGGGTCTTGCAGAACTTCACGCCGCCGGCCTTGCCGCGACCGCCCGCGTGGATCTGCGCCTTCACCATCCAGGGGCCGTCGCCCAGGGACTTGGCGGCCTCGACCGCTTCATCGGCCGTGGACGCGACGCGTCCGGCCGGAACCGGGATGCCATAGTCGGCAAAAAGCTGTTTCGCCTGGTACTCGTGGAAATTCATGCTTCACCAATGGGTGGGGAACGGCCGCCGGTGGCAGGCGGGAAAGGGCCGGAAACGGCCCCGGGACGTGCCGGGCGGGGGCGATATTGTCGCCGATGGCGGGGCGGGCGTGCAAAACCGCCCCGCCAACGCACCGTTCCTATACTGACGCCGAGCCCGACCGGGGAGTCCCGCTTGCCGCACCCTTCGCTGATCGACCGGATCGAATCCATCCCGCGGCGCGAACTGCACGCCTTCGGCCTGTACCGGGTACTGGAGGCCGGACTGATCGCCGCCCTGGCCTTCAGCCCG
This sequence comes from Pseudoxanthomonas sp. SGT-18, assembly GCF_003931645.1. Lineage (NCBI taxonomy): Bacteria > Pseudomonadati > Pseudomonadota > Gammaproteobacteria > Lysobacterales > Lysobacteraceae > Pseudoxanthomonas > Pseudoxanthomonas sp. SGT-18. Next base: position 425,013 of record NZ_RRYJ01000001.1, on the reverse strand, counting down.
CTGCGCGACCTGGCCGGGCCGGTGGACGCGCCCCTGGCCTACGCGGTGGCCGCCGGCTACATCGTCGCCGCGGGGGTGCTGCTGGTGCTGGGCCGCGACGAGCGCTGGCTGGCGCCGCTGGTGCTCACCGGCAGCTGCATCGACATCCTGGCCGCGGCGCTGGCCACCCATGCCCTGCCCGGGGTCGGCGCCGGCATCGCCATGATGCTGCTGTTCAACGTGGCCGCCGCGGCCATGCTGCTGCGCCTGCGCCAGGGCCTGGCGGTGGCGGTGCTGGCCTCGCTGGCGCTGGTCGGCGAATACGCCTGGTCGGTCCTGGGCAGCGACGGCCCGCCCCCACGCCCGCTGGCGGAACTGACCATGTTCGTCACCAGCTACCTGGCACTGGGCTGGCTGGGCCACCAGATCGGCCAGCGCGCCCGCGCCAGCCTGCAGCTGGCCGCCACCCGCAGCGCCCAGGTCGCCAACCTGGTGGAGATCAACGAGCTGATCATCCGGCGCATGCGCACGGGGGTACTGGTGGTCGACGGTGACAACCGCATCACCCTGGCCAACGAAGCGGCGCTGATGCTGCTGGGCGACGCCGCCCCGGACCCCGACGGCGGCCGCCTGGCCAGCGCCGCGCCGGAACTGGCGCGCCGGCTGCAGCGCTGGCGCGAGGGCGGCGAGGCCGACGCCGGCCCGCTGCAGCTGCGCCCGGACCAGCCGGAGATCCAGCCGCGCTTCGCCCGCCTGCTGGCCGACAGCGACCTGGCACTGGTGTTCCTGGACGACGCCACCGTGGTCTCGCGCCGCGCCGAATCCCTGACCCTGGCGGCGATGGGCCGCTTCTCCGCCAGCCTGGCCCACGAGATCCGCAACCCGCTGGCGGCGATCAGCTACGCGGTGCAGCTGCTGCAGGAATCGCGCGGCATGGACGAGGGCGACCGCCGCCTGCTGCAGATCATCCACCAGCAATGCCTGCGCACCAACGGCATCGTCGAGAACGTGCTGGGCCTGGCCCGGCGCGAGCGCGCCAAGCCCGAGCACGTGGACCTGCGCGCCTTCGTCCGGCGTTTCGTCGACGATTACCGCGGCACCCTGCCGCTGGAGACGGACACCGTGGAGGCGGCGCTGCCGGACACCCCGGTGCCGGCCCTGGTCGACCCGGCGCACCTGCAGCAGATCCTCACCGCGCTGGTGCAGAACGCGCTGCGCTACGGGCGCCTGCCGGACGAGCCGGCACGGGTGCGGGTGCAGGTCGCCAGCGAGGGCCGCAACGCCGTGGTCGAGGTGCTCGACCACGGTCCCGGCATCCCCGAGGCCGCGGCGGCGCAGCTGTTCCGCCCGTTCTTCACCACCTCCGAGCATGGCACCGGCCTGGGCCTGTACATCGCCGGCGAGCTGGCGCGCGCCAACCAGGCCACGCTGCGCCACGTTCCCCCGCCGGGCGGCGGCGCCTGTTTCCGGATCACCCTGCCCGGCCCGATGGGCATGCTCGCCGTGTGACCGGCATCACCTACTTGGTCACGCGCGAAAGAGTCGGCTATCGTTCCCCGCCATGACCCAAACCCGCAGCGCCCTGATCGTCGACGACGAACGCGATATCCGCGAGCTGCTGGTCCTGACCCTCGGGCGGATGGGACTGCGCGTGGATACGGCGGCCAACCTGGCCGAGGCGCGCGAGCTGCTGGCGTCCCGGCGCTACGACCTGTGCTTCACCGACATGCGCCTGCCCGACGGCAGCGGCATCGAGCTGGTCGGCGAGATCGCGCGCAAGTACCCGCAGACGCCGGTGGCCATGATCACCGCCTTCGGCAACATGGACCTGGCGGTGGAGGCGCTGAAGGCCGGCGCCTTCGACTTCGTCAGCAAGCCGGTGGACATCAACGTGCTGCGCGGCCTGGTGCGGCACGCGCTGGAGCTCAACAACGCCGAGCGCCCGGCCCCGCCCCCGCCGCCGGCCGAGCAGGCCAGCCGCCTGCTGGGCGATTCCCCGGCGATGCAGGCCCTGCGGGCGACCATCGCCAAGGTCGCCCGCAGCCAGGCGCCGGTGTACATCCTCGGCGAATCCGGCGTGGGCAAGGAGCTGGTGGCGCGCACCATCCACGAGCAGGGCGCGCGCGCGGCCGGGCCGTTCGTGCCGGTCAACTGCGGCGCGATCCCGGCCGAGCTGATGGAAAGCGAGTTCTTCGGCCACAAGAAGGGCAGCTTCACCGGCGCCCACGCCGACAAGCCCGGCCTGTTCCAGGCCGCCAGCGGCGGCACCCTGTTCCTGGACGAGGTGGCCGAGCTGCCGCTGGCGATGCAGGTCAAGCTGCTGCGCGCGATCCAGGAGAAGTCGGTGCGCCCGGTGGGCGCGGCCAGCGAGGTGCCAGTGGACGTGCGCATCCTCTCGGCCACCCACAAGGACCTGGCCGGGCTGGTGGCCGAGGGCCGCTTCCGTCACGACCTGTACTACCGCATCAACGTGATCGAGCTGCGGGTGCCGCCGCTGCGCGAGCGCACCGCCGACCTGCCGCAGCTGGCCAACGCGATCCTGGCGCGGCTGTCCGCGGGCCAGGGCCGGGAGGCGCCGGAGCTGGCCGAGGCCGCGCTGGCGGCGCTGGCGCGCTACCCCTTCCCGGGCAACGTGCGCGAACTGGAGAACGTGCTCGAGCGCGCCCTGGCCCTGGCCGAGGGCGACCGCATCGAGGTCGCCGACCTGCACCTGCCGCAGGCGCCGATGCGCACCGCCACGGCGCCGGCCGCGGCCGCCCCGGAACCGGCGCTGGAGCCGGCCGGCGGCGCCCTGCCCTCCTACATCGAGCAGCTGGAGCGGGCCGCGATCCAGAAGGCGCTGGAGGACAACCGCTGGAACAAGACCCGCGCCGCGGCGCAGCTGGGCATCACCTTCCGCGCCCTGCGCTACAAGCTCAAGAAGCTGGGCATGGACTGAGGCGGCCGCGCCGCCTCCCCCGCGCGCCGCGCCAGCGGCGATAATGGCGCATGACCACGAGCCACACGCCGAAGAAATCGCTGGGCCAGAACTTCCTGCACGACGCCCGCTACATCGAGCGCATCGTCCAGGCCATCGACCCGCGCCCCGGCGACCGGGTGGTCGAGATCGGTCCCGGCCAGGGCGCGCTGACCCTGCCGCTGCTGCGCCGCCACGGCGCGCTGACCGTGATCGAGTTCGACCGCGACCTGGTCGGCCCGCTGGCCGACATGGCGGCCCCGGTCGGCCAGCTGGAGATCATCCACCGCGACGTGCTGCAGGTGGACCTGACCGCCCTGGCCGGCGGCGGACGGATCAAGCTGGCCGGCAACCTGCCCTACAACATCTCCTCGCCGATCCTGTTCCATGCCCTGGACCACGCCGCTGCGATCCGGGACATGGTGTTCATGCTGCAGAAGGAAGTGGTCGACCGCATGGGTGCCGCGCCTGGCAGCAAGGTCTACGGCCGGCTGAGCGTGATGCTGCAGGCGTACTGCCAGGTGCAGCCGCTGTTCGTGGTGCCGCCGGGCGCGTTCCGCCCCGCGCCCAAGGTCGACTCGGCGGTGGTGCGGCTGGTGCCGCGCGACCCGGCCACGATCGGCATCGCCGACCGCGACCGCTTCGCCCACGTGGTGCGCGCGGCCTTCGGCCAGCGCCGCAAGACCCTGCGCAACGCCCTGCGCGACGTGTGCACGCCGGAACAGTTCGAGGCCGCGGGGGTCAGCGCCGACGACCGCGCCGAGCAGGTCGACGTCGCCGGCTTCGTGCGCCTGGCCAACGCCTGAGGCGTGCGCGGACGCCGCGCTTGCGGCGGACGCCGGCACGCGCGATCTTGTGCCCCCGGCATCACGCGGCGTTCGCTTACACTGTCGCCATGTCCCGCTCCGATACGCCCTACGCGATCGAGGTCGAAGTCGCCCCGCGGTTCCTGGAAGACCAGTCCGAACCCGACGCCGACCGCTACGTGTTCGCCTACACCATCCGCATCCGCAACCGCGGCAGCGTGGCCGCGCAGCTGCTGGCGCGGCACTGGACCATCACCGACGGCCACGGCCGCACCGAGGAAGTGCACGGCGAGGGCGTGGTCGGCGAGCAGCCGTGGCTGGAACCGGGCGAGGACTTCGAGTACACCTCCGGCGTGGTGCTGGAGACCGGGGACGGGTCGATGCAGGGAAGCTACGACATGCTGGCCGCCGACGGCACGCGCTTCGACGCGCCGATCGCCCCGTTCCTGCTGACCGTCCCACGGACGCTGCACTGAGGCCGCCGGATGACCACCTGGGCCATCGGCGACCTGCAGGGTTGCTACGACGCCACCCAGCGCCTGCTGGAGAAGATCAACTTCGACCCGGCCGCGGACACCCTGTGGTTCTGCGGCGACCTGGTCAACCGCGGCGGGCAGTCGCTGGAGACCTTGCGGCTGGTGCATTCGCTGCGCGAGCACAGCGTGGTGGTGCTGGGAAACCACGACCTTTCGCTGCTGGCCATCGGCGAACGCCCGCTGGCGGAGAAGCGCAAGGTCAACCCGGACCTGCAGCGGGTGGTGCTGGCCGACGACGCCGGCGAACTGCTGGGCTGGCTGCGCCGGCAGAAGCTGGTGCACGTGGACCGCGAACTGGGCTGGCTGATGGTGCACGCCGGGCTGGCGCCGCAGTGGACCACGCAGATGGCCGAGCAGCTGGCCAACGAGGTGCAACGCCAGCTGCGCGGCGACGGCTACCGCGGCCTGCTGCGCAACATGTACGGCGACAAGCCGCACTGGTCGCCGGGCCTGCGCGGCCAGGACCGCTGGCGCGCGATCATCAACTGGTTCACCCGCGCCCGCTACTGCACCCCGCGCGGGCGCATCGCGATCGACGAGAAGGGCCCGCCGGGCAGCCAGGCCCCCGGCCTGTACCCGTGGTACGAGGCCCCGGGCCATGCCCCGCGCGACCTGAAGATCGTCTGCGGCCACTGGTCCACCCTGGGCCTGACCATCGCCCGCAACGTGCACGCGATCGACACCGGCGCGGTCTGGGGCGGCAAGCTCACCGCGCTGCGCCTGGACGGCGACGAACTGTGCGTCAAGCAGGTTCCCGGCCGCGACGTGTCGGCGATCCCGCCGCACCTGCGCAAGGAATGAGCCGGCCCGCTCAGCGGCGGCGGTAGTCGACGAACTGGAAGGCGTGGGCGTGGCGCGCGTCGGCCGCATGCGCCTGGCGCGCGACTTCCCGCCACTGCGCCTGGTCCCATTCCGGGAAGAAGGTGTCCGCGTCCTCGACCACGGTGTCGACCAGGGTCAGGTGCAGGTCGGTGGCCAGCGGCAGGGCCAGCGCATAGACCTCGCCACCGCCGATCACGCTGAGGGCTCCAGCGCCCTGCACGCGCGCCAGCCCAAGCGCCTGCTCCAACGAAGCCACCGGCTGCATGCCCTCGAACGGCACCGCGCCGCTGCGGGTCAGCACCAGGTTGGTCCGGCCCGGCAGCGCGCGGCCCAGCGATTCGGCGGTACGCCGGCCCATCAGCACCGGCGTGCCCAGGGTCAGGGCCTTGAAGCGCCTGAGGTCGTCCGGCAGCCGCCACGGCAGGTCGTTGCCGCGCCCGATGGCGCGGTTGCGGTCCATCGCCACCACCAGGGCGACGCGCATGCTCACACCGCCACCGGGGCCTTGATCGCCGGATGCGGGTCGTAGCCCTCGATGGCGACGTCCTCGTAGCGGAAGGCGAACAGGTCGCGCACTTCGGGATTGAGCCGGAGCTTGGGCAGCGGCCGTGGCGCGCGCGCCAGCTGCTCGCGCGCCTGCTCGAAATGGTTGGAGTACAGGTGGGCGTCGCCCAGGGTGTGGACGAAGTCGCCGACTTCCAGCCCGGTGGCCTGGGCCACCATGTGGGTCAGCAGGGCGTAGCTGGCGATGTTGAACGGCACGCCGAGGAAGATGTCGCCGCTGCGCTGGTACAGCTGGCAGCTCAGGCGGCCATCGGCCACGTAGAACTGGAACAGGGTGTGGCAGGGCATCAGCGCCATCTTCGGCAGGTCGGCCACGTTCCAGGCGCTGACCACCAGCCGGCGCGAATCCGGGTTGCGCTTGATCTCCTCGACCACCCAGCGGACCTGGTCGATCTCGCTGCCGTCGCTGCCGGTCCAGCGCCGCCACTGCTTGCCGTAGACCGGGCCCAGCTCGCCGTGCTCGTCGGCCCACTCGTCCCAGATGCTGACCTTGTTCTCCTTCAGGTAGGCGATGTTGGTCTCGCCCTTCAGGAACCACAGCAGTTCGTGGATGATCGAGCGCAGGTGCAGCTTCTTGGTGGTGACCAGCGGGAAGCCCTGGCCCAGGTCGAAGCGCATCTGCCAGCCGAACACGCTGCGGGTGCCGGTGCCGGTGCGGTCCGGCTTGTCGGTGCCGTGCTCCAGCACGTGGGACAGCAGTTCCAGGTATTGCTTCACGCCTTGCCTCCGTCAGCGGTGGGCGCCGGCCGCAGCACCGGCGCGCCGTGCGAGCGCCACAGCAGGAACAGGCCCAGCAGCACCAGCGGCAGGCTCAGCAGCTGGCCCATGGTCAGCCAGCCGAAGGCCAGGTACCCGATCTGGGCATCGGGCACGCGCACGAATTCGACCAGGAAGCGGAAGCAGCCGTACAGCAGGGCGAACATGCCGGCCACCGCGTAGCGCGGGCGCGGCCGGCGCGAGAACCACCACAGCACGCAGAACATCACCAGGCCCTCGAGGAAGGCCTGGTACAGCTGCGAGGGATGGCGCGCGAACGCGTCCAGCGCGCCGGCGTCGAAGCGGGCCTTGAGCGCGGCCGGATCCAGGCCCTGGTATTCGGCCGGCAGGCCGGACGGGAACACCACGCCCCAGTCGCCGCCGGTGTACTTGCCCCACAACTCGCCGCCGACGTAGTTGCCGATCCGGCCGAAGCCCAGCCCCGGCGGCACCAGCGGCGCGACGAAGTCCATGGTGTCGAAGAAGTGCAGGCCCTGGCGGCGCGACCACAGCCAGCTGGCGATGAGCACGCCGATCAGGCCGCCGTGGAAGCTCATGCCGCCGTCCCACACCCGCACCACCATCAGCGGGTCGCGCAGGGCGTCTCCCAGCGCGTAGAACAGCACGTAGCCCAGGCGGCCGCCGAGCACCACCCCGAGCATCCCGTAGAAGAGCAGGTCCGAGTAGGCGTTGGCGTCGGTTCCGGGCAGGCGCCCGGCGGCGATCCGGCGCTGGCCCAGCCACCACGCGGCGGCGAAGGCCAGCAGGTACATCACCCCGTACCAGTGCACCTTGAACGGGCCGAGGCTCAGGGCGATGGGGTCGATCTGGTGCAGGACGATCATGGGGCCACGCGCTGGGTTCGGAGTCGGACTGTATTACAGGGCGGGTCCGCCCGGCGCCGCGGCCGGGCACCGCGGCTCAGAACTCGCCCGCGCCCGGGACCTGCTTGGCACGCGCCACCCGGCGCATGAGCAGGTTCAGGATCTCCACCATCACCGAGAAGGCCATGGCGAAGTAGATGTACGGCTTGGGCACGTGCACGTCGAAGCCGTCCAGCACCAGGACCACGCCGACCAGCAGGATGAAGGCCAGGGCCAGCATCTTGATGGTGGGGTTGGCGTCGATGAAGTTGCCCAGCGGGTTGGCCGCCAGCAGCATGATCGCCACCGCCACCAGCACCGCCACCACCATCACCGGGATGTGGTCGGCGATGCCCACCGCGGTGATCACCGAGTCCAGCGAGAACACGATGTCGATCACCGCGATCTGGGCGATCACCACCCAGAACACCTGCGAGGCCTTGGTGGTGCGCGGGTCGTCGTCGTGGCCGCCGCTGATCAGCTCGCGGATTTCCATGATGCCCTTCACCAGCAGGAACGCGCCGCCGACGATCAGGATCAGGTCGCGCACCGAGATGCCCATCTGCCCGATGTGGAACAGCTCGGTGTGCATGCGCGCCAGGAAGGCCAGCGAGACCAGCAGGCAGATGCGGGTGACGCAGGCCACGGCGATGCCGAACTTGCGGGCGAAGGCGCGCTTCTCCTGCGGCAGGCGGCCGACCGCGATCGAGATGAACACCAGGTTGTCGATGCCCAGCACGATCTCCAGCGCGCTGAGGGTCACCAGGGTCAGCCAGACGTTCGGGTCGGCCAGGAATTCAAGGTTCATGGGGGATGTTTCCAGTGGTAAGCGGGTTCACAGCAGGCGCGGGCCCAGGACCAGGCCCCAGCACGCCAGCACGTTGAGCATCAGCACGAACACCGCGGCCGAGCCCATGTCCTTGGCGCGGCCGGCCAGCTCGTGGTGTTCCGGGCCGTAGCGCTCGATCACCGCCTCGATCGCGGAGTTCAGCAGCTCGGCGGCCAGCACCAGCAGCATCGAGCCGAGCAGCAGGGCGCGCTCGATCCCGTCCCGGCCCAGCCACAGCGCCAGCGGCGCCAGCACCCCGAACAGGTAGACCTCCAGGCGGAACGAAGACTCGTGGCGCCAGGCCGCGGCCAGTCCCTGCAGCGACCATTGCGCGGCCTGCAGGATCCGGCGCGGGCCGCGGGGCAGGTGGCCGCTCACGTCAGCCATGGGCTTGCCCTGCGGGGAGATGCGGGTACGGCGGCAATGGAAGCCGGCCGGAGGGCCGGGCCCGGAACTGGGACGTCATCAGGCGGTGGCGGGCCAACGGAACGCCAATTTTGCCACACCCCTCCCCGGCACGCCGCGCGGGCGCGCGGCGCCGGCCACGGACAGCCGCCACTCCGGCCGTTCGGCCGGGTCACCTGGAGGCGCGCAGCGCCTGCTGTTCGGCCAGGGTCAGGGCGACGTTGTCGCGCAGGTAGGCCGGTTCGACCCGCTCGGCCGGCACCGCCTCGCCGGCCTCGCAGGCACTCGCGGCCAGGCGCGCCAGCACCGCGGCGCGCGGCAGCGCGGCCGGGTCGACCGCGACCATTTCGCCCGCCAGGCGCTGCGCGAGCAGGCCGTCGGCGGCGGCAAAGCCGGTGCCCACGCCCTGCCAGGCTCCGGAGGCGACCGGCAGCCGCACCGCTTCCGGCGCCAGCACCTGCTCGCGGTCCAGCGCCCGCAGGCGCCCGCCTTCGCGTTCGTAGGCGCCGACGTAGACCTCGCCCATGCGCGCGTCGATCGCGGCCAGGATCCGGTCCGGGCCGTCGGCCGCGGCGCCGGCGGCCAGCACCTGCAGGGTCGAGACCGGCACCAGCGGGCGCTCCAGCGCCAGGGCGATGCCCTGGGCCAGGGCGATGGCCAGGCGCACCCCGGTGAACGCGCCGGGGCCGCGGCCCACGGCGATCGCGTCCAGCTGCGCGCGGGCAATGCCGGCCTCGGCCAGCAGTTCCTGTGCCCACGGCAGGGCCAGCTCGGCGTGCCGGCGCGGCACCACGCCGAAGCGCTCGCGGACTTCCCCGTCCAGGTACAGCGCGACCGAGCAGGCCTCGGTGGCGGTTTCGAAAGCGAGCAGTTTCATCGGGGCGGTCTTCGGCAGCGGAACGGGGAAACGGGGGTTGCAGGTTAGTCCAGCGGGGCGTCCGGCGCGGCGGTGGCGAAGAACGCCTGCACGTCCTCGATCCGGCGGGTCACCGCGAAGCGCGGCAGCGACTGCATGAACACCCGGCCATAGGGCTTGCCGGTGATGCGCGGGTCGCACAGCACCAGCACGCCGCGGTCGGTCTCGCTGCGGATCAGCCGGCCCACGCCCTGCTTGAGCGCGATCACTGCCTGCGGCAGCTGCTCGTCGCGGAACGGATTGCCGCCGCGCCGGCGCACCGCCTCCAGCCGCGCCTCGAACACCGGGTCGTCCGGGGCGGCGAACGGCAGCTTGTCGATCACCACCACGCTCAGGGCGTCGCCGGCCACGTCCACGCCCTCGCGGAAGGTGGCCGAGCCCAGCAGCACGCCGTTGCCCGATTCGCGGAAGCGGCGCAGCAGCTCCACCTTGGGCGCACTGCCCTGCACGAACAGCGGCCACGGCCCGCCCTCCAGCGCGGCGGCGGCCTCGCGCAGGGCGCGGTGCGAGGCGAACAGCAGGAACGCGCGGCCGCCGGAGGCCTCCAGCACCGGACGCACCGCGGCGAGCATGGCCGCGGTGAACTCGCGGCTGCTGGGCTCGGGCAGGTTGCGCGGCAGGTAGCACAGCGCCTGGCGCTGCCAGTCGAACGGGCTTGGCTCCAGCAGGGTCTGCGGATCGAACAGGCCCAGCTTGCGGCCGATGTGGGTGAAGCCCCCGCCCACCGCCAGGGTGGCCGAGGTGAAGATCCAGGCCGCGTGCGAGCGCTCGCGGTGCTGGCGCAGCGGCGCGGACACGTCCAGCGGCGTGCGCTGGCAGCGGAAGCCACGCGCGCTCAGCTCGTACCAGTAGACCTCGCCGCCGCGCGCGGCCGCGGCGGCCAGGGCCTCGGCATCGGCCCCGTCCTCGCCGGCCACCGCCTCGACCATGGCCTGCTCGTCGGCCGGTTCGGCAAAGGCATCGGAAGCGGCGTCGCCATCGCGCCAGCGCTGCAGCCGTTCGCCCAGGTCGCGGGCACGGGCGACGCAGGCCTCGAAGCCGGGCGAGGTTTCGGCCAGCGGCTCCATGGCCTGCTCCAGCGCGGCCAGCGCGTCGGCCAGCACGTCGAAGCCATCGGCCACCGCCGGCAGGGCCAGGGCGCGGTAGCGCGTGCCGCGCGGCGGCAGCGCCTCCATCGCCGCGCGCAGCTCGCGCAGGGCCTGCTCCAGCGCGCGCACCGGCCCCTGCACCACCGCGGTGGCGCCGGTGGTCTGCTTGCACTCGGCCAGGCAGTCGCGGCCCAGCTCCTGGATCTGGCGCATGCCGAAGCCTTCGCCGAAGAAGCTGGCGGCCAGCTCCGGCAGCTGGTGCGCCTCGTCGATCACGAAGGCCTGGGCGCCGGGCAGGATCTCGCCGAACCCCTCCTGCTTGAGCGCCAGGTCGGCCAGCAGCAGGTGGTGGTTGACCACCACCAGGTCCGCGGCCTGGGCGCGCTGCCGCGCCTGGACCACGAAGCACTCCTCCCAGAACGGGCAGTCGCTGCCCAGGCAGTTGTCCACCGTGGAGGTGACCAGCGGCAGCAGCGGCGAATCATCCGGCAGGGATTCCAGCTCGGCCATGTCGCCGGCGCGGGTGCGCCCGGCCCAGGCGACGATGCGCTGGAACTGGCTGGCCTGCTCGGGGCTGGAGAAGCGCGCGTCGCCCCTGGCCTGCTCCAGCCGGTAGCGGCACAGGTAGTTGGCGCGACCCTTGAGCAGGGCGCTGCGGATGCCCTTGCCGAGGGCGTCGCGCACCCGCGGCAGGTCGCGGTGGTAGAGCTGGTCCTGCAGTGCGCGGGTACCGGTGCTGACGATGGTCTTCAGCCCCGACAACAGCGCCGGCACCAGGTAGGCGTAGGTCTTGCCGGTGCCGGTGCCGGCCTCGGCCAGCAGCACGTCGCGGTGCTCGATCGCCTCGGCCACCGCCGCGGTCAGGCGCTGCTGCGCCGGGCGCGCGGTGAAGCCGTCCAGGCGCGCGGCGAGCGCGCCTCCTTCGCTGAGCGCCTCGCGGCTGGCCTGGGCAAGAAGGGACATGGTCGATGCAGGATGCACGGTCCGGCGCGGCCGGCGGCGGGGTACGCCGCGGCCGCCGCCGTCAGAACCGCTGCACGCCCGGGACGGTGCAGGCGGCCAGCTGCGCCCTGGCCGAGGCGGCATTCTCCGCCTGGCCGCGCGCCAGCCGCGACTGCTCGATGGTGGCCCAGTGCCGCCGGCACATCGGCCCGACCCGCGAGCCGAGGTCATAGGCGCGCCGGGCCAGGGTCTCGGCGCGGTCGTACTGGCCCTGCAACAGCGCCACCTCCGCCCGCTCCTGCAGCACCGCCGGGTCGTCGGGGGCGGCCAGCAGGGCCTGGTTGAGGGCCTCGGCGGCGGCTTCGGCCTGGCCGGCGGCCAGCGCCGCGGCGGCGCGCTCGCGCAGGTCGGCGACCTGCGGGTCGCGCAGCGGCTGCACGTCCAGCTCGGTGTCGGCGGCGCCGGCGGCGGCCTGGACCGCGGCCAGGCGCTGCGCCGGGGTCACCTCGGGCACGGCCGGGGCCGGCGGCGCGGGCGTGGTACCGCAGGCGGCCAGCAGCAGGCAGGCGGCCGCTGCGGTGGGGAAACGGGGGAAGGCTTGCATGCCGGCCATTATGGCGCAGGCGGCTGCGCCGGGGCCGGCGCCTGTTGCGGATCGGCGGCGCGGCCGCCGCCGAACAGGCGCCGCCAGAAGCCCGGCTGGCGCTCCTGCGCCTGCGCCGGCGGCGGGGCGGTGCCATCCAGCGGCAGCGGCAGGTAGTCCGGGGTGCACGGCGCGTAGTCCGGCGCGGTGCCGGCCACGAACGGCAGCCGGCGCGCGCCGGGGCAATCGGCGTCGGTGACGTAGGAGCCCTCGGCCTGCACCCAGTGCCATTCCACGCCCTTGCCATCGACCTGCAGCGGCGAGCTGGGCAGGCGCGAGAACAGGCCCGACCAGATCCGCATCGCGCCGGTGGCGCCGTACAGGCCGGTCTGCTGGTTCTGGTCGTTGCCGACCCAGACCACTGCCAGGTGGTCGCCGGTGTAGCCGGCGAACCAGCTGTCGCGGCCGTCGTTGCTGGTGCCGGTCTTGCCGGCCGGGGACAGGCGGCCGAGGCCGTCGCGCTGCAGCTGGCGCGCGGTTCCGCTGTTGACCACCTGCTGCAGGGCGATGGTCACCAGGCGGGCGGCGATCGAGTCGCCCTCCTGGGCCGGCGCCGGCGCGGTGTCGTAGCGCTTGAGCAGCCGGCCTTCCGGGTCGAGCACGCCGCGCACCGCGCGCAACGGCTGCACCTGCCCGCCGGAGGCGAGGAACTGGTACAGCTGGGTCATCGCGTACGGGCTCTGGTCGGTGGAACCGAGGATCAGCGAGGGATTGGGTTCGGCCTCGATCCCCGCCAGCACCTTCAGCAGCTGCGCCAGGCGGTCCGGACCGACCTGCATGCCCACCCGCACCGTGGCCTGGTTGTAGGAATGCGCCAGAGCGTCCACCAGCCGCACCGTGCCGTGGCTGCGGTTGTCGGAATTGCCCGGCGACCAGCGCCGGCCGCGTCCCAGCTCGACCGTGACCGGGGCGTCCTCGACGAAGCTGGCCAGCGAGAAGCGCTGCGGCTGCGCCAGCGCCAGCAGGTACACGAACGGCTTGAGCAGCGAGCCGACCGGCCGCTGCGCCTCGACCGCGCGGTTGAAGCCGTGCAGCTCGGCGTTGCGGCCGCCGACCACCGCCAGCACGTCGCCGCCGCGCACGTCGGTCACCACCACCGCCGCCTCCAGCGGCGGGCGCTTGCCGGTCTGCAGCGCCTCCAGGGTGCGCGCCACCGCGCCCTCGGCATAGGCCTGGGCCGAGGGCGACATGCCGGTGAGCACGGTCAGGCCGGCGCCCTGCAGCGCGCTTTCCGGGTAGTCGCTGGCCAGCTGCCGGCGCACCAGGTCGATGTAGCCGGGGAAGCGGTTGGCCGCGGCCACGCCCGGGCGCGCGGTCACGCCCAGCGGCGCCTTGCGCGCGCGCTCGTATTCGGCGTCGTCGATCAGGCCGGTGGCGTGCATCATCGACAGGGCGACGTTGCGACGCTCCAGCGCGCGCTGCGGGTGGCGGCGCGGGTCGTAGTAGGACGGGCCCTTGACCAGGCCGATCAGCAGCGCGGTCTGCTCGGTGGTCAGGTCGTCCAGGTCGCGGCCGAACCAGAACTCGGCGCCGGAAGCCACGCCGTGGATCGCCTGCCCGCCGCGCTGGCCCAGGTAGACCTGGTTGAGGTAGGTCTCCAGGATCGTGCGCTTGTCGTAGCGCGCCTCCAGGATCAGCGCGTACAGGATCTCGTTGAACTTGCGGCTCCAGGTCTGCTCCTTGCCGATGCCCAGCAGGCCGCTGCGGGCCAGCTGCTGGGTCAGGGTGGAGGCGCCCTGCTTCTTCTCGCCCGAGCGCAGGTTGACCAGCAGTGCGCGCAGCATGCCGGACACGTCGATGCCGTGGTGGCGGGCGAAGTCGCGGTCCTCCACCGCCTGCAGGCCGGTGGTCAGCAGTTCCGGCACTTCCTCGATCCGCACCAGGCGCCGTTCTTCCTGGCGCTGGCCGTAGAGGGTGGCGATCCGCGCCGGGTCCAGGCGCGCGGCCTTGATCGCTTGGCCGCTTCCGGCATCGCGCAGGCGCGAGACCTTGCCGCCGGACAGGCTGACCTCGATCCGCCGCGGCGGCACCACGCCGTCGATGTCGGCGTAGCCGCGGCTGGAGATCGTGAAGCGGGCGCCGTCGACGTGGTAGCTGCCCTGGCGCCGGCCCTCGCCGTCCTCCTGGTAGCCGGTCGCGTCCAGCTCGGTGCGCAGGGTGCGCTCGTCCAGCGCCAGGCCCGGCCGCAGGTGCAGCGGGCGCGCGTACACGCGGGTGGGGATCTGCCACTGCAGGGCGCCGAAGCGCTCGGTCACCTGGTTGTTGAGGTGGACCGTGTACGGGACCAGGAACCCGGCCGCCAGGGCGGCGGCCGCGAGCACCACGGTCAGCAGGCGGCCGCGCCAGGCGGACGCCCCGGGGGACTTCGCGCGGGCGGTATCTCCGGCGGTAGAACGTCGAGGCACAGGAATACCAGGATCAGGAACGGGCGGAGTCTAACCCGAGATCGGCGCGCGCCCGGTCGGGGGGCTGAACGGCCGCCGGGTGCGCGCCGGCGCCGCCGCGGCTCATACCCGCAACCCCAGCAGGTCGCCGGCGGCCGAGCGCAGGCCGAAGGAGAACCGCGCGTAGCGGCCGCTGCCCAGTTCCTCGCGCACCGAGGCCAGCCGGCGCAGCGGCGAACGCGGCAGGCGCGCGCGCGCCAGCGCGTGCCGCAGGCGCTGCGCCACCGCCTCGCGCACTTCCGGTTCCACCGCCAGCCCACCCTCGTCGATGCGCTGCAGGAACGAGCGGTACAGCACGCACAGCCGCTCCAGCGAGACCCGCCGCGCCACCCAGCCGTAGGCCAGGCGCTCGACCAGGCGGCGCGGGCGCGCGCCGATCTGGTTGCTGCCATGCTGGCGGTAGTCGATCGAGGCCCAGGGCATGCAGTCGACCCGGGCCTGGGTGGCCGCCGCGATCGCCAGCCACTCGTCGTGCACCCAGCCCTCCGGCACCGGCAGCAGGCGCCCGAGCAGCGCGCCGCGCAGCGCGGTGGTGGCGCCGGTGACCAGGTTGCGCCGCATCAGCAGGTCGAAGGCGCGGCCGGAGTGCTCCATCTCCAGTTCCGCCGGGGACACCTCCAGCGCCTGCAGCAGGTCCACGCCCAGCCAGGCGCCATCGGCGTCGACCAGGCGCGCGTCGGTGTGCAGCAGGCCCAGTTCCGGTTCGGCGAGGAAACGCGCGGCCATGCGCGCGATCTTCTCCGGGTGCCAGACGTCGTCCTGGTCGCAGAGGAACACCAGGTCGCCGCGGGCGCGCTGCAGCGCGCGCTCGAAGTTGCGCACGTAGCCGAGGTTGGCCGGGTTGCGCTGCAGCTCCACCGCCACCCCGCGCACCCGCGCGCGCGCGGCGAAGGCCTGCAGCCGCTCCCAGGTGCCGTCGGACGAGGCATCGTCCTGGACCACGATCTCGTCGGGCAGGCGCAGCTGCGCCAGCAGGCTCTCCAGCTGCGGACCGAGGAAGCGCTCGCCGTTGTAGGTGCACAGCACCACCGACACGCGCACCGCTCAGCCCTCCGCGTCCATGCGCCACATCGAGGCGTCGACCCGGAACGGGCGCGGCGCCACGCCCAGCAGGGCGCGGGCCTCGGCGTTGTCGGCGACCAGGTCGCGGTCCAGCCGCGACACCGGCCCGCGCGCGCCCGGCAGCAGCGCCGCCAGCAGGCGCAGCAGCGGCCGCCCCAGCGGCAGCGGCACGGTGGCGAACGGCAGGCTGGCGCGCACCCGCGCGAACATCTCCGCCGCCGGCAGGCGCTCGCCGCCGCCCAGGGCAAGGATGCGGCCGTCGGCGGCGCCGGTATCGATGCAGGCGAGGACCGCCGTGGCGAGATCGTCGGCATGCACCGGCTGGCGCAGGCCGCGGCCGGCCGGCAACGGGAACAGGCGGGTGCGCGCGGCGCGCCGCGCGATCGGGGTCAGGCTGCGGTCCAGCCCGGCGCCGTAGATCAGGGTCGGGCGCAGCACGGTCCAGGCCATGCCCAGGCGCCGGCACTGCCGTTCCAGTTCGGCCTCGCCGGCGGCCAGCCGGCCGATCAGCTCGCGCTCGGCCGGCACCGCGGAGTCGCGCTTGGTCAGCACGCTCATCGAACTGGTGGCGACCACCCGCGGCGCGGGCGCGGACTGCAGGCCGGACAGCCACTGCGCCAGCGTGTCCAGCGGGGCGAAGCTGGCCACCGCGCGCAGCGGCGGCAGTTCCGGCATCGGTCCCGGCAGCTGGCCCTGCAGCCACTGCACCCCGGCCCGTGCCGGCCGTGGATGGCGGCTGAGCGCGAGCACGCCATCGCCGCCGGCGGCGAGGCGCGGCAGCAGGAAGTGGCCGATCTGGCTGGTGGCGCCGATGACGAGGACGGGCATGGCGGCTGCGGACTGGGTGGCGGGCGCCGGCGCGGCGGCGTCGGACTATAGCGTGCGGCCCCGCCGGCCGGTCCTCCGGCGCATGAACGGCCGCAACGAAGACGGCCCGCGCGAGGCGGGCCGTCGGGTGTGGCGATGCAGGCGGGCGCGGCTCAGTCGTCGCCCTTGGACAGGTCGTCGTCGGCGACGACCTCGGCGGCGGCCCACTCCAGCGCCTCGCGCTCGGCGCGCTCGCGCTCGGCCTTCTCCACTTCGTCGATCAGGTTGGCGTCGACGGTGCGGGCGGCGATCTCGCGCAGCGCCAGCACGGTCGGCTTGTCGTCGCCGTCCTCGTTCTCGATCGTGGCCGGCACGCCATTGGCCAGCTGGCGGGCGCGCTTGGCGGCCATCATGACCAGTTCGAAGCGGTTGTTGACCACTTCCAGGCAATCTTCAACGGTGATACGGGCCATAGGGGTTCCAGGCGACTGCGGTCGCCACTCGTGTCTGGGGAAATGGAGGCGGAGTTTACCCGCGCCGCCGCCTCCGCGGCAAGGCCCGGCGCCGGTTCTTCCTTTGCGTTCAGGGACTTGCGTTCAGGCAGCGGGGCCGGCGCCGGGGTCCTGCCCGAGCAGGGCGCGGATCAGGCCGGCATGGCGCTGCTGCTGCTGGCCGCGGCGCAGGCGGCTGGCGACGAAGATCGCGCACATCTCGTCCACCGCGGTCTCGAACACCTCATTGACGATCACGTAGTCGAACTCGCCGTAGTGCGACATCTCCTCGCGCGCGGCCGCCAGGCGGCGGGCGATGACCTCGTCGCTGTCCTGGCCGCGCTTGCGCATGCGCTGCTCCAGCGCCTCCCGCGACGGCGGCAGGATGAACACGCTGACCGCGTCGGGGACCTTCGCCCGCACCTGGGCCGCGCCCTGCCAGTCGATCTCCAGCAGCACGTCGTGGCCGGCCGCCAGCTGCGGCTCCACCGACTGCCGCGCCGTGCCCTTCCAGTCGCCGTGCACGCGGGCGTACTCGAAGAAGTCGCCGGCGTCGATCATGCGCTGGAACTCTTCCTCGCTGACGAAGTGGTAGTGCTCGGCATGGCGCTCGCCCGGGCGCGGCGCGCGCGAGGTGAAGGAGATCGACAGCCGGATGGCCGGATCGCGCGACAGCACCGCGTTGACGATGCTGGACTTGCCGGCGCCGGAAGGCGCCGCAACGATGAAGAGGGTTCCGCGCATGCTCATCGGCTGTCCTGCACCGGCCCGGCGGCGCGAACTCGGGCCTGGGGACCGGTGCCACTTCTCCAGGCCCCGGGCGGGTCTGGCGCCATTGCCGCGCCTGGGACCCGGGGCCGCGTGTATGGGGTAACGGGGCGCGAATGGTAGCAGACCCCCCGCCCCGGCCGGCCCCCGGCGCCGCCACGCTTTGCGCGCAGCCCCTGTCGTTGGTTGGGTTTACCGCGTTTGCGGCCGCTTGGCATGCTCGCCGCCAACGCCCCGACGCCGGCGTGCGCTGGACCACGGCTTGCGGCGGGCAGCCAGGAGCCCACGCCCCATGCCAAGTGCAGCGATCGAACTGCAGGCCGTCGACAAGTCCTACGGCCCACGGCGGATACTGAAGGACCTGCAGCTGGTGGTCCCCGAGCGCAGCGTGTTCGCCTTCCTCGGCAACAACGGGCATGGCAAGTCCACCACCATCCGCCTGCTTGCCGGCCTGGCCGCGCCGGACCGCGGCAGCATCCGCGTGCTGGGGAAGGACATCCGCCAGCACCGGCGCGAGGTGCTGGCGCAGATGGGCTGCCTGATCGAGGCGCCCAGCAGCTACCCCAACCTCACCGCGCGCGAGTTCCTGTCCATCGGCGCGTGCCTGAAGCAGCTGCCGCGCAGCGAGATCGACCGCGCGCTGGAACTGGTCGGGCTGCGCCCCGACCGCCGGCAGCGGATCGAGCACTATTCGCTGGGCATGCGGCAACGGCTGGCGCTGGCCCATGCCCTGCTGGGGCGTCCGCGCCTGCTGGTCCTGGACGAGCCCACCAACGGCCTGGACCCGGACGGCATCCGCGACATCCGCGCCCTGCTCTCCGGCCTCCCCGAAGCCGCCGGTTGCACCATCTTCTTCGCCAGCCACTACCTGGACGAGGTGGAGAAGACCGCCACCCACCTGGCCGTGCTGCACGAAGGCACGATCCGGCTGCAGGCCTCGGCCGGCGAACTGGAACGCCAGCTCGCCGGGGTCCTGGCCCTGGACGTGGACGACGCCGAACGCGGCTCGCGCACGCTGCAGGCGCTGGGCTACGCCGCCCGCGCCGAAAGCCCCAACCGGGTGCTGGTGGCCGACGTCGACCGCGACCGCGCCGGCCTGCTCAACTCGCAGCTGGTGCAGGCCGGGGTCGTGCTCTACCAGTCGGTGTTGCGCAAGCCGACGCTGGAGCACTGGTTCCTGCAGATGACCGCCTCCGGGGGAGCCGTCGCATGCTGATCCGCCTTTGCCTGGTCGAACTGCTCAAGCTGCGCCGCTCGCTGGTGCTGCTGACCACCGTGGCCTGCCCCGGCGGCGGTGGTGGCGCTGATGTTCGGGATGGCCCTGCGCCGGATCACCCCGGACGGCATGACCGCCGCGCAGTGGTCGATGCTGTGGGGCAGCGCGTCGGCGCTGTGGAGCCTGCTCATGCTGCCGCTTTACATCGGCCTGTGCACCGCGCTGGTCAACGGCAACGAGCACCGTAACCAGACCTGGCGGCTGATGCTCAGCCTGCCGGTCGGCCGGCTGGAGCTGTACGCGGCCAAGGCCATGGTCTCGGTGCTGCTGCTGGCGGCCGCGCAGCTGGCGTTGTTGCTCGCCCTCGCGCTGGGCACCGCCATCCTCGGCCTGGCCGGATTCCCGCTGGAAGCGGCGCTGCAGGCCCAGCTGCCGCGGCTGTGGGCGGCGCCGCTGGCGGCGCTGCCGGTGGTGGCGCTGCAGCATGCGCTGAGCTGGCGCCTGCGCTCGGTGGTCACCCCGCTGGCGGTGTCGGTGGTGGCCACCCTGGCGGCGATGCAGCTCGGCGCCTCGCAATACTGGTACTGGCTGCCCTGGGCCTATCCGGTGGCCGCCAGCAACGGCGGCCATGAGGCCATGCGCGACGCGGCGGTCCTGCTCGGACCCATGCTGGCGGCGGTGCTGTTCCCGCTGACCGCGTGGTGGCTGTCGCGGCGCGAGATCGCCTGAGCGCCATCCGGCGCGCGGCCCCCGCGCGGCTCACTCGATGTTCTGCACCTGCTCGCGGATCTGGTCGATCAGCACCTTCAGCTCGACCGCGGCGGCCGAGGTGCGGGCGTCGACCGACTTGGAACCGAGGGTGTTGGCCTCGCGGTTGAACTCCTGCAGCAGGAAGTCCAGGCGGCGGCCCACGGCCTGCGCCTTGCCGGAGAGGATCCGGCGGATCTCGGCGACGTGGCTGGCGAGGCGGTCCAGCTCCTCGTCCACGTCCAGCTTCTGCAGCCACAGCACCAGCTCCTGCTCGGCGCGGCCCGGGTCCACCGGGTGCGGCAGGTCGGCCAGGCGCGCGGCCAGCTTGGCGCGCTGGCCCTCGCGGATGTCCGGCACCAGCGCGCGCACTTCGCCGGCGATGCGCTCCACCGCGTCGACCCGCTCGCGGATCGCGGCGGCCAGCGCCGCGCCCTCGCGCTCGCGCGCGGCGATGAACTCGTCCAGCACCTGGTCCAGCAGCTCCAGCGCCTGCGCCTGCAGCGCCTCGCCGTCGGCCACCGGGGTCTGCAGCACGCCCGGCAGCTGCAGCAGGTCGGTGAACTGCACCTGCAGGTTGGGGAAGCGCGCGTCCAGGCGCTGGGCCAGCTCGCCCAGCTGCGCCAGCAGGGCCTCGTTGACCGCCAGCCCGGCGGCGCCTTCCGGCGCGCGCAGGCGCATCACCAGGTCCAGCTTGCCGCGCTGCACGCGCGCGGCCACGCGCTCGCGCAGCACCGGTTCCAGCGCGCGCAACTCGTCGGCCAGGCGCAGGCCGGTCTCCAGGAAGCGGTGGTTGACCGAGCGCAACTCACAGGAGAGCACGCCCCAGGAGGTACCACGTTCGCCGCTGGCGAAGGCGGTCATGCTGCGGATCATGCGGGAATCCGTCTTTGGCAGGGGGCGAATGTTAATCTAGCCGGCCCGCCGCGGCACCCTGCCGCCTTCGCCGGCCCCGCCGGCGGACCGCCGGGGCCCCGCCTACGGAAACCACACATGACCGTCGTCCGCCCCAGTGGCCGCGCCCCCGACCAGCTGCGCCCCGTGCGCATCGAACGCGGCTTCACCCGCCACGCCGAAGGCTCCGTGCTCGTCAGCTTCGGCGACACCCGCGTGCTGTGCACCGCCAGCATCG
This sequence comes from Pseudoxanthomonas sp. SGT-18, assembly GCF_003931645.1. NCBI lineage: Bacteria > Pseudomonadati > Pseudomonadota > Gammaproteobacteria > Lysobacterales > Lysobacteraceae > Pseudoxanthomonas > Pseudoxanthomonas sp. SGT-18. The sequence continues at coordinate 404,241 of NZ_RRYJ01000001.1, read as the reverse complement.
ACAACAAGGTGCCGGCATTCCTGCGCGGCAAGGGCGAGGGCTGGGTGACGGCCGAGTACGGCATGTTGCCACGCTCCACCCACACCCGCTCCGAGCGCGAGGCCGCGCGCGGCAAGCAGGGCGGCCGCACCCTGGAGATCCAGCGCCTGATCGGCCGCGCCCTGCGCGCCTGCGTCGACCGCGGCGCCCTGGGCGAGCGCACCATCACCCTGGACTGCGACGTGCTGCAGGCCGACGGCGGCACCCGCACCGCCGCCATCACCGGGGCCTACGTGGCGCTGGCGGACGCGGTGCGCTGGCTGCTGGCGCGCGGCGAGATTTCCCGCGACCCGATCCACGGCGCGGTCGCCGCGATCTCGGTCGGCGTATACCGCGGCGTGCCGGTGCTGGACCTGGACTACGCCGAGGACAGCGACTGCGACACCGACATGAACGTGGTGATGAACGACGGCGGCGGCTTCATCGAGCTGCAGGGCACGGCCGAGGGCCATGCCTTCCGCCGCGACGAACTGGACGCGCTGCTGGGCCTGGCCGAGCGCGGCATCGGCCAGCTGCTGGAACTGCAGCGCCAGGCCCTGGCCGGCTGAGGCGGGAGCATGCGATGAAGCTGGTCCTGGCCTCCTCCAACCGCGGCAAGCTCGACGAACTGCACCACCTGCTGGCCGACAGCGGGATCGAGCTGGTCGCGCAGTCCGACCTGGGCGTCGAGGACGCCAAGGAGACCGGGCTGACCTTCGTCGAGAACGCGCTGATCAAGGCGCGCCACGCGGCCCGCGTCACCGGCCTGCCGGCGCTGGCCGACGACTCCGGGCTGTGCGTGGACGCCCTCGGCGGCGCGCCGGGCCTGTACTCGGCGCGCTATGCCGGCGAGCCGGCCAACCCGCAACGCAACATCGACAAGCTGCTGGCCGCGCTCGACGGGGTCGACGACCCGCGCCGCGGCGCCCACTTCCAGTGCGTGCTGGTGGTGCTGCGCCATGCCGAAGACCCGCAGCCGCTGCTGGTCGAGGGGCAGTGGCGCGGGCGCATCATCCGCGAACGCCGCGGCAGCGGCGGCCACGGCTACGACCCGGTGTTCCTGGACCCCGCGCACGGGCTGACCGCGGCGGAAATGCCGATGGAGCTGAAGAACCGCATCAGCCACCGCGGCAAGGCGCTGGAACTGCTGCGCGCGCGCCTGCCCGAAGTGCTTGGCTGAGCGCGCCGGCGCGAGCCTGCCATGCCCGACCTGATCCCGCCGCCGCTGTCGCTGTACGTGCACCTGCCCTGGTGCGTGCGCAAGTGCCCGTATTGCGACTTCAACTCGCACGGAGCCAGGGGCGGACTGCCGTTCGACGAGTATGTGGCCGCGCTGGTACGCGACCTGGAACACGACCTGCCCCTGGTCTGGGGCCGCACCGTGCACAGCGTGTTCTTCGGCGGAGGCACGCCCAGCCTGTTCCCGGCCGCGGCGATCGAGGCCATCCTCTCGGCCGCCGCCGCGCGCCTGCGCTTCGCCCCGGACGCGGAAATCACCCTGGAGGCCAATCCCGGCACCGCCGAGCACGACCGCTTCGAGGGCTACCGCGCCGCCGGCGTGAACCGGATCAGCTTCGGGATCCAGAGCTTCGACGACGGCTGCCTGCAGCGCCTGGGCCGGATCCACGACAGCGCCGAGGCCGAGGCCGCGGTGAAGCTGGCCCAGGACGCCGGTTTCGACAACCTCAACCTGGACCTGATGTACGCCCTGCCCGGCCAGGACCTGGCCATGGCCGAGCGCGACCTGGAACGTGCCTTCGCCCTGCAGCCGGCGCACATCAGCCACTACCAGCTGACGCTGGAACCCAACACCGTGTTCTTCGCCCGGCCGCCGCAAGGCATCCCGGACGACGACCTGGCCTGGGACATGCAGGAGCGCTGCCAGGCCCTGCTGGCCGACGCCGGCTACGTCCACTACGAGACCAGCGCCTACGCCCGCCCGGGCCGGCAGTGCGCGCACAACCTCAACTACTGGCGCTACGGCGACTACCTGGGCATCGGCGCCGGCGCCCACGGCAAGATCACCCTCGGCGCCGAACAGGCCATCCTGCGCCGCTGGAAGCACAAGCACCCGGCCACCTGGATGGCCGCCGCCGGCACCGCCCAGGCGATCGGCGGCGACGACCGCATCGCCCCGGAGCAGCGCCCGTTCGAGTACATGCTCAACGCCCTGCGCCTGCACGAGGGTTTCGCCCTGGCCGACTTCGAGGTGCGCACCGGACTGCCGCGCGCGCATCTGGCGCCGGCGCTGGAACAGGCCCGCGGGCGCGGCTGGCTGCAACTCGAGGGCGAGCGGGTGGCACCCACCGCACTGGGCCGGCGCTTCGCCAACGACGTGATTTCCCTGTTCCTCTGAGGCCATCCCCGGCCCCGCCGGGACCGCGGTGCGGCGCGCCATGCCGCCCCGCATGGAAACGTGCTAAATACCGCCCAAGGGGGAACGCGGTCACAGAATGCAAGCCACCAACCGACCAACGCCGGGCCACCCGGCATTCCCGGCGCTGGCGGACGCCGCCTTGCCGGCGCGCGTGCGCGCCATCCTCCTGCAGGTCCGCGAGCTGGCCGCCACGCAGCTGGGGCCGTGGCTGGAGGCCACCCTGGACGGGCTGGAAAACCAGCTCTTCAGCCTGGCCGAGGGCGCGCGCAGCAGCAGCGAGCAGGCCGAGCGCCTGGATGCGATGCGCCTGCTGCGCCAGCACCGCGCCGCCTTCCAGCCGCGCTTCCTCGCCGCCCTCGAGGGCAGCCTGGCCGGGCTGCGCGCACCGCCGCCGGCCGAGCCCGCCGAACCGGCCGAACCCGCGCCCGGGCCGGCACTGGCCCTGGTCGAGGACACCGAACTGGACCGCGCCATCGTCCTGCGCGAGATCGCCCGCCGCCAGGTGCAGCGCGGCGGCAGCGAGCTGTTGCTGCTGGCGCAGCGCTTCGCCGTGCTGGCCGCCACGCCGGCGTTCGAGCTGGAGCAGCTGCCGCTGGGACCGCATGCGCTGTGCCAGTGCCTGCGCACGGCTGGCGACGCGCTGCAGCTGCCGCCGGAGGCGCAGCTGCTGCTGTACCGCCAATTCGAACGCCAGGTGATGGACCTGCACGGCGAGTTCGCCCGCCAGCTCAATGCCCTGCTCGACCGCGCCGGGGTGCTGCCGGGCCTGGTGTACACGCCCTACCGTCCACCGCGTGCCAGCGCCCCGCAGCGGCGCAGCACGCCGGCGCAGGCCGCGAACCGCCCGCGGCCGATGACCGGCTGGCACGGCCAGGGTCGCGGCGCGGGCTGGGGCCGGGCGCTGGCCGGCCTGCCGGGGGGCATGCCGCCAGGGACGGCTGCCGGCACCGCGCCCGCGCCCGCGCCCGCGGCCGCGGCCGGAGAGGCCACGCCCGCCATCGCCAGCGCGGACGGCGACCCGAAGGAAGTGCAGGCCGCGTTCGCCGCCATGCGCGAATTGCTGGCCGCGCACCGCGCCGCCACCCGCCCAGCGGCACCCGGACCGGCGGTCCCGCCGCAGGTGCTGCCGCCGCAACTGGTCACCCAGGTGCTGGGCAGCCTGCAATCGCTGCCGCTGGCGCGCGCCCGCGGCCAGCGCCGCCGCACCATGCAGGACCTGCGCGAGGCCACCCTGGCGCGGCTGCGCGCCGAGCACGGGCCGGCCGCCGCACTGCCGCCGGAACACGAGGACGCGTTCGACCTGCTGTCCATCCTCTACCAGGAGATCGGCCGCCAGGTGCGCGGCGACGCACCGGCCCAGGACCTGCTGGAACGGCTGCAGGTGCCGCTGGCGCGCGCCGCGCTGCAGGACCAGGGCTTCTTCGTCGCCGAGCGCCACCCGGCGCGCGAACTGCTCAACGCGGTGGCCGAGTCCGGCGCCACCTGGCTGGGCGAGGACGATGCCGACCCGCAGCTGGTGCAGCGCCTGGAGCAGGTGGTGCAGCGGGTGGTCGAGGCCTACGACGGCGACCCGGCGGTGTTCGAACTGGCCAACCAGGAGGTCCAGGAACAGCAGCGCGCGATGCTGCGCAAGGCCGAGGTCAGCGAGCGCCGCCAGGTGGAGGCCGCGCGCGGGCGCGACCGCCTGGCCGGTGCCAAGCACCAGGCCGACGCCGCGATCCGCGCCTGCCTGGCCGGGCGCAGGCCACCGCAGTTCGCCCAGGCCCTGCTCAACCAGGCCTGGGCCGACATGCTCACCCTCACCGCCCTGCGCCACGGCGAGGACTCGCCGGAATGGCGCGAGCGCACCGCGGCCACCGCGCGCATCGTCGAGGTCACCTGCGATCCGGAAGCCGCGCCCGACCCGGCACTGGGCACGCAGATCGAGGCCGCGCTGCGCCAGGTCGGCTACCACGAGGACGAGGCCGGCGCGATCGCCCGCCGCCTGTCGCGCAGCGAGGACGACGAGGTCACCTCGCGCACCGAGCTCACCGCGCGGCTCAAGGCGCGCGCGCGCCTGGGCGAGGACGCGGCACGTCGCAGCGAGCCGCTGCCGCCGCGCAGCGCCGGGGAGCAGGCCTGCTACGAGCAGGTGCGGGCACTGCCGTTCGGCACCTGGTTCGAATTCAGCCTCGGCGCCCAGGGCGAGGTGCGGCGGCAGCGGCTGTCCTGGTACAGCCCGGTCACCGACCACGCGCTGTTCGTCAACACCCGCGGCCAGAAGGTGGCCGAACATTCGCTGGACGCGCTGGCGCGGATGATGGCCGCCGGCCAGGCGCGGGTGGTCACCGAGGAACGCAGCCGCCTGGTCGACCGCGCCTGGCACGCCACCCTGCGCCTGCTGCGCGGGCTGGCCGGGCGCGCGGAGCCGGCGCCATCGGGAGCAGGTGCATGAACAACGAGGATGCCCGCCGCGGGCGGCGGCGCCAGGTGCCCGGCAGCGTGCCGGTGGAAGACGTGATGGCCGGCGCCGTGGTCGGCCACCTCGGCAACCTGTCCGAGGGCGGCCTGCTGCTGCTCGCCGCGGCGCCGCTGCGCGAGGACGCGCTGTACCAGCTCCGGTTCGTGCTCGACGACCCGGGCGATCCGATCGACGTCGGCGTGCACCTGCTGTGGTCGGCGCCGGCCAACACCCCGGGCCAGGCCTGGTGCGGCTTCCGCTTCCTGGCCATCTCCGAGGTGCACCGCGCGCGGGTGCGCGCCTGGGTCGAGGCCGAGGCCTGACGGCGGCAGCGGCGCATGCGCTGGGGCAGAATGGGCGCTTTCCGCCGTACTGCCCCCGATGAACGCCACCGAGATCGCCGCCCTCTACCCCCAGCACCTGGCCACCCTGCGCGCGCGCGCCGACGAGGCGCTGGCCCGCTGCGGCCGCGAGCACCTGCTGGTGCCGAGCGGGCGCCGCCACTACCAGGCCTTCGACGACCGCGACTACCCGTTCGCGGCCAACCCGCACTTCAAGCACTGGGTGCCGCTGACCAGCGTCGCCGACAGCTGGCTGGTGTACACCCCCGGGCACAAGCCCAGGCTGATCTACCTGCAGCCGCGCGACTACTGGCACGTGGTGCCGGAGGCGCCCAGCGGCTGGTGGGTGGAGCACGTGGAGGTGCAGGTGATCCGCACCCCGGAGGAGGCGCTGCCGCTGCTGCCGCCTGCCGCGCGCAGCGCGATCATCGGCGAGGCCAACAGCGCCCTGGGCGACTACGTCCCCGACAACCCGCAACCGGCGCTGGACTATCTGCATTACCAGCGCTCGTACAAGACCGCGTACGAGGTCGCGCTGATGCGCCTGGCCCAGCGCCGCGCGGTGCGCGCCCACCGCGCCGCCGAGCGCGCCTTCCGCGCCGGCGCCAGCGAGTTCGAGATCCACATGGCCTACTGCGCCGCCGCGCAGCAGGACGCCACCGAGGTGCCGTACCAGAACATCGTCGCGCTCAACACCCACGGCGCGGTGCTGCACTACACCGAACTGGACCGCGTGGCCCCGGCGGAGTCGCTGAGCTTCCTGATCGATGCCGGCGCCAGCCACTGCGGCTATGCCGCCGACATCACCCGCACCTACGCCGGCGACTGCGCCAGCGAGTTCCAGGCCATGATCGACGCTGTGGACGCCGCGCAGCAGGCGATGTGCGCCGGCGTGCGCGCCGGCGCCGACTACCGCCAGCTGCACCTCGACGCGCACCTGGCGCTGATGGGCATCCTGCGCGAGTTCGGCGTGCTGAAGGTGTCGCCGGAAGCGGCGCTTGCCACCGGGGTGAGCGCGGCGTTCTTCCCGCACGGCCTGGGCCACCCGCTGGGGCTGCAGGTGCACGACGTGGCCGGGTTCGCCGCCAGCGACCGCGGCGGCACGATCGACCGTCCCGCCGGGCATCCCTACCTGCGCATGACCCGCGTCCTGGAGCCGGGCATGGTCGTCACCATCGAGCCGGGCATCTACTTCATCGACATGCTGCTGGACGAGGTGAAGGCCCGCGGCCACGCCGACGCGGTGGACTGGGCGCGGGTGGATTTCTTCCGCCCCTACGGCGGCATCCGCATCGAGGACGACGTGCTGTGCACGGAGGCGGCGCCGGAGAACCTCACCCGCGCCGCGTTCGCCGGATAAGCCGCAAAAAGCGAAGGGCCCGCTCGCGCGGGCCCTTCGCCTTCCAGCCGTCCCCTCAGTTCGGGATCAGCGTGTTGATCACGTGCTCGAGGTATTCCTCGAACTCCTCGTGGGTCATCTTCGGCTGCTGCGGGCGCAGCTGCAGGAAGCCGACGTAGGCGGCATAGGTCAGGCGCGCGCGGTTCACCGCCTCGCTGCGGCCGAGGCCGGCCTGGCGGAACGACGCGGTGAGGTAGTCCTGGCGGCGCTGCGAGACCCGCTGGATCACCGGACCCACGGCCGGATGCTCCAGCGCGCGCAGCAACTCGCTGTAGATCGCGTGCGGCTTGGTCTCGTGGCCGACCAGCTGGAACAGCTTGCGCAGGCGCTCGCGCGGATCCGGCACTTCCTCCAGGCTGCCGAACACCTGTTCCTGCTCGACCTCTTCCCAGCGCTCCAGCGCGGCCTGCAGCAGCGCATCGCGTGAAGGAAAGTGCCAGTAGAAGCTGCCCTTGGTCACGCCCAGGCGGCGCGCCAGCGGCTCCACCGCGACGGCGGACACGCCCTGTTCGGCAATGACGTCCAGCGCGGCCTGGGCCCAATCGGCGGCGCTGAGACGGGCGCCACGCGCGGGCGTGGCGGGCGGGGTGGCGGGCGCGGTGGTGGTATCCATGGGCGGATTTAACCATACGGCGAGGTGCGTTGCAGTATGCCGTTTCCGCGGAAACCGAGGCCTGACAGGGATTTGCAGCGCCACCGCCGGCACCATACGGTGCATGCTGCACTGCCATACGCCTTCGTATTGACTTTGCGTGAAACGCATCCATACCATTGGGTATGGTATTTCCCCCGACCCCTGCCCCCGGCAGCCACGAGCTGCGCCTGTCCGGCGCCGGCCTGGAACTGGCTGCCACCTGCCATGGCGACTGCCATGCGCCGGCAGTGCTGTTCGCGCACGGCTTCGGCCAGACCCGCCGCGCCTGGAGCGCCAGCGCAGGGCGCGTCGCGCAGCGGGGTTACCGCGCCCTGGCCTACGACGCCCGCGGCCATGGCGGCTCGGACCGCAATCCGCCGGACCTGGCCTATGCCGCGCAGCAGTTCATCGACGACCTGATCGTGGTCGCCGGCGAGCTGCCGCAGCCGCCGGTGCTGGTGGCCGCCTCGATGGGCGGCCTGTTCGGGCTGGCCGCCGAGGCACGCTGGCCGGGCCTGTTCCGCGCCATGGTGCTGGTCGACATCACCCCGCGCTGGGAAGCGGCCGGCATGCAGCGCATCCTCGGCTTCATCGGCGCCTTCCCGGAAGGCTTCGCCTCGCTGGACGAGGCCGCCGACGCGATCGCCGCCTACCTGCCCGGGCGCGCGCGCAAGAGCGAGGCAGCCCTGCGCGAGGTGCTGCGCCAGGGCGCCGACGGCCGCTGGCAGTGGCACTGGGACCGCCGCCTGGTGGACGAGCTGGCACGCGACGGCGAGCGCCACCAGGACGAACTGTCCGCGGCCGCCCGTGCGGTACGCTGCCCGCTGCTGCTGCTGAGCGGCGGCCGCAGCGACCTGGTGTCCGACGCCACCGTCGACGAGTTCCTCGGACTGGTGCCGCACGCGCGCCATGTCCGCATCGCCGGCGCCACGCATATGCTTGCCGGCGACGACAACGACCGTTTTACCGCCACCCTGCTGGACTACCTGGGCGAACTGGACGGTACGGGGCACACCGGCCGTTGCGCCGCGCCCTCCGATCCAGCGTCCGTCAACGGAGCTTTACCATGAGCATTGCCGCGCCAATCCTGGCCTTCCTGCTGATCAGCGGGTTCGCCGCCTACCACCGCATGCGCCTGATAACCTGGGCCGTGCTGCAGGCCATCGCCCTGGCCGCCTGCTGGTGGCTGGGCGCGCACCAGACCACCACCCTGGTGCTGGCGATCATCACCGCGGTAATCGCCGTGCCGCTGCTGCTGCCGTTCATCCGCAAGCCGCTGATCGTGGCCCCGCTGCTGAACGTGTTCCGCAAGATCCTGCCGCCGCTGTCGCAGACCGAGCGCATCGCCCTGGAGACCGGCTCGGTCGGCTTCGAGGGCGAGCTGTTCACCGGCGACCCGGACTGGCAGAAGCTGCTCGCCTATCCCAAGCCGCAGCTCACCGCCGAGGAGCAGGCCTTCCTCGACGGCCCGGTGGAAGAGCTGTGCAAGATGATCAACGACTGGGAACTGACCCACGTCCACGCGGACCTGCCGCCGGAGATATGGGAGTTCATCAAGAAGAACAAGTTCTTCGGCATGATCATCCCGAAGGAGTACGGCGGCCTGGGCTTCTCCGCGCTGGCGCACCACAAGGTCATCCAGAAGATCGCCTCGATCTCCTCGGTGGTCAGCTCCACCGTCGGCGTGCCCAACTCGCTGGGCCCGGGCGAGCTGCTCAACCACTACGGCACCAAGGAGCAGAAGGATTACTACCTGCCGCGCCTGGCGGTGGGCGAGGAAGTGCCGTGCTTCGGCCTGACCGGCCCGTTCGCCGGCTCCGACGCCACCTCCATCCCCGACTACGGCATCGTCTGCAAGGGCACCTGGCAGGGCCAGGAAGTGCTGGGCGTGCGCCTGACCTTCGACAAGCGCTACATCACCCTGGCCCCTGTCGCCACCCTGATCGGCCTGGCGTTCCGCATGTACGACCCGGACGGCCTGATCGGGCAGACCAAGGACATCGGCATCACCCTGGCGCTGGTGCCGCGTGACACCCCCGGGGTCGAGATCGGCCGCCGCCACTTCCCGCTGAACTCGCCGTTCCAGAACGGCCCGATCCGCGGCAAGGACGTGTTCATCCCGCTGAGCCAGCTGATCGGTGGCGCCGAGATGGCCGGCAAGGGCTGGAACATGCTCAACGAGTGCCTGGCCGTGGGCCGCTCGATCACCCTGCCGTCCACCGCCTCCGGCGGCGCCAAGTTCGGCGCCCGCGTCACCGGTGCCTACGCCCGCATCCGCAAGCAGTTCGGCCTGTCCGTCGGCCGCTTCGAGGGCGTGGAGGAAGCGCTGGCCCGCATCGGCGGCAAGGCCTACACCGTCAGCGCGCTGTCGCAGGCCACCGCCGCGGCGGTCGACCGCGGCGACGTGCCCTCGGTGCCGTCGGCGATCGCCAAGTACCACTGCACCAGCATGGGCCGCGAGGTCATCTCCGACACCATGGACGTGATCGGCGGCAAGGGCATCATCCTCGGCCCGCGCAACTTCGCCGGCCGCAACTGGCAGGCCGCCCCGATCAGCATCACGGTCGAAGGCGCCAACATCATGACCCGCAGCCTGCTGATCTTCGGCCAGGGCGCGATCCTGTGCCATCCGTGGGTCATGAAGGAGATGAAGGCCGCCCAGGAGAAGGATCGCAAGGCCGCCGTCGCCAGCTTTGACGAGAGCCTGGCCGGGCACGTCCGCTTCGGCTTCTCCAACGCGGTGCGTTCGTTCTGGCTGGGCCTGACCGGCTCGCAGTTCGGCAGCGTGCCGGGCAACGCCTACACCCGCCCGTTCTTCCGCAAGCTCGACCGCTACTCGGCCAACCTGGCGCTGATGACCGACGTGTCGATGCTGCTGTTGGGCGGCAAGCTGAAGTTCAAGGAATCCCTGTCCGGCCGCCTGGGCGACGTGCTGAGCCACCTGTACATGGCCGGCGCCGTGCTCAAGCGCTACCACGACGAGGGCACCCCGGAAGCGGACAAGCCGCTGCTGGCGTGGAGCATGTACAACAGCTTCCACGTGATCGAGAAGGCGCTGTCGGACGCGCTGCGCAACTTCCCGATCCGCCCGGTGGGCTGGCTGCTGTGGGCGCTGGTGTTCCCGCTGGGCCGCCGCGCCGAGGCCCCCGGCGACCGCCTGAACCACCGCGTGGCCTCGCTGCTGATGACCCCGAACGAGGCGCGCGACCGCCTGGGCCAGGGCGTGTTCCTGACCCCGTGCGAGAACAACCCCGGCGGCCGCATCGACAGCTACCTGGCCAAGGCCGTGCAGGCCGAGCCGGTGGAGCGCAAGTTCCTCAAGGCGCTCAAGACCAAGGGCATCGAGGCGCTGGACTTCAACGCCCAGCTCGACGAGGCCGTGGCCGAGGGCGTGATCACCGCCGAGGAGCGCAAGCTGCTGGAAGAGCTGCGCCAGATCACCCTGGACACCATCACCGTGGACGACTTCGACGTCCACGAGCTGCGCGCGGCCAGCTTCTACGACCGCTACGGCAACGACGGCCGGCCCAAGGCCGCCGCCTGACCGGCAAGGCAAGACGAGGACGGCGGGCCCTGTGCCCGCCGTCTTCGTATCCGGCATCCGCCAATGGAGGAAGCGACATGTCCCAGACCCCGCTGTTGCGCCTGTACCGGCGCATGCAGGCCTGGCCCGCCGGCCAGTGGCTGTTCTCCCGCGCCGTGTGCCTCAAGGCGCCCTACTTCGCCAGCATTGCCCCGCGCATCACCGCGCTGGAACCGGGCCGCTGCGAGGGCCGCATCCGCCACCGGCGCAAGGTCACCAACCACATCGGCACGGTGCACGCGATCGCCCTGTGCAACCTGGCCGAGCTGGTCGCCGGGCTGATGACCGACGCCAGCCTGCCGCCATCCATGCGCTGGATCCCGCGCGGCATGCAGGTGGAATACCTGAAGAAGGCGGCCGGCACCATCCACGCCGTGGCCACGCCGGAAGCGCCGCTGGTCGCGGCCACGACCGGCTACGACCTGCCGGTGCGGGTCGAGGCGCGCAACAGCGCCGGCGAGGCCGTGTTCCGCGCCCGCATCAGCATGTGGGTCTCGCCGCGCCCACCGCGCTAGCCGCATAGCCCGGGCAAGCAGAGCGCGCCCGGGGCACGCGGGTCACCGGCGCTGCGCAAGTGCTCTGGATCCCGGCGTACGCCTGGACGACGGTACGGGGACGGCGCCGGCGACGCCGCCGGCCTCATCCCCCGCGCTCGGCCGGCAGCTTGCGCTCCTCGCGCAGCAGGCGCCACGCGCCCACGGTCATGGTGCCGGCCACCAGCAGGCCCGCGCCGAACACCATGCTGGAGCCGAAGGCCGACAGCAGCTTGTGCAGCCAGACGAAGGTCAGGTCGCCGCCGCGGTAGATCACCGTGTCGATCGCCGCGCCGGCCTTGTAGCGCCACTCGCGGCCGACGCGGGTATAGATCGTCTCGCGCGCCGGCTTGGCCAGGGAGAACTCGCTGGCGCGGGTCACCACCTGCACCACCGCCACCAGCAGCGGCAGCGGCGAGGCGGCCAGCAGCGAGAAGCCGAGGATGATGGCGAAGCCGGGGATCAGCAGCGCGGGAGCGATGCCGAAGCGCGACAGGATCCGCCGGGTCAGCAGCAGCTGCACTACCAGGGTCAGGGTATTGACCGCCAGGTCCAGGGTGGCGAAGTAGTCGGCGCGCTGCTCGGCGCTGCTGAAGGCGGCGCGGGCGATCGCGTTCTGCTCGTTGTACAGCAGGGTGCCCACGCCCACGCCCATGACCACCATCAGCGCCAGCCAGCGCAGCAGCGGCTCGCGCGCGATCAGCTTGAGCCCGGCCAGGACCTCGCCGCCCATCGGCTGCTCGCCGCTGGCCAGCTTGCGCGCGCGCTCGCGGCGCACGGCGTAGTGCCGCAGGCGCAACAGGCAGACCACGCACAGCGCCAGCATGACCGCCGAAACCAGCATCATGTTGGCCACCCCGAGCCGGGTCACCAGGGCCTTGGTCAGCAGCGGACCGAGGAAGGCGCCGACGGTGCCGGCCGCGCCGATGTAGCCGTAGCAGGCGCGCGCCTGGACGTTGTCGAACACGTCGGCCATGAAGCTCCAGAACACGGCCACCGCGAACAGGTTGAACACCGTGATCCAGAGGATGAAGGCCAGCCCGCGCCCGGGCATGCCGCTGTCGAACATCGCATAGAACAGCAGCAGGGTGAGGATGAAGAAGCCGTAGATGACCGGCAGGAACACCCGCCGCGGGAAGCGGCTGACCAGCCAGCCGTACACCGGCTGCAGCACCAGCATGATCAGGAACACCGAGGTGAAGATCACCTGCAGCGCGAACTCGCCCAGGGACACGCCGCGCCGGGCGAAGAACCCGATCATGGCCGTCGGGAAGATCGCCTCGATGTCGCTGGAGGCGGCCATCGCCTCGCGCACCGGGCGCAGCACGTAGTAGCCGGTGAGCAGGCAGAAGAAATACAGCAGCGACCACCACAGGGCCGGCGAATCCACCCCGAGCTGGTCCAGCACCTGCCGCAGGCCGCGGCGGCGGGTCGGAGCGTCGGTGGTTCGGGTCATGCGTCCTGGGCTGCCGGCCTGGGGGACGGCCGTAAGGCGCGCAAGTTAGCCGATGCCGGGCAATGCCGCCAGCGGCAGCCCGCTTCGCACCGGGAGAGGGAAGCGCGCCGCCTCCCACGGAGAGGGTGATCCCGGCCCCTCCCAGGCCGGAGCCGGGTTGCGCGCCGCCGGGGCCACCGCCAGCATTCACCCACGCCACGCGGCGGAACAGGGGAACGCATGTACGACTACGTGATCATCGGCGCCGGTTCGGCCGGCTGCGTGCTGGCCGCGCGGCTGAGCGAGGACCCGGGTTGCCGGGTGCTGCTGCTGGAGGCCGGCCCGCGCGACTGGCACCCCTTCATCCACATGCCCGCCGGCCTCGGCCGGCTGGTCAACCAGCGCAGCATCAACTGGGATTACAGCACCGAGCCGGAGCCGCAGCTGCACGGACGCCGGCTGTGGTGGCCGCGTGGCAAGGTGCTGGGCGGCTGCAGCTCGATCAACGCCATGTGCTACACCCGCGGCGTGCCCGGCGACTACGACGCCTGGGCCGCGGCCGGCGCCGAGGGCTGGCACTGGGAAGCGGTACTGCCGTACTTCCTGCGCGCCGAGGGCAACGCGCGCGGCACCGGGCCGCTGCACGGCGCCGACGGCCCGCTGGCGGTGTCCGACCTGCGCCACCGCAATCCGCTGTCGGAGGCCTTCGTCGAGGCCGGGGTGCAGGCCGGCTGGCCGCGCAACGACGATTTCAACGGCCCCTCGCAGGAAGGCTTCGGCTTCTACCAGGTCACCCAGCGCGACGGCGCGCGCTGTTCCACCGCGGCCGCCTACCTGGCCCCGGCGCGGGCGCGGCCCAACCTCGAAATCGCCACCGGCGCGCTGGTGACCCGGATCGTGGTCCGGAACGGACGCGCCTGCGCGGTCGAGTACCGGACCGGCACGCACGCGCACCGTGCCGAAGCCGGAGGCGAAGTGCTGCTCAGCGCCGGCGCGGTCAACTCGCCGCAGCTGCTGATGCTGTCCGGCATCGGCCCGGCGCACGAGCTGCGCGCGCTCGGCATCCCGGTGCTGGCCGACCTGCCCGGGGTCGGCGCCAACCTGCAGGACCACCTGGACATCTGCACCCTCCACCACTGCCCGCCGGGGCTGAGCTACGACCGCGCCAGCGAGCTGAAGATCGCCTTCGACTACTTCCTGCGCGGTCGCCGCGGCGCCGGCACCAGCAACATCGCCGAGGCCGGCGGCTTCGTGCGCTCGGTGCTGGCCACCGACGCACGTCCCGACGTGCAGTTCCACTTCGTGCCGGCCATGCTCGACGACCACGGCCGCAACCGCCTGGCCGGCGACGGCCTGACCGTGCATGCCTGCTTCCTGCGTCCGCGCAGCCGCGGCCGGATCGCGTTGCGCGATGCCGATCCGCGCAGCCCGGCGAGGATCCACGCAGGCTACCTGTCCGATCCGGAAGGCTTCGACCTGAAGGTGATGGTCGAGTGCGCGAAGCTGTCGCGCCGGCTGCTGTCGCAGCCGGCGCTGGCGCGCTACCTGGGCGCCCCCATCCACCCGCAGCGCACCGACCTGTCCGATGCCGGGCTGGAGGAATTCGTGCGCGCCAAGGCCGAGACCATCTACCACCCGGCCGGCACCTGCCGCATGGGCAGCGATGCGCAGGCGGTGGTGGACCCGCAGCTGCGGGTGCGCGGCATCGACGGCCTGCGCGTGGTCGACGCGTCGGTGATGCCGGAACTGCCCGGCGGCAATACCAATGCGCCGGTGGTCATGATCGCCGAGCGCGCCGCCGACCTGCTGCGCGGCCGCGCCGCCTGAGCCTGCAACCACGCACCCCGTCGCCGGCGGCGCGGGTGCGCTTCAGCGCGACAGCAGCGCCGGCAGCGGGCAATGCAGGACCCCGCATACCGTGCGCAGCAGCTCGGCCTCGGCCACGCTGACCTTGCCGTCGTGCGAGACCGCATCGACCAGCGCTTCGACCAGCACCTGCTTGGCCGGCGGCGCCAGCGCATCCAGTGGCTCCCACACCGTGTCCAGCGCCTGCACGCCCTGCGCCGGCGGCGCGTACGGCAGGTGGTCGCGCGGCAGCACCCGCTGCAATCCGGCCAGGTAGGCGCGGCGCGCGCCCTCCGGGTCGCCCGGGTGCCCGGCCTGGGCCAGCACCGCCAGCAGGGTGGCGAACTCGCGGCGCACGCCGGGCGCCTTGTTGCGGCCGAAGCGCGCGTGGCGCGAGGGATCCAGCGCCTCGCGCACCTGCACCTGCAGCAACCGCGACAGGCAGTACTCGAACACCGAGACCCGGCCGTCGGCGTGCACCATCGCCTCGACCGCGCCGAGGAAGGCATCCAGCTGCGGCCGCGGCTGCTGGCGCAACACCGGGAAGGCCAGCGCCGCCAGCGGCAGGCGCAGTGCCGGGTGCAGCGCCTGCAGGCGCTCCTGGCGCAGCTGGCGGGTGCGCGCGGCCACGGCCTCGCCGCAGCGCGCGGCCACCTCCTGCAGCTGGCGCGCGGCGACCGCGGCGTCCGCGTCCAGCACCAGGGCCAGCAGCAGCGGCATCGCCGCCTCGCGCTGGCGCGCCAGTGCCCGCAGTTCCGGATCCAGGTTCTCCACCAGCCCGTGTGCCTGGCGGTAGTCGTCCTCGGCCGGCGCCGCGACCTGCCCGGAGACCGCGGCCGGCGCCACCGCCATCCGCGCGTCGCGCGGCGGCAGCGGCGGCGGCAGGCCCGGCACCGCATCACGCGCGGCCAGCCCCAGGGCCAGGTCCTCGGCCAGGCCATCGGGCGGGGCGGCGTGCCAGCGCGCCTGCAGCTGGCGCAGCTGCTGCGGGTCGAACGACGGTTCCAGCCGGCGGATGCGTTCGACCAGGGGCGGGTGCGTGGCCATCAGCGAGGACAGCGCCATGCCCTGGCCGAACAGCATGTGCCCGATCTCCTCGGCCTCGGCGCGGTCGGCCAGGTGCGAGCCTTCGCGCAGGCCGCCGATCTTCTTCAGCGCGCCGGCCAGGCCGCTGGTCTGGCGGGTGAACTGCACCGCCGAGGCATCGGCCAGGTATTCGCGCTGGCGGCTGATGCCGGCCTTGATCAGGCGGCCGAAGAACACGCCGATGCTGCCCACCACCACCGTCACCAGCGCCGCCAGGACCAGCGGCAGCCCGTCCCGGCTGCGGCCCAGCCGCCCGTGGAACAGGATCCGCTGGCCGATCAGGGACAGCATCATGATCCCGAACAGCACGCCCACCAGGCGGATGTTCAGGCGCATGTCGCCGTTGAGCACGTGGCTGAACTCGTGCGCGATCACGCCCTGCAGCTCGTCGCGGTTGAGCCGCTCCAGCGCGCCGCGGGTGACCGCGATCGCCGCGTCGGAGGGGCTGTAGCCGGCGGCGAAGGCGTTGATGCCGGTTTCCTGTTCCAGCACGAACAGGCGCGGCACCGGCACGCCGGAGGCGATGGCCACTTCCTCGACCACGTTGCGCAGCCGGCGCAGCTGCGGGTCGAGGGTGTCCTCCGGCACCCAGGTGCCGCCCATCTGCGCGGCGATGGCGGCACCGCCGCCACGCAGCGAGGCGATCCGGTACAGCGAGCCCAGCCCGATCACCGCCAGGGTGAGGACCGTGGCCGCCAGCGCGGCGCCGGTGCTGCCGGTGAACAGCAGCACCGCCGCGTCCACCGCCAGCACGATGCAGACCACGGCCAGCGCGAACAGCAGCACCAGCCGGAACGAGCCGCGGCGCGCGCGTTCCTGGTGTTCGAAGAAGTTCATCGTCGACGTTCCCTGGTCGAGGCCCGGCGCCCGCGGCGGCGTGGGCCGCCGACGGGCATGCTGCCGGGGGCGATCAGAACTGGACGCGCGGGGCCTCGCGCACCTGCGCTGCGCGGTCGGCCGGCGGCTCCAGCAGCGCGGCAGGAGCGAAGTTGAACAGCCCGGCGACCACGCTGGAGGGGAACATCTCGCGCTTGTTGTTGTAGGCCATCACCGCGTCGTTGTAGGCCTGGCGGGCAAAGGCCACGCGGTTCTCGGTCGAGGTCAGCTCCTCGGACAGCTGCATCATGTTCTGGTTGGCCTTCAGGTCCGGATAGGCCTCGGCCACCGCCATCAGCCGCCCCAGCACCCCGTTGAGCGCGCCCTGGCTGGCGGCCAGCTCGGCCATCGCCGCGGCGTCGCCCGGGTTGGCCTTGGCCGCGGCCAGGCCGGCCTGCGCTGCCGAGCGCGCGGCGATCACCGCCTCCAGGGTCTGCCGCTCATGGCTCATGTAGGCCTTGGCCGTCTCCACCAGGTTGGGGATCAGGTCGAAGCGGCGCTGCAGCTGCACGTCGATCTGGGCGAAGGCGTTCTTCCACGCGTTGCGCGCGCTCACAAGGCCGTTGTAGATGCCCACCGCCCACAGCGCCGCGACCACGACCAGGCCCAGAATTACCAACAGGATCAACAAACTGCCCATTCATCTTCTCCTTGTTTGTGCAATCCGGAAAACCGGCGCTAGAATCGGTTGCGGCAGTAAATCACAGGTAGGAAGCGATGAGAGACGGGCGCACTTCCCGGTCCGCCAAAGCGGGCCGCGTACTCGCACCCCGGGCACTCAGGCTCGCTACCCTGGGGCTGATGCTGGGACTGGCGATCCCGTCCACCGCGCGCACCCCCACCCTGTCGGCCAACCCGCCGCCGCCGACCCAGCCGCTCCCTTACCGCGACGTCTCTACCCGCACCGTGCTGCCGCCGGCCGCGGGCTTCGACGTGGCCGTGTTCGAGGCGATGGCCGAGCAGCTGGTGGAAGGCCGGCGCGTGCCGGGGCTGGCCATGGCCCTGGTCCAGGGGGGCCGCATCCTCAGCGCGCGCGGCTACGGTGTCACCGACGTGGCCCGTCCGGAGCCGGTCGACGCCCACACCGTGTTCCGCCTGGCTTCGCTGTCCAAGGCCTTCGCCGGCACCATGGCCGGCCTGCTGGTCAACGACGGCAGCCTGCGCTGGGACAGCAAGGTGGCCGACTACGTCCCCGGCTTCCGCCTGGCCGACGAGGAATACACCCGGCGGGTCACCGTCACCGACCTGCTGAGCCACAGCGTCGGGCTGAAGGCGCACAACGCCTACGACCGCGACATCGAGGCCAATGCCGAGTACTACCAGGTCGCGCAGAAGCTGGCCGAGGCGCCGGTGCAGTGCGCGCCCGGCGAGTGCTACGCCTACCAGAACGTGGCCTTCAGCCTGGTCGGCGACGTGGTCTTCGCCGCCACCGGCAAGTTCTACGAACAGGAAGTGCAGAGGCGCATCTTCGAGCCGCTGGGCATGCGCGACGCCAGCCTGGGCCTGCCGGGCATCGAGTCCAGCCACCGCTGGGCGCGCCCGCACGTGCGCAGCCGCAACGGCTGGGTCTCGATCCGGCCCAAGCCGACCTACTACCGCCTGCCGCCTGCCGCCGGCGTCAACGCCAGTGCCAACGACATGGCGCAGTGGCTGCTGGCCCACACCGGACACCGCCCGGACGTGTTGCCGGCGCCGTTGCTGGCCACCCTGCACGCACCGGTGGTGCCGACCCCGGGCGAGCTGCGCTACGGCTGGCGCCGCGAGCGCCTCAACTCGGCCGCCTACGCCCTGGGCTGGCGCGTGTTCGACTATGCCGGCGAGGAAGTCGTGTTCCATGCCGGCGCGGTGCAGGGCTACCGCGGCATGGTCGCGCTGCTGCCCGGGCGCGACCTGGGCGTGGCGATCCTGTGGAACAGCGAGAGCAGCCTGCCCTCCGGCCTGCTGCCGACCATCCTCGACCAGGCCATCGGCCTGCCGCCGAAGCGCTGGCTCGACGTGGACGTCGACTTCGGTTCGGACAACCTGATGGTGGACCGCGAGGCGGCCCCGCCTGCGCCCGCGCGCCGCGGCACCTCCGCCGCGCGCGCCACCGCCTCGCCGCGCTGAGCGGCGCGACCACGTCGGGGCCGGCGTAGCACGGTCCCGCGGCACCTTTGAAGTGCGCTCCATGGCGGGCGACGCATAGCCCCGGACAGGCCGAAGGCGCATCCGGGATCCCCTCTGGCAGGAAGTTACGGGCCGCCCCGGTCTGCGTAGCCCGGCGGCGACTGCGCACCGCGTGGCGACGCGACGGGCTTGCGCCATTGGAGCGCGACGCCCGCGGGCCGTCGCCGCGCCCCTGCAGCCCCGGAGTGCGAGGCCCTTCTTGCCGGCTTGGCTGCCCACCAGCCCGCATGCATCGCCAGCCCCGGCTGGCCGGATGCACTCCGCTCACCCGTGCCTCGGTCGCGCGCGCGCCAGGACGTCTGCCCCGGAGGACCGGACGACCCGGATAAAAAAACTCCCTCCCCGCTGGGCTTCGGGGAGGGAGTCATTCAGGTACTACGGTAATCGGAGGCTGATCAGATCAGCGGGGCCGGGGTGGCCGGCAGCGCAACCGGGGCCTGCTTCTTCTTGGCGGCCTTGCGGGCGGCCGGCTTCTTCGCGGCGGCCTTCTTGGTGGCCTTCTTCGCGGCCGGCTTCTTGGCGGCCTTCTTCGCAGCCGGCTTCCTGGCGGCGGTCTTCTTGGCGGCCTTCTTGACGGTCTTCTTCGCCGCGGCCTTCTTCGCGACCTTCTTGGTCGCCTTCTTGGCGGTGGCCTTCTTCGCGACCTTCTTGGTCGCCTTCTTGGCGGCGGCCTTCTTCGCGACCTTCTTGACGGCCTTCTTCGCGGTGGCCTTCTTGGCGACCTTCTTCGCAGCCGGCTTCTTGGCGGCGGTCTTCTTGGCGGTGGCCTTCTTGGCGGCGGCCTTCTTGGCGACCTTCTTCACCGCCTTCTTGGCGGCGGGTTTCTTCTTCGCAGCTTTCTTGACAGCCATGGTGTAGCTCCTCGTCAGTGATTTGCGGTGGGTTAACGCCCAGTCGCGAAAGCCCGCCGCACGTGCAGCGGGGAACCCGTCGGCGCGCCAGGCACGTCGATACGGATACAGTTTCGCCCGCGCGATGCAGTGGCGCGGGCGGGAATCTGGGGGGGCGCTGCGTTTGCTCGGGGGAAGCGGGTCCTATCCACCTGGAGGGATTTCATGGCGGATGCCCGGGTTGTGCTTCGCGTTGTGGTGTTGATTCGACTCACTCGCTTCGGCAGGCAGCGTCTGCTGGGCGAAACCTAATCACGGTTTTTTTTACTGTCAACACCCGCGCGCGCGTTTTCTCCCGCCATCGCGCGCGGCGCGAGGCGGCATCCCGCCTCGGGCGACCACCCGCCGGTGCGGCAAGGCGCGCGCGCGCATCGCGCGCCTTGCAAACCGATGCGGAAAAACAAGTGGTTTTTTGCGAGGCGCGCCTGCGCACACGCTTCCGGGCACGCGCCCGGTGCTCCCCGGGAAAGCGCGGCGCCGGCATCGCGCGCGGCGTGCATCAGGCGGATTTTTTTTCCGCCGCAACCGATCCTTTTCGCGTCGCACAAGCCGATTTGCGCAGAACTGCGCGAGCCTTGCGCGGCGTTCGACGCGCACCGGAGCGCTGGCCGGCGCATCGCGCGCGTCGCTGCGGCCACATCGCCACCGCCCGCGCGCGCCGACCACATCCCGGAAACGACGACGCCCGCCGGAAGGCGGGCGTCGTGCGTTGCCGCGGGTCGGCGAGGACGTTCAGTCCTCTTCGCCCTCGATCAGCTCGGCATAGTCGTCCGGCGACAGCAGCTCGGCGAGCTGGTCCTCGTCCACGCCCTCGATCACGAACAGCCAGCCCTCGCCGTAGGCGTCCTCGTTGATGGTCTCCGGCTTGTCGGCCAGCGTGGTGTTGACCTCCGCCACCCGGCCGCTGACCGGGCTGTACACGTCCGAGGCGGCCTTGACCGACTCCACCACCGCCACGGCGTTGCCCGCCTCGACGCTGGCGCCGACTTCCGGCAGCTCGACGTACACCAGGTCGCCCAGCAGCGACTGCGCGTGGTCGGAAATACCCACGGTCACGCGGCCGTTGCCTTCGGCACGGGCCCACTCGTGGGACTTGAGGAATTTGAGGTCGCCGGGGATCTCGCTCATTGGGGTGGCTCCGCTCGCGCAGGGGGTGTTGGGACGGCGGCTAGTCTAAGTACGGCCCCTCGCGAGGTAAACCGTCGCCGCCGTCGCCGGATCAGGCCAGCACGCCTGGTTGCGCCTTGCCCTCGCGCACGAACGGGAATTTCACCACCCGCACCGGCACCTCGCGGCCGCGGATGTCCACCCGCACCTGGCCCGGTTCGCCGGCGGGGATGCGCGCCAGCGCGATCGCCTTGCCCAGGGTCGGGGAGAAGGTGCCGGAGAGGATCTCGCCCTCGCCGCCGGCGGCCAGCACCTTCTGGCCATGGCGTAGCACGCCGCGCTCGTCCATCACCAAGCCGACCAGCTGCCGCGGCACGCCCGCGGCCTTCTGCGCCTCCAGCGCGGCGCGGCCGATGAAGTCCCGGCCCTCGTCCAGCGCCACCGTCCAGCCCAGGCCCGACTCCCACGGCGTGGTGGATTCGTCCATGTCCTGGCCGTAGAGGTTCATGCCTGCCTCAAGGCGCAGGGTGTCGCGCGCGCCCAGGCCGGCCGGGCGCACGCCCGCCTCCAGCAGCGCGTTCCAGAACGCGACCGCCTGCCCCTCCGGCAGCACCACCTCGAAACCGTCCTCGCCGGTGTAGCCGGTGCGCGCCAGGAACAGCGGGATGCCGGAGGCCGAGGCGACCTCGATCGCGGCGAAGCGGGCCAGCGCGCCGGCGCGCTCGCGGTCGGCTTCGGCAAGCAGGCCGATCACCTTGTCGCGCGCCTGCGGGCCCTGCACGGCGATGATCGCCAGCTCGGCGCGCTCGCGCACCTCCACGCCGAAGGCTTCGGCCTGCTGGCTGATCCACGCCAGGTCCTTCTCGCGGGTGGCGGCGTTGACCACCAGGCGGAAGTAATCCTCGCCCAGGTAGTAGGCGATCAGGTCGTCGATCACCCCGCCCTGCTCGTCGAGCATGCACGAGTACAGGGCCTTGCCCGTGGCCTTGAGCTTGTCCACCGAGTTGGCCAGCAGCCGGCGCAGGAACGGGCGCACCCGGGCCCCGTGCAGGTCGACCACGGTCATGTGGCTGACGTCGAACATGCCGGCGGCCTGGCGCACCAGGTGGTGCTCGTCGATCTGGGAGCCGTAGTGGATCGGCATGTCCCAGCCGCCGAAGTCGACCATCTTCGCGCCCAGGGCACGGTGGCTTTCGTTGAGTACGGTCTTGCGGGTCATGGCGCTCTCGGAGATGGAAAGGCGCCATTATCCCCTACCCCGCCGGCGCCGCGGCCGGTGCCGGGAGTCATGCCGCGCGCCGCGACGGCGCCGTGCTCAGGCTTCCTGCACCTTGAGGATGGCGCCGTCGGCGGCCACCACCCGCACCAGGGTCCCGGCCGGCAGGTCCGGGCCCTCGACGGTCCAGAACGCATCGCCGACCTTGATCCGCCCGCGGCCGGCGACGATCGCCTGCTCCAGCGGCGCGACCAGGCCGATGTTCTGCTCGGCGCGGCGGTTGAGCAGGGGCCGGTCGCTCTGCCGCCCGCGGCCGCGGAACCAGCGCCGGTAGACCCGGATCGACAGGAAGCTCAGCACCACGAACAGCGCCACCTGCGCCAGCAGCGGCAGGCCGGGCAACAGCAGGACCAGCAGCAACATCGCCGCGGCGGCAAACCCCATCCACAACAGGAAGGCGCCCGGGGCCAGGGTCTCGGCGGCGATCAGCGCCAGCGCCAGCACCGCCCAGGTGGTCACGTCCCAGCGCATGGCTCAGGCCCCCGGGCGCAGCGGCGGCGGGTTGCGGCGCGCGGCGCTGGCCTGTTGCTGGCCGGCCAGCGCCTCGCGCGCCAGCTCGGCCACGCCACCCAGCGAGCCGAGGATGCCGCTGGATTCCATCGGCATCAGCACGAACTTCTGGTTCGGCGCGGTGGCCAGCTTGGCGAAGGCCTCGACGTACTTCTGCGCGACGAAGTAGTTGATCGCCTGCACGTCGCCCTTGGCGATGGCCTCGGACACCATGGCCGTGGCCTTGGCCTCCGCCTCGGCCAGGCGCTCGCGCGCCTCGGCGTCGCGGAACGCCGCCTCCTTGCGGCCCTCGGCCTCCAGGACCGCCGCCTGCTTCTCGCCGTCGGCGCGCAGGATCTCGGCCTGGCGCAGGCCCTCGGCCTCCAGGATCTGCGCGCGCTTCTCGCGCTCGGCCTTCATCTGCCGGGCCATGGCGTCGACCAGGTCGCGCGGCGGCTGGATGTCGCGGATCTCGATGCGGGTGACCTTGACGCCCCACGGGTTGGTGGCATGGTCGACCACGCCCAGCAGCTGGGCGTTGATCGCCTCGCGCTGGCTCAGCGATTCGTCCAGGTCCATCGAACCGATCACGGTACGGATGTTGGTCTGGACCAGGGCGATCATCGCCACTTCGAGGTTGGCCACCTCGTAGGCGGCCTTGGCCGCGTCCAGCACCTGGAAGAACACCACGCCGTCGACCCGGACCACGGCGTTGTCCTTGGTGATGACATCCTGGCTGGGCACGTCCAGCACCTGTTCCATCATGTTCACCTTGCGACCGATGCCGTAGACGATCGGGACCAGGAAATGCAGGCCGGGATCGAGCGTGTGTGTGTACTTGCCGAAGCGCTCGACCGTCCACTCGAAACCCTGCGGCACCATCCGCACGGTCTTGAACAGGACGATGATGCCGGCAACCGCCAGCACTGCCGCGACGAAACCCGAAGAGAACATCCCCATGCTCCTTGTGGCCATCCAGGCCGCGATTGGTCCGGCGCCAGTATAGGCACGGAGCGACGCCGGACCGCCGGCCTTCCGTCCGGTCACGACCTGCAACCGGGCTGCGACGCTTTCGCCGCCCCAGGCATCCACAAGACTGATGACCCACGGCCTCCTCCCCGGCGTCCCCCGCGCCCGACGGCGGCGGCGTCCCGTGCGTCGCGCTTGCCGCCGCCGACACCCGCGCGGAAGGCGCGCCACGCTCGGCCTTCGCCATCGCCGTGCCCGACATCCTGCTGGCGCGGGCCCGCCGCGGCGAGCCGGCGGCGTTCGAGCAGATCTACCGCTGGTTCGAGCGGCCGGTGTTCACCCTCGCCCTGCGCCTGTGCGGCGATCGCGAAGAGGCCAGCGAGGTGTTGCAGGAGACGATGCTGAAGGTGCTGCGCGGGATCGGCGACTACCGCGGCAGCGGTCCGTTCTGGGGCTGGTTGCGGCAGATCGCGATCAACGAAGCGCTGCTGCGGCTGCGCCGCGGCCGCCGCCTGGACCAGGAACTGGCGCTGGACGGCCACGACCTGGAGGACGCCGCGCCACCGCCGCCGGCGGCGGCCGATGCCGCCCTGCTGCAACGCGCGCTGGCGGCGCTGCCGGCAGCCACCCGCAGCGTGCTGTGGCTGTACCACGCCGAGGGCCACACCCACGAGGAGATCGCCGCGCTGATGCAGCGCAGCCCGAGTTTCTCCAAGTCGCAGCTGGCGCGCGGCACCCGCCGCCTGCGCGCCCTGCTGCAGGTCGAGGAGTCCCCCGCATGAACGAGCACACCCCTTCCCGCGCCACCGAC
Source organism: Pseudoxanthomonas sp. SGT-18 (assembly GCF_003931645.1). Lineage (NCBI taxonomy): Bacteria > Pseudomonadati > Pseudomonadota > Gammaproteobacteria > Lysobacterales > Lysobacteraceae > Pseudoxanthomonas > Pseudoxanthomonas sp. SGT-18. Next base: position 379,966 of record NZ_RRYJ01000001.1, on the reverse strand, counting down.
AGCTGGCACGAGGCATTCGCCGCGTTGCCGCTGGAAGCCCCGCCCGCCGATGCCTGGCCGAAGCTTGCACCGCACCTGGCGCCCCCGCGGCGGCACCCGCGCCGCGCGCTGTCCTGGGCGATCGCCGCCTGCACGGCGGCATTGGCCGCGCTGCCGGCGCTGCTGCTGGTACGCCATGCAGGCCCCACGCAGGAATTCGCGACCCCAGCCGCCACCACGCGGATCCCTGCCCGCGCGGCCCAGGCCGGCGCCGTCGGCGTGCACGCCGACGCCCGCCCCGATCCGGCCGCAGCCGGTGGCGCGTCCGCCGCGGGCAGCCCCCCGGCGCATGTGGCCCTGGACCAGCTGCAGGCCGAGTCCGCCCGGCTGGAGGCGCTGCTGGCCGAACTGTCCGTCGACGGACCCGTCGATGGTGCGCAGCTGGCCCTGGTCCTGGCGCTGCAGGCGCAGGTCGGCGAGGTCGATGCCGCGCTGGCCGCCCCCGCGTTGGCGGCTGATGCGCGCGCGGAACTGTGGCAGCACAGGGTGGCGCTGCTGCGCGAACTGGCTGCCGTCGCCAGCGACCAGCGCTGGGATGCGCTGTTTGCCGATGCCTCCTCCCGCTACGCCCTGGTCCAGGTCTACTGACCGGGCGCCATCGTCTTCCACCGGAGAACGATCATGAGTCCTGCCTGCATCCGCACGACCCGGCGCGCCACGCCGTGGCTGCTGGTCTGTGCCTGCCTGCTGGCCCTGCCGGCCCAGGCCGCCGCCGACGCGAACAAGAAGGAAGCCAGGACCGCCGCCGGCGCCGAGGCGGCGCGCGCCGCGGCCGACCTTGCGAAGGCGCGCGCCGACCTGGCCGAAGCCGCCCGCCGGGTTGCCGAGCTGTCGCGCACCCAGGCCGGCGGAGCCGTGGCCTCGCTGCGCAGCGCCCAGGCGCGCCCGCGCCTGGGCGTATTGCTGGGCGAAGATCCGCAGGCCGGGGTGCGCATCGTCGGCGTGACCCCGGGCAGCGGCGCCGAGAAGGCCGGCCTGCGCAGCGGCGACCGCCTGCTGCGCATCCGCGGCAAGGCCATCGCCGGCGGCACCGGGCAGGCGCGGGTCGAGGCCGCGCGCCAGGCACTGGCGCAGCTGCAGGCCGGCGGCAAGGTGCAGCTGACTTACCAGCGCGACGGCCGCGAACACACGGTCGAGGTCGCGCCCGAGGCGCTGCCGGTAAGGGTGATCGCGCACCGCATCTCCGGCGACGGCGCGCTCGGCGAAGACCTGGCCCCGCTGCGCGACCTGGCCCCGGAACTGCGCCGGGAGGTGCTGCACCTGGCGCGCGGCGCCTGCGCCTACGGCGAGGAGTGCAGCGCGCCGCTGCTCGGCGAGGCGCTGCGCTGGAACGGCCTGCACCTGGTCGCGCTCGATGCCCAGCTCGGACGCTACTTCGGCACCGATCGCGGCGTGCTGGTGCTGTCCCAGGGTGCGCTGCCCGGCCTGCAGGCCGGCGACGTGATCCAGCAGGTGGAAGGCGTGGCGGTGGCCACGCCGGCCGAGGCCATGCGCCGGATGGCGCAGAAGAAGCCCGGTGAACAGGCGCGGGTGACGGTGCTGCGCGAGCGCAGCGCGCGCCAGCTGCAGGTGACCGTGCCCGAGCCGCTGCGCGCGCTGGATTTCGTGCCTGCGCCGCCGGCTCCGCCCGCGCATCCGGACATGCCGCCGCCGCCCGCGCCGCCGCGCCCGCCGACCGCGCAGCTGCAACCGCCGGCGTCGGTGCCGCTGCTGGTCTGAGCCTGGCGCGCCGCGGCCACGGCGCCCGGCGCGGGGGAGGGAGGACGCCGGGGCCGGGGCCGCAGGCGTTACTTGGTGAGGATCAGCTTGTCGTTGCTGGTGTGGCGCAGGCGATACACGCGGTCGCCGTGGCGGATCAGGATCTCGCGGCGGCCGCGCAGCAGCTGCTCGCTGCTCAGGGCCTCGGCATCGATGGAAACGCTGGCGCCGTCCGGGGTGCTGCGGACGGCGGACGAAGGCAGGCTCAGGCGATGCACGTTCATTGCGGACTCCAGCGGGGCGACGGGAAGGTTCCAGCCCCGCCAATGATAATAATTCTCATTTGCGTGTCAACGCCTCAGCGGGTGGTGACCACCTCCAGCCGCTGCCACACCTGCTCGTCGTGGCGCTGCGCCACGTCCAGCGCGGTGAGGTTCTGCAGCAGCTGCTCCACCCGGCTGGCGCCGAGGATCACGCTGCTGACATGCGGATTGCGCAGGCACCAGGCGATGGCCAGCGGCGCCGGCGCCTCGCCGAGCCGGGCCGCCGCCTCGACGAAGGCTTGCGCGCGCTCCAGCCGGCGCTCCTGCGGGTCGCCCAGCACCAGCGGCTGCAGCCAGCCGGCATCGGCCTGGGCCAGCCTGCCCTCCCCGGCCAGGCCGTTGGCGTACTTGCCGGTCAGCAGGCCCGAGGCCAACGGCGACCAGGTGGTGGTGCCCAGGCCCAGCTCCGAATAGAGCGGTGCGTACTCCAGCTCCACCCGCTGCCGGTGCAGCAGGTTGTACTGCGGCTGCTCGACCACCGGCGCGGCCATGTGCTCGCTGCGCGCGAAGCGTGCCGCCTCGCGGATCAGCGCTTCCGGCCATTCCGAGGTGCCCCAGTACATGACCTTGCCCTGGCGCACCAGCATGTCCATCGCCGCGACCGTCTCCTCCACCGGCGTGTCCGGATCCGGGCGGTGGCAGTAATAAAGGTCCAGGTAGTCCACCCGCAGCCGCTTCAGCGCGGCGTGGCAGGCATCGACCACGTGCTTGCGCGACAGCCCGCGCTGGGTCGGGCGCGGTGCTTCGGCGGCGCCGAAGAACACCTTGCTGGAAACGCAGAAGCCGTCGCGCGGCAGGCGCAGGTCGGCGATCACGTCGCCCATCACCCGCTCGGCCTCGCCGTTGGCATAGGCCTCGGCGTTGTCGAAGAAGTTGATGCCGTGGTCCCAGGCCGCGGCCACCAGTTCGCGGGCCTGGCCGCGGCCGACCTGGCGGCCGAAGGTCATCCAGGCGCCAAAGGAAAGCGCGGACAGCTGCAGGCCGGTGGCGCCAAGGCGGCGGTATTGCATCGGAGTCACTCCTGTGGATCACGGATGCGGCAGTGTAGGCGCGTCCGCCGCGGGGCCGCGCAACAAGGCGCCCGGCAATCGTCGCAACACCCCTGCGACGCCTTTGGCGACGGGCCCTGGCGTGCTCCATACATACGCGCAGGGGGCCGACCTGCTACGCTTTCGCACATCCTTAACATTCGCGGAACCCTCATGATCGAGGCAATCGGACGGATCGGCTTCGGCCTGTTCGGACTGGCCGTGCTGATCGGCATCGTCTGGCTGTTCTCCAACAACCGCCGCGCGGTGGACTGGAAGCTGGTCGGCACCGGCGTGGTGCTGCAGATCGCCTTCGCGGCGCTGGTGCTGCTGGTGCCGGGCGGGCGCGAGGTGTTCGACGCCATGAGCCACGGCTTCGTGCGCGTGCTCGGCTTCGTCGGCGAGGGCTCCAACTTCATCTTCGGCAGCCTGATGGACACCTCGACGGTGGGCTTCATCTTCGCCTTCCAGGTGCTGCCGACCATCATCTTCTTCTCGGCCCTGATGGGCGTGCTCTACCACCTGGGCGTGATGCAGGCGGTGGTGCGGGCCATGGCCTGGGCGATCACCAAGGTCATGCGCGTGTCCGGCGCCGAGACCACCAGCGTCTGCGCCAGCGTGTTCATCGGCCAGACCGAGGCGCCGCTGACCGTGCGCCCGTACATCCCGAAGATGACCCAGTCCGAGCTGCTGACCATGATGATCGGCGGCATGGCCCATATCGCCGGCGGCGTGCTGGCGGCCTACGTGGGCATGCTCGGCGGCGGCGACCCGGAGCAGCAGGTGTTCTACGCCAAGCACCTGCTGGCGGCGAGCATCATGGCCGCCCCGGCCACCCTGGTGATCGCCAAGATCCTGGTGCCGGAAACCGCCGAGCCGCTGACCCGCGGCACGGCCAAGATGGAAGTGGAGAAGACCACCGCCAACGTGATCGACGCGGCCGCCGCCGGCGCCGGCGACGGCCTGCGCCTGGCACTGAACATCGGCGCGATGCTGCTGGCCTTCATCGCCCTGATCGCCCTGGTCAACGCCCCGCTGACCTGGCTGGGCGAGGTCACCGGCATCGCCTCGGCGATCGGCAAGCCGACCAGCCTGTCCACCATCCTCGGCTACCTGCTGGCGCCGATCGCCTGGGTGATCGGCACGCCGTGGGCCGACGCCACCACCGTCGGCTCGCTGATCGGACAGAAGGTCGTGATCAACGAGTTCGTGGCCTACACCGAGCTGTCGCAGATCGTGAACGGCCAGGTGCCGGGCCAGGTGCTCAGCCGCGAGGGCGCGCTGATCGCGACCTACGCGCTGTGCGGCTTCGCCAACTTCAGCTCGATCGCTATCCAGATCGGCGGCATCGGCGGCCTGGCCCCGGAGCGCCGCCAGGACCTGGCGCGCTTCGGCCTGCGCGCGGTGCTGGGCGGCTCCATCGCCACCTTCATGACCGCCACCATCGCCGGTGTACTGTCGCACTTCGGCTGACCGCCGGCCGGCGGCCGGGCGCCCCCGCGCCCGGCCTGGCCATTCCCCCCGTAGTCCAGACGCAGCAGAGGCTCCATGAATCCGGTCATCGTCGTCGGCTCCTTCAACGTCGACCATGTCTGGCGTTGCAACGAACTCCCCGCCACCGGCGCGACCATTGCCGGCCAGTACATGACCGGCCCCGGCGGCAAGGGCTTCAACCAGGCCGTGGCCTCCGCCCGCGCCGGCACGCCGACCACCTTCATCTGCGCCCTCGGCGACGACGCCGGCGGCGCGCTGGCGCGCGAACTGGCCGCGGCCGACGGCATCGACCTGCGCGCCGAGTCCAGCAGCGAGCCCACCGGCACCGCCGGCATCTACGTCGACGCCCGCGGCCGCAACACCATCGTCATCGGCGCCGGCGCCAACGGTGTGCTGGGCGTGGCCCACGTCACCGCCGACCCGGCGCTGGCGCGCGCGGCCGGCGTGCTGCTGGCCCAGCTGGAATCACCGGTGGATGCAATCGAGGCGGCGCTGGCCATGGCCCGCGAGGCCGGCACCACCACCGTGCTCAACCCGGCGCCGGCCAACGCGCAGGCCAGCATGGGCCTGCTGCGCCTGGCCGACGTGCTGACCCCGAACGAGACCGAATTCGCCGCCCTGCTCGCGCGCCAGGTCGGCGAGCGGGTGGAGCCGGACGCGGTGGCCGCGCTGGATGGCGCGCGCCTGCACGCGCTGTGCCGCAAGCTGCTGCCGCACGGCACCGTGGTGGTGACCATGGGCTCGGTGGGCGTGTTCGTCTCGCATGCCGAGGAGCAGCTGCGCGGTGATGCCCAGCCCTACTACCGGATCGGCGCCGAGAGCGTGGCCGCCAGCGATACCACCGGTGCCGGCGACGCCTTCAACGGCGCCCTGGCCGCCTCGCTGGCGCGTGCCCCGGAGCAGGCCTTCGCCACCCACGTGCGCTACGCCAACCGCTTCGCCGCGCTGTCCACCGAGCGCCCCGGCGCGGCCGCTTCGATGCCGCGCCACGACGAGGTGCTGGCCCGCTTCCCGGGCTGAGGCGGCGGCGATGCGGATCGGTCCCTACGCGATCGAGCCGAGGGTGGTGCTGGCGCCGATGGCCGGCGTCACCGACAAGCCGTTCCGGCTGCTGTGCAAGCAGCTGGGCGCGGGCCTTGCGGTGTCGGAGATGACCATCTCCGACCCGCGCTTCTGGAACACCCCCAAGTCGTTGCGGCGCATGGACCACGCCGGCGAGCCGGATCCGGTCAGCGTGCAGATCGCCGGCACCGAGCCGCGGCAGCTGGCCGAAGCGGCGCGCTACAACGTCGACCAGGGCGCGCAGATCATCGACATCAACATGGGCTGCCCGGCCAAGAAGGTGTGCAATGCCTGGGCCGGCTCGGCGCTGATGCGCGACGAGGCCCTGGTGGCGCGCATCCTCGAGGCGGTGGTGGCGGCGGTCGAGGTGCCGGTCACGCTCAAGATCCGCACCGGCTGGTGCGCCGAGGTGCGCAACGCGCCGGCCATCGCCCGCATCGCCGAGGACGCCGGGATCGCCGCGCTGGCGATCCACGGCCGCACCCGCAACCAGCACTACACCGGGCAGGCGGAGTACGACACCATCGCCGAGGTGAAGTCGCGCCTGCGCATCCCGGTGGTGGCCAACGGCGACATCGACTCGCCGGCCAAGGCCGCCTTCGTGCTCGCCTACACCGGCGCCGACGCGGTCATGGTTGGCCGTGCCGCGCAGGGCCGGCCGTGGATCTTCCGCCAGATCGCCCATTACCTGGCCACCGGCGAGGAGCTGCCAGAGCCGGCCGTGGCCGAGGTGCGCGACATCCTGCTTGGCCACCTGCAGGCGCTGCACGCGTTCTACGGCGAGGAACAGGGCGTGCGCATCGCCCGCAAGCACCTGGGCTGGTACGCGAAGGACCGCCCGGAGAACGCCGCCTTCCGCGCCGTGGTCAACCGCGCCCAGACCGCCGCCGAGCAGCTGGCCCTGACCCGCGACTACTTCGACGCGCTGGAAGCCGGCGTGGCGTTCGCCCTGCCCGAGGTGGCCTGAGCGCGTAGCGACGGCAGCGCTGAAGCGTGGCTGTTGCGACCGGGGCGATGTGTCGTGATCCCGCCCTCTCCCGCGCCCCCTCCCACGGGGAGAGGGAAACTGCGCAATCCCGAATCACGAATCACGAATCAAGAAACCCCAATCACTCCGGCGCCTCCCAGATCCGCCGCCACATCGGCCCCAGGCGCCGGCGCGCTTCCCAGGGCAGGCGCAGTTGCTGCGGCCGGATCGCCTGCCAGCGGCCGTCGGGACCGCGCTGGGCCACCACGAACACGAAGCTGTAGTCCGGTTCGGCGCCCATGCGCAGGTCGGACAGTTCCAGGCGGCCGTCGCGCTCGCGCGCCTTCATGAAGCCGTGGTTGAACCAGGCCAGGCGCTGCACCGCCGGGATCTGCGCGGCCTCGGCCAGGGCCTGGGTATTGGACGGATGGCCGCGGAACGCGATCGGGCCCTGGTCGGCCACCAGCGAGTGCTCGCCCTCGACGAAGCCGCTGGGCGTCATCGCCACCACCCGCCACAGCAGGGTGTTGAACGGCATCGGCACCGAGAAGCGCGGCGCATCGCCCAGGCCCATGGCCGCCAGGGTGCGCTGGGCCTGGCGCTCGACCATGGCCTTGGCCGCCAGCGACCAGCCAAGGTAGGCGCTGCTGAGGACCAGGCCGGCCACCAGCGCGCGCTGCGCCAGCGGCCGCTCCCGCGCCCACCAGGCGACCCCGCAGCCCAGCAGCAGCCACACCGTGTACAGCGGATCGATGATGAACACGCTGGACCACATCACCGGCGGCACCGGCAGCGGCCACCACAGCTGGGTGCCGTAGACGGTGAACGCGTCCAGCAGCGGATGCGTCACCAGCGCCAGCTGGATCGCCCAGAACCAGCGCGCCGGCGCCTGCGCCACCCGCCCACGCCCGTACCGCCGGAACAGCCACCACAGCAGCCAGCCCAGCAGCGGCAGCACGAACAGCGAATGGCTGAAGCTGCGGTGCGCGGTCATCAGCACCACCGGATCGTCGCTGGCCAGCATGATCGGCAGCGAATCCAGGTCCGGCAGGGTGCCGAGGGCGGCGCCGGCCAGCAGCGCGGCGCGGCGGTGGCGGGCGGGGGCGATGGCGGCGGCGACGGCGCCGCCGAGGACGATCTGGGTCAGCGAATCCATGGCCCGGATGCTAGCAGCCGGCCTTCACGCCGGCCCGCGGCGGGGCCGCCACGGTTAACGGAAACCAACCCCGGCGGCGGCAGAATGCAGGACGGCGCGCGCGCGTGTATCATGCGCGGCCATCTTTTCATCCGAATACAGGGATATAGCCCGATGTCCAGCTATCTCTTCACCTCCGAATCGGTCTCCGAGGGCCATCCGGACAAGATCGCCGACCAGATCTCCGATGCGGTCCTGGATGCCATCCTGGCGCAGGACAAGCGCGCCCGCGTGGCCTGCGAGACCCTGGTGAAGACCGGCGCCGCCATCGTCGCCGGCGAGGTGACCACCACCGCCTGGGTGGACATCGAGGCGCTGGCGCGCCGCATCATCAACCAGATCGGCTACGACAACTCCGGCGTCGGCTTCGACGGCCACACCTGCGCCATCATCAACATGCTCGGCAAGCAGTCCCCGGACATCGCCGCCGGCGTGGACCGCAAGAAGCCGGAGGAACAGGGCGCGGGCGACCAGGGCCTGATGTTCGGCTACGCCTGCAACGAGGCGCCGGAGTTCATGCCGGCCCCGATCTACTACTCGCACCGCCTGGTCGAGCAGCAGGCCAAGGTCCGCAAGAAGAAGAACTCGCCGCTGCCGTGGCTGCGCCCGGACGCCAAGAGCCAGGTCACCCTGCGCTACGACGGCAACAAGGTGGTGGGCCTGGACGCGGTGGTGCTGTCGACCCAGCACGACCCGGGCATCAGGCACAAGGACATCGTCGAGGGCGTCTACGAGTACATCCTCAAGCCGGTGCTGCCGAAGAAGTGGCTGGAGACGCTGCCGAAGAAGAAGCTGCACATCAACCCGACCGGCATCTTCGTGATCGGCGGCCCGGTGGGCGACTGCGGCCTGACCGGCCGCAAGATCATCGTCGACACCTACGGCGGCATGGCCCGCCACGGCGGCGGCGCGTTCTCCGGCAAGGACCCGTCCAAGGTCGACCGCTCGGCCGCCTACGCCGCCCGCTACGTGGCCAAGAACGTGGTCGCCGCCGGCCTGGCCGACAAGTGCGAGGTGCAGGTGTCCTACGCCATCGGCGTGGCCGAGCCCACCTCGATCTCGGTCACCACCTTCGGCACCGGCCGCATCCCGGACGCGCAGATCGAGAAGCTGATCCGCAAGCACTTCGACCTGCGTCCGTACGGCATCATCAAGATGCTGGACCTGGTGCACCCGGTGTACCAGGCCACCGCCGCCTACGGCCACTTCGGCCGCAAGCCGTACGAGGTCAGCTACACCGACGGCGCCGGCAAGAAGCAGGTCGCCACCGCCTTCTCCTGGGAGAAGACCGACAAGGCCGAGGCGCTGCGCGCCGACGCCAGGCTGAAGTAATCCGCCCCGCCGCATCCGCGGCGGCCGGAACCAGCGAAGGGCCGCGCGATGCGGCCCTTCGCTTTTGCGCGGCGGCTACAGCCGCACGCTTACCCGGACCGATTCGGCGCCACCGGCGCGGGCGGCGACCACGCGTTCGCCGATGCGCTCGAACACCAGGTCCAGGCGCGCCCCGCCCACGTCCAGCCGCTCCACCCACAGCCGGTCCACGCCCGGCGGCAGCTGCGGGTGCTCGATCGCCACCTCGCCGGCCAGCGCATCCACCTCCAGGCCCAGGCAGGCCTGCAGCAGCATGAACACCGAGCCGGCCGACCAGGCCTGCGGCGTGCACGCCACCGGATAGGCGATCGGCGGCTCGCCGGCGCTGCGCGGGAAGCCGCAGAACAGTTCCGGCAGGCGCATGTCGAAATGGGTCGCCGCCTCGAACACCTCGCCCAGCAGGCGCGCCGCCTGGCGGCGCGCGCCGTAGCGCGCCATGCCCGCCGCGCACAGGGCCACGTCGTGCGGCCATACCGAGCCGTTGTGGTAGGACATCGGGTTGTAGCGCGGCTGGTCCGCGGCCAGGGTGCGCACGCCCCAACCGTTGTCGAAGCGCGGCGAGGCCAGCTGCGCGATCACCCGCTGCGCGCGCTCCGGTGGTGGCAGGCCCACGTACAGCAGGTGCCCGGGATTGGAGGCCAGCACCCGGCACATGCGCCCGTCGCCATCGCGCGCCAGCGCGTAGAAGTCCAGCGCCTCGTCCCAGAAGCGCGCCTCCACGGTCCGGCGCAGGCGCCCGGCGCGCGCCTCCCAGGCTTGCGCCGCCGCGTGCTCGCCACGCTCGCGCGCCAGCGCCGCCATCGCCCGCAGCGCCTCGTAGGCATAGCCCTGCACCTCCACCAGCGCGATCGGACCGGAGGGCAGCTGCCCGTCCTCGTGGAACACCGAGTCCTCGCTGTCCTTCCAGCCCTGGTTGGACAGGCCGCTGTCCTGCCCGCGCGCGTAGGCCAGCAGGCCGTCCGGGTCGGCGTCGCAGCTGCGCTCGATCCAGCCGGTGGCACGCTGCAGCGCCGGCCACAGCTGGTCGATGAAGGCGCGGTCGCCGGTGCGGCGGAAGTAGCGGCCGGCCAGGGCCACGAACAACGGGGTGGTGTCCACGCCGCCGTAGTACAGGCCGAACGGCACCTCGCCCAGCGCCGCCATCTCGCCCTTGCGGGCCTCGTGCATGATCTTGCCCGGCGCCGAATCGCGGAAGCTGGAATCCTCCGCGGCCTGGCGTTCGGCGAGGAAGGCCAGCACGCCGCGCGCCAGGCCCGGGTCCAGCCACAGGGTCTGCAGCGCGGTGATGATGGCGTCGCGCCCGAACGGGGTGGAGAACCAGGGAATGCCGGCGTACGGGTAGCGTCCCGAAGGCAGGTCGCTGGCCAGCAAGGCGATGTCGGTGCGCGAGCGCTCCACCCAGGCATCGAACAGCAGGCCGCTGCCGCGCAGGCGCGCCCCGGAGCGGCGCCGCGCGCGCAGCGCGCGCCGGGCCTGGGCCATGGCCCGGCGGTGGCGGGTGGCTTCCGGCTGGCCGGCGTCGGCGCCGGCCTCCAGGTACAGGGCGAAGCTCGCGCGCGGGTCCAGGCGCAGTTCGAAGCGTGCCATGCCCTCCTCCAGCCGCGCCGGCGCGGTGGAGAAGGCCAGCACGGTGCGCCGCTCCACCCCGTCCAGGCCCTGGTAGCGCAGCACCACGCGGTCGGCCGCGGCCTCCACCTGCGGGTAGTTGCCGCGGCGCACGCGCTCCATGCCGCGTACCTCGAACATGTCGCGGAAGTCGGCGGCGAACTCCAGGGTCAGCGGCACCGACACCGGCACGCGGTCGTAGTTGGAGCAGACGATGCGCTCGTGCAGGCGTCCCTGCCACAGGAAGCGCGAGCGCTCGATGTGGATCACGCCCCGCCCCGCCGCCGCGCTGCCGCCGATCGGCGGCAGCGGGCGGTTGGTCAGGTGCGCGGTGAACACCACCTTGTCGTGCGCGGTGGCGGCGCTGAGCAGGGTCGGCGCGGTGCCGTCCAGGCCCAGGCGCAGCCGCGACAGCACCCGGGTGCCGTCGTGGAACAGGCCATCGGCCACGTCGCCGCCGTGGATGTCGCCCAGCGCGTCGCTGACCAGGAAGCTGTCGCCGTCCTTGAGCGAATAACTCACCTGGCGGCTGGCCGGGAGGGTGCGCGCCATGCGCATGGCTCAGGCCCTGCGCACGAACGCGTCGCCGTCGCCGGCCACGGCGTCGTTGGCCGCCTCGGTGGCGCGGGTGGCCAGGCGCCGGTACAGGTCCAGGTAGCCGCGCGCCATCACCGTGGACGAGAAGCGGCGCTCGAACACCCGGCGGATCGCGGCGCGGTCCAGCTCGGGCAGGCGCTCCACCGCGGCCACCGCTTCCTCCATCGAGGCGACGATGAAGCCGGTGACGCCGTGCTCCACCACCTCGCGCACCGAGCCGTGGTCCCAGGCGATCACCGGGGTGCCGCAGGCCATGGCCTCGATCATCACCAGGCCGAACGGCTCGGGCCAGTCGATCGGGAACAGCAGCGCGGCGGCGTGGCCGAGGAAGCCGGACTTGTGGGCGTCGTCGATCTCGCCGATGAACTCCACGCCCTCGGCCTCCAGCATCGGCTCGATGCAGTCATGGAAGTAGACCGCGTCGGCCGCGTCGACCTTGGCCGCCATGCGCAGCGGCATGCCGGCGCGGGCGGCGATGTCGATCGCGCGGTCCGGGCGCTTCTCCGGCGAGATCCGGCCCAGGAACGCCAGGTAGTCGCCGCGCGGCGACTCCGGCGGTTGCAACAGGTCCTCCGGCAGGCCGTGGTGCACCGTGCCCAGCCAGCTGGCGAAGCGCAGCGGCTGGCGTTGCTGGTCGGAGATGGACACCAGCGGGTAGCGCGGCCACAGCCGGTAGGCCTGGGCCAGGCCGGCCAGGTCCAGCCGCCCGTGCAGCGTGGTCACGGTGCGCCCGGCCAGGTCCTCGAAGATCGGGAAGTGCAACAGGTCGACGTGGAAGTGCAGCACGTCGAATTCGTCGGCGCGGCGGCGCACCTCGTGCAGCATGGCCAGGTGCGCGGCGACGTCGGACTTCAGCGGCTCCGGATCCAGGCGCAGGGCCTGGTCGCGGCAGGCCACCAGGCGCGCGCGGGTGCGGCTGTCGCCGCTGGCGAACACGGTCACCTCGTGGCCGAGCTGCACCTGGGCGTCGGCCAGGTAGGCGACGATGCGCTCGGTGCCGCCGTACAGGCGCGGCGGGACGGCTTCGTACAGGGGTGCGATATGGGCGATGCGCATGCCGGGCCCTCCTCAGCGGCGGCCCGGGCCGCCGGCTGACGGCCTGCGCGCGTGGCGGTACAGGATCAACACGTCTACGTTCATCGTGCTCCTCCTCGTTGCGGTCGCCGGCGGCAAGCCACGGGCCACGCCCGCGGCCGGGCGGCCACGGGCAACGCAAGGGGACGCACGGCCAGCACCGTCGGTCGGCCCGGAAGACACACGGGGGACGGTGGAAGCGGTGTTTCCGCGGCCGGCCGTGGGCGCCGCCGCGGCCGGGAATCTGGGGACGGCGGCGGCGCTTTCAAGCCCCGCCGCCCGGGCCCGGCCGCGCCGGGCGGGGGCCGGCCTCAGCCGGTGTTCTGCACGCCCTGGGATACGCCGTTGACGCTGGCCACCAGCGCCCGCAGCAGGGCATCGTCCTCGCGCCCGCTGGCGCGCCAGCGCCGCAGCAGGTCGGCCTGGAGCACGCTGATCGGGTCCACGTACGGGTTGCGCAGGCGGATCGACAGGGCCAGGCGCTGGTCATGCTGGAGCAGGAACTCGTGCCCGTTCAGGCGCAGCACCCAGTCGCGGGTGCGCGCGTGCTCGTCGCGGATGCGCGGGAAGAACTGCGCGTGCAGCTCATCCCCGGCCAGGCGCGAGAACATCTCGGCGATGCCCATGTCGCCCTTGGCCAGGACCATGGAGATGTCGTCCAGGAAGGTGCGGAAGAACGGCCAGTCGGCGGCCATTTCGCGCAGCACCTCCTCGCCGTGCCGCTCCACCGCCGCCTGCAGGCCGCTGCCCACGCCGAACCAGCCGGGGATCACCGCGCGCGCCTGGCTCCAGGCGAACACCCACGGGATCGCGCGCAGGTTGGACAGGGCCGCGTCCTCGCCCAGCCGGCGCGAGGGCCGCGAGCCGAGGGTCATGCGCTCGATCACGTCGATCGGGGTGGCACTGCGGAAGTAGTCCATGAACCGCGACGCCCCGACCAGGGCGCGGTAGGCCACGCTGCTGGCCTCGGCCACGGTGTCCATCACCTCGCGCCAGCGCGCCTCGCGCGGCTCCGGCGGGCGCGGGCGGATGCTGGAGACCAGCACCGCGCCGGTGGTCTGCTCCAGCGAGCGCAGGGCCAGGGCGCGGATGCCGAACTTGCGGTGGATGGCCTCGCCCTGCTCGGTCACGCGCAGGCGGCCGTCGACGCTGCCGCGCGGCGAGGCGTCAACCGCGCGGGTGGTCTTGCTGCCGCCGCGGCTGAGCGAGCCGCCGCGGCCGTGGAAGAAGGTCAGGCGGATGCCATGCTCCTCGGCCACCTGCAGCAGCTCCACCTGGGCGCGCTGCAGGCTCCAGCGCGAGGCGGCGATGCCGCCGTCCTTGCCGCTGTCCGAGTAGCCCAGCATCACCATCTGCACGTTGCCGCGCGCCTGCAGGTGTTCGCGGTACACCGGGTCGGCCAGCAGGTCGCGCAGGGTGGCCGGGCCGTGGCGCAGGTCGTCCACGGTCTCGAACAGCGGGGCGATGTCCAGCGGCACCCGGCCGGCCTCGTCCACCAGGCCGCCGCGGCGGGCCAGGGCCAGCACCGCCAGCACGTCGGCGCGGCTGCGCGCCATGCTGATGATGTAGGCGCCCAGCGCGTCGGGCCCGTGGCGGCGGCGGGCGTCGACCAGGGCGCCGAACACCGCGTCCAGGCGCCGGTTGCCCTCGTCGCCGGCCTGCGGCAGCGGCTGGCCGGCGCCGGCATGCCCAGCCAGGATCCGCGCCTGCTCGACCGGGTCGCGGCTCTCCCATTGTTCGTCGCCGAGCGCGGCGGCGATGGCGCGCGCGTGCACGGTCGATTCCTGGCGCACGTCCAGGCGTGCCAGGTGGAAGCCGAAGGTACGCAGGCGCCACACCAGGCGCCGCACCGAGAACCAGCCGGCGTGCACGCCGCGGTTGTGCTCCAGGCTCTTGCGGACCAGGTCCAGGTCGGCGGCGAACTCCCCCGGCGAACCGTAGCCGCTGGCCTGGTCCTCCAGCGTGGCCAGCAGGCGCGCGCGCATCAGCTCCAGCAGCAGGCGGTAGGGCATGTCGGCGTGGCGCGGGCGGCTGGCGGCGGCCGCCTGCGGCAGCAGCGCGCGGTACTGCTCCAGCCGCTCCAGCACCGCCGCGTCCACCCCGACCACGCCCGTGCTCTGGGTCAGCACGCTGGCCAGCTGCTGCAGCTCGGCCGCGTACTTGCCCAGGATCGCGCGGCGCTGGGCGTCGAGGGTGTTGCGGATGGTGTTGGCGTCGACGTTCGGGTTGCCGTCCATGTCGCCGCCGACCCAGGTACCGAAGCGCAGCAGGCGCGGCAGCTCGGTGGCGATGCCGAAGGTATCGCCCAGCGCGTGCTCCAGGGTCTCGTAGAACACCGGCATGATCCGGTACAGCACCTCGGTCAGGTAGAAGCCGACGTGCTCGCGCTCGTCGTCCACGGTCGGGCGCACCGGCGAGGAATCGGCGGTCTGCCAGGTCGAGGTCAGGGCCATGCGGAAGCGCGCCAGGTCGGCGGCGCGCTCGCCCGGGGTGCGGTTGCCGTCGAGGTCGTCGATCAGCGCCGCCACCATGATCTGTTCCTTCTCCAGCAGCGCGCGCCGTACCGCCTCGGTCGGATGCGCGGTGAACACCGGCTCGATGTCGATCCGCTCCAGCCATTCCAGCAGCTCGGTCGGTTCCACCCCGGCCGCGCGCAGGCGGCGCAGGGCATCGAGCAGGCTGTCCGGCTGCGCCTTGTCGCCGCCGGCGCGCTGGTAGTCGCGGCGGCGGCGGATGCGGTGCACGCGCTCGGCGATGTTCACCACCTGGAAGTAGGTGCTGAAGGCGCGCACCAGGGCTTGGGCATGGGCCGGCTCCAGGCCGTCCAGCAGCGCCGACAGCGAGGCCATGCCGCCGCCGTTCTGGCGGCGGGCGATGGCCGTGGTGCGCACCCGCTCCACTTCCTCCAGGAACGCCGGCGACTCCTGTTCGGCGAGCATCTCGCCGACCAGCGCGCCGAGGCGGCGCACGTCGTCGCGCAGGGGAAGATCCGGTGGAGCAAACTCGAGGTTGCGGGGAGCGTTCATCGGCACGCGCACGGCTCTGCTTTGACCAGCGATCTGGCAGCTTAGCCGGGGGTTGTGCGGCGCCGCAAAAGTTTCAGGCGTATCGGAAACCGTCGCCGTGCCGCGCATCGCGGCCGGCCCGGTCGCAGGCCACGCGGGGCGGCTCCCCGCGCCGGAGCGCGACCCGGCTGGCCGAAGCCCGGATGCGGCCCCCTGCCGCGCCGGGTTCATCCCCCGATCCGGATGCGCCGATATAATGCGCCGGCGCCGTCGAGGGGCGCTGCGACCAAGGATCGCGCGGGTTTCCCGCCCCCGCCCGCCAGCCGGGCCGGACTTGGCCAGGCTCGACGCGCATCTTCCGCGACAACGGCGCCCGGACCACTGGGGACTCCCCCTTTCCTCCGGAGCATGCAATGAACGCCGTAGCACAGACCTCCCCCGCCACCGCCCCGTACCGCGTCGCCGACATCTCGCTGGCCGACTGGGGCCGCAAGGAGATCGACATCGCCGAGCACGAGATGCCGGGCCTGATGTCGATCCGCCGCAAGTACGCCGCCGCGCAGCCGCTGAAGGGCGTGCGCGTGACCGGCTCGCTGCACATGACCATCCAGACCGCGGTGCTGATCGAGACCCTGAAGGACGTCGGCGCCGACGTGCGCTGGGCTTCGTGCAACATCTTCTCCACCCAGGACCACGCCGCGGCGGCGATCGCCGCCACCGGCACCCCGGTGTTCGCCTGGAAGGGCGAGACCTTGGAGGAATACTGGGACTGCACCCTGGACGCACTGACCTTCACCCTGCCCGACGGCACCCTCGCCGGCCCGCAGCTGGTGGTGGACGACGGCGGCGACGTCACCCTGCTGATCCACAAGGGCTACGAGCTGGAGCAGGGCGACGACAGCTGGGTCAACTCGCCCTCCTCCTCGCACGAGGAGCAGGTGATCAAGAACCTGCTCAAGCGCGTCGCGCAGGAGCGCCCGGGCTACTGGACCCGCGTGGTCGCCGACTGGAAGGGCGTGTCCGAGGAGACCACCACCGGCGTGCACCGCCTCTACCAGCTGGCGGAGGCCGGCAAGCTGCTGGTGCCGGCGATCAACGTCAACGACTCGGTCACCAAGAGCAAGTTCGACAACCTCTACGGCTGCCGCGAGTCGCTGGCCGACGGCCTCAAGCGCGCGATGGACGTGATGCTGGCCGGCAAGGTCGCCGTGGTCTGCGGCTACGGCGACGTCGGCAAGGGCTCGGCGCATTCGCTGCGCGCCTACGGCGCGCGCGTGATCGTCACCGAGATCGACCCGATTTGCGCGCTGCAGGCGGCGATGGAGGGCTTCGAGGTCGCCACCGTCGAGGACACCCTGGGCAAGGCCGACATCTACGTCACCACCACCGGCAACCGCGACATCATCACCCTCGAGCACATGCAGGCGATGAAGGACCAGGCCATCGTCTGCAACATCGGCCACTTCGACAACGAGATCCAGGTCGACCGCCTGAACAACTCCGGCGCCGTGCGCCTGAACATCAAGCCGCAGGTGGACAAGTACACCTTCCCCTCGGGCAACAGCATCTTCCTGCTGGCCGAAGGCCGCCTGGTGAACCTGGGCTGCGCCACCGGCCACCCGAGCTTCGTGATGTCCAACAGCTTCTCCAACCAGACCCTGGCGCAGATCGACCTGTGGCAGAACAAGGACAAGTACGAGAAGGTGGTCTACCGCCTGCCGAAGAAGCTGGACGAGGAAGTGGCGCGCCTGCACCTGGAGAAGATCGGGGTCAGGCTGACGAAGCTGACCCAGGCCCAGGCCGACTACCTGGGCGTGCCGGTCGACGGCCCGTTCAAGCCGGAGCACTACCGCTACTGACCTGTCCCCCGGGACGGAACACGGAACGGGCGCCGCGAGGCGCCCGTTTCCGTTTGCGCGCGGCTCAGACCATGCGCTGGGCGGCGGCGATCTCCTCCGGCGTGGCCGTGGTCTTCATCACGATCGAGCGGATCGCCTCGGAAACGCCGGTCAGCGGCACCCGGTCGGACAGGCGGCGGAAGGTGTCGCGGCTGTCGTAGCCGGAGCTGTCGGTGAGGTAGGTGTCGTACATCTGCAGCAGCTCCTGGCAGGCGGCCGACAGCGAGCGCTGGCTGCCGGCGGCCAGGGCCTTGCCGACCCGGTCGAAGGTGTGCAGGCAGTCGGACAGCCACAGCAGGTCGTAGCGCGCCTTGCTGTGCTCCGGCCCGTAGTGGCCGCGGGTGTAGGCGCTGTAGTCGCGGATCGCGGTCGCGACCCGGGCCACGTGCTCGAACAGGGTGCCGATCTCGCCGGAGATGTCCAGGCAGTCGATCATCACCGTCGGCACCGGCCGTTCCTCCGGCTCGGCCTCGCTTTCCTCCAGCTCGCGGCGCAGGGCCGCGTGCTCGCGCTGGAGGGCCTCCAGCTGCAGCGCCAGCGACTGCGCCTTCTCCTCGGTCCGGCGCAGCGCGGCGCGGTAGCGGGCGATGCGGTCCTGGGCCTGGCCGTGCGCGCTGCGCTCGCGCCGCAGCCGGCGCGCGCCGATGACCGCCAGCGCCGTGGCGCAGGCGGCCCAGATGGCCAGGACGGTCATCATGACGATCGGGAAGATGCTCATGCGCTCGGATCGGCAGTGGCAGGTTCGCGCCGGCAGCGGGCGCGCCGGACCATCCCCCGCGCGGGGCTGGCACCTCTAGATCGGCCGCGACCGCCCGGTCCTGAAGCCCGGCCGGGCCACGGACCGCGGCGGCGGCGGTTCAGGGCCGCCAGTTGGCGTTGTTTTCCCAGAACTCCACGCTGCGGCGGTAGGCCTCGCGGTCCAGCGGCACGCCCGAGCCGCCCTCCTCCACGCCCAGCGCGTTGCGCATCATGGTGATGGGCGCCATCGGGATTTCCTCCGGCTCCATGGTGTACAGGCAGCCGACGATGCCCCAGTCGCCGTCGATCGGGCTGCCTTCCTTCGCCAGTTGCTCGGCGCTGTACAGGATCGGGATCAGGTAGTTGGCCACCGGCGGCTCCACCCCCTCGAACCACCGCACCAGCACCGGCAGCTCCTCGCGGGTGCGCGCCTCGTAGGCCGAGCGCAGCAGGTGCCGGTTGGCATCGGTGATCGGCACCGTCAGGCAGCGGGTGCTGGTCCAGTTGCGGTGCACGTGCAGCTTGCAGAACGGCGCGTAGCCGTCGAGCACCTTCAGCGGCGGATGCTCGTTGAGGTAGCGCTCGAACTCCTCGGCGCTGCAGTCGCGGATGGTGTTGCCCCGCGGCTGGCGCGGGAACAGGCGGGTGCGGGCGAAGGGGGTCATTACGATGCGCATGGCCCATTTTGGGCCGTGATTCGTGATTCGTCATTCGTCATTCGAAAAAGCAAGGCATCCCCCTGCGCCCCAACCCCGGGGTCCCGGCCCTCCAATCACGAATCACCAATCACCAATCAGGGCTTCTACCCATCCATCGCGATAAAGAGATATGATTGCGGCGCCCCTCGGGAAATGCCGCGATGACGCCGATCAGCTTCGAGTTCTATCCGCCCAAGACCGACGAGCAGCGCGCGCAGCTGGACCGCGCCGCCAGCCGCCTGGCGGCCTGGGGCCCCGAATACGTCTCCTGCACCTTCGGCGCCGGTGGCTCCACCCTCAGCTACACCGCCGACACCGTGCGCCACCTCAACCAGCACCATGGGTTCGAGGCTGCGCCGCACCTGTCCTGCGTGGGCGGCAGCCGCGAGGAGATCCGCGAACTGCTGCGGCGCTACCGCGAGCTCGGCTGCCGCCGCGTCGTCGCCCTGCGCGGCGACCTGCCATCGGGCATGGGCCATCCCGGCGACCTGCGCTACGCCGCCGAGCTGGTGCAGCTGATCCGCGCCGAGCACGGCGACCACTTCCGCATCGAGGTGGCGGCCTACCCGGAAACCCATCCCCAGGCCGAGGACGCGCTGGCCGACCTGCGCCACTTCAAGGCCAAGGTCGAGGCCGGCGCCGACGCCGCGATCACCCAGTACTTCTACAACGCCGACGCCTACTTCCGCTTCGTCGACGACGCGCGCCGGCTGGGCGTGGAGGTGCCGATCGTGCCCGGGATCATGCCGATCTCGAACTTCACCCAGCTCAAGCGCTTCTCCGAGGCCTGCGGCGCGGAGATCCCGCGCTGGATCGCCCGGCGCATGCAGGCCTATGGCGACGACCTGGCGGCGGTGCGCGAGTTCGGGGCCGACGTGGTCGCCGACCTATGCCGGCGGCTGGTCGCGGGCGGCGCTCCGGCCCTGCACTTCTACACCCTCAACCTGGCCCGGCCGACCGAAACCGTGCTGCAGCGGCTGGCCTGACCCGGCGTTCGCCTCCCGTGCACGGGGGGCGTCGCTAGGCTCGGGCGCATGTCCTGCCGGCTGCCGCCCCTGCCCCGCCTTGCCCTTGCCGCGCTGGCCGCCGCGGCGGCACCCGCACTCGCGCAGGACAGCATCAAGCGCTGCGTCGACCCGGCCGGACGCAGCGTGTTCACCGACCGCCGCTGCAGCAAGCTGGGTGCGGTGCCGACCGCGCCGGAAGAATTCCTGGCGCCGACCCCGTCCACGCCGGATGCGCCGGCCGACGGCCCCGCCGGCGGCGCGGGGCAGACTCCGCCCCCCGGCGGCTGCCTGCGCACCCCGTCGCAGCTGGCCGGGCGGCTCAACCGCGCCCTCGCCACCCGCGACGGCAACCGTCTCTCGAGCCTGTACGACTGGGTCGGCGTCTCCGGGCGCGCGGCCGCACGGGTGCTGGACCGGCTGGAACGGATCGCGGCGCGGCCGGTGCTCGGCATCGACCCGGTGCTGTCCGCGGCGCCGGCCAGCGAGCCGCCGCCGGCGGTGGCGGAACCGGAACGGGAGCCGGTGCCGGAGCTTGCGGGCATGTCCGGATCGGCGCCGCCGGAAGCCGCACGCTGGCTGCCGGACTGGATGCGCATGGACGGCGGCGGCACGGGCAGCGCGCGCGGCAGTGCGGATGAAGCACTGGCGCAGGCAGCGGCAGAGCCGGTACTGCTGGCCTCCACCGCCGCGCCGCCACCGGCGCCGCGCACGGTGGGCCTGCGCGTGGAGCAGGCCTTGCCGGGCACGGCGACGCCGGCGCGGACCGTGTTCGGCCTGCAGCGCCGCTTCGGCTGCCTGTGGCTGAAGCTCTAGCCGGCGCGCACCGCGGCCGCCCCGCGGCCGCCGAAGGCCAGGGTCGCGACCACGCCGTGCTGGCCGTCCTCGCGCGGCCTGACGCTGACCTCCCAGCCGTACAGCTCGCACAGCCGGCTGACGATCGACAGGCCGATGCCCGCGCCCTGCGAATGCCCGGCGTGGGTGCCGCGGTAGCCGCGGCGGAACAGGCCGGCCGCATCCTCGCTGCTGAGCCCGGGCCCGGTGTCGACCACCTGCACCGCGCCCGGCAGCAGCCGCACCCGCACCTCGCCGGAAGGCGTGTACTTGACCGCGTTGCCGATCAGGTTGCCCAGCGCCACCGACAGCGCCGCCTCCGGCGCCTCCACCACCAGCTCGCCCTCACGCCCTTCCAGGCGCAGCTCCAGCGACTTGCCGCCCAGCTGCGCGCGGTGCGATTCCAGCAGCTGCTCGGCGACCACGGCCACGTCGCTGCGGCCCTGGCCACGCTCGTTGCGCGACAGCAGCAGCAGCGAGCCGATCAGGTCGCTGCACTGCTGCTCGGCGCGCTGGATGCGCAGCAGCCGGGCGCGGGTGCGCTCGTCCAGGTCCGGGCGCGACAGCAGCAGTTCCACCGCACCCTTGATCACCGCCAGCGGGGTGCGCAACTCGTGGCTGACGTCGGCGTTGAACTCGCGGTCGCGCTGCACCACCTCGGTCAGCCGGGTGGCGTAGTCGTCCAGCGCCTCGGCCAGCTGGCCGACCTCGTCCTCGGGGAAGTGCGGCGCCAGCTTCTTCGGCTGGCTGCTGCCGCGGTAGGCGCGCAGGCGCGCGGCCAGCTCGGTCACCGGGCGCATCACCCGCG
Source organism: Pseudoxanthomonas sp. SGT-18 (assembly GCF_003931645.1). Taxonomy (NCBI): domain Bacteria; kingdom Pseudomonadati; phylum Pseudomonadota; class Gammaproteobacteria; order Lysobacterales; family Lysobacteraceae; genus Pseudoxanthomonas; species Pseudoxanthomonas sp. SGT-18. The sequence goes on along the minus strand of NZ_RRYJ01000001.1, from coordinate 358,528 downwards.
ACGCCGACCACCAGCCGATCAGCCACGACAGCGCGCTGAACAGCACCAGCGAGGCGAACAGCGCGCGCTTGAGCTGGGCCTCGCCGCGCAGCGCCTGGGTCATGTCGTAGGCCAGGAAGAACCACTCGTCAGGGGTCTTGCGCACCGCCAGCTTGTACGCGAACGGCTCGCCGTCCTCGTCGCGGCCGACGATGTTGTGGATCCCGTCCGGCAGCTCGTACCAGTCCGGCTCGTCGCGGCGCAGCTGCTCGAAGTCCGGGCGCCGCACCACCCGCCCGTACATCTGCTGAACCGGCAGGTCCGGGTTGCGGGTCGGGTCGATGTAGAACCGGCGCGCGTACTCGTTGATGTTGCGGTTCATCACGTCCTCGACCAGCTGGTTCTCCACGCGCTGGCGCGCGTAGTCGGTGAGGAACGCGAACAGTGCCGTCAGGCCGGTGCCCAGCAGCAGGAACGAGAGGATGATGCGGGTGCGCAGCCGCCTGCGGAAGCGGCGCGGCCGGCGGCGGCCGGGCGGCCGTTCCGCCGGCGCCTGCTCAGTTGCCACCTTCGGGGGCTGCGATGCGGTAACCGATGCCATGGCGGGTCTGGATGTAGGGGGTGGCGAAGGGCTTGTCCACCACCGCCCTCAACCCGTGGATGTGGACCCGCAGGGAATCGGAATCGGGCAGTTCCTCGCCCCAGACGCGCGTTTCCAGCTCCTGGCGCGTGACCACCGCCGGCGAGGCCTCCATCAGCGCCTGCAGGATCTTCAGCGCGGTGGGGTTGAGCTGCAGCAGCCGGCCCTCGCGCCGCACCTCCAGGGTGTCCAGGTTGTACTCCAGGTCGCCGACGTTGAGGATCCGGGTCTGCACGCCCTTGCCGCGCCGGGCCAGGGCGTTGAGCCGCACCTCCACCTCCTGCAGCGCGAACGGCTTGATCAGGTAGTCGTCCGCTCCGGAATCGAACCCGGCGAGCTTGTTCTCCAGGCTGTCGCGGGCGGTCAGCATCAGCACCGGGGTCTGCTTGCGCGCCTCGTTGCGCAGCTTGCGGCAGACCTCGATGCCGTCCATGCCCGGCAGGTTCAGGTCGAGCACGATGGCGTCGAAGTCGTGGACCACGGCCAGGTGCAGGCCGGTCACGCCGTCGGCGGCGAAATCCACGGTGTGGCCGCGGTCCTCGAGGTAGTCGCCGAGGTTGGCGGCGATGTCGCTGTTGTCTTCGATGACGAGTATGCGCACTTAGGATCCTGTCGTTGGCTGGGCGGCTCGCGCCATGGTCGGGCGGGAGCGCATCGGGTTCTGCGCGCGCGGCCGCGCGGCCGCGGCCACGCGGTTGGCGGCGCGCCAGCGGCCGGCCGGGAGGCGGCGGCACGCCAGGCGACCATCCTCGCGTTTGCGGGTGAGCATGGCGTTTACGCGGGCCGGGGCGGAACGCGCCGTCCAGGCCGCCGGCCCGGCGGCGGGCCCCATGGCGGTCGGTGGAAGCGGCAGCGGCTTGCGCATCAGGGTGCTCCGGTCGGGAAGGTCCGCTTGCGCGGTGGGCAGGCGGGGTTCCGCGCCGTCCGATTTTGCCCCTGCGCCGAGTGGGGCGGCAATCCGGGCCCCGGACCTACAAAAAGGCCCAGGCCTGACCGCCTGGGCCGAAGTAGTGCCCCGATTACCGTAGTCCCTGGACACCGGCGGGCGGCAACCCGCCGGGGACGATGGAGCCTGCGGTCCGGGCGAGACTACGGACGGGGCGATTAAAGGGGTGTTAAAGCCCCCTGGCCGCCGCCCGGGTCTTGCATAAGTTATTGATCCAAAAGACTCACGCGTTGGGCGACGTGGTCGATGATGGCCCCGGCCACGTCCACCCCGCAGGCGCTCTCGATGCCCTCCAGGCCCGGGGTCGAATTGACCTCCAGCACCAGCGGGCCGCGGCTGGAAGCGACCAGGTCCACCCCCGCCACCTCCAGGCCCAGGGCCCGGGCCGAGCGCACCGCCACCTCCTGCTCGCGGGCGCTGGCCTCGGCCGGGCTGGCCTGGCCGCCGCGGTGCAGGTTGGAGCGGAACTCGCCCTCGGCCGCCTGGCGGCGCATCGCCGCCACCACGCGGTCGCCGACCACGAAGCAGCGCAGGTCGGCGCCCGCGGCCTCGGCCACGAACTCCTGCACCAGGAAGTTGGCGTACAGCCCGCGCAGGGCCTCGACCGTGGCGCGCGAGGCCGAGGCCTTCTCGGTCAGCACCACCCCCGCGCCCTGGGCGCCCTCGTTGAGCTTGACCACGTGCGGCGGCGGGCCCAGCAGCGAGAGCAGGTCGTCGGTGTCGTCGGGGTTGTCGCCGAACACCGTGGTCGGCAGGCCGATGCCCTGCGCGGCCAGCAACTGGTGCGCGCGCAGCTTGTCGCGCGCGCGCAGGATCGCGTCGGAGGGATTGGGGGTCCAGCTGCCCATCAGCTCGAACTGGCGCAGCACCGCGGTGGCGTAGCGGGTGACCGAAGTGCCGATGCGCGGGATCACCGCATCGTAGCCGGACACCGGCTTGCCCTTGTAGCGCATGGCGAAGTCGCCCGGGGCGATGCGCATGTAGCAGCGCAGCGGGTCCAGCACGCGCACGCTGTGGCCGCGGCCGCGCGCGGCCTCGACCAGGCGCCGGGTCGAGTACAGCGAGCCGTTGCGGGAAAGGATCGCCAGCTTCATCTCGATCTCGCGCGGTCCGCGTGCATGGCCCGGAAACGCAAGACGCCGCGGCTCGCGCGGCGTCTTGCGGGATATGGAGCGGGAGACGGGAATCGAACCCGCGTTAGCAGCTTGGGAAGCTGCAGTTCTACCATTGAACTACTCCCGCACGGCCGGAAGTCTATGCGGCCGCGGGGCACGGGCGCAACGCCCGTGCCCGCCACGGCGCCGGCTCAGAAGCCGCCGGCCAGGCCCAGGAACAGGCCGGCGTCGGTGCCGCCGGCGCGGTCCAGGGTGCCGCGCGCGCCGAGGTCGGCCTTCAGCCCGAACAGGTTGAAGCGCGCGCCCAGCACCACCGTGCCGTAGCTGTCGTCGATGTCCAGGCCCGGCACTGCGAACTCCACGCCCGGCATGGTCTGCAGCCGCGCGGTGGCCCGCGCCGGCGCGTCCTCGAACTCGCGATCCCAGGTCGCGCGCAGGTACGGGGTGAAGTCGCCGGTGTCGTAGCTCAGCTGCCAGCCCAGGCTGCCGACCAGCGAGTCGCGCGACTGGTCCGGCAGGACCAGGGCGCTGGAGGAGGTGTTGCCCTCGGTCCAGCCGTCCAGGTCGATCTTCTGCCACAGCAGCGAGGCCACCGGGCCGTGGCGCAGCGCGCCCTCGCCGAACTGGAAGCCGCCGGACACGCCCACGGCACTGGCATGGCCCTCGGTCGAGCCGGAGTGGCGGCGCAGCGCCGGGCCGATGCGCACGTCGCGGTCCACGTCCAGGTCCAGGTAGGTGTAGCTGGCCTGCGCGTTCACCCAGGCGCGCTGGCCGTACCAGCCGACGAAGCCGCCGAGGGTGGTCTCGTCCTGGGTGAAACCGCCGCGGTTGCGGCCGAAGTCGGCGTCCATGCGCCCGTAGCCGGCGAAGCCGCCGGCGACCAGGCCGTTGCCGTTGGACCAGTCCACCCCGAACAGCGCCGCCGGGGCCATGCCGTCGTACAGCTTGCCGTGGTCGTAGCGCTGGTGGTCGGCGCGCAGGCCGCCCCACCAGCGCACCCCGGCCGCGGCCGGGCGGCCGTCCACGTGCAGGGCCACCTGGTCGGCGCGGCTGCGCCCGGTCACCGTCGCCGCGTGCGGCAGGATCGCCGCCAGGCGCGGGCCTTCCAGCACCGAGACGGCGTAGTCGGCCAGCATCGCGTGGGCCGCGCCGGTGGGATGCACGCCGTCGGCGAACAGGTAGGTGGTGCCGGCGTCCGGGCTGGCGTAGCTGGTCGGGTTGCAGGCCAGCGAGCTGCTGCCCGGCGGCAGGCAGGCCACGCCGGTGACGTTCGCCAGCCCGTAGGTCGCGGGGCTGGCGGCGATCTCCCGCAGCAGGCTGAAGGTATCCAGCGGGATCACCTTGTAGCCGGCCTGGCCCAGGGCGCCGTACAGCGCCTCGTTGTAGCCGGCCGACAGCGCGGTGAGCGTGGCCTGGGCCACGGGGCCGGCGGCGATGGCGCTGGGGGTGATGCCGATGTCGGGCAGGTTCGGGACCAGGATGTAGCGGGCACCGGCCGCGTCCAGCGCGCCCACCGCCTGCACGGTGCCGCCCACCGCGGCGGCGATGGTGGCATCGACCGGGGCGCCGTCGCTGATGGCGAAGATGTCGTTGGCGCCGGTCCACACCGTGTACAGCGCCGAGCCGTCGGCGCGGCCGCCATTGGCGCCCAGGTAGGCCTGGACCTGGCTGAGGGTGCTGTCGGCCGGGGCGTTGGGAACAGCGGCCCGCGAGCCACCCTGGGCGTAGTTGTCGCCGCCGTCCACCGCCGGGCTGGCGTTGGTGCCGTAGTGCTGGGCCAGCTGCTCGGACCAGACCAGGGCCGGGTTGGTGGTGAACTTGCCGGCGAACGCCCGCGCCTCCGGCGGGACCAGGCCGCGGAAGTGGCCGGAGTCGGTCAGGCTGTCGCCGAAGAACACGGTGCGGCTGTATTCCCCGGCCATCGCCGGGGCGGCCGCCAGGGCCAGGGCCAGCGGCAGCAGCTTGCGCAGGGGACGGAACTGGGACATGCGGAACTCCTGTGGTGCCGGGCATCGGCGGGCCGGCGATGGTTGGTTGGAACCGAAACGGTTGCCGCAATGATCGGCGATGCGCGCGCCGGCTCCACGCTGCGCTGCGGCAGGCGCCGCGGGATGCGACAATCGCGGCCATGGACATCGTGCTGAACGGAGAGCCGCGCAGCCTCGCGGCCGCAACCACCATCGCATCGCTGCTGGAAGCCGAGGGCCTGGCCGGGCGCCGGGTCGCGGTCGAGGTCAACGGGGAAATCGTGCCGCGCGGCAGCCATGCCACCCACGTGCTGGCCGAGGGCGACCGGGTCGAAGTGGTCCATGCCCTGGGCGGCGGCTGAGCAGGAAGCGCCGCGCCGGTTCCGCCTGCACGCGCCGCGGGCCATAATCGGCCGATGAACAACGTTCCCGCTTCCGATCCGCTGGTCATCGCCGGCCGGACCTTCCATTCGCGCCTGCTGACCGGCACCGGCAAGTTCAAGGACCTGGACGAGACCCGCCGCGCCACCGAGGCCGCCGGCGCACAGATCGTCACCGTCGCCATCCGCCGCACCAACATCGGCCAGAACCCGGGCGAGCCCAACCTGCTCGACGTGCTGCCGCCGGAGAAGTACACGATCCTGCCCAACACCGCCGGTTGCTACACCGCCGAGGACGCGGTGCGCACCTGCCGGCTGGCGCGCGAGCTGCTGGACGGCCACAACCTGGTCAAGCTCGAGGTGCTGGGCGACCAGAAGACCCTGTACCCGGACGTGGTGCAGACCCTCAAGGCGGCCGAGCTGCTGGTGGCCGACGGCTTCGACGTGATGGTCTACACCTCCGACGACCCGATCCTGGCCCGCCAGCTGGAGCAGATCGGCTGCGTGGCGGTGATGCCGCTGGCCGCGCCGATCGGCTCGGGCCTGGGCATACAGAACCGCTACACCCTGCTGGAGATCATCGAGAACGCCAAGGTGCCGGTGCTGGTCGACGCCGGCGTGGGCACCGCCTCGGACGCGGCCATCGCCATGGAGCTGGGCTGCGACGGCGTGCTGATGAACACCGCCATCGCCGGGGCCAAGGACCCGGTGCTGATGGCCAGCGCCATGCGCAAGGCGGTGCAGGCCGGGCGCGAGGCCTTCCTGGCCGGGCGCATCCCGCGCAAGCGCTACGCCAGCGCTTCCTCCCCCGTGGACGGACTGATCGGCTGACGATGACCGACCCGTTCACCAGCGAGGGCGCCAAGGCCCCGCCCAAGCCCTACACCGCCAGCGAGGGCCGGCGCGAGATCCGCAGCTTCGTCCTGCGCCAGGGCCGGTTCACGCCGGCGCAGCAACGCGCGTTCGACGAGGCCTGGCCGCGCTTCGGCATCGACTACACCGGCCAGGTGCGCGACTACGACGCCCTGTTCGGCCGCGCCGCGCCGAAGGTGATGGAGATCGGCTTCGGCAACGGCGAGGCGCTGCGCTTCGCCGCGCAGCAGGACCCTTCGCGCGACTACATCGGCCTGGAGGTGCACGCCCCCGGCGTGGGCCGCCTGCTCAACGCCCTGGCCGCCGACGGCAGCGACCACGTCAAGGTCTACCACCACGACGCGGTGGAGGTGCTGCGCAACGAGGTCGCCGACGGCGCCCTGGACGAGATCCGGATCTACTTCCCCGATCCGTGGCACAAGAAGCGGCACAACAAGCGCCGCCTGGTGCAGCCGGAGTTCGCCGCGCTGCTGGTGCGCAAGCTGCGCATCGGCGGCCGCCTGCACCTGGCCACCGACTGGGAGCCTTACGCCGAGCACATGTGGGACGTGCTCGAGGCGACCCCCGGGCTGGCCAACCGCGCCGGCCCGCGCGGCCACGTGCCGCGCCCGGAATGGCGGCCGCAGACCCACTTCGAGCGCCGCGGCCTGAAGCTGGGCCACGGCGTGTGGGACCTGCTGTACGACCGCACCGACGCCCCCTCGCCGGAGCCCGTCGCAGGATGAGGCACCTGGCCGTGGCCGCCGTCGTGCACCTGGCATGCGGCCACGGCCGCCGTCCCGCCACGGGCCGGCGCTGAGCACGGGGACGCCATGGAATCCGGCCTGACCCTGACCAACGACATGCGCCTGGTGCTGGGCCTGGTGGCCTTCACCATGGCGATGTTCGTGTTCGACCGGATCCGCGCCGACCTGGTCGCGCTGGTGGTGCTGGTGGTGCTGGGCGTGACCGGCCTGGTGGCGCCGGAGGAGATCTTCAGCGGCTTCTCCGGCAACGCGGTGATCAGCATCATGGCCACGATGGTGCTGGGCGCGGGCCTGGACCGCACCGGCGCGCTCAACCGCCTGGCCGGCTGGCTGCTGCGGCGCGGCCACGGCATCGAGCAGCGGCTGATGCTGATGACCACCGCCATCGCCGGCCTCAATTCCTCGTTCATGCAGAACCCGTCGGTGATGGCGCTGTACCTGCCGGTGGCCTCGCGCCTGTCCACCCGCACCGGGATGGCGCTGTCGCGGCTGCTGCTGCCGCTCGCCGCGGCGATCGTGATGGGCGCGGCGCTGACCATGGTCGGCAACTCGCCGCTGATCCTGCTCAACGACCTGCTGGTCTCGGCCAACAACAACCTGCCCTCGGGCATGGCCACGCTGGAACCGCTGTCGATGTTCGCCCCGGCGCCGGTGGGCCTGGCCCTGCTGGTGGGCTCGCTGCTGTACTTCCGCTTCTACGGCAACCGCAAGCTGGCCGAGGAGGAAACCGGCGGCGAGAACGCCACGCCCTCCAGCACCGAGGGCTACTTCGCCCGCACCTACGGCCTGGACGGCGACGTCTACGAACTGGCGGTGACCGCCGACAGCCCGCTGGTGGGCATGACCCTGGGCGAGGCCGAGAACCTGCACGACGCGCCGGTGCTGCTGGCGCTGAAGACCGGCAACGACACCCGCCTGGCGCCGCCGGCGGACATGCGCATCTGGGTCGGCAGCGTGCTGGGGGTGATGGGCCGCCGCCAGCAGGTGGCCGACTTCGCCCAGAACCATTTCCTGCGCATGTCCTCGCGCCTGCGCAACCTCGGCGACCTGTTCAACCCGGCGCGCGCCGGCATCTCCGAGGCGGTGGTGCCGCCGACCTCGACCTTCATCGGCAAGACCGCGCGCGAGATGCGCCTGCGCCAGCGCCTGGGCATCAGCCTGCTGGCGATCAACCGCGACAAGCAGGTGATCCGCGAGGACGTGCGCTCGGTGCCGCTGCGCGCCGGCGACATGCTGGTGTTCCACAGCTTCTGGCAGGACCTGGCCCAGGCGGCGCGCAGCCGCGACTTCGCCGTGGTCACCGACTACCCCAAGGGCGAGCAGCGCCCGCACAAGTTCAAGATCGCCATGGCGATCTTCGCCTTCACCATCCTGGTGGCGCTGTTCGCGCGCCTGCCGGTGTCGCTGATCCTGATGACCGGCGTGGCCGGCATGCTGCTGGCCGGCGTGCTGAAGATGGACGAGGCCTACGCCGCCATCAACTGGAAGACCGTGTTCCTCACCGCCTGCCTGATCCCGCTGGGCTGGGCCATGGACAGCAGCGGCGCGGCGGCGTGGGTGGCGGGCAACACCCTGGACCGGCTGCCGGAGGGCACCCCGCCCTGGGTGCTGCAGATCGTGGTGGCGCTGCTGACCACCGGCTTCTCGCTGGTGATCAGCCACGTCGGCGCGACCATCGTGATGGTGCCGATCGCGATCAACCTGGCGCTGGCGGTGGGCGGCGACCCGACCGCGTTCGCCCTGGTCACCGCGCTGTCGGCCTCCAACAACTTCATGACCGCCTCCAACCCGGTGATCTCGATGATCACCGGCCCGGCCGGCTACACCTCGCGCCAGCTGTGGCGCGTGGGCGGACCGTTGTCGCTGCTGTACTCGGCGATCGCGGTGACCGTGGTCAACCTGATGTTCTGGGGCCGCTGAGCCGGTTCAGGCCAGCCACACCTGGCCGTCGCGCACTTCCACCGCCACCGGCCGCAGGCGGTCGCCGCGGCACGGCCCGGCCACGCAGCCACCCCGCTCCAGCTCGAACGCGGCGCCATGCGCGGCGCACACCAGCTGGCCCTCGCGGCTCTTCAGGAACTGTCCGGGGGCCCAGTCCAGGCGCCGGCCGGCATGCGGGCAGACGTTGAGCCAGGCGCGCACGGCCTCGCCGCTGCGGTACACCACCAGCGACTCGGACTCGCCGTCGATCACGGCCTGGGCCTCGGCCAGGGCGCCGTCGGGCAGGGCGTCCAAGCTGAGCAGGGGTTCCTGGTTTAACGGATTCATCACACCTCGCGTGGGCATCGCGCCGATACTGCCGGCCACCGCCATTCTGGCACGGCACCGAAATGCACCAACGCTCCTTCCGCTTCGACAGTGCGCGCCTGCGCGACCTGTTCCAGCCCCGCAAGCCGCGGCACCCGCTGCTGCGCGTGGCCCTGGGCGTGGTCGGCGTGGCCCTGCTGGCGCTGCTGGTGTTCTTCAGCGTGTTCGTGGGTGCGGCCATGCTGGCCGCCGGCCTGGCCTGGAAGCTGCTGCGCGGGCGCGGCAGCGCGCACCCGGGCGCACGCCCGGTGATGGACGGCGAGTACCGCGTGCTGCGCCGCCAGGCCCTGCCCCGCTGACCCGGGCCTGCCGCCCCGGCTAGACTGTGCGGCCCTCCAGCCAGCGGGCCGCCCATGAGCGCCGATAACCAAGACGTCATCCCCGCGCCCCCCGTGCCGCGCCTGGCCGTGCGCGGCGGCGGCCGCTTCCCGGTACGCCGGATCTATTGCGTGGGCCGCAACTTCGCCGACCACGCCCGCGAGATGGGCGCCGCGGTGCCGGCCAGCAAGGCCGAGCGCGGCACCCCGGTGTTCTTCATGAAGCCGGCCGATGCGGTGGTCACCGACGGCGTGGTGCCCTACCCGCCGGCCACCGCCGACCTGCACCATGAGGTCGAGCTGGTGGTGGCGATCGGCCGCGACGCCCCGGCCGGGGTGCTGCCGGTGGAACAGGCGCAGGCGCTGGTGTTCGGTTACACCGTCGGCCTGGACCTGACCCGCCGCGACCTGCAGGCCGCGGCCAAGGCCAAGGGCCTGCCCTGGGACACCGCCAAGGGCTTCGACCATTCCGCGCCGGTGGGCGAACTGCTGCCGGCGGCCGAAGCCGGAACCCTGGACGGGCGCGTGCTGGAGCTGCAGGTCAATGGCCAGGTGCGCCAGCGCGCGCCGCTGTCGGACCTGATCTGGGACGTGCCGGAGATCCTGCACGAGCTGTCGAAGCTGTATGCCTTGCGCGCCGGCGACCTGGTGTTCATGGGCACCCCGGCCGGAGTGGCCGCGCTGCAGCCCGGTGACGCCTTCGCCGCCAGCCTGGACGGCATCGCCACCCTGCACGGCCGCGTCGCCGCCTGATCGCCGCCCGCGCCCGGCGCGGGTTACGCTTCGCGCCCGTGCCGCGGGCACCCGTAGACAGAGAAGGAGAACGAGATGGGCATGATCAGCGAGTTCAAGGAATTCGCCATGCGCGGCAACGTCATCGACCTCGCCGTGGGCGTGGTGATCGGCGGCGCCTTCGGCAAGATCGTCACCGCGCTGGTGGACAAGGTCATCATGCCGCCGCTGGGCTGGCTGATCGGCAACGTCGACTTCTCCGACCTGGCCTGGACCCTCGCGCCGGCGCGCGTGGCCGCCGACGGCAGCGAGATCCCGGCGGTGGTGATCGGCTATGGCGAGTTCCTCAACACCGTCATCCAGTTCCTGATCGTGGCCTTCGCCATCTTCATGCTGGTCAAGGGCGTCAACCGCCTGGCCCGCCGCCGCAAGCAGGAAGAGGAAGCCCCGGCCGCGCCGCCGGAGCCGAGCGAGGAAGTGCTGCTGCTGCGCCAGATCCGCGATTCGCTGCAACAGCGCTGAGCGGACCCGCCGCCCCCGTGACCAAGCGCACGGGAGCGGCCCGGCGGGGCTTGCTAGGCTCGGCTTTTCCCAACGCCGGAGCCTCGCCGCAATGCGCCTTGCCCTGCTTGCCGCCGCCCTGCTGGTCCCGCTGGCGGCCGCCGCCGCCGAAACCCGCATTCCCGACCGCGCCCTGGAGCAGGCCACCACCCTGCGCGAGCGCGCCCTGGCCGACGACACCGCCTGGAAGGTCACCGAGTCGCTGACCACCGAGGTCGGCCCGCGCATCGCCGGCAGCGAGGCCGACGCCCGCGCCGTGGCCTGGGCGGTGGCCAAGTTCCGCGAGCTGGGCTTCGACAAGGTGTGGACCGAGCCGGTGACCTTCCCGAAGTGGGAGCGTCGCAGCGAAAGCGCCGCGGTGGTCGGCGCCAACGCGCAGCCGCTGGCGGTCACCGCCCTGGGCGGCAGCCCGGGCGGCACGGTCGAGGCCGAGATCGTGCGCTTCCCCGACCTGGCGGCGCTGGAAGCGGCGCCGGAGGGCTCGCTGGCCGGGCGCATCGCCTTCGTCGACTACCAGATGCCCGCCGCGCGCGACGGCAGCGGCTACGGCCCCGGCGGCGCGATCCGTTCGCGCGGCCCGTCGCTGGCGATCCGCAAGGGCGCGATCGGCTTCCTGATGCGCTCGGCCGGCACCGACAGCCACCGCGTGCCGCATACCGGCATCACCCACTTCGACGAGGGCCTTGCCCCGGTGCCCTCGGCCGCGCTGAGCATCCCCGACGCCGACCAGCTGGCGCGCCTGGCCGCGCGCGGCCCGGTCAAGGTGCGGCTGTCGCTGGATTGCGGCTGGGACGGCGAATACACCTCGCAGAACGTGATCGGCGAGATCACCGGCCGCAGCAAGCCCAGGGAAGTGGTGCTGCTGGGCGCGCACCTGGATTCCTGGGACCTGGGCACCGGCGCGGTGGACGATGCCGCCGGCATCGGCATCACCATGGCCGCCGCGCGCCTGGTCAAGCAGATGCCGCGGCGCCCGGCGCGCAGCATCCGCGTGGTCGCCTACGCCAACGAGGAACAGGGCCTGGTCGGCGGCAGGGCCTACGCGGACAGGCATGCCGGCGAGATCGCGGTGCACCAGCTGGCCGCCGAGAGCGACTTCGGCGCCGGCCGCATCTACGCCTTCAACACCGGCGCGCCGGAGCATGCGCAGGCGGCCACCCGCCAGATCGCGCAGGCGCTGGCGCCGCTGGGCATCGAGCACGCGCCCGGCCAGGGCGGCCCCGGCCCGGACATCATCCCGCTGGCGGCCAAGGGCGCGACCTGGGCCTGGCTGGCGCAGGATGGCACCGACTACTTCCACCTGCATCACACCGCCGACGACACCCTCGACAAGATCGACCCGGAGGCGCTGAAGCAGAACGTCGCCGCCTGGGCGGTATTCGCCTGGCTGGCGGCCGAGGCCGAAGGCGACTTCGGCAGCAAGCCGGGCGCCACCCCGCGGCCGGCGAACTGATCGCGCAAGGCCTCCGCGGCGCACCGCCGCGGAGGCAGTCCGCCCCGGCGGGCCATGCCTGCGCGCCGGGTGCGCAGGTGTTCCGGATCCTCACCGGTCCATGCCGGACGCCAGCCGCGGCAGCGGGTACGCTCCCCTGCACCAGGAAGGGAGCCGCCGAATGCCAGCCATGCTGCGAACCGTACTCGTCCTCCTGCTGGGCCTGCCTGCGGCCCACGCCCAGGCATCCGCGCCGCTGCAGCTGCAGTCGCCCGACGGCCGCAACAGCGTCACTTTCGAGCTGGATGCCGACGGCGCCCCGCTATGGTCGGTGGCGCGCGACGGCCAGGCGGTGATCGCGCCCTCGCCGCTGGGCGTGCGCCTGGGCGGCGGCGAACCCATCGCCCAAGGCCTGCGCCTGGCCGGCAGCCGCGCCAGCGAGGCCGACGAGCCCTACGAACTGGTGGCGGGCAAGTCGCGCGAAGGACGCGACCATTACCGCCAGCTGGAAGTCGAACTGGCCACCACGGACGGTCGCATCCTGGGCCTGGTGCTGCGCGCCTATGACGACGGCGTCGCCCTGCGCTACCGCCTGCCGCGCCCGGCGCGCGGCGACCTGGTGGTGGACGGGGAACTGACCGGCTTCCTGTTCCCGCGCGACTTCGCCTGCCACGCGCTCAACCTCGGCCGCTTCGGCACCAGCCACGAAGGCGAGTTCGACCCGGTCGCCGCCTCGCGCATCCGCCCCCACCACCTGCTTGGCCTGCCGCTGGTGTGCGCCACCGGCGAGGGCAGCACCACCTTCGCCATCGCCGAGGCCGACCTGGACCGCTATGCCGGCCTGTACCTGGCCGGCCGCGGCGATGGCCGCCCGGGCGTGGAGGCCAGGCTGTCGCCGCGCCTGGACGAACCCGGCGTGGCCGTGCGGCTGCCGCGCGGCGAGGTGGACGCCGGCGGCCATCCCACGCCCTGGCGGGTGCTGATGCTGGGCGACAGCCCCGGCGCACTGGTGGAGTCGGACCTGGTGGCCCGGCTCAATCCGCCCACGCCGATCGCCGACACCTCGTGGATCCGCCCCGGCAAGTCGGCCTGGGACTGGTGGTCCGGCGGCCTGGCCCCGGACGTGCCGGAGCCGGGCATGAACACGGCCACCATCCGCCGCTACATCGACCACGCCGCGGCGCTGGGCCTGGAATACATGCTGATCGACGATGGCTGGTACGTCGGCAGCAGCGGCGACGGCCGGTACAACCCCAGGGCCGACATCACCCGGCCGGTGCCCGGCCTGGACCTGGAGGGACTGATCGCCTACGCCCGCCAGCGCGGCGTCGGCATCTGGCTGTGGGCGCACTGGAAGTCGCTGCAGCCGCGCCTGGACCAGGTGTTCGCGCACTACGCCAGGCTCGGCGTCAAGGGCGTCAAGGTCGACTTCATGGAGCGCGACGACCAGCAGATGGTCGCCTTCTTCCACGAGATGATGCGCGCCTCGGCCCGGCACCGGCTGATGCTCAACCTGCACGGCGCCTACCACCCCACCGGCCTGCACCGCACCTGGCCGCAGTTCCTGACCCAGGAAGGCGTGCTCGGCGCCGAGTACAACAAGTGGAGCCGGCGCATCACCCCGGAGCACAACCTGACCCTGCCGTTCACCCGCATGCTGCTGGGGCCGATGGACTACACCCCGGGCGGGTTCCGCAACGCCACGCCGGAGCAGTTCCGGATCTCGTTCAAGGGGCCGCAGGTGATGGGCACGCGCGCGCACCAGCTGGCGATGTACGTGGTCTACGACAGCCCGCTGCAGATGGTCGCCGACAGCCCGGACGCGTACGTCGACGCCCCCGGCGCCGAATTCATCGCGCGCGTGCCGGCCAGCTGGGACGAAACCCGGGTGCTGGACGGGGCGATCGGCAGCCACATCGCGACCGCGCGCCGCGCGGGCCGCGACTGGTACATCGGCGCGATGGCCAACCAGGCACGCAGCATGGAGCTGGACCTGGGCTTCCTGCCGGCGGCGGACTACACCCTGACCCTGTGGCGCGACGGCGCCACGCCCACCGACGTGGTCCGCGAGCAACGGCGCATCGATGCCGACCACCGTCGCATCCGCCTGGAACTGGCGGCCGGCGGCGGCGCGGTGCTGCACCTGCAGGCGGTGCCGCTGCGGATCGCCGCGTCCGACTGAAGCGCGGCGATCCCGGGCGCGCTCAGCACCGGGTCGCGGCCCAGTGCGCGAGGAACACCGCGGTGGCCGCGGCGACGTTGAGGCTTTCCACCGCACCGGTGCCGGGAATCGACACGCGGTGCATGCAGGCACCGGCCAGGCCCGGGTCCATGCCCTCGCCCTCGGCGCCCATCACGTAGACCAGGCGCGCCGGCGGCTGCAGCGCGAACAGGTCCTCGCCGTCGCGCACCACGGTGGCGGCCGAAGCGAAGCCGGCCGCATGCAGGCGCGCCAACGCCGCATCGTTGTCCGGCAGGCGCACCAGGGGCACCGCCTCGGCACCGCCCTCGGCCACCCGCGCGGCGGCGCCGGACAGGGCCAGGGTCGAACGCTCCGGCAGCAGCACCGCCGCGCCGAAGTGCGCGGCCGAGCGCAGGATCGCGCCGAAGTTGTGCGGATTGCCCACCCCGTCCAGCCACAGCGCCAGCGCCGGGGCGCCGGGCGCCAGGGCGGCGAGCCAGTCATCCAGCGCCAGCGGCGCGGTGCGCAGCACGTCGGCGACCACGCCTTCGTGGTGGGAGCTGGCGGCCAGCCGGTCCAGGTCCTCCGCCTCGACCACGCGGTAACCGACGCGGTTCTGCACGCACCAGGCCAGCAGCGGGCGCAGCGCGTGCACCCGCGACTGCAGCAGGTACAGCTTGCGGATCGCCTGCGGCCGGCGTTCGAACACCGCCTGCACCGCGTTGAGCCCGTACAGCCGTACTTCCTCGCGGCGCGCCGGCCGCGGCGCCGGCGCCGCGGCCGCGTCGGGCTCCCGTGCCTGCGGCCAGCCCGCCGCGGCGGGAACCGCGCCACGCTCCGGGCGCCCGGCCGGCGCCGGCCGCGCATCGCCCTCGCGGCGCGGCGGCCCCTTGCGCGGTGGGCGCGGGCCGCGGTCCCAGGGATTGCCCATCAGTCCTTCCTGGACCAGAAGCCGGCATTGCGGATGCCCAGCGCCTCCGGGTCGAACACGGGCTCGACGCCAAGCTTCTTCTGCCGCTCGTAGTCCTGCAGTGCCAGCAGCGCCGGCTTCTGCAGGATCAGGATGGCGATGATGTTGAGCCAGGCCATCAGGCCCACGCCGATGTCGCCCAGGGTCCAGGCGGTGGCGGCGTTGTGGTAGGCACCGAACACCACCATGGCGATGATGCCCAGGCGCAGCAGCAGGGTCGCCAGCGGGTGCGTCTTGCGCACGCCGGCCAGGTAGGTGAGGTTGGTCTCGGCCATGTAGTAATAGGCCATGATCGTGGTGAAGGCGAAGAAGAACAACGCCAGCGCCACGAACGCCGAGCCCCAGCCCGGCAGCACCGACTCCACCGCCGCCTGGGTGAACTGCGCGCCCTCGGAGGGTGCCACGCCCGGCACGCCGCTGACGATGGCCTGCAGCGTCTCCTTGCCGTCCTCCACCACCACGCGGAAGGTGTTGTACATGCCGGTGGACAGCAGCAGGAACGCGGTGGAGGTGCACACCAGCATGGTGTCGAAGTAGATCGCGAAGGCCTGCACGTAGCCCTGCTTGGCCGGGTGCGAGACCTCGGCGGCCGCGGCCGCGTGCGGGCCGGTGCCCTGGCCGGCCTCGTTGGCGTACACGCCGCGCTTGACGCCCCAGGCGATGGCCTGGCCGATGATCGCGCCGAACGCCGCGTGCGCGCCGAACGCGCTGGAGAAGATGTCGGCGAACATGCCCGGCACCTTGTGCGCGTTGAGGATCATCACCACGATCGCCATCAGGATGAAGGCCAGGGCCATGAACGGCACCACCAGCTCGGCGAAGGCGGCGATGCGCTTGATGCCGCCGAAGATGATCAGGCCCAGCAGGGTGGCCACGCCCAGGCCGATCCACAGCTTGAGCATGCTGGCGCCGCCGCTGGCCTCGCAGAACGCCGCGCCGCCGCCGCACAGCACGTTGCTGGCGCTGTCGGCGATGGCGTTGGCCTGCACGCCCGGCAGCAGCAGGCCGGTGGCGACCACGGTGGCCACGGCGAACGCCACCGCGTACCACTTCAGGCCCATCGCCTTCTCGATGTAGTACGCCGGGCCGCCGCGGTAGCGGCCCTCGGCGTCCTTTTCCTTGTAGATCTGGGCCAGGCTGGACTCGACGTACGAGGTCGAGGCGCCGAGGAAGCCCATCACCCACATCCAGAACACCGCGCCCGGGCCGCCGTAGGCGATGGCGGTGGCCACGCCGGCGATGTTGCCGATGCCCATGCGCCCGGCCATGGAGATGGCCAGGGCCTGGAACGAGGAGACGCCGGCGTCGGACTTCTGCCCGGTGACGGTCAGCCGGCACATCTCGGCGAATCCGCGCACCTGCATCACGCGGGTGCGGAAGGTGAACCACAGGCCGGCACCCAGGCACAGCGCGATCAGCGCATTGCTCCAGATGATGCCGTTAATCCAGGCAAGAAAAGCTTCCACGGGTCAGGGTCTCCGGCCGTCGGAACGGAAAGGGGAAGGGGCGGCGCGCGCCGCAAGGTGAAGGAAAGATAACCGCAACCCGCCCCGCCGCGCAGTGCCTTCCGGCACGGGCGCCGCTCAGGCCGGTGCGCCCTGCACGCGGCGGAACGGCACCCGCAGGGTGGTCCAGGTGCCCGCGCGCCACAGCCATTCCAGCGGTCCGTACAGGAAATGGCGGAACCACAGGTGGGCGAACGCCAGCTGCGCGGCGAACGCGGCCAGGCCCCAGAGCACGGCCTGCAGCTGGGTCATGCTGGCGTGCAGGCCCAGGCCGTAGCCGTAGAACACCGGCACGAACAGCAGCGACTGGCCCACGTACAGGCTCAGGGTCATGCGCCCGGCCGGCGCCAGCAACCGCAGCACCGGCTGCGCCGGTCCGTGGTACAGCACCAGGAAGCCGAACAGCAGCACCGCCATCACCGCCAGGTCGAACAGGCTGCCAAGCAGGCTGCCGGCCAGCGCGCGCGGCATGAACATCGCATCGCTGGCCGGCACCAGCGCCGCCAGCGGTTCGCGGGCGAAGTACAGGACCGCGGCCGCGGCCAGGGCCAGCAGCAGGCCGGCCATGCGCAGGCGCGCGAATGCCTGCGGCCGGGCGAAGAAGCCGATCCGTCCCAGCACCATGCCGGCCAGCGACAACCCCAGGATCTGGCTCAGCCGGCCGGAGCCGTGCATGAAAGCCCATTTCTGGGCGTGTCCCTCCACCACGTTGATCCGCACCGTGTCCCACAGGCTGCCGCTGGCGTACAGCGGATTGATCGCGTCGCTCCAGTAGGCCGGCGCGCGGTTGGCCCATTCCGCGCCGGCCAGCCCGGCCGCGATCTGCACCAGCATCAGCGGCTGCAGCAGCAGCACCGCCGCCAGCGCCAGCAGCACGCGGTTGGACCGGACGCGGTGGAACGGCAGCAGGAACAGGCCCATCACCGCCAGCACCTCGAGGATGTCGCCGCGGTACCACAGCCCGTGCAGCAGGCCCATCGCGGCCAGCAGCAACAGCCGCCACGCGAAGCGGACGCTGAAGTCCCGGCCGCGGCGTTCCCCGGCCTGCATCAGGATGAAGAAGCTGGTGCCGAAGCACAGCGCCATCAGGGCGAAGGCCTTGCCGGCGAACACCAGCCACACCGCGTCGTGCACCGCCAGCTGGAACGGGTCGGTCACCGGCGCCAGCCAGTACAGCTCGAACAGTTCCGGCATGTGCACCATGAACAGCCCGAACAGGGCGAAGCCCCGCAGGGCATCGAGGTTCTCCAGGCGCGCGCCGCCGCTCCCTGCCATGCCGTTCCCCTCCACCGGAATCGGCCCATGGTGCATGCACCGGGGGCGGGCTGGAAGGGCCCGGGCTCAGCGCCCCGCGGCCCCGCCCCACAGCCGCGCATACCAGTGCAGGTCGTGGAAGCGGCCGCCCTTGCGGATCCCGGCGCGGCAGGTGCCCTCGTGGCGGAAACCGTTCTTCTCCAGCACCCGCGCCGAGGCCGGGTTGCCCTCCAGCACGAAGGCCTCCACCCGCTGCAGGCCGTACGCGGGCACCGCCGCCTGCAGGAATGCGCCGACGATCCGGGTCATGTGCCCGCGGCCCCAGTGGCGGCGCCCGAGCCAGTAGCCCAGCCGCGCCGCGTGCGCGCGTTCGCCACCCTGCAGCAGCAGGCCGAGGCCGCCGCAGGCGCGGCCTTCCAGTTCGATCGCCCAGGCCGTGGCCAGGTCGACCACGCGCCCGGCCAGGAAGGCCTCGCCGTCGGCGCGCGTGTACGGATGCGGGAAGCGCTCGCCGAGGCCGCGCACCACCGCGGCGTCGTCGGCGTGTTCCAGCAGCGCCTCCAGGTCGTCGGCGCACCACGGGCGCAGGAGGAAGCCGTCCCCCTGCACCCGCAGCCTAGGCGCCGCGCTCATCGCCGCGCCCCCTGCGGGGCGGGGCGATGCGGCCGCGCGGCAGCCGCCATCAACGGATCCGCGCCGGGTCCTGGGCGGCCTTGAGCGCGGCGCACAGGCGCTGCGATTCGGCCGCCTGGGCCATGCCGCGCTCGGCACCCGGCAGTTCCGCCAGGCGCGGGCCGAAGAACGCCTCCAGGCGCTCGGCCGCCTCGACCGAGCACTGCCCGGCCACGGCCATGCCCGGCATGTAGGTGGCGGCGAACACGCCGGTGCGCGCGAGGATGCGGTCGAAGTTGGCGGTGAACCACGGCCACAGGCCCTCGCGCAGCTGCGGATCGTCCACGCCGACGCCGACCAGCCAGTACATCTCGCCGACCTTGACCACCGGATCCAGCGCCAGGTCGCGCACCCGCGCCACCTGGGCCGGGTCGCGGGTGGCGGCCAGGGCATGCAGCATGGCGTTGCGCTGCACCGGATCGCCGTTGTCCGCCAGCTCGGCGATCAGCCGGCTCACCACCGGCTCGCCACGGGTGCGCACCGCCGCGCCCAGCACCTCGCCCAGCAGGTCGGGCTCGGCGGCGGCGAAGTCGAGGGCGCCGCTGCCGCCACCCAGCACCTTGTCCGCCTGCTCCAGCAGGGCCGCGGTCACCTCGGGGATCTCCAGCTGCCCGCCCAGCAGCTGCACCAGGGCCGGACGCAGCTCGGTGTCGCGCGCCGACTCACCCGGCTTGCGCGCGTAGCCCAGCGCGCGCAGGCGCGGCAGGAACGCATCGCTGGCCGCCTGGCGCAGCACCTGGCGCTGCGCGTCGGTGCTGGCCAGGTTGCTCCAGATCCAGTTGAAGCGCGGGAGCAGCGCGGTGGCCACCTCCGGCGAGGCGGCCCCGGCCAGGCGGCGCATGCCCTCCAGCACGTCGTGCGCGTCGGCGTCGCCGCGGGCGAAGGCCGCGCCCAGGGCATCGGCATAGGCCAGCTGCTCGGTATCGGCCAGCTTGGGCACCTGCGCGGCCAGGCGCGCCAGCTGCTGCGGCGGCAGGCTGAAGCGGTAGTAGCCGGTGGCGCCGGCGTTGGGCATCACCCAGCTGTCCGCGCTGGCGCCGGGCAGCGCGATCTCGCCGCTGCGTCCGCTGACCAGCCCGCAAGCAGTGCGGTCACCGCCCTTGACCCCGTAGCGCACGCACACCGGCACGCCCCACTGCTGGGCGGCGTCGCCGGCCGAACCCAGCGGCAGGTAGCGCTGCTGCTGCACGCGGAAGCGCCATTCCCTGCCCTTGCCGACCAGCTCGCCGGACAGGTACGGCACGCCCGGCTGCTCGATGAAGCTGCGGAACGAGGCCTTCAGCGCCTCGCCCTTGCCGGAGGCGGCGGCGATCTCGTCGATCAGGTCGAACGCAGTGGCGTTGCCGAAGGCGTGCTTGCGCATGTACTGGCGCATCGCCTGGCGGAACACGTCCTCGCCGACGAAGGCCTCGAACATGGCCAGCACCGCCGCGCCCTTCTGGTAGGTGATGCCGTCGAACGCGGTCTCGATGTCGCCGTTGCCGGTGATCGGCTGGCGGATGCGGCGGGCACTGACCAGGCTGTCGGCGGCCATCGTGCGCTGCGCGCTGGAGACCCGGTCCAGCTGCGCCTCGTATTCCGGGCGCAGGGCCATGGTGATCTTCTGCTGCAGCCAGGTGGCGTAGGCCTCGTTGAGCCACAGGTCGTCCCACCACTCCATGGTCACGATGTCGCCGGTCCACTGGTGGGCCAGCTCGTGCGCGGTGACGTTGAACGAGCCCTTGACGTTGCGCGTGGGCGAGTTGTCGTCCAGCAGCAGCAGCCAGTCGCGGAAGGTGACGAAGCCCGGGTTCTCCATCGCGCCGGCGGAGAAGTCCGGGGCCGCGACCAGGTCGAGCTTGCCGAACGGGTAGCCGTAGTCGAAGTACTCCTCCAGCCACTCGATCATCGCCGGCGACTGCTCCAGCGCCTTCTGCATGCGCCCGCCCTGGCCCCTGGCGGCGACGCCGGCCAGCGGCACCGGCTCCTTGCGCCAGCGGTTGGGTGCGATTTGCGGGCCCTCGACCACGTCCCACGGGCCCACGCCGAAGGCCACCAGGTAGGTGGGCAGCGGCAGGGTCGGGGCGAAGCGCACGGTCTTCCAGCCCTTGCCGGCCGGTTCGGTGGCGACCTCGGCGGTGTTGGCGCGGGCCACGTCCTGTTCGGGCACGGTCAGGCTCAGCTCGAACGGGGTCTTGTACGCCGGCTCGTCGAACGCCGGGAACGCCAGGCGCGCGCTGATCGGCTCCATCTGGGTGATGGCGTAGTCATCGCCCTGGTAGCCAACCTTGTACAGGCCTTCCAGCTGCTGGTTGAACGGCGCGGTGTAGCGGAACTCCAGCGCCAGCTTCTGCGCCGGCAGCTCGCTGCCGAAGTCCACCCGCGCGACCCCGGCGCGCTCGTCGGCCTGGCTCCAGCGTGCCGGGATGCGGCGGCCGTCGGCGGTGACCACCGTGGCCGATGCCACCTGCAGTTCCTTGCCATGCAGCCACACGTGGTCCGAGGCCTGGCGCAGCTCCAGTTCGATCCGCGCCGTGCCCTCGAACCGCGGCTGGCGCGGGTCGACCTTCAGGTCGATCGCGTAACGGGCCGGCACCGCCCAGTCGGGCAGGCGGGTGAGCGGGACCTCGTCGGCGGCGTGGGCGCCAAGGCAGGCCAGGGCCAACGGGGAGAGCAACAAGGGACGGAGGAACTTGCGCATCAGGACATCCAACCTGCGACGTGTGAAAGGTTGCAGGTGTACCAGTCCGGGCAATCCGGGGAAAGTGCCGCAAGGCCCCTTTCCCGGGTTTCAGCCGTGGCCGCCCACCGGCGGCGTGCGTGCTTCCAGCCGATCCAGCTCCTGCGCCAGCGCCTCCGGCGAACGGGTGAACGGCGCCAGCAGGGCGTAGAACGCGGGCACCACGTACAGCGACAGCAGGGTCGAGAACGACACGCCGAAGATGATCACGATGCCGATCGTGGCGCGGCTGGCCGAACCCGGGCCGCCGGCCACCACCAGCGGCACCGCGCCGACCACGGTGGCGACCGAGGTCATCAGGATCGGGCGCAGGCGCACCCGCGCCGACTCGGCGATCGCGGCGGCCACGGAGCGGCCCTCGTCGCGCAGCTGGTTGGCGAACTCCACGATCAGGATGCCGTTCTTGGCCGCCAGGCCGATCAGCATGACGATGCCGATCTGGCTGAACAGGTTGAGCGTGCCGCCGGTGGCCCACAGGCCGATGAGCGCGCCCAGCACCGCCAGCGGCACGGTCAGCATGATCACCAGGGGGTGCAGGAAGCTCTCGAACTGCGCCGCCAGCACCAGGTACACCACCAGCAGGGCCATGGCGAAGGTCAGCAGCACCGCGCCGCCGGCCTCCCGGTACTCGCGCGACTCGCCCTTCCAGTCGATCTGGGCGTAGTCGGGCAGTTCCTCGGCGGCGACCTGGCGGGTCCATTCCAGCGCCTCGCCCATGCTGTAGCCCGGCGCCAGGCCGGCGCTGATGGTGATCGCGCGCAGGCGGTTGAAGCGGTTGAGGCTGCCCGCCTCGGCCACCTCGCGCAGGGTGACCAGGTTGGACAGCGGCACCAGCTCGCCGCTGGCGGCGCGCACCCAGGTGCGCTCCAGGTCGGCCGGGTCCATGCGCTTGTCGCGGTCGGCCTGGAGCATGACGTCGTACTCCTCGCCGTTGTCCACGAAGGTGGTCACCTGGCGCGAGCCCATCATGGTCTCCAGGGTGCGGCCGATTTCCTGCACCGACACGCCCAGGTCGGCGGCGCGGTTGCGGTCGATCTCCACCCGCATCTGCGGCCGGGTTTCCTTGTAGTCCGAGTCCGGGTCCTGGATCCCGGGGTTGGACTCCATGCGCTGCAGGATGCGGTCGCGCCACTGCGCCAGCTCGGCGTAGTCGGGGCCGCCCAGCACCAGCTGGTAGCGCTGGCCGCGGGTGTTGACCAGGCCACCGGGCACGTTGGCGCGCACCTGCACCCCCGGCAGCGTGCCCAGCTCGCGGCGCAGCTCCGCCACCACCTCGTCGGTGCTGGCCTTGCGCTGGCGCCAGTCCTGCAGGAACACCACCACCTGGCCGGTGTGCATTTCCTCGCTACCACCGAAGCCGCGCGGCACGCGCGAGTTGGCGCGCTGCACCGGCTGGTCCCCACCCACCCGGCGCAGGATGATCTCCTCCACCTGCTGGATCTGGGAGACGGTGTAGTCGAAGCCGGCACCCTCGGGGCCGTCGACCATCACGAAGAAGCGGCCGCGGTCCTCGGCCGGCGCCAGCTCGCTGGGCACGCGCAG
Source organism: Pseudoxanthomonas sp. SGT-18 (assembly GCF_003931645.1). Lineage (NCBI taxonomy): Bacteria > Pseudomonadati > Pseudomonadota > Gammaproteobacteria > Lysobacterales > Lysobacteraceae > Pseudoxanthomonas > Pseudoxanthomonas sp. SGT-18. Next base: position 335,689 of record NZ_RRYJ01000001.1, on the reverse strand, counting down.
GCCCAGCGCCGCCACCGCCGCCAGGCACAGGGCCATGGCCAGCAGCAGCAGCGCCAGCAGGCGCCGGCCCGGCAGCCCGACCAGGCGCGTGACCTGGCGGCCGTAGCCATCGCTGACCCGGGCCAGCACGCGCTGGGTCCAGGCGTTGAGCCCGCGCGGCGCCGCATGCGGGCGCACCAGCTTGGAGCACATCATCGGGGTCAGGGTCAGGGCGACGAAGGCCGAGATCGCCACCGCCGCCGCCAGCGCCACCGACAGCTCGCGGAACAGGCGCCCGGTGTTGCCCTCCATGAAGCCCACCGGCAAGAACACCGCCACCAGCACCGCGGTGGTGGCGATCACCGCGAACGCCACCTGCGCGGTGCCGCGGCGCGCGGCCACCAGCGGCGGCTCGCCCAGGTCGGCGCGGCGCTGCACGTTCTCCAGCACCACGATGGCGTCGTCCACCACCAGGCCGATGCACAGCACCAGCGCCAGCAGGGTCAGCAGGTTGATCGAGAAGCCGAAGGCATACAGGGCAATGAATGCGGTCACCAGGCACACCGGCACGGTGACCGCCGGGATCAGCGCCGCGCGCAGGCTGCCCAGGAACAGCCAGATCACCCCGAACACCAGGACCATGGCCTCGGCCAGGGTCCAGTACACCCGCTCCACCGAGGCTTCGATGAAGATGGTGCTGTCGTAGGCCACGAAGATGTCCGTGCCTTCCGGCAGCGTCTTCTGGATCTCCTCCGCTTCGGCGCGCGCGGCGCGGGCCACGTCCAGGGCGTTGGCAGTGGAAGTGCGGACGATGCCCAGGCCGACGTTGGGCACGCCGTTGCTGCGCAGGTAGGAGCGCCGCTCCTCCGGGCCCAGTTCGACCCGGGCCACGTCGCCCAGGCGCACCACGTAGCCGTCGGCACCCTTGCGCAACGGCAGGTTCGCGAACTGCTCCGGCGCCCGGTAGCCGCGCTCCACCCGCAGGGTGAAGTCGCGGGTGGCCGACTCGATGCGCCCGGCCGGCAGCTCCACGTTCTCCGTGCGCAGCGCCGATTCGACGTCGCCGGCGGTGATCCCGCGCGCGGCCATGGCATCGCGGTCCAGCCAGATGCGCATGGCGTAGCGCTGGGCGCCGCCCAGCTGCACCCGGGCCACGCCGTCCAGCGCCGAGAGCCGGTCGACCACGTAGCGGTCGGCGTAGTCGGTCAGCTCCATCGTGTCCATCACGGTGGAGCGCATGTTGAGCCAGATGATGACGTCCGCGTCGGCCTCGACCTTGGCGATCTCCGGCGGGTCGGCCTCGTCCGGCAGGCGGTCCATGACCCGGCTGACGCGGTCGCGCACGTCGTTGGCCGCCGCCTCGATGTCGCGGCTGAGGTTGAACTCGATGGTGACGTCGGCGCGGCCGTTGCGGCTCTGCGACTGGATGGTGCGGATGCCCTCGATGCCGGCCAGGCCGTCCTCGAGGATCTGGGTCACGCGGGTCTCGACCACCGCCGCCGAGGCGCCGGGATAGCGCACCTCAACCGAGACGATCGGCGGGTCGATGTTGGGCAGCTCGCGCAGGGTCAGGCGCATGAACGACATGCCGCCCAGCACCACCAGCAGCAGGCTCACCACCATCGCGAAGACGGGGCGGCGGATCGACAGGTCGGACAGCTTCATCGGCTCAGCCCTGGCCGCCCGCGCCGGCGCCGGCGGCATGGCCGGCGGGGGCCGCAGCCCCGCCTTCGGCCGCGGCCGGCGCGGCGGCATCGACCACCTTCACCCCCGGGCGCAGCTTGCCGGTGCCCTCGACCACGATGCGGTCGCCGGCGGCCAGGCCCTCGGCGATCTCGGCCAGGCCCTCGCGGCGCAGGCCGGTGCGCACCGGCACCTGCTCCACCACGCCCTCGCCGTCGACCCGGTACACGAACGAGTCGCGGCCCACCTGCACCACCGCCAGCTCCGGCACCACCAGCGCCTCGCGCGGCTGGAACAGGCTCACGTCCAGCAGCATGCCCGGGCGCAACAGGCCTTCGGGGTTGTCGAACTCGGCGCGCACGGTCACCGCGCGGGTCTGCGGGTCGATCCGCGCGTCCACGGTCTGCACCCGGCCCTCGAAGCTGCGGCCGGGCCAGGCCGCGCCGCGGGCGCTGACCACGGCGCCCTGCGCCACCCGCGACAGCGCCGCCTCCGGGACCTGGAAGTCGACGTAGACCCGGGAGATGTCGTCCAGGGTGGCGATCACCGCGTTGGGGGTCAGCAACGCGCCGGGGCTGACCTGGCGGATGCCCAGCACGCCGGCGAACGGCGCCCGGATCTGGCGGTCGCCGATGTCCGACTGCATCTGCCGCACCCGTGCCAGGGCCGCGTCGCGGGTGGCGCGCTGGGTATCGAGGGTGGCGCGCGAGACCAGCTGCTGCGCGGCCAGGCTCTCCAGGCGGCGGAACTGCTGCTCGGCCTCGGCGGCGGCGGCCTCGGCCTCGACCAGGGCGGCGCGCTGGGCGTCCACCCGCAGGGTCACCAGGGGCTGGCCGGCGGCCACCTTCTGCCCGCTGTCGAAGTGCACCTGCTCGACGATCTCGCTGACCTTGGCGCTCAGGGTCACCGACTCGCGGGCACGCACCGTGCCCAGGCCCTGGACGGTATCGCTCCACGACCGCGGCTGGACCACGGCGGTGGTCACCGGGATCGCGGCCCCGCCGCCGCGGGCGGCCGGCGCCTGGCGGTCGCAGCCGGCCAGTGCCAGCAGCCCGCACAGGAGCAACGCCGGGATTCGTGCCGCCATCGATCGCCTCGCTGGATTCATGCGCAAACCGCGGAGTGTAGCCAGCGGGCGTGAACGGCTCTATGTGGCTTTGGTTGGCTCCCGCCCCCGGGAACTTCCGCTATGGCTGCAGGTCCAGTGCCGCCAGCACCCGCGCGACCAGCGCCTGCGGGTCCTCGCGGTCGGCGTGCAGGTGCACCTCGGGTGCCTCCGGCGGCTCGTAGGGCGAGTCGATCCCGGTGAAGTTCGGGATCAGCCCGGCCCGGGCCTTGCGGTACAGGCCCTTGACGTCGCGCGCCTCGGCCACTTCCAGCGGCACGTCCACGAACACCTCGATGAACTCCCCCGGGGCGAAGCGCTCGCGCGCCATCCGCCGCTCGGCGCGGAACGGGGAGATGAAGCTGACCAGCACGATCAGGCCGGCGTCGGCCATCAGCCTGGCCACCTCGGCCACGCGGCGGATGTTCTCCACCCGGTCCTCGTCGGTGAAGCCGAGGTCGCGGTTGAGGCCGTGGCGGACGTTGTCGCCGTCCAGGACGAAGGTGTGGTAGCCCAGCGCATGCAGGCGCTTGTCCACCAGGTTGGCCACGGTGGACTTGCCGGCGCCGGACAGGCCGGTGAACCACAGCACCCTCGGCACCTGGCCCTTGATCCGGGCGCGGGCGGCCTTGTCCACGTCCAGGTGCTGCCAGTGCACGTTGTCGGCGCGGCGCAGGGCGAAGTCCAGGGTGCCGGCGGCGACGGTGTCGTTGTTCTGGCGGTCGATCAGGATGAAGCCGCCCAGGGTGCGGTTCTCCGCGTAAGGGGCGAAGGCGACCGGCTCCTCCAGGCTCAGGTTGCAGTAGCCGACCTCGTTGAGCTGCAGGCGCTTGGCCGCCAGGTGCTCCTGGGTGTTCACGTCCACCCGGTGCTTGATCTCGCTGATGCTGGCGGCCACGGTGCGGGTGCCGATCTTCAGCCAGTACGGCCGGCCCGGCAGCAGCGGGGCGTCGCTCATCCACAGCAGGTGGGCGGCGAACTGGTCGGCCACCGCGGGCGGGTCGCCGGCGGCGGCGATCAGGTCGCCACGGCTGACGTCGATCTCGTCGGCCAGGGTCAGGGTCACCGCCTGGCCGGCCTCGGCGCGCGGCAGCGGGCCGTCCGGGCCCAGCACCTGGGCAATGGTCGAGCGCCGCGCCGAAGGCAGCACCACCACCGGGTCGCCCGGGCGCGCCACGCCGGCAGCAATCGTGCCGGCGAAACCGCGGAAGTCCTGGTTGGGCCGGTTCACCCACTGCACCGGCAGGCGCAGGCCGGTGCGGGCCTGGCCGTCTTCGACCTCCACCGACTCCAGGTGCTCCAGCAGCGCCGGGCCGTCGTACCACGGGGTGTTGGGCGAGCGCCGCAGCAGGTTGTCGCCTTCCAGCGCCGACAGCGGGATCACCTGCACGTCGGGAATGCGCAGCTGCGCGGCAAGTTCGCGATAGCCGGAGGCGATCGCCTCGAACACGGCCTGGTCGTAGCCGACCAGGTCCATCTTGTTCACCGCCAGCACCACGTGGCGGATGCCCAGCAGCGAGACGATGTAGCTGTGGCGGCGGGTCTGCGCCAGCAGGCCCTTGCGCGCGTCCACCAGGACCACGGCCAGGTCGGCGGTGGAGGCGCCGGTGGCCATGTTGCGGGTGTACTGCTCGTGGCCGGGGCAGTCGGCGACGATGAACTTGCGCTTGTCGGTATCGAAATAGCGGTAGGCCACGTCGATGGTGATGCCCTGCTCGCGCTCGGCGGCCAGGCCATCCAGCAGCAGGGCGTAGTCGATGCGCCCGCCCTGGGTGCCGTGGCGGCGGCTGTCGGCCTCCAGTGCCGCCAGCTGGTCGTCGAACAGGCGCTTGCTCTCGTACAGCAGCCGCCCGATCAGGGTGCTCTTGCCGTCGTCGACGCTGCCGCAGGTGATGAAGCGCAGCAGCGGCTTGCTTTCGTGCTGGCGCAGATAGAGTGAAACCGCGCTATCCGCGCCGTCATTGGTGATTGGTGATTCGTGATTGGAAGAAGCAACGGCGGTGGCCTGCGCCTTCGAATCACCAATCACGAATGACGAATCACTGCTGCCCATCAAAAATACCCCTCGAGCTTCTTCTTCTCCATCGACGAGGACGGGTCGTGGTCGATCACCCGGCCCTGGCGCTCGGAGGTGGTGGCCACCAGCATCTCGGCGATGATCGCCTCCAGGCTGTCGGCTTCCGATTCGATCGCACCGGTCAGCGGGTAGCAGCCGAGGGTGCGGAAGCGGACCTTGCGCATCCGCGGCACCTCGCCCGGCCGCAGCGGCAGGCGCTCGTCGTCGACCATGATCAGCGCGCCGTCGCGCTCGACCACCGGGCGCTCGGCGGCGAAGTACAGCGGCACCACCGGGATCTTCTCGCGGTAGATGTAGAGCCACACGTCCAGCTCGGTCCAGTTGGACAGCGGGAACACGCGCACGCTCTCGCCGCTGCGCACGCGCGCGTTGTACAGGTTCCACAGCTCCGGGCGCTGGCGCTTGGGGTCCCAGCGGTGGTGCTCGTTGCGGAACGAGAACACCCGTTCCTTGGCCCGCGACTTCTCCTCGTCGCGGCGCGCTCCGCCGATGGCAGCGTCGAACTTCCACTTCTCCAGCGCCTGCTTCAGGCCCTGGGTCTTCATCACTTCGGTGTGCACGCTGGCGCCGTGGCTGACCGGGCCGATGTCCTGGGCGATGCCCTCGGGATTGACGTGCACCCGCAGTTCCACGCCGGTCTCGGCCGCGCGGCGGTCGCGGAAGGCGATCATCTCGCGGAACTTCCAGCGCGTGTCCACGTGCAGCAGCGGGATCGGCGGGATCGCCGGGGCGAACGCCTTCAGCAGCAGGTGCAGCAGCACCGAACTGTCCTTGCCCACCGAGTACAGCAGCACCGGGTTGCGGAACTCGGCCGCCACCTCGCGCAGGATGTGGATGCTCTCCGCCTCCAGGCGGTCGAGGTGGGACAGGCGGTGGGAAAGGCTCATCTGCGACCTGGGGAATGGGGCCGCGGCAGGCATTGCCGGGGCGCTTCGCAGTACCGGCCCGCATGGAACGGGGGGCGTGCGATGGAGCCGCAGTATCCGCACGCGGGCCCGCGCAGATGAAATAAGCGGCGAGCATAAGCCAATAACCACAAGCCGTTTCAGTAGCGGGACCGGGCTTCCTACCATCGGACTCCCGTCGAGTTGCGACTGCGTCCACAAGGCCCCTGCCAATGACCGCTGCGTCCCCCGCCTTTCCGCCCGGTCCGCTCGACGAGGACCGCAAGGTCCTGCTGGCGCGGCTGGTGGAAGGCCTGGATGCGCCCGCGCTGTGGTGGCTGTCCGGCTACACCGCCGGCCTGGCCCAGGGCCACGGCGCGCCGCAACTGGCGGTGCTGCCCGGCGGCGGCGCGGCCGCGGCCCCGCAGTCCGGCCAGCGCCTGACCGTGCTCTACGGCAGCCAGACCGGCAATGCCCGGCGCGAGGCGGAGAAGCTGGCCACCGCCGCGGAAGCGGCCGGCCTGGCGGTGCGCCTGGTGCGCGCCGACGCCTACCCCACCCGCGAGCTGGCCAGCGAGCGCCTGCTGTACATCGTCATCAGCACCCAGGGCGAGGGCGATCCGCCGGACGACGCGATTGGTTTCACCGAGTTCCTTTCCGGCAAGCGCGCGCCGAAGCTGCCGGAGCTGAAGTACGCGGTGCTGGGCCTGGGCGATACCAGCTACGCCGATTTCTGCGGCATCGCGCGCAAGCTGGACGCGCGCCTGGCCGAACTGGGCGCGCAGCGCATCCACGACCTGGGCCAGGCCGACCTGGACATCGACAGCGTCGCCGCGCCCTGGCGTGAAGCGGCCCTGGCCAAGGCCGGCGAACTGCTGCGGGCCGCCGCGCCTGCGTCCGGCGCGCACCTGGCTACGGTCACCCCGCTGCGGCCGGCCGCGGCCGGCTGGTCGCACGAGCGCCCGTTCCCGGCCGAGGTGCTGGCCAACCAGCGCATCACCGGGCGCGAGTTCCGCGCGGTCGGTTTCCGCAAGTACGGGCCGGTGGAGAAGGACGTCCGCCACATCGAGCTGTCGCTGGAAGGCTCCGGCCTGGCCTACGAACCCGGCGATGCGCTGGGCATCCGCCACCGCAATCCCGAACCCCTGGTGGCCTCCGTGCTGGAGGCCGCCCGCCTGGACGGTAACGCTGCCGTCACCATCGAAGGGGAGACTCTGCCCCTGCACGAGTGGCTGGCCACCCGGCGCGAGCTGACCCGGCTGTCGCGACCGTTCCTGGCCGCGCATGCCGAGCGCTCCGGCTCCGCGTCGCTGCGACAGCTACTCGACCCGACCCAGCCTGCCGGCCTGGCGGCGCTGCTCGCGGACCACCAGCTGGTGGACGTGCTGCGTCGCTGGCCGGCGGATTGGGACCACCAGGCCCTGGTGGCCGCGCTGCGGCCACAGGCCCAACGCCTGTACTCCATCGCCTCCAGCCGCAGGCGCGTCGGCGAGGAAGCGCACCTGACCGTGGACGCGCTGCGCTACCACGCCCACGGCCACGACCACCTCGGCGCCGCCAGCGCCTTCCTGGCTGCGCTGGAGGAAGGCGCGCAGGTACCGGTGTACGTGGAGCCGAACGAGCGCTTCCGGGTCCCGGCCGATGCCAGCCGCGACATCATCATGATCGGCCCGGGCACCGGCGTGGCCCCGTTCCGCGGCTTCGTCCAGGAGCGCGCCGAGACCGGCGCCAGCGGCCGCAACTGGCTGTTCTTCGGCGCCCAGCACTTCAACACCGGTTTCCTTTACCAGGTCGAGTGGCAGGAAGCCCTGCAGCGCAAGGAACTGCATCGCCTCGACCTGGCCTTCTCCCGCGACCAGCCCGCCAAGGTCTACGTGCAGGACCGGCTCCGCGAGCGCGGCGCCGAGCTGTACGCCTGGCTGCAGGACGGCGCGCACCTGTACGTTTGCGGCGCGATCGCCATGGGCAAGGACGTGCATGCGGCGCTGCTAGACGTGGTTGCCGCGCACAACGGCGGCGACCGCGAAGCGGCGGCCGAATACCTCACCACGCTGCAAGCCGAAGGGCGCTACGCCCGCGACGTCTACTGACCCGATCCGGTTCAACGGAAACACGTCCCCCAATCCCGAATCACCAATCACCAATCACTTTCCATGAGCCACCCCTCCGTCGAAGACATCAAGATCAACAGCCGCGGCCTGCGGGGCACGCTGCTGGAGGGACTGGCCGACCCGGTCAGCGGCTCGCTGTCGTTCGAGGACCAGCGCCTGGTCAAGTTCCACGGCACCTACCAGCAGGACGACCGCGACATCCGCGACGAGCGCCGCCGCCAGAAGCTGGAACCGGCGCACCAGTTCATGATCCGGATCCGCGCCCCGGGCGGGGTCTTCACCCCGGAGCAGTGGCTCAAGCTCGACGCCATCGCCACCCGCTTCGCCAACCACTCGCTGCGCATCACCACCCGCCAGACCTTCCAGTTCCACGGCGTGGTCAAGCGCGAGCTGAAGGCGACCATGCAGGCCATCAACGCCGCCGCGCTGGACACCATCTCCGCCTGCGGCGACGTCAACCGCAACGTGCTCGGCTGCAGCAACCCGCTGCTGTCCGGCCTGCACGCGCAGGTGCACGAGTGGGCGCAGAAGCTGTCGCTGGAGTTCCTGCCGAAGACCCGCGCCTACTACGAGATCTGGCTGGACCAGGAGAAGCTGGCCGACAGCGGGCAGGAGGAAGAGCCCCTGTACGGCAAGGCCTTCCTGCCGCGCAAGTTCAAGATGGCCGTGGCGGTGCCGCCGGTGAACGACGTGGACGTGTTCGCCAACGACTTCGGCCTGATCGCCATCGACGACGGCGCCGGCGGCCTGGCCGGCTTCAACGTCACCATCGGTGGCGGCATGGGCGCCAGCCACGGCGATCCGAAGACCTATCCGCGCCTGGGCAACGTGATCGGCTTCGTCGTCCCGGAGCAGGCGATCGACATCGCCCGCGCCGCGCTGGTGGTGCAGCGCGACCTGGGCGACCGCGTGGAGCGCAAGCACGCGCGCTTCAAGTACACCATCGACGACCACGGCCTGGACGCGATCGTCGCGCGCATGCAGGAACTTGCCGGGTTCCGCCTGCAGCCGGCGCGGCGGTTCCGCTTCGAGCACAACGGCGACCGCTTCGGCTGGATCGAGGGCGAGGACGGGCGTTGGCACCTGACCCTGTCGGTCCCGTCGGGGCGCATCGCCGACCGCCCCGGCGCGCCGCACCTGACCGGCCTGCGCGAGATCGCCAACGTGCACCGCGGCCAGTTCCGCCTGACCGCCAACCAGAACCTGATCATCGCCAACGTGCCGGCCAGCGAGCGCAAGCGGATCGACGCCCTGGTGCGCGACCACGGCCTGGACCTGGAGAACCGCGCCCCGACCGCACTGCAGCGCACGGCCATGGCCTGCGTCGCCCTGCCCACTTGCGCCCTGGCCATGGCCGAGGCCGAACGCTACCTGCCCGACTTCGCCGCCAGGCTGCAGCCGGTGCTGGAGAAGCACGGCCTGGCCGACGCGCCGATCCTGCTGCGCATCTCCGGCTGCCCCAACGGCTGCTCGCGCCCCTACCTGGGCGAGATCGCCCTGGTCGGCAAGGCCCCGGGCCGCTACAACCTGATGCTCGGCGCCGACCACCGCGGCCAGCGGCTCAACACCCTCTACCGCGAGAACATCACCGAGGCGCAGATCCTCGAGGCGCTGGAACCGCTGCTGGCGCGCTATGCCGCCGAGCGCCAGCCGGAGGAGCGCTTCGGCGACTTCCTGCACCGCGCCGGGCTGGTCGCCCTGCCGTCCTATCCCACCCACGTCCAGGTCGGGCCCGCCGAAGCGGCCGTGCCCGTCCCCGCCTGAGCCATGCCGCATCCGCACCGGAGCGCCCCCCCCCATGAGCACCAATGCCGTTCCCGACCAAGCCGCCAACAGCGCCGATGCCAGCCCGGTGCTGGACCTCGACGCGCTGAACCCCAGGCTGGAAGCGATGGACGCCGAGGCCCGCGTGGCCTGGGCGCTCGAACAGGGCCCGGCCAACCACGTGCTGTCCTCCAGCTTCGGCGCCCAGGCCGCGGTCGCCCTGCACATGCTCACCGCGCAGAAGCCGGACATCCCGGTGATCCTGGTCGACACCGGCTACCTGTTCCCGGAGACCTACCGCTTCGCCGACGAGCTGGCCGAACGGCTGAAGCTCAACCTCAAGGTGTACCGTCCGCTGATCAGCCGCGCCTGGATGGAAGCGCGCCACGGCCGCCTGTGGGAGCAGGGCGTGGAAGGCCTGGACAACTACAACCAGCTGCGCAAGGTCGAGCCCATGCGCCGCGCCCTGGACGAGCTACAGGCCGGCACCTGGTTCACCGGCCTGCGCCGCAGCCAGTCGGCCAGCCGCGCCAACACGCCGATCCTGCAGTGGCGCGGCAACCGCCTGAAGGTCAGCCCGATCGCCGACTGGAGCGACCGCGACGTGTGGCAGTACCTGAAGAAGCACGACCTGCCCTACCACCCGCTGTGGCACGAGGGCTACGTTTCCATCGGCGACTTCCACACCACCCGCCGCTGGGAGCCGGGCATGAAGGACGAGGACACCCGCTTCTTCGGCCTCAAGCGCGAGTGCGGGATCCACGAGGACATCTGAGGGTTGGCGAGCGGGCCGGAAAACCTCAGCGGTACTGCTTTTCCTCGACGAACTGCGAACCGGCCAGGCGGTTGATCTCATTTTTGTAGCCGACGCGCTCGCCATTGCGCGCGGCCACCGCGCGCGCCAGTTCGATGAATTCGGCGCCAAAGTCCTGGGCCGCTTCCTTGGCGCGCAGCGCGTCCTGCACGTCCCACATGCGCTCGTTGACGTCGCGCAGCCTGGCCTTGAGCGCGGCCAGCTCGGCCGAGCCGCCTTCCAGCGGCTGCCACAGCGGCCGCAGGCCCTCCAGCTCGCGCACCACGTTGGCGCGCTTGTCCGGGTCGGCGATGCGCTCGGCCTTGATCTCCAGGATCGTGATCTTGTCGACGAGCTCCCCGACCGAAACGGGGACCATGATGGTGTTCATGCGGCTTCTGCTGGCGGTGGGGTGGCCAGTTTACCGGAGGGCCGCAGCGGGCCGCGTGGCAGGCGCCCCGGAAAAACCTGCGGACACTGCCGCCCGGGCACGACACGGCATCCACCGGCGCCGGCGCAGACTGCCGGCGACCTGGATACCCGCGGAGGCGACATGGCACGCGAGCACAGCGGGAAAGGCATTTCCTTCACGACCGGCATCGCCCTGGGCATCGCCATCGGCGCGGCGATCGGCGTGGCGATGGACAACGTGGCGCTGGGCATCGGGCCGGGCATCGCCATCGGCATCGCCCTGTCGCTGGCCACTTCGGGCAAGCGCACCAGACCCGGGGACGAAGCCGGAACCAGCAGGAACCGCGACGACGGGAGGTCCTGATCGCCGGCCTGTGGCTGCCGGCCCTGCATCACCAGACGCCATTGCCCTGAGGGCGCGGCTCAGCTGGTGATCGTCTGGGTCAGGGATTCCCAGGTCGGCGGCGGCGGCCAGTCGGGCTCCTGGTTGCCGTCCAGCACCCGGCGCAGGTCGCGCTTGTCGATCTGCGGCGCCAGTACGTGCACCAGCTCCAGCGCGTAGTCGCGCAACACCCGCTCGCGCGGCAGCACCGCCCAGGCGATGCACTCGCTGACCTCCGGCGGCGCCGGCCAGCCGCGCAGGTCGGTATCGCCGGTGCTCACCGCCATTTCCGCCAGCAGGCCCACGCCCAGCCCGGCGCGCACGTAGGTCTTGATCAGGTCCGCGTCCAGCGCGGTCAGCGCGAGGTTCGGCTCCAGGCCCACCGAGTGGAAGGCGCGCTGCAGCGAGGATTCCGGGCGCACCGAGGATTCATAGCTGATCAGCGGGTACTTCGACAGCTCGTGGATGTCGGGCGCGCGCCCGGCGCGGTCCAGCGGATGCCCGCGCGGCACCAGCGCCAGCCGGCGCCAGCGGTACAGCGGCACCGCCACCCCGCCCTGCGGCTCGCTGCCGGCGGTGCTGACCACGGCCATGTCGGCATCGCCCTGCGACAGCAGGTCCAGGGCCACGCCTTCGGCCGACTGCTGCAGGTGCACGCTCACCTGCGGGAAGTCGCGCTTGATCCGCGCGATCGCCGGCGGCAGCACGAAGCGCGACTGGGTGTGCGTGGTGATGATGGTCAGCTGGCCCTGGTTGTCGCGGCGCTGGTTGGCGGCGTAGGCGCGGATGTTGGCGGTCTCGGCCAGGATCACCCGCGCCCGCTCCAGCACCTCGGCGCCGGCCGGGGTGATCGATTCCAGGCTGCGGCCCTTGCGCACGAACAGCAGGAAGCCCAGCTCGTCCTCCAGCTGCTTGAGCTGTTTGGACAGGCCCGGCTGGGTGGCATGCACGCGCGCCGCGGCCAGGGTGATGTTCAGCCCGGCGTCGGCAATGGCGACCAGATAGCGCAGCTGGGTGAGCGTCATGGCGCGGTACCGGCGATGGCATGGCGGGGTGTTGCGGACTGTAGGGCAATCCGCGCCCCAGCCTTATAACCCGAACGCATGAGCTTTGCCCGGCAAGTTATTTCCGCCGGTCATGAGGCGGGCGTACGGTCGGCTTCCCTTCCTGCGACCGTACAGCCGTGAGCCTGTCGCCCACCGCCGCACCGTCTTCCGGCTCCCCCCTGGAACTGGCCCCGGGCAGCGTCGCCCTGGTCGGTGCCGGGCCCGGCGATCCGGGACTGCTGACCCTGCACGCCCTGCGCGCGCTGGAAGCCGCCGAGGTGCTGCTGCACGACCGCCTGGTCGGCGCCGGGGTGCTGGCCCTGGCCAATCCGCAGGCGCTGCGGGTGGAGGTCGGCAAGTCCGCCGGCAACCACAGCATGCCGCAGGAGGAGATCCACGCCCTGATGCTGCACCACGCCCGCGCCGGCCGCCGCGTGGTCCGGCTCAAGGGCGGCGACCCCTTCGTGTTCGGGCGCGGCGGCGAGGAGCTGGAATTCCTGCGTGCGCACGGCATCCCCTACCAGGTGGTGCCGGGCATCACCGCGGCGGTCGCCTGCGCGGCCTATGCCGGCATTCCCCTGACCCACCGCGACCACGCCCAGTCCCTGCGCCTGGTCACCGCGCACTGCCGCGACTCGGCCGACACCCTGGACTGGGAGGCGCTGGCCCAGGAGCGCCAGACCCTGGCCGTGTACATGGGCGTGGCCGCGCTGGAGCAGTTGCAGCAGCGCCTGCTCGCCGCCGGGCGCGACCCGGCCACGCCGTTCGCCCTGGTGGAAAACGGTTCGCGCCCGGAGCAACGGGTGGTCGCCGGCACCCTGGCCGACCTGGCGCAGACCGCGCGCGCGCATGCGGTGTCTTCACCGGCCCTGCTGATCCTCGGCGAGGTGGCCGCGCTGGCCGCCCGCCTGCACTGGTTCGGCGCCCCGCCGCTGGGCGCGCCCGCGGCGCTGGCGCGCGCCGCCTGATTTCCATCCCGTCACGACAACGGAACTTCACATGGCCATCTACGACAGCATCCTCGACACCATCGGCCGCACTCCGGTCGTCCGCCTCAACCGCATCGCCCCGGAGGGCATCGAGCTGTACGCCAAGGTCGAGGCCTTCAACCCGGCCGGCTCGGTCAAGGACCGCCTGGCCCTGGCCATCGTGCTCGACGCCGAGGCCAAGGGACTGCTCAAGCCGGGCGACACCATCGTCGAGGCGACCTCCGGCAACACCGGCGTGGCGCTGGCGGCGGTGGCCGCGGCGCGCGGCTACAAGTTCGTGGCCACGATGGTGGAGACCTTCTCGGTCGAGCGCCGCAAGCTGATCCGCGCCTACGGCGGCAAGGTGATCCTGACCCCGGCGGCCGAGCGCGGCAGCGGCATGGTGCGCAAGGCCGAGGAGCTGGCGAAGAAGCACGGCTGGTTCCTGGCGCGCCAGTTCGAGAACCCGGCCAACCCGGCCTACCACCGCCAGACCACCGCCGCCGAGATCCTGCGCGACTTCGCCGGCCGCCGCCTCGACCACTTCGTCAGCGGCTGGGGCACCGGCGGCACCCTGACCGGCGTCGGCGAGGTGCTGCGCGTGGCCCGCCCGGAGGTGAAGATCACCGCCGCCGAGCCGGCCAACGCCTCGCTGCTGGCCGGCGGCGAGTGGAAGCCGCACAAGGTGCAGGGCTGGACCCCTGACTTCGTCCCCTCGGTGCTCAACCGCGACGTGGCCGACCGCATCCTCGGCGTGACCGACGACGAGGCCATCGCCACCGCGCGCCGCCTGGCCGCCGAGGAAGGCATCTTCGTCGGCATCTCCGCCGGCGCCACCGTGGCCGCCGCGCTGAAGGTGGCGGCCGAGGCCCCGGCCGGCTCGGTGCTGCTGGCCATGCTGCCGGATACCGGCGAACGCTACTTCTCCACCCCGCTGTTCGAGGGTGTCAACGAAGGCTCGGACGACGAGTGGCTGGAGTCGCTGGGCTGATCCGGCCGCACCGGCAGGGACGAAGAAGGGCGGCCACTGGCCGCCCTTCTTCGTCTGCCACCGCGAAGGCCGTCAGGCCTTCATCGTCCCCGTCTCCAGGTAGCGCTGGTGCCAGGACAGTGCCTCGGCCAGCAGGTGCGGGGTATGCCGGCCCTTGCTGTCGCGCAGGGCGCGGTCGTAGTAGTCCTGCAGCATCGGCCGGTAGTCCGGGTGCGCGCAGTTGTCGATGATCGCCCGCGCGCGCTGCTTGGGCGACAGCCCGCGCAGATCGGCCAGGCCCTGCTCGCTGACCAGCACCGCCACGTCGTGCTCGGTGTGGTCGACGTGGCTGACCATCGGCACGAAGGCCGAGATCGCGCCGTTCTTGGCCGTGCTCGGGCTCAGGAAGCAGGACATGAAGCCGTTGCGGGCGAAGTCGCCGGAGCCGCCGATGCCGTTGATGATGCTGGTGCCGCAGACGTGGGTGGAGTTCACGTTGCCGTAGAGGTCGGCCTCGACCATGCCGTTCATGCCGATCACGCCCAGGCGGCGCACCAGCTCGGCGTGGTTGGAGATCTCCTGCGGGCGCAGCACGATCTTCTCGCGGTACAGGTCGATGTTGCGCGCGAACTCCTCCACGCCCTCGGGGCTGAGCGAGAACGAGGTGGCCGAGGCCATGTCGATCGTGCCGTTGCCGATCAGGTCGAGCATGCCGTCCTGGATCACCTCGGTGAACGCGGTCAGGCCACGGAATCCGCCGTCGTGCAGGCCGGCCAGCACCGCGTTGGCGATGTTGCCCACGCCCGACTGCAGTGGCAGCAGGTGCTCGCCCAGGCGCCCGGCACGGATCTCGTGGCGGAAGAACTCCACCAGGTGGCCGGCGATGGCGCGGGAGACGTCGTCGATCGGGGCGAAGCGGCCGATGCGGTCCGGCGCGTCGCTCTCCACCACCGCCACGACCTTGTCCAGGTCGACCTTGAGGTAGGGCTCGCCGATGCGGTCGCCCGGGTGGGTCAGCGGGATCGGCTTGCGCTGCGGCGGCTTGGCGGTGCCGTAGTAGATGTCGTGCATTCCCTCCATGCCGCGCGGCTGGCGGTGGTTGACCTCGATGATCACCTTGTCGGCCAGGTCCAGCCAGGTCTTGTTGTTGCCCACCGAGGTCGAGGGCACCAGGCGGCCGTCGGGCAGGATCGCGGTGACCTCGACGATGGCCAGGTCGATGCGGCCGAGGAAACCGAACAGCGCATGCTGGGCGACGTGGCCCAGGTGCACGTCCATGTACTCGATCTGGCCGCCGTTGATGCGGCCACGCAGTTCCGGATCGGACTGGTACGGCAGGCGGAACTCGATGCCGCCGGCGCGCGCCAGCACGCCGTCCAGTTCCGGCGCTGTCGACGCGCCGGTGAGGATGCGGATGGCGAAGGATTCGCCGCGCTCGTGCGCCGCCTCGATGCGCGCGGCCAGCGCCTGGGGCACGGCCTTGGGATAGCCGGCGCCGGTGAAGCCACTCATGCCCACGGCCATGCCGGGCTGGATCAGGGCAGCGGCCTGCTCC
Source organism: Pseudoxanthomonas sp. SGT-18 (assembly GCF_003931645.1). NCBI lineage: Bacteria > Pseudomonadati > Pseudomonadota > Gammaproteobacteria > Lysobacterales > Lysobacteraceae > Pseudoxanthomonas > Pseudoxanthomonas sp. SGT-18. The sequence goes on along the minus strand of NZ_RRYJ01000001.1, from coordinate 319,961 downwards.
GCCGACATGAGCCTGGAAGCCAGGCCGGCGTGGGCAATACGCTCGTTCATGATGCAGGGGGTCCAACGTCGGGGGGAGAATCGCCCGATTCTACCGGTCCCGGGCCCCCGGCCTGCCGCCGCGGCCGCGGCGCGCCCATGCGCTTTTCGGCTAATTGCACCGCGGCCCCGGCTGTGCGCACCGGGGATTTGCGTGATGCGCGGCACGCCCCGGGCCGTGCCTGGCCGCGCGGGAGCCCGCCGCGGCGCCCCGCCTCCGGGCCGCGCCCGCCCCGGAGGGCCCTGCCATCGTGCGTTGTGCAATGCAATACCGCAGCGCGTAAAATGGCCGGATTCACCCAACCGATGGAATGGAGTCACTGATGGGCCTCGACCAGGTCAATTCCGGACGCAACCCGCCCGAGGAAATCAACGTCGTCATCGAGATCCCGAAGGACTCCGAGCCGGTCAAGTACGAGGTGGACAAGGAAAGCGGCGCGATCTTCGTCGACCGCATCCTCTCCACCCCAATGCGCTACCCGTGCAACTACGGCTACGTGCCCAACACCCTGTGCGGCGACGGCGACCCGGCCGACGTGCTGGTGGTGCTGCCGCTGCCGCTGGTCCCGGGCTCGGTGGTGCGCTGCCGCCCGGTGGGCGTGCTGAAGATGAGCGACGAGGCCGGCGGCGACGAGAAGATCCTGGCCGTGCCGGTGCCCAAGGTGTTCGCCGGCTACGCCCACGTGGAGAACATCAACCAGGTCTCCAGCCACTGGCTGGAGCGCATCGGCCACTTCTTCGAGCACTACAAGGACCTGGAGAAGGGCAAGTGGGTCAAGGTCGAGGGTTGGGGCGACGCCGAGGAGGCCCGCCGCATCCTGGTCGAGTCGATGGAACGCGCCAAGGCCAAGGGCGAGGCCTGATCGCCACCGGGTGCGGCACGGCCGCACCCATCGCGCGCCGGCGGTCCGCCGGCGCCGCCGGACCGCCAAATGCGGCACACTTCCCGGCAGTGCCGTGCCCGGGGTGCCGGCAGTCCTGAAGATTCCTGCGCGGTTATCCGCTACCGTGCAGGGGCGGGCCCCGGCACGCCCTGGCTGGACGATCTTCGTGGAGGAATGAGTGCGCATCCTGTTCGTCGGTGACGACGTCGTGTTTCCTGCCGACCTCGTGGAACTGGTCGGTGACATGGGAGAGGACTGGGATGTCCACCGTTGCCCGGATGGCGGCTCGGCCATGGCCCACGTGGCCGCGGTCGAGGTCGACGTGGTCCTGGTGCCGCCGGCGCTGCCGGACATGCCGCCGGCCACCCTGCTCGGCCAGGTCCGTACCCTGAGGCCCTCCACCTCGCGCATGGCGGTGATCGAGAACTCGGCCACCCCGCCGGCGCGCATCATCGGCCTGGCCCACCGCTTCCTGCCCGCCCCCGTGGCCCCCGAGTTGCTGCTGGAATCCATCGGCAGCCTGGAGGAGCTGCGCGAGCTGGTCGACAACCCGCAGCTGCGCGACGGCATCGGCCGGGTCGAGCAGCTGCCCTCGCCGCCGCAGCTGTACCTGCGCCTGATGCACGCGCTGGAGAACGACGAGGACACCAGCGCCGCCGACATCGCCGCCCTGGTCGCGGCCGACCCGGCGATCGCGGCCAAGGTGCTGCAGCTGTGCAACTCGGCGTTCTTCTCCTCCGGGCGCACCGTGACCGACCTGCGCGCCGCGGTGACCCGGCTGGGCATCGCCACCCTGCGCGACCTGGTCCTGGCCAGCGAGGTGTTCGCCCTGCCGGCCCCGGCCGGGGTGGACCGCGCGGCGCTGCAGCAGCGCGCGCTGGTGGCCTCGCGCCTGGCCAAGCGCATGCTCCCCGAATCCAGCGCCGAGCTGGGCGCCACCGCCGCCCTGCTGGCCGACATCGGCCTGCTGCTGCCCGGCGTGCGCGACGAGCGCGAGCCGGCCGCCGCCGGCGACGCGCGCCCCGGCCATACCGAGGCCGGCGCCTACCTGCTGGGCCTGTGGGGCCTGCCGATGCCGATCATCGAGGCGGTGGCGTTCCACCGCACGCCGTCGCGCTCGTCCAGCCGCAGCTTCTGGGTCACCGGCGCCACCCACGTGGCCATGGCCCTGGCCTCCGGCGAGGAGCCGGACCTGGAGTACCTGCAGCGCTGCAACGTGCTGCCGCGCCTGGAGGAGTGGCGCGCACAGGCGGACCTGCTGCTGGACTCGGCCGCGGTCGGCGCCTGAGGCGCGGCGGCCGCGGCATGCAACCGGCGCGGGCACATCCGCCCGCGCCGCCGCGTCAGCGCGGCGCGGCCCGGTACGGGTAGCGGGCGAAGATCTGGGCCACGGCCGAGTCGATCCGCGCGTCGCGCTCGGCCGGCGTGCTGCGGCTGCTGGCCTGGCCTACCGCCACCCCGGTCCACACCAGCCGGTTCTGGCGCGCGTCCACCAGGTCCACGTTGAGCGTGCCTTCGGTGTAGCGGCGCACGCTGGTGCGCTCGCGCCAGTACGGCACCGCCACGTAGCTGCGGGCGCGGTAGCTGTAGTAGTAGTCGTAGTCCACCTCGGGGATGGTGCTGACGTCGGTGCGTTCCTGCAGGTAGGCGTTGAGGTTCACCCACAGGTCCGGGTCGCGCTCGTCGTAGACGTAGCCGCGCGCCTCCAGCTGCGCGCGTGCGGCCTGGCGGATGCGGTTGCTGGTGGGGGTGGAATAGCCGCGCGACTCGATCGCCAGCGGCGAATAGAAGGCGAAGCTGCGGTAGCGGCCGAAGTCGGCCGAAGGATCGGCCTCGCTGCTGATCCGCGGGCCGCTGGCACAGGCCGCCAGCAGCAGCATGGCCGCGGCCGCCAGCACGGCGGCGGCGCGGGGGATACGGAGGAAGCGGACCATGGCGTGCTCCTGCGTCCCCCGGGAGGGAGGACCTGGCGCCGGATGATCCGCGCCGGCCCGTGAACGCGGCGCCAGCGCGCGCCGAAAAAAAGACGGGGAGGCCTTGCGGCCTCCCCGTCCCTCCCCCTGCAGGCCTCAGAACTTCTGCGAGACGCGGAAGTACACGGTGCGCCCGTAGGCGTCGTAGAGGTGGAAGTTCCAGGGCTGGTTGTCGTAGCCGACCAGCTCCGGGTAACGGTCGCCGGCGTTGTTCACGCCCAGGCTCAGGCTGCCGTTCCACGGCGCGTTCCAGGTCAGGTTGAGGTCGTGGGTGGTGTAGCTGCCCACGCGCACGCCCGGACCGCTGGTGATGAAGCCGTAGGGCGGGACCTCGGCCGGGTTCTGCTGGCTGCCGATGTAGTTGATGTTCCAGGCGAGGTTGAAGTCGCCGCGGCTCCAGGCGTTGCGCCAGGTGGCGCGCAGCTTCGGCTGCGTGACCCAGCCCAGCGGATCCTTGCGGGTGTCACCGTCGACCACGGTGTACTCCAGCACCCGCGCCACCTGCAGCCAGCTGTCCACGCGGCCCCAGGCGAGGTTGCCGGAGGCACGCAGGTTCAGGTCCAGGCCGCGGGTATCCAGCTTGCCCTCGTTGACGAAGGCGGTCTGGATCTCGCTGATGGAACCGTTGCTGCGGCGCTTGACCCAGGTGTGCTCCGGCAACGGCTGGCCGGCGTTGTCCAGGCCGACCAGCTCGCGGAAGGAGATCAGGCGGATGCGGTCGTCGATCTGGATCCGGTAGTAGTCCAGGGTCAGGTTGAACCAGTCCAGCGGATCCCAGGCCAGGCCGACGCTGAACTGCCGCGAGTGCTCCGACAGCAGGTCCGGGTTGCCGGTCTGGTAGGAATCGACCTGGTAGGCGACCTCCTCCTCGTTCTCCGGGCCGTCGGCGATGTTGTCGCCGTTGGCGTCGCCGCCGCACAGCACCGGCGAGAAGCCGGTGGCCACGCAGGTGCGGTAGTCGGAGATCGGCTCGGCGCTGAACGCGCGCTGGCTGTGCACGTAGGGCAGCGCCGGGGCGCGGAAGCCCTCGCCCACCGAGGCGCGCAGGGTCAGGTTGTCCAGCGGCTGCCAGCGCAGCGACAGCTTCGGCGAGACGTCGCTGCCGTAGTCGTCGTAGCGGTCGTAGCGCGCGGCCAGGGTGAAGTCGAAGTCCTGCGCCACCGGCAGGTACCACTCGGCGTAGGCCGCGCTGACCTTGCGCCGGCCGCCGGCGGTGTTGCCGGCCGAGCCGGCCACCGCGCCGGACTCCGACAGCGCGTCGTAGACGTCGGCGTAGTCCTCCCGGCGGTGCTCCACGCCGAACGCCACCGCCGAGGTGCCGCCTGCCATCTGGAACAGGTCCAGCGCCGCGCTGGCGAACATCTCGTCGACGTTGAACTTGCCCTGGCGGTTGGTGGTGACGGTGAAGCCCTTGACCACGTCCGGGTCGGCGAACGGATCGGCGACGTTGTAGCTGCCGTCGGCGGCGGCCTTCTCCGCCAGCGGGGTGACGATGTAGCCGCGGCCGATGTCGGAGGAGCTGGCGCGGCTGGTGCGCAGGCCGAAGTCCAGGGTCAGGCGCTCGCTGGCCATCCAGCTGGCGCCCAGCTGCACGTCGACGGTGTCGTTGTCGATGAAGTTGTCGCGGTTGCCGGCCGCGGCGTAGCGGTGGTAGATGAACGCGCCCAGACCGTCGCCCTTGACCGGGTCGTTGGGGCTGCCCTCCTCCACGTACAGCACGCCCGGGGTCGGGGCGAAGCGGCCGAAGCTGCTGGCCTTGCTGTAGCTCAGCGCGGCATTGACGCTGAAGCTGGGGCTGACGTCGTACTGGCCGCGGGCGAAGAGGGCCTTGTTGCGGACCGAGGCGTCGCTGGCGGCCACGGCGTTGTAGTCGTAGGCGCAGGTGTCGCCGTTCATCCAGAAGCCGTCGCTGTTGCAGGCGAAGCCCGGCAGCGCGCCGCCGTACTCGCCTTCCTCGCCCGGCGCGTCCGGGTCCTCGATGTAGTAGTTGTTGCCGTAGCCGGAGCCGCCGCGGACGTCGCCGCCGATCTGGTCGCGGCTGAAGACGATGCCGCGCGCGTTGTACGAGGCGCCCATCAGCAGGCTGCCGCGCTCGGAGCTGGTGCCGAACAGCAGCGAGGCCTCCTCGGTGTCGCCGCCGCGCACCGCCGGGTTGCCGCGGCCGTAGCGCACCTCGCCACCCTCGAAGTCCTTGCGCAGGATGATGTTGACCACGCCGCCGATGGCGTCGGAGCCGTACAGCGCCGAGGCGCCGTCGGACAGGATCTCGATCCGTTCCACCGCCGCCAGCGGGATGGTGTTGAGGTCGGCCGCGGTGCCGGTGCTCGGCGCGTACGGCGCGCGGCGGCCGTCGACCAGCACCAGGGTGCGGTCGGCGCCGATGCCGCGCATGTCCACCTCCGACACCGCCTGGGCGCTGCTGCCCGAGCGCGGGCGGAAGCTGCCGAACGCGGCGAAGGAGCTGTCGCGCAGCAGCTCGGCCACCGAGATGTCGCCGCTGGCGTCGATCGTGGCGCGGTCGATCACGGTGACCGGGACCGCGCCCTCGATGTCGGCGCGCTTGAGGCGCGAGCCGGTGACGGTGACCCGGTCCAGGGTCTGCGCCTCGCCGGCGGGGCCTTCCTGTGCGGCGACGCCGCTGGCGGCCAGGGCGCAGGCGATGCCCAGCGGCAGCGCCGCCAGCCGCGATGCGGCGCGTGGATGGTGTTTCATGGGTGTTCTCCGGTCCGTTAGGGGTTTGCGAAAACGCAGCAAGACGTTACGGAGCCACGCGCTCATCCCGCTTGGCCGTGCATGTCGACCGGGTTTGCCAGGGCTGCCGCCACGCTCCCCCCATGGAGACGGTAGATCGACGGCGGCACGCCGAACTGCGCGCGGAACGCGCGCGAGAAGCTGCAGTTGTTCTCGAAGCCGCACGCGGCGCCGACCTCGCCCACCGCCATCCGCCCCTCCAGCAGCAGGCGCGCGGCGCGCTGCAGGCGCAGGCGCGCCGAGGCCGCCTGCGGGGTCTCCCCGTACACCGCGCGGAACGCGCGGATGAAGTACCAGACCGACATGCTGGCGCGATCGGCCATCTGCAGCGTGGTCAGGGCGCGCTCGGGGTGCCCCTCCAGGTAAAGCATCACCCGCTGCATGCGCGCGAACACCTGGCGGCGGCGGTGCAGGGTGCGGCCGGGGCAGCGCTCCACCAGCGCGCTGCAGTCGTCCTGCAGGTCGGCCAGCGCGCGCAGCAGGCGGCCGAGCAGGACCGAGGCGTCAGCCGGGTGCAGCCCGGGACGCAGCAGCCGGCGCCACAGCGACAGCACGCCGCGGCGCGCGCGCGGCGGCGCCTCGCCGCGCCCGGGATACATCGGCGCATAGGCCGACTGCTGCAGCCGCGCCTGCAGGCCGGCGGAAAGCACCAGGCCCAGCACCAGCGCGCCGCTGCCGCTGCGCACCACCGGCATCGACTCGCGGTCCAGGTAGATCCAGTGCCCGGCGCCCAGGGCGAAGCGGCCCTCCTGGCTTTCCAGCTCGGCGCTGCCGCGCACGACCAGCCAGATGCTGGCCGCGCCGGCCTGCAGCGCGAGGCCCGCGCCGCGCGCCAGGGTCGCCAGCGTGGGCCGCTCGTGCGCGCCGGGCGGCCAGTGCAGCTCCTGCAGCTGTCCGCGGTCGCCCGACAGTGTCCTGATCCTCATGGCCGTGTCTCCTTGCGGGGGAACTGGCCACCTGTTTGCCGGAGCGCCGCGCGCGTTGCAGGAAACGCCGCTGAAATCTTCCTGATATTTGTCTTTCGGCCGGCCTCGCCCTTTCGGATCAGCGGCTTGCGCCGCGCCGCAGCGAGGCCAGCGAGGCCAGGCCCACGTCCATGTCGTCCTCCAGCGGCAGCGCCAGGAAGGCACGGCGCCCGGCCTCGTCGACACTGGCCGAACCGGAGGCCACCGCGTGGGTGTGCGACAGGCAGCGCGGACGCGCCGCTCCGGCGCCGATCTCGCTCCAGCCGGTGGCGCAGCCCGGCGCCGGCGCGGTGGAGAAGATCCGCCCGCCGGCAACCAGCCATTCGCGGTACTGCTCAGGCACCGGCGCATCCATGCCGACCTGCACCACCCGCTGCAATGCCGGGTCGGCGCACCACAGCCCGCTGCGCGTGGTGCGGCTGAAGCAGACGCGGTCCTGCCGGTGGTCGTAGCGGGCCAGGGCGACGTCGTCGAGGCTGGCCAGTTCGCGCCACTCCGGCAGCTGGTACAGGACCAGCCGGGTACTGCCGCCGCTGCCGTCGACGCCGACCAGCAGCTGGTCCGGCCTGCCGGTCCAGGCGGCGAAGGCGGGCACGCCCGGCACCGGCAGCACGCGCACGGTGTCGAAGCCGACCTCGACCTGGTACAGGCGGTCGCCGCCGCTGCCGGTGGCACCGATCACCAGCAGGCGGCTGCCATCCGGCGCCCACACCGGCGGGTTGCGCGGCACCGGCACGATGCCCGGCACCGCGCGCAGGGTCTGCGGGTGCTCCAGCTCGCCGATCCACAGCTGCGCGGCCAGGCTGCGGTCGGACACGAAGGCCAGGGTCGAGCCGTCGGGCGATACCGCAGGCATCAGGTCCACGCCGCTGGAGGCGAACACCGGTTCGCCCGGCTGCGTGCCGTCGCCGGCCGCCTCCAGGTCGAAGGCGTACAGGCCGCTGCGGAAGCGGTAGATGCCGAACACCATCGTCCACGCATCGGCGGCCACTTCCGGGAACACCGGGTTGCCGCGCGGGGGCGACGGCAGTTCGGTGATCGAACCGTCCGCCAGCGCCAGCCGGTACAGGCGCGCCTCCTCCTTGACCAGGCTGAAGACCAGGCCGCTGCCGTCGGGCAGCCAGTCCCAGCCGCGGATGTCGCCGCGCAGGCGGGTCAGCTGCCGCGGCGGACCGCCGGCCGCGGGCATCAGCCACAGGTCGCCCAACGAGGTGCCGCGGCGGAAACCCAGCCAGGCGCCGTCGGGCGAGAACCGCGGCAGGGTATCCAGGCCGTCGGCCGGATAGGCCAGCGCCTCCCAGCGCCCGCTGCCCAGGTCCAGGCGCCGCAGCGGCGCCGACTGCCCGCTGCTGCGGCGGCGCCCGCCCATCACCAGGGCACGGCCGTCCGGGCTCCAGTCGAAGGCGGCGTAATCCTCGCCCTCGCAGCGGCCGACTTCGCGCTCGCCGCCGCCGGCGGCCGCGACCACCATCAGCCGGCAGCCGTCGCCGCCGGTGCGCACGAAGGCGATGCGGCGCCCGTCGCGCGACCATGCCGGCAGGTCATCGGCCTCGCCGTGGCCGGGGAAGGTCAGCTGGCGCGGACTGCCGTCGCCGGCCGGCTGCAGGTACAGCGTGCGCGGGCCGCCGGCGCGGACCGGGCGCGCGTAGGCGACCTCGCTCCCGTCCGGCGACAGCGCCGGCCCCTGCTCGGGCAGCGCGGTCGCGGCGATGGCCTGGTACTGCAGCGGCGGTGCGCCGGCCGCCACGTCGGCGGCATCGTTGGCACGCGTGCGCGGATTCAGCAGTTGCCACGCGCCGGCGCCGAAGGCCAGCACCAGCAACAGGGACAAGGCCGGCCACCAGGACGCGATGCGCCGGCGCGGCGCGCGTGCGGGCGCGCCCGTGCCGGCGGCCGCTGCAGGCGCCTGCTCCTGTGGCGCCGGCCGCGGCTGGATCGGCGCCGGCACCGCGGGCGCCGGTGCCGCCGGCACTGCGGCCGGTTCCGGCGTGGCGGCCGGTTCGATCCAGCAGCACGGCACCACCAGGCGGTAGCCGGCCTTGGCAATGGTCTCGATGTACGGCGGCGCCTCGCCGCGGCCGCCGAACGCACGCCGCAGCTGCGCCACCGCCTGGGTGAGCACGTCGTCGGTGGGCAGGGTGTCAGGCCAGACCCGCTCCAGCAGCTGTTCGCGGCTGACCACGCGGCCGCCGGCCTCGACCAGCGCCAGCAGGACCTGCAAGGCCTTGAGCGTCAGCCGCCGCGGTTCCTCCGCGCCCGGCCGCGACACCACCCTGCGGTCGACGTCGACCTCGCACTCCCCCACGCGCAACAGCCTGCCGGCCGCTTCCGCGGCCCGTTTGCGCGCCTCGCTCTCCGCCGCACCCATGCGACTCCCATGTATCCAGTGCCCCGGGGCGCTTCGCCCCGCCGTGCCACGACCGCCGGCCGGCGCAACCGGCCTGGCGCCTGCCCCATGCAGGCGGGCGATCCGGCAATGCAGGCACACTAGCCACGGCCCCGGGCAGCGCCATGTGTCTTTGGTACGGGTGACCGAAGTCCGGTCAGCTGCCGGTCGGGAAACGGGCAGGCGCGGCGCGCCATCGCGGCAAGCGCGGCAAAGCCGCCCGGCCATCGCCGGCTAACACCCCCGGGACGGCGATGGGGACACTGGCGCACGCCGCGGTCGACGTCGTTCCGCGGCATGGCGCCAGCAGCGCCTTGCCTGGTCGCGGTACCAGGGGGAGGGGCCGCGACCAGGCCCTTTTGCGCGCTATCCGGCGCGGTAGACCTCCGCGCCCTGCTCGCGGAACTCGGCCGCCTTGCCGGCCATGCCCGCCTCCAGCGCCGCCCGCTCGTCCAGCCCGTGCTCGGCCGCGTAGTCGCGCACGTCCTGGGTGATCTTCATCGAGCAGAAGTGGGGCCCGCACATGGAGCAGAAGTGCGCCAGCTTGTGCGCCTCCTTGGGCAGGGTCTCGTCGTGGAACTCGCGCGCCTTCTCCGGATCCAGGCCGAGGTGGAACTGGTCCTCCCAGCGGAACTCGAAGCGTGCCTTGGACAGGGCGTTGTCGCGTACCTGCGCGCCGGGATGGCCCTTGGCCAGGTCGGCCGCGTGCGCGGCGATCTTGTAGGCCATGATGCCGTCGCGCACGTCCTGGCGGTTGGGCAGGCCCAGGTGCTCCTTCGGCGTGACGTAGCAGAGCATGGCCGTGCCGTACCAGCCGATCATCGCCGCGCCGATCGCCGAGGTGATGTGGTCGTAGCCCGGGGCGATGTCGGTGGTCAGCGGCCCGAGCGTGTAGAACGGCGCCTCGCCGCACTCGCGCAGCTGCTTGTCCATGTTCTCCTTGATCAGCTGCATCGGCACGTGGCCGGGGCCCTCGATCATGGTCTGCACGTCGTGCTTCCAGGCGATCTTCGTCAGCTCGCCCAGGGTCTCCAGCTCGCCGAACTGGGCCGCGTCGTTGGCGTCGGCGATGCAGCCCGGGCGCAGGCCGTCGCCCAGGGAGAAGGCCACGTCGTAGGCCTTCATGATTTCGCAGATTTCCTCGAAGTGGGTGTAGAGGAAATTCTCCCTGTGGTGCGCCAGGCACCACTTGGCCATGATCGAGCCGCCGCGGGAAACGATGCCGGTCACGCGCCTGGCCGTGAGCGGCACGTAGCGCAACAGAACGCCGGCGTGGATGGTGAAGTAGTCCACGCCCTGCTCGGCCTGCTCGATGAGCGTGTCGCGGAAGATCTCCCAGGTCAGCTCCTCGGCGCGGCCGTCGACCTTTTCCAGTGCCTGGTAGATCGGCACCGTGCCGATCGGCACCGGCGAGTTGCGGATGATCCACTCGCGGGTCTCGTGGATGTGCTTGCCGGTGGACAGGTCCATCACCGTGTCCCCGCCCCAGCGGATCGCCCACACCATCTTCTCCACCTCCTCGGCGATGCCCGAGGACACGGCGGAGTTGCCGATGTTGGCGTTGATCTTGGTCAGGAAGTTGCGGCCGATGATCATCGGCTCGCTCTCGGGGTGGTTGATGTTGCACGGGAGGATGGCGCGGCCGCGGGCGATCTCGTCGCGCACGAACTCCGGGGTGATCACCTCGGGGATGCTGGCGCCGAAACCCTGGCCCGGATGCTGGGCACGCAGCGCCGCGTCGCGCACCGCCTCCAGGCGCTGGTTCTCGCGGATGGCGACGAACTCCATCTCCGGGGTGATGATCCCGCGCCGCGCGTAATGCATCTGGGTGACGTTGGCGCCGGCCTTCGCCCGGCGCGGCAGGCGGCGCCCGGGGAAGCGCACTGCGTCCAGCTTCGGGTCGTGCTCGCGCGCGCGGCCGAACTCGGAGGTCAGCGCCGGCAGCTCCTCGGTGTCGCCGCGTTCGGCGATCCACTGCGCGCGCAGCGGCGGCAGGCCCGCGGCCAGGTCGATCCGCGCCTCCGGGTCGGTGTACGGGCCGGAGGTGTCGTACACCGTCACCGGCGGGTTGTCCTCGCCGCCGAACACGGTGGGGGTGCGGGTCAGCGCGATCTCGCGCATCGGCACGCGGATGTCCGGGCGCGAACCTTCGACGTGGATCTTGCGCGAGCCGGGGATCGGCCGGGTGACGGAGCCGGAAAGCTGGGCGGTCTGCTGGAGCAGGGAGGCGGGGATGGCGTTCATGCGTTGTGTCCGTCCGTTCAGGGGATAACCGCACCGGGGTGCGGGACGGGACGACGGACCACGCATGCGCGGCACCGCCGCCCGAAGCGGGCGGACACAGGACGGACGGAGCCCGTCCTGCGAAGCTTCCCTACGCCGGTATGAGCCGGATCAGGTTCCAAGGGACTGTCTCAACCGCGCGCCCCAACCGGCGCCCGCGGTACCCCCGCTTCGGCGCCGATTACACCACAGACCGCGCGCGCTTGCCGCAGGCCGCCGCGACGGGCCGGCAACGGGGCCGTTGCTAGACTGTGCGCCTCCACGCCACCGGAGCCGGCATGGTCTTCCGCATCTCCTTCCTGCTGATCGCGCTGCTTGCGGCGGCAGCAGGCCTGGCGCCGTCGCGCTTCGCCGCGATGGTGGACGCGCTGCTCGGGGGCATGCTCGCCAACACCGGCTGGCTCTACCTGCTGGTCGTGTTCGCCACCCTGCTGTTCATGCTGTACCTGGCCTTCGGCAGCCTGGGCGAGCTGCGCATTGGCGGCGAGGACGCCGAACCGCAGTTCGCGGTGGGCAGCTGGCTGGCGATGCTGTTCGCGGCCGGCATGGGCATCGGCCTGGTGTTCTGGGGCGCGGCCGAGCCGCTGTCGCACTACTTCAATCCGCCCGAGGGGCTGGAACCGGCGAGCATGCCGGCCGCGCGCGCGGCGATGCGCTACGCGTTCTTCCACTGGGGCCTGCACCCGTGGGCGATCTACGCCCTGGTCGGGCTGGCCATGGCCTGGTTCCAGTACAACCGCCGCGGCCGCGGCCAGCTCAGCGACCTGCTGCAGCCGCTGCTGGGCCGCCACCACCGAGGCTGGGCCGGACGCTGCGTGGACATCGCCGCGGTGGTGGCCACTGCGATCGGCGTGGCCACCACCCTGGGCTTCGGCGCGCTGCAGATCGTCGCCGGCCTGCGCACGGTGTTCGGCACGCCCACCGGTACCGGGATGCAGCTGGCGGTGATCGGCGTGGCCTTCGTGCTGTACATGGCCTCCAGCCTCAGCGGCGTGGAGCGCGGCATCAAATGGCTGTCCAGCGCCAACCTCGCGCTGGCCGGCGCGCTGCTGCTGGCGGTGCTGGCGCTGGGCCCGACCGCGTTCCTGTTCGACGTGTTCACCAACGCGCTGGGCGGCTACCTGGACCGGCTCGTCGGCATGAGCCTGCGCATGTCGCCGTTCTCCGGCAGCGCCTGGGTCAGCGAGTGGACGATCTTCTACTGGGCCTGGTGGATCTCGTGGGCGCCGTTCGTGGGCAGCTTCATCGCCCGCGTGTCCTACGGCCGCACCATCCGCGAGTTCGTGGTCGGCACGGTGCTGGCGCCGAGCCTGCTGGGCTTCGCCTGGTTCGCGGTGTTCGGCGGCCTGGCGCTGTGGCAGCAACTGTTCGTGGCCGACCTGCAGCCGGTGCTGGAAAGCGGCTACGAGAACGTGCTGTTCGCCCTGTTCGGGCACCTGCCCGGCAGCACCGCCCTGAGCGCGGTGGCAGTGGCGCTGCTGGCGGTGTTCTTCGTCACCTCGGCCGACTCGGCGGTGCTGGTGCTGGCCAGCATGTCCAGCGACCAGTCCGGCGACCCGCCGCCGCTGCGGCGGATCGCCTGGGGCGTGGCGATCGCGGTGGTGGCCGCGGCCCTGCTGCTGGCCGGCGGCCTGGACGCGCTGCAGGGCCTGGTGACGATCTCGGCGCTGCCGTTCGCGCTGTTGCTGGTGCTGGTGATGCTGGCCCTGCAGCGCACGCTCGCGCATGCGCGGGCGGTGCGCCGGCGCCGCGCGCAGATGCTGCGCCACGCGCTGGAGCACTGGGTCTACGGGCCGCGCCAAGGCCGCGGCCCGGCGCCCCCGCCCTACTCCAGCGAGTAGCCGATGCGGAACCCGCCCCAGTGGCGCCCGTCCACGTACACCGGCACCGACAGGTCGAACATGATCTGGCCGGTGTCGCGGCGGTAGACCTGCAGCCGGTACGGGTCGGTGTGCGCGCCCACGCTGCGGCCGACGCGGTCGCCGAAGATGCGCTTGGTGCGGTTGCCGACCAGGTCCTTCTCGCGGTCGCCGGTCAGCGGCTGGCAATAGCGCTGGTTGTGGGTGGGCACGTAGCCGTCGGGGTTGGCGCTGATCGCGAACACGATCCACGGCTCGGCGTTGGCCACCGGCTCCTGCAGCGGCGGCAGGATGCGGTCGCACAGCGCGTCGAACGGGGTGCGGTACTTGGGCGGGTCGATCCCGGGGATCTGCTTGTACTCGCGCGAGAACAGCGCCTCGGCACCGATCCGGCCCTCGGCCACCGCCGCGGCCAGGGCCATGCCGATGCGGCGCGCGCCGGCCTCGGCCAGTTCGCGCACGCGCGCATGCCTCGGCACCTGCATCGGGTCCGGCGGCAGCCGGAACAGGCCGACGCAGTCGTGCAGGGTGGCCACGCCCTGGCCCAGCGCCTCGCTCAGCTCGGCCACGTGCGCGGCGTGTTGCAGGTTGCTGTGGCCCAGTTCCACCACCTGCTCCACCGCGCGGTCGATCGCCAGCACCTCCTCGCCCTGCGAGGCGATGCGCCGCGCCACCGATTCCATCGCCGCGCCGGCGCCCTGCAGGGACTGGCCGATGCCGGCCAGCATCTCCCCGGTATGGCGCGCCGACTCGGCGCTCTCGCCCAGCGCCTCGACCGTGCCGCCGACGATGGCGCGCACGTCGCGCGCGGCACTGGCGGCGCGCTCGGCCAGGCGCCGGATCTCGCTGGCGACCACGGCGAAGCCGCGCCCGGCCTCGCCGGCATGCGCGGCCTCGATCCCGGCGTTGATCGACAGGATGTTGGTCTGGAACGCGACCGAGTCGATCACCTCGATCACCTCGCCGGCGCGCGCCGCGCGTTCCTCCACCTGGCGCATCGCCGCGGCCAGGGCGCGCGCGGCCTCGCCGCCGCGCCGCGCGTCCTCGTCGGCGCGCACCGCCGCGGCGCGCACCTGCTCCAGTTCGCCGCGCACGTCGTCCAGGTCCTGGCGCAGCCGGCTGGTGGCCGCCAGCACCTGTTCCAGGGCCTCGGCCTGGGCGCGGGTCTGCGCCGCCAGCTCGTCGTTCTCGCCGACCACCTTGGGCACGTCCGCGGCCAGCTGCACCGACAGCGCCACCGCCTGGCGCACCGCCTCGGCGAGGTTGCCGAAGCCGGCGGCCAGGCGCCGCCCGGCCTCGCTCGCGGCCTGCGCAGGCGGCAGCTGCAGGGCCAGGTCGCAGCGGGCCAGGGCCTCGTTGACCGCCGCCAGCAGCTCGCGCGGCTGTTCGGCCCCGGCCAGCCGCTGCGCCAGCGGGGCCAGCAACGGATGGGTGACCGCCCCGCCGCCGGCGGCCATGCCGGCGGCCTCGCGCAGCAGCGTGGCGGTTTCGGCGTGCGGCAGCGAGGCGATCCAGCCCTCGCCATCGGCCTGGTAGCGCAGGCGCCGCGCAGGATCGTCGCCGGGCGCGGCCCACACCCCGGCGCCATCGGCCAGGTCGCCGCGCTGCAGGCCCCATAGCGGGCCTGCGGCCGGCACCGGCAGGGCGGTGTCCTCCAGCCCCAGCAGGTCCCGGGCGGTGCGGTTGGCGGCCACGATGCGGAACCCGTCGTCCAGGCGCAGCAATGCAACCGGCGCATCGGGCAGCGCAGGCGCGCTGGCCTGCGTGTCCTGCTGCGTCGGCGACTCGATCGTCGACATGATTCCCCTCCTCTCCCTGTCCCGGATATCGGCCGCCGAGCGCAAGGCCTGAAGGCGGAAAGCACGGCGCCGCCGGCCCGGCCTGAACCAGTTCAGGGGAGCGCGCGCAACTGGCGTGCGTGGGCGGAGACGATTTCCAGGGTCGAACGGTCGCTGTCGAACAGGGAGAACAGGCCCTGCGCTTCCTGCGGCGGGTCGCCGGTGAACGGATCGCCTTCCTTCCACATCCAGTCCGGGTTGGAGGTGCGGCCGCGGCCGCCCCAGGCCCAGAAGTTGGAACCGGCAATCGGCGCCCCGGCGCGCGCATGCTGCAGCAGGCGCGCGTACACCGCCTGGTAGAAGCGGTCGCGTGCGGCCACCGGCGCGGCCGGGTCGTAGGAACCCTTGTCGCGGTTGAGGCCGAACTCCGACAGCACGATCGGCTTGCCCAGCCTGGCCGCCATTTCCACGTGGCGGTCGATGTACTCCAGCGACGCCTGCAGCCCGGCTTCCAGCCGCGCCGCCGGGTCGTGGTGGTCGATCCAGCCCCAGTTCGACGGCCACAGGTGGAACGTCAGGTAGTCGATGTGCGGCGAGGCATGCGCGATCAGGTAGTAGTCGTCCTCGCCCAGCGAACCCATGCGGCCCTCGCTGCCGGTGCTCACCAGTTGCCTGGGCGCCAGCTGGCGGATGAAGGCGGCGGTATCGTCCAACCAGGCGCGGTAGGCCTGGAAATTGGCCGCGCCGGCGGCGTCGCTGCCCGGGCGCGGCTCGTTGGCCAGCTGCCAGGACATCACCGTTGGATCCTCGGCGTAGGCGATGCCGTTGACGCTGTTGCGGCGGGTGACGACGGTGCGGATCGCGTCGCGGTAGGCGGCCTGCGCATCGGGCATGGCGTAGAAGCGCGCCGAATTCTGCATGAAGCCGTTCCAGTCGCCGGTCTCGTCCGGATCGAACACCGGTTCGCCGCTGAACCAGGACACGTATTGCGACATGCCGCCGGACCACTGCCAGAAGTTGTTGAGGTACAGCACCGCCTTCATGTCGCGCTTGCGCATCTCGTCCAGCAGCACGTCCAGGCCCTCCAGCAGGCGCTGGTCGTACTCGCCGGGTGCGACCATGAAGGCCGGGCGCACGCCGCGCCTGAAGCCGCTGGCCTCGCTCATCGCCAGCACGCGCAGGTTGTCGATGCCGGCGGCCTTGAGCTGGTCCAGCTCGGCGCGCAGCCGCTCGCGGTCGCCCACCCCATCGGGGGCGCCGAGGTAGGCGCCGTACCAGAAGTTGGCACCGGCAAAGCGGTAGGGCTTGCCGTCGAGCACGAAGCCGGTCCCGTCGACGCGCACGAAACCGGACGCTGCGGCCGGCGCCGGCAGGCACTGCAGTACCGCCAAAAGCACCGCGGCGGCGAACGCGAAGCGGCGGCCTGGCCGAGGTAACGATATCCCACGCATGCACTGCCCTCCTGGCTTGAGAAGGCGCATTAGACCCGGAACGGTCGCGGCAGGCATGCTGCGGCCGCACAAGGCGCGCCCGCGCCGGCACCGCCGGGCGGGCGCGTCCGAAGGCTCACCCCTCCAGCAGCTCGCGGTTGCGCACCGCGCCCTTGTCGGCGCTGGTGGCCAGCAGGGCATAGGCCTTCAGTGCGGTGCTGACCTTGCGCGCGCGCGGCTGCGCCGGGCGCCAGCCCTGCGCGTCCTGCTCGGCCCGGCGGCGCGCCAGTTCGGCCTCGTCCACCAGCAGCTGGATGCTGCGCGCGGGAATGTCGATGCGGATGCGGTCGCCGTCGCGCACCAGGCCGATGGTGCCGCCGGCCGCGGCCTCCGGCGAGGCATGGCCGATCGACAGGCCCGAGGTGCCGCCGGAGAAACGGCCGTCGGTCAGCAGCGCGCACTTCTTGCCCAGGCCCTTGGACTTCAGGTAGCTGGTCGGATAGAGCATCTCCTGCATGCCCGGGCCGCCCTTGGGCCCTTCGTAGCGGATCACCACCACCTCGCCCGCCTGCACCTCGTCACCGAGGATGCCCTTCACCGCCGCGTCCTGGCTCTCGTACACCCGCGCCGGGCCCTCGAACACCAGGATGGACTCGTCCACGCCCGCGGTCTTCACCACGCAGCCGTCGGCGGCGAGGTTGCCGTAAAGCACCGCCAGTCCGCCCTCGCTGGA
This sequence comes from Pseudoxanthomonas sp. SGT-18, assembly GCF_003931645.1. Taxonomy (NCBI): domain Bacteria; kingdom Pseudomonadati; phylum Pseudomonadota; class Gammaproteobacteria; order Lysobacterales; family Lysobacteraceae; genus Pseudoxanthomonas; species Pseudoxanthomonas sp. SGT-18. The sequence goes on along the minus strand of NZ_RRYJ01000001.1, from coordinate 302,881 downwards.
GTAGGCGTGCTGCAGGTCGCGGATGCAGCCTTCGCTGCGGTCCAGGTCCAGCGACGGCCAGCGGGTGTCCTGGCTGAAGGCGACCTGGGTGGGGATCCCGGCCGGGCCGGCGCGGTAGAAGGTGTGCACGGCCTCATCGCTGGTGCGGGCCACGTCCCAGCGCTCGATCGCCTCGCCCAGGCTGGGCGCATGCACGGTCGGCACGTCGGTATGCACCAGTCCGCCGCGCGCCAGCTCGCCGAGGATGGCCATGATGCCGCCGGCGCGGTGCACGTCCTCGATGTGGTACTTCTGCGTGTTCGGCGCGACCTTGCACAGCTGCGGCACCTTGCGCGAGAGGCGGTCGATGTCGCGCAGGGTGAACGGCACCCCGGCCTCCTGCGCCGCGGCCAGCAGGTGCAGGATGGTGTTGGTCGAACCGCCCATGGCGATGTCCAGCGCCATCGCGTTCTCGAACGCCTCGAAGGTGGCGATGCCGCGCGGCAGCGCGCGCCCGTCGCCGCCGCCATACCAGCGGTGGCACAGCTCCACCGCGGTCACGCCGGCGCGCTTGAACAGGGCCTCGCGATCGGCATGGGTGGCGACCACGGTGCCGTTGCCCGGCAACGACAGGCCCAGCGCCTCGGTCAGGCAGTTCATCGAGTTGGCGGTGAACATGCCCGAGCACGAACCGCAGGTCGGGCAGGCGCTGCGCTCCACCGCCGCCACCTGTTCGTCGGTGGCGTTGGGATCGGCGGCCATCACCATCGCGTCGATCAGGTCCAGCTTGTGGTCGGCCAGGCGGGTCTTGCCCGCCTCCATCGGCCCGCCGGACACGAACACGGTGGGGATGTTGAGCCGCAGCGCGGCCATCAGCATGCCCGGGGTGATCTTGTCGCAGTTGGAGATGCACACCAGCGCGTCGGCGCAGTGCGCGTTGACCATGTACTCCACCGCGTCGGCGATCAGTTCGCGGCTGGGCAGCGAATAGAGCATGCCGTCGTGGCCCATGGCGATGCCGTCGTCGACGGCGATCGTGTTGAACTCCTTGGCCACGCCACCCACGCGCTCGATCTCGCGCGCCACCAGCTGGCCGAGGTCCTTGAGGTGGACGTGGCCGGGCACGAACTGGGTGAACGAGTTGGCGATGGCGACGATCGGCTTGTGGAAGTCGCCATCCTTCATCCCGGTGGCGCGCCACAGGGCGCGGGCACCGGCCATGTTGCGGCCGTGGGTGGAGGTGCGGGAGCGGTATTCGGGCATGGCTGTACGAGTGCTGGCGAAGGCGGGCGCGCATGCGCGGCGGGGTTGCCGGATGCGGACGGAGCGCGCGGGAGGTGCAACCGATTGTGATGCGTTTCCACGGTTGCATCTGCAACAGTAAAACGGCCACGGAAGGCGCTTGACAAGCCTGGAATCGGCGTGCTTTCCTGCGACCCATGCTGCATCGCCACACGACCACCGACGCCGACCTGCACGCAGCCGCGAACGCCGCGGTGTCGGTCCTCGTCCTCGTCCTTATTAGCTCGCCAACAGGTGCGGGACGAGCCGGCGTGTAGGCAACAGAAAGACGCCAGACCCTCAAAACCCCGCACCGGAAGGCGCGGGGTTTTTTGTTTCCACCTTGCACAAGGTTCCGTCCGGAAAGTTCTCAGCAGAAACGATCTCGTTCCGGCAAATTCCCAGGCTTCGCCTTCCCATCCACGCAACCGCACAGGACCACGCCATGACCAGCAGCACCTCCACCAAGATCGCGATCGTCGGCTACGGCAGCCAGGGCCGCGCGCACGCGCTGAACCTGCGCGATTCCGGCTTCGACGTGACCGTGGGCCTGCGCCCGGGCGGTCCGACCGAGGCCAAGGCCCAGGCGGACGGTTTCGTGGTCAAGAGCCCGGCCGAGGCGGTGAAGGACGCCGACCTGGTCGCCGTGCTGGTCCCGGACATGGTCCAGAAGAAGCTCTACGAGGAAGTCCTGCGCGACAACCTCAAGCAGGGCGCGGTGCTGCTGTTCGCCCACGGCCTGAACGTGCACTTCGGCATGATCACCCCGCGCGAGGACCTGGACGTGGTCCTGGTCGCGCCCAAGGGCCCGGGCGCCCTGGTCCGCCGCGAGTACGAGATCGGCCGCGGCGTGCCGTGCATCTATGCGGTGTACCAGGACAAGTCGGGCAAGGCCGAGGAATACGCCCTGGCCTACGCCGGCGGCCTGGGCGGCGCCCGCGCCAACCTGATCAAGACCACCTTCAAGGAAGAGACCGAGACCGACCTGTTCGGCGAGCAGGCCGTGCTGTGCGGCGGCGCCTCGTCCCTGGTGCAGGCCGGCTTCGAGACCCTGGTCGAGGCCGGCTACCAGCCGGAGATCGCCTACTACGAAGTCCTGCACGAGCTGAAGCTGATCGTCGACCTGTTCTACGAAGGCGGCATCACCCGCATGCTCGAGTTCATCTCCGAGACCGCCCAGTACGGCGACTTCGTCTCCGGCCCGCGGGTGATCGACGCCTCGGTCAAGGCGCGCATGAAGGAAGTGCTGAAGGACATCCAGGACGGCACCTTCGTGCGCAACTGGCAGGCCGAGTACGACGCCGGCCTGCCGAACTACAGGAAGTTCCAGCAGGCCGACAAGGACCATCCGATCGAGAAGGTCGGCCGTGAACTGCGCACCAAGATGGTGTGGCTGCAGGGCAGCGCCCAGCCCGCCGAAGAACAAACCGCCAAGAAGACCGCCGCCGCATGAACGCCAACACCCCCACAGCGACGGCGGCCGGGCTGCGCAATGGCGCAGCCTGGGTCGCGCACGCGCTGGAGGCCGAGGGGGTCGACACCATCTTCGGCTATCCGGGCGGCGCCATCATGCCGTTCTACGACGCCCTGGTGGATTCGGGGCTGCGCCACATCCTGGTCCGCCACGAGCAGGGAGCGGCCCTGGCGGCCAACGGTTACGCCCGCGCCTCCGGCAAGGTCGGCGTATGCGTGGCCACCTCCGGGCCCGGCGCCTCGAACCTGGTCACCGGCATCGCCGACGCGATGCTGGATTCGGTGCCGATGGTGTGCCTGACCGGCCAGGTGCCGACGTCGCTGCTGGGGACCGACGCGTTCCAGGAGCTGGACGTGTTCGGCATGACCATGCCGATCGTCAAGCACAGCTTCCTGGTGCGCAGCGTGGACGAGCTGCCGCACGTGATGGCCGAGGCCTTCCGCATCGCCCGCGAAGGCCGCCCGGGCCCGGTCCTGGTCGACCTGCCCAAGGACGTCCAGGTCGGCGCCGCCACCCACCTGCCGGCGCACGTGCCGGCCCCGGTGCAGGCGCCGCCCCCGCCGCCGGATGCGACCCTGGCCGAGGCCATCGCTGCGATCGCCGCAGCCGAAAAGCCGGTGATCTACGGCGGCGGCGGCATCGGCATCTGCGATGCGGTGGACGAGTTCCGCCAGTTCGTCGAGGCCACCGGCATCCCGACCGTGCTGACCCTGCGCGGCCTGGGCGCCCTGCCCGGCAACCACCCGCAGTTCCTGGGCATGCTGGGCATGCACGGCACCCGCGCCGCCAACATCGCGGTGCAGGAGTGCGACCTGCTGGTGGTGGTTGGCGCCCGCTTCGACGACCGCGCCACCGGCAAGCTGTCCGAGTTCGCGCCGTTCGCGCGGGTGGTCCACCTGGACGCGGATGCCTACGAGATCTCCAAGCTGCGCACCGCCGACATCGCCCTGCCCGGCGACCTGGCCGCGGGCCTGCGCGCCCTGGCCGCGGCGCGCAGCACCGCCGGCGAATGGCGCCAGCGCTGCACCGCCCTGCGCGAGAAACATGCCCCGCGCTACGACGCACCCGGCACCGACATCTACGCCCCGGCGCTGCTGAAGCGGGTCAGCGAACTGTGCCCGGACGCGATCATCACCGCCGACGTGGGCCAGCACCAGATGTGGGTGGCGCAGCACTGCCGCTTCAGCCATCCGCGCAACCACCTGACCTCCGGCGCGCTGGGCACCATGGGCTTCGGCCTGCCGGCGGCGATGGGCGCGCAGTTCGCCTTCCCCGACCGCCCGGTGGTCCTGGTCAACGGCGACGGCGGCTTCATGATGAACGTGCAGGAGCTGGTCACCATCGCCCGCTGCAAGCTGCCGGTGAAGATCATCCTGCTGGACAACAGCGCCCTGGGCATGGTCCGGCAGTGGCAGGAACTGTTCTTCGACAAGCGCTACAGCGAGATCGACCTGTCCGACAACCCGGACTTCGCCGCCCTGGCCCAGGTGTGCGGCATCCCGGCCTCGCGCATCGAGCAGCGCTCGCAGATCGAGGACGCACTGGCGGCGCTGCTGTCGGCGCCCGGCCCGGGCCTGCTGCACGTGAAGATCGACGCCAAGGCCAACGTCTGGCCGCTGGTGCCGCCGAACACGGCCAACAGCCACATGCTGGACGCCAACCCCAACGAACAGAAGGCAGAGTCCGCTCATGCACTACCGGCTTGACCTGGTGCTGAAGCCCGTGGAGGGCGCGCTGGTGCGCGTGATCGGCATGACCGAGCGCCGCGGCTTCGCGCCGCGCGCGATCCAGGGCTTCCCCGACGCCGCCGACGGGCGCTGGCGCCTGCAGATGGTGGTCAACAGCGGCGGGCGCACGGCCGAGACCCTGCGCCGCCAGCTGCAGAAGGTGTACGACTGCGAATCGGTGCAGATCTCGCCGGTCGACGGCCCGCTGCCCGGCGAAGCCGGCGCCGGCCACGGAGGCGCGCCATGAACGCGCGCGCAGCCGCCCGTTCCGCCGTCGCCCCCGTGGAGGCGACGGTGCGGAGGTGCCTTCTCGGAAATCGCACGGAGCGCCGCGGCGATGCCTGATACCGGCCGCACCAGCGCAGGAGAAGCGGACGTCGGCGACGTCGGCGTGGCCGACGTACTGGCCGCGCAGTCGCGCCTGCGCCGGTTCCTGCCGGTGACGCCGATGCACCACGCCGAGCGCTTCGGGGTGATGCTCAAGCTGGAGAACCTGCAGCGCACCGGCTCCTACAAGGTGCGCGGCGCGCTCAACGCGATGCTGGCCGCGCGCGAGCGCGGCGACGACCGCCCGGTGATCTGCGCCTCCGCCGGCAACCACGCCCAGGGCGTGGCCTGGGCCGCCTACCGCCTTGGCGTGCAGGCGATCACGGTGATGCCGCACGGCGCGCCGCAGACCAAGATCGCCGGCGTCACCCACTGGGGTGCCACCGTGCGCCAGCACGGCGACAGCTACGACGAGGCCTACGCCTTCGCCCGGCAGCTGGCCGAGCAGTACGGCTACCGCTTCCTGTCCGCGTTCGACGACCCGGACGTGATCGCCGGCCAGGGCACGATCGGGATCGAGATCGCGCCGCACGCCCCGGACGTGGTGATCGTGCCGATCGGCGGCGGCGGGCTGGCCTCCGGCGTGGCCCTGGCGCTGAAGTCGCAGGGCGTGCGCGTGGTCGGCGCCCAGGTCGAGGGCGTGGATTCCATGGCCCGCGCGATCCGCGGCGACCTGCGCGAGATCGACCCCGCCAGGTCGCTGGCCGACGGCGTCCGGGTGAAGGTGCCCGGGTTCCTGACCCGGCGCCTGTGCGCGCGGCTGCTGGACGACGTGGTGATCGTGCGCGAGGCCGAACTGCGCGAGACCCTGGTCCGGCTGGCGCTGGAAGAGAACCTGATCGCCGAGGGCGCCGGTGCCCTGGCCCTGGCCGCCGGCCGCCGCGTGGCCGGGCGTCGCAAGTGCGCCGTGGTCTCCGGCGGCAACATCGACGCGGCCACCCTCGCCCAGCTGCTGTCCGAGGTCCGCCCGCGGCCGCCGCGCAAGCCGCGCCGGCGCAGCCGCGGCCCGGAACCGGCCGCCGCCGCGGGGGATGGTGCGGCGCGCAAACCGATCCCCGTGGCAAAGCGCCGCCCAGCCGCTAACCTGTCCCCCACCACCACCGTTTCCGTCCCAATGGCGCCCATCGCGCCGCAGCCCGTCGAAGAGGAGTTCACCTGGTGAACGCGCAACAGTCCCAAGCCCAAACCCAGGTCTCCCAGGCCCGCATCCGGGTGTTCGATACCACCCTGCGCGACGGCGAGCAGTCCCCCGGCTGCAGCATGACCCCGCCGCAGAAGCTGGTCATGGCCCGCGCACTGGCCGAACTGGGTGCGGACGTGATCGAGACCGGCTTCCCGGCCAGCTCGCAGTCCGACCGCGAGGCCATGGCCCTGATCGGCCGCGAGATCCGCGAGCCGGTGCTGGCCGTGCTCTCGCGCTGCCTGCAGGCGGACATCGACACCTCCCTGCGCGCGCTGGAGGCCGCCGCGCGCCCGCGCCTGCACGTGTTCCTGTCCACCAGCCCGCTGCACCGCGAGCACAAGCTGCGCATGAGCCGCCAGCAGGTGCTGGACCGGGTGGTCGAGAGCATCCGCTACGCCAAGGGCCACATCGACGACATCGAGTTCTCCACCGAGGACGGCACCCGCACCGAGGAGGACTTCCTGCACGAGGTCGTGGCCGCGGCGATCGAGGCCGGCGCCACCACCATCAACATCCCCGACACGGTCGGCTTCACCACCCCGGAGGAGATCCGCGGCATCTTCCAGCGCCTGATCGCGCAGGTGCCGGGCGCTGACAAGGTCATCTTCAGCGCGCACTGCCACAACGACCTGGGCCTGGCCGTGGCCAACACCCTGGCCGCGATCGAGGGCGGCGCGCGCCAGGTCGAGTGCACCGTCAATGGCATCGGCGAGCGCGCCGGCAATTGCGCGCTGGAGGAGATCGTGATGGCGCTGAAGGTGCGCAACGCGTTCTTCGAGGCCGACACCGGCATCGACACCCGCCGCCTGGTGCCGACCTCGCAGCTGCTGCAGCGCCTGATCGGCATGCCGGTCCAGCGCAACAAGGCGGTGGTCGGCAGCAATGCCTTCGCCCACGAGTCGGGCATCCACCAGCACGGCATGCTGCGCCACCGCGGCACCTACGAGATCATGCGCCCGCAGGACGTGGGCTGGCCGGACACCCAGATGGTGCTGGGCCGCCACAGCGGCCGCGCCGCGGTCGAGCAGCGCCTGCGCGCGCTGGGCTACTACCTGGAGGAGACGGAGCTGGACCTGGTGTTCGCCGACTTCAAGGCGCTGTGCGAGCAGCAGCGCGTGGTCACCGACGCCGACCTGCAGGCGCTGATGCAGGACACCGGCGACGGCGAGGGCTACCGCCTGGCCTCGATGACGGTCAGCGACGCCGGCCAGCGCGCCAGCGCCACCGTCGAGCTGTCCGACCCGGATGGCCGCCGCGTGGCCGAGACCGCCGAGGGCGACGGCCCGGTGGACGCGCTGTTCGCCGCGCTGTCGGCCGCCACCGGCGTGCAGCTGAGCCTGGAGAGCTACCAGGTGCACAGCGTCGGCCTGGGCACCGATGCCCGCGGCGAAGCCAGCCTCAGCGTGCGCCACGGCGAGGACGAATACGAAGGCACCGGCACCAGCCGCGACATCATCGAGGCCAGCGCGCTGGCCTGGCTGGACGTGGCCAACCGCCTGCTGCGCCAGCGCCGTGCCGCGGGGAACAGCGAGCAGCTGGCCACCGCCTGATCCGATGCAGACCCGGCCGGCCGCCGGTGGGGAGCCGGCGGCCGGCCTCCATTCCACAGACCGCCGACCGGCGCTCCCCGTGCCGGTCGCCGAGGAACGTTCCATGCCCATCCCCGAAAGCAACCCGGCCGCCGCGCTGAGCTTCGACGCTGCCGTGAACCGTGCCCTGGCGCGCCGCCGCGCCGACATCCCGCTGCCGCCGCGCCCCGACGCGTCCGAGTGGGACGGCCCGGTGCGCCCGCAGGCAGCCGCGGCCGGGCCCGCCCGCGATCCGGCGCCCGCGCCGGCCGAAGCCGAAACCGAAGCCGCCGGCTGAGCCGCGCCCGGCCACGCGCATCCCACCTTCCCCGTTACGAGGCACCCCCATGCACGCGAACATCGTCGTACTGCCCGGCGACGGCATCGGCCCGGAGATCGTCTCCGCCACCCTGCCGGTGCTGGAGGCGGTCGCCGCCCGCCATGGCCACAGCTTCTCCTTCCAGGAGCACGACATCGGCGGCATCGCCATCGACCGCCACGGCGAACCGCTGCCGGCATCCACCCTGGAGGCGGCGAAGAACGCCGACGCGGTCCTGCTCGGCGCGGTCGGCGGCCCGAAGTGGTCCGATCCCAACGCCAAGGTGCGGCCGGAGCAGGGCCTGCTGGCGATCCGCAAGGGCCTGGGCCTGTTCGCCAACCTGCGCCCGGTGCGCCCGCACGCGGCGGCGCTGGGCGCCTCGCCGATCAAGTCCGAACTGCTGGAAGGCGTGGACATCGTGGTGGTGCGCGAGCTGACCGGCGGCATCTACTTCGGCGACAAGACCCGCAGCGCCACCGACGCCAGCGACCTGTGCCGCTACACCGTGGCCGAGATCGAGCGCGTGGTGCGCAGCGCAGCGGCGCTGGCGCGCAGCCGCCGCGGCCACCTCACCTCGGTGGACAAGGCCAACGTGCTGGAGACCTCGCGCCTGTGGCGCGACGTGGCCGCGCGCGTGGTGCGGGAGGAGTTCCCGGACGTGACCCTGGAGCACCAGCTGGTCGACTCCATGGCCATGCACCTGCTGTCGCGGCCGCGCGCCTACGACGTGATCGTCACCGAGAACATGTTCGGCGACATCCTCACCGACGAGGCCTCGATGCTGGCCGGCTCGCTGGGCCTGCTGGCTTCGGCGTCGCTGGGCGACGGGAAGGCCGGGATCTATGAACCGATCCACGGCTCGGCGCCGGACATCGCGGGCAAGGGCATCGCCAATCCCTACGCCACCATCCTCAGCGCGGCCATGCTGCTGCGCCACTCGCTGGGCCTGGAGGCCGAGGCCGCCGCGGTGGAGGCGGCGGTGTCGTCCGCGCTGGACGACCGCGTGTTCACCGCGGACCTCGCGCCGGCGGGCCAGGCCGTCGACACCACCCGGGCCGCGCAGGCCGTGATCGAGCGCCTGCGCTGAGCAGCCGCCCCAGGCAAAGGAGACAAGCCATGCCAGGTTCCAGGGAAGAGTTCCTCGAGCGGGTACAGCGCCGCGATCCGGGCCAGCCGGAATTCCTGCAGGCGGTCAAGGAAGTCACCGCCAGCCTGTGGCCGTTCCTCGAGCGCAACCCGCAGTACGCGCGCGACGGCCTGCTGGAACGGCTGGTCGAGCCGGAGCGGGTGATCCAGTTCCGCGTGTCCTGGGTCGACGACCGGGGCCAGGTGCAGGTCAACCGTGCCTGGCGCGTGCAGCACAGTTCGGCGATCGGCCCGTACAAGGGCGGCATGCGCTTCCATCCCACGGTGAACCTGTCGATCCTGAAGTTCCTGGCCTTCGAGCAGACCTTCAAGAACGCGCTCACCACCCTGCCCATGGGCGGCGGCAAGGGCGGCTCGGACTTCGACCCCAAGGGCAAGAGCGACGGCGAGGTGATGCGCTTCTGCCAGGCGCTGATGCTGGAGCTCTACCGGCACCTGGGCCCGGACACCGACGTGCCGGCCGGCGACATCGGCGTTGGCGCGCGCGAGGTCGGCTACATGGCCGGCATGATGAAGAAGCTGTCCAACCAGGCCGGCTGCGTGTTCACCGGCAAGGGCCTGGCCTACGGCGGCAGCCTGATGCGCCCGGAGGCCACCGGCTACGGCACCGTCTACTTCGTCGAGCAGATGCTGCACCACGCCCACCGCGAGACCCAGGGCGCGCGGGTGCTGGTCTCCGGCTCGGGCAACGTCGCCCAGTACGCGGCGGTGAAGGCCACCGACCTGGGCGGCAAGGTGCTGACCTTCAGCGATTCCGGCGGCACGCTCTACGCGCGCGACGGCTTCGACATGGAGGCGATCGAGGCGGTGATGGAACTGAAGAACGTGCGCCGTGGCCGCCTGGCGGAACTGGACGGGGACCGGCGCTTCGAATACCTGCCCGGCAAGCGCCCCTGGCACATCCCGGCCGAGATCGCCCTGCCCTGCGCCACCCAGAACGAGCTGGACGGCGAGGACGCGCGCACCCTGGTGAAGAACGGCGTCATCTGCGTGGCCGAGGGCGCGAACATGCCCTCGACCCTGGAGGCGGTGGACGTGTTCCTGGAGTCCGGCACCCTGTACGCGCCGGGCAAGGCCTCAAACGCCGGCGGCGTGGCCACCTCGGGCCTGGAGATGAGCCAGAACGCGCTGCGCCTGTCCTGGCACCACGCCGAGGTGGACGAGCGCCTGCACGCGATCATGAAGGACATCCACGGCAACTGCGTGCGCCACGGCAAGCGCAAGGACGGCACGGTCAACTACGTGGACGGCGCCAACATCAGCGGCTTCGTGAAGGTGGCCGACGCGATGCTGGCGCAGGGCGTGTACTGAGGCGCCCGCGGCGCGGGCGCCGCCCCGCCGCGGAAGGTCTGCACGCCGCATCGCGCCAGCGCGGCGCGGCGTGGCGGCCACCAGGGCCCATGCCTGGCGCCGCCCTTGCCGGCTTCCGTCGGCGTTTCCGCCGCTTCGTCGCATCGCCCCTGCTGCGCGCGCGGGGCGCGTGCCAGGCTCCCGGCACCCTTGCCGCCGGAGACCTGCCATGCGCCTGCCCTTGCTCGTCACGCTCCTGCTCCTCCTGCTTCCCGCCACCGTGCCGGCGAAGCCGCCGGCCTGGCGGCTGGAACCCGCCGCGGACCACGGCATCGATCCGGCCGCGCTGGCCGGGATGGAACGTGCCATCGCGGCCGGCGAGTTCGGCCAGGTCACCAGCGTGCTGGTCGCCCGCGACGGCGTGCTGGTCTACGAGCGCTATTTCGACGAGGGTGGCGCGGAGGCGCGCCGCGACACGCGCTCGGCGACCAAGACCGTCGCCGGCATGTTGGCCGGCATCGCCCAGGCCGAGGGCCGGATGCGGGCCGACGCGCCGGTGCTGCCGCTGCTGCGGCGCCCGCCTCCGGCCAATCCGGATCCACGCAAGGACGCGATCACCGCGGTCGACCTGATGACCATGTCCTCGCTGCTGGAGTGCGACGACTGGAACCAGTGGTCGCGCGGCAACGAGGAACGCATGTACCTGGTCGAGGACTGGGTCGGGTTCTACCTGGACCTGCCGATCCAGGGCTTCCCGGCGTGGATGGAGCGGCCGGAAGACTCGCCATACGGACGCAGCTTCCGCTACTGCACCGCCGGCGTGACCACGCTCGGCGCCGCGATCCAGGCCGCCGTCGGCCGCCCCCTGCAGGACTATGCCCGCGCCAGGCTGTTCGACCCGCTGGGCATCGAGGCGCCGGCCTGGCAGTTCTCGCCGCTGGGCCTGGCCCAGGCCGGCGGCGGCCTTGCCCTGCGCAGCCGCGACCTGCTCGCGCTGGGCGAGCTGTACCGCCGCGGCGGCGAATGGAACGGCCGCCAGCTGGTGCCGGCGGCATGGGTGGCCGAATCCACCCGGCCGCATGCGCGCATCGAGGACGGCATCGACTACGGCTACCTGTGGTGGCTGCACCACGACACCAGCGAGGGCCGCACGTTCGATTCGTTCGCGATGAACGGCACCGGCGGCAACACGGTGCGGGTGTTCCCCGCGCAGCGCCTGGTCGTGGTCGTCACCACGACCAACTACGGCAAGCCCGACGCGCCGCGACTGACCTTCCGCCTGCTGACCGGCAAGCTGCTGCCGGCGGTCAGGTGACCGCCCACGGCCGCGGGAGCGCGGCGCGGGCAAGCCGCGCCGCATCCTGGATCAGGCGGCGCCGAACAGCCAGGGCTGGGCGGCGCGGTGGCGGGCCTCGAAGGCGGCGATCGCGTCCTTCTCCTGCAGGGTCAGGCCGATGTCGTCCAGGCCGTTGAGCAGGCAGTGCTTGCGGAAGGCGTCCACCTCGAAGCGGTGCTGCACGCCATCGGGGCGGGTGACCGTCTGCGCCGCCAGGTCCACGGTCAGGGTGTAGCCCTCGCTGGCTTCGCACTGGCGGAACAGCTCGTCGACCTCGGCGTCGGACAGCACGATCGGCAGCAGGCCGTTCTTGAAGCTGTTGTTGTAGAAGATGTCGGCGAAGCTGGGCGCGATGATCGCGCGGAAGCCATACTCGTCCAGCGCCCACGGCGCGTGCTCGCGCGAGGAGCCGCAGCCGAAGTTCTCGCGCGCCAGCAGCACGCTGGCGCCCTGGTAGCGCGGGAAGTTGAGCACGAAGTCCGGGTTGATCGGCCGCGTGCTGCAGTCCTGCCCCGGCTGGCCCACGTCCAGGTAGCGCCACTCGTCGAACAGGTTCGGGCCGAAGCCGGTGCGCTTGATCGACTTGAGGAACTGCTTGGGGATGATCTGGTCGGTGTCGACGTTGGCGCGGTCCAGCGGGGCGACCAGGCCGGTGTGGGTGGTGAAGGCTTTCATTGGCGGTTTCCTCAGGCCTGGACCAGTTCGCGCACATCGACGAAGTGGCCGGCCACCGCGGCGGCGGCGGCCATCGCCGGGCTCACCAGGTGGGTGCGGCCACCGGCGCCCTGGCGGCCCTCGAAGTTGCGGTTGGAGGTGGAGGCGCAGTGCTCGCCGGCGCCCAGCCTGTCGGGATTCATCGCCAGGCACATCGAGCAGCCCGGCTCGCGCCACTCGAAGCCGGCCTCGATGAACACCTTGTCCAGGCCCTCGGCCTCGGCCTGGGCCTTGACCAGGCCCGAGCCCGGCACCACCAGCGCCTGCTTGATCGTCGGCGCCACCTTGCGCCCGCGCGCCACCGCGGCGGCCGCGCGCAGGTCCTCGATCCGCGAGTTGGTGCACGAACCGATGAACACGCGGTCCAGCCGGATCGAGGTGATCGGCTGGTTGGGTTGCAGGCCCATGTACTTCAGGGCGCGCACGATCGAATCGCGCTTCACCGGATCGGGTTCGCGTTCCGGATCCGGCACCGTCGCGTCCACCGGCACCACCATCTCCGGCGAGGTGCCCCAGCTGACCTGCGGCTTGATGTCCTCGGCGCGCAGCTCGACCACGGTGTCGAAGTGCGCGTCCGGATCGGAGACCAGGGTACGCCACAACGCCACCGCCGCGTCCCACTGCCCGCCCCTGGGCGCGAACGGGCGGCCCTTCACGTATTCGATGGTCTTCTCGTCCACCGCGACCATGCCCACCCGCGCGCCAGCCTCGATGGCCATGTTGCAGATGGTCATGCGGCCTTCCATCGACAGTTCGCGGATCGCGCTGCCGGCGAACTCCAGGGCGTGGCCGTTGCCGCCGGCGGTGCCGATCCGGCCGATCACCGCCAGCACGATGTCCTTGGCGGTCACGCCCGGGCCCAGCTTGCCTTCGACCCGGACCTGCATGTTCTTCATCTTCTTGGCCACCAGGCACTGGGTGGCCAGCACGTGCTCGACCTCGGAGGTGCCGATGCCGTGCGCCAGCGCTCCAAAAGCACCATGCGTGGAGGTGTGCGAGTCGCCGCAGACCACGGTCATGCCCGGCAGGGTCGCGCCCTGCTCCGGGCCGACCACGTGGACGATGCCCTGGCGGGCATCGTCCATGCGGAACTCGAGGATGCCGAAATCGGCGCAGTTCTCGTCCAGGGTCTGCACCTGCAGCCGCGACACCGGGTCGGCGATGGCCTGCAGGCCGCCGGCGCGCTCGGCGCGGGTGGTGGGCACGTTGTGGTCGGGCGTGGCGATGTTGGCGTCCACCCGCCACGGCTTGCGGCCGGCGAGGCGGAGCCCCTCGAACGCCTGCGGCGAGGTCACCTCGTGCAGGATGTGGCGGTCGATGTAGATCAGCGAGGAGCCGTCGTCGCGGCGGCTTACCTCGTGCATTTCCCACAGCTTGTCGTAAAGGGTCTTGCCGGCCATTCCCTCTGTTCCTCTGGCGGTGGCGGGCGCGCGGCCCGCCGGGCTTGGGGAAATCCTGCCGCCTTGCCATCGATAACTCAAATGCATATTTTTCATCCGGTAGATTCCTGCCAGGAATCAATTCGGAGCCGCGATGGACTGGGGCAGCCTGTCGGCATTCGTCGCCGTCGCCGAGCGCGGCGGCTTTTCCGCCGCCGCCGAGCAGCTGCACCTGACCCAGCCGGCGGTGAGCAAGCGCATCGCCCAGCTGGAGCAGGACCTGGAGGTGCGCCTGTTCGACCGCCTCGGCCGCCAGGTGGTGCTGACCGAGGCCGGGCGCCTGCTGCTGCCGCGGGCGCGGCAGATGCTGGCCGAGGCCGATGCGGCGCGGCGCGCGTTGCAGGACCTGGGGCAGGACATCGGCGGCCGCCTGAGCCTGGCCACCAGCCACCACGTCGGCCTGCACCGGCTGCCGGCCCTGCTGCGCCGCTTTACCGCGCTGCACCCGCGGGTGGCGCTGGACATCCGCTTCATGGATTCGGAGCAGGCCTATGCCCAGGTGCTGGGCGGCGACGTGGAGCTGGCGGTGACCACGCTGGGGCCGACCGAGGCACCGCTGCTGGCCACGCCGGTATGGGACGATCCGCTGCGCTTCGTGGTGGCGCCGGACCATCCGCTGGCGCGGATGGCGAAGGTGGGCCTGGCCGACATCGCCGCGCATCCGGCGGTCCTGCCGGATCCGGGCACCTTCACCCACCGCATCGTCGCCCAGGCCTTTGCCCGCCGCGGCCTGTCGCTGCAGCTGCGCCTGACCACCAATTACATGGAGACCATCAAGATGCTGGTCTCGGTGGGCCTGGCCTGGGGCGCGCTGCCGCTGACCATGCTCGACGCCCAGGTGCAGGTGCTGCCGGTCCAGGGCGTGCAGCTGTCGCGGCAACTCGGGTATGTCGTGCATGGCGGCCGCACGCTGTCGCGGGCGGCGCAGGCGTTCATCGCGCTGCTGCGTGGGGATTCGTGATTCGTGATTCGTGATTCGTGATTGGTGATTGGTGATTGGTGATTGGCCGGGACGATGGCGCTGGCCGAGGGGTAAGCGAAGCGCACCCGGGTTCCCCTCTTCCGAGGGGAGTGGGGCTTCGTGCGGGTGTGCCCGGGGCGTAGCCGAAGCAGCGGCATTGCTCCGGCTACACCGTCCCGCCGTCAGGCTGTTGCCTCTTCCGGCCTGACCCGGAACCAGGCCGCGTACAGCGCCGGCAGGAACAGCAGGGTCAGGGCGGTGGCCACGATCAGGCCGCCCATGATCGCCACCGCCATCGAGCCGTAGAACGCGCTGCGCGACAGCGGGATCATCGCCAGCACCGCGGTCAGCGCGGTCAGCACGATCGGGCGGAAGCGGCGCACGGTGGCGTCGACGATGGCGTGCCAGCGGTCGTGGCCGGCGGCGATGTCCTGCTCGATCTGGTCGACCAGGATCACCGAGTTGCGCATCACCATGCCGGCCAGCGCGATCGTGCCCAGCAGTGCCACGAAGCCGAACGGCATGCGGAAGACCAGCAGGAACCAGCTCGCGCCGATCAGGCCCAGCGGCGCGGTCACCAGCACCATCAATGTGCGGGAGAAGCTGCGCAGCTGGACCATCAGCAGGGTCGTGACCACGAACAGGAACAGCGGCATGCCGGCCTTGATCGAGTTCTGCCCGCGCGCCGAATCCTCCACCGAGCCGCCGACCTGCAGCAGGTAGCCCGGCGGCATCGCCTCGCGGATCCCGTCCAGGGTCGGGTCGATCTGCGCGGTGACCGCCGCCGGCAGCAGTTCGTCGCCGATGTCGGCGCGCACGGTGATGGTCGGCAGCCGGTCGCGGTGCCAGATGATCCCTTCCTCGAAGGTCTGCCGGATGCGCGCCACCTGCGACAGCGCCACGCTGCCGCCGTCGCCGGTGGGGATGGCCAGGCTGCCCAGCAGTTCCAGCTGCTCGCGGTCGCCGGCGCCGCCGCGCAGCATGATCCCGACCAGCTCGTTGCCCTCGCGGAAGGTGCTGGCGGTGTAGCCGGACAGCTGCGCGCTGAGGAACTGCGCCAGCTGGGCGCTGTTGACGCCCAGCGCGCGGGCGCGGTCCTGTTCGATTTCCAGGCGCACCACCTTGCTCGGCTCGTCCCAGTCCAGGTTGACGTTGGTGGTGTGCGGGTTGGCGCGCACCTTCTCCGCGACCTTGCGCGCGATCGCGCGCACCTGGTCGATGTGCTCGCCGGAAACGCGGAACTGCACCGGGTAGCCCACCGGCGGGCCGTTCTCCAGCCGGGTCACGCGCATCTGCAGCTCCGGGAACTGCGGCGCCACCTCGCGCAGCAGCCAGTTGCGCAGTTCCTCGCGCGCCTGGATGTCGCGTGCCAGGACCACGAACTGGCTGAAGTTGGTCGCCGGCAGCTGCTGATCCAGCGGCAGGTAGAAGCGCGGCGAGCCGGTGCCGACGTAGGCCACATAGTTGCGCACGTCCTCGCGCTGCTGCAGCAGCGCCTCCAGTTTCTTCGCCTGCGCCTCGGTGGCGCGCAGCGACGCGCCCTCGGCCAGTTCCAGGTCCACCATCAGCTCCGGCCGGGTCGAATCCGGGAAGAACTGCTGCGGCACGAAGCGGAACATCGCCAGCGACAGCACGAACAGGCCGACGGTGGCGCCGATCACCCACCAGCGCCGGCGCAGGCAGGCATCGAGCAGGCGGCGGAAGCGCTGGTAGAACGGGCGCTGGTACGGGTCGTGGTGGTGGCCGTCGAGCGGCGCCGGGGCCAGCAGCGCGGCGTACTGCGGCCAGCGGTCGGCCAGCCGCTCGCGGAAGGCACGCCGGCGCGCGGCCAGGCTGCCCGGCTTCGGCGGCCGGGGATGCGCCAGGTCCGGCAGCATCTTGTCGCCCAGGTAGGGGATGAACAGCACCGCGGCGATCCACGACACCAGCAGGGCGATGGTCACCACCTGGAACAGCGAGCGGGTGTACTCGCCGGTGCTGGAGGCGGCGGTGGCGATCGGCAGGAAGCCGGCCGCGGTGATCAGGGTGCCGGTGAGCATCGGGAACGCGGTCGATTCCCAGGCGAAGCTGGCCGCGCGCAGGCGGTCGAAGCCCTGCTCCATCTTGATGGCCATCATCTCCACCGCGATGATCGCGTCGTCCACCAGCAGGCCCAGCGCCAGCACCAGCGCGCCCAGCGAGATCTTGTGCAGGCCGATGCCGAAGTAGTTCATCACCGCGAAGGTCATCGCCAGCACCAGCGGGATCGAGACCGCCACCACCAGGCCGGTGCGGAATCCCAGCGAGAAGAAGCTGACCAGCAGCACGATGGTCACCGCCTCGGCCAGCACGCGCACGAACTCGCCCACCGAGTCGCGCACCGCCTCCGGCTGGTCGGAGACCTTGCGCAGCTGCATGCCCGCCGGCAGCTGCTCCTGCAGCCGCGCGAACTCGGCCTCCAGCGCCTCGCCCAGGCGCAGGATGTGGCCGCCGTCGCGCATGGCCACGGCGATGCCGATCGCGTCCTGGCCCATGAAGCGCATGCGCGGCGCGGCCGGATCGGCGAAACCGCGGGTCACCGTGGCCACGTCCTGCAGGCGGATGGTGCGGCCGTTGGCGCGGATCGGGAACGCGCGGATCTCCTCCAGGGTGCGGAACGGGCCGTCCACCCGCAGCTGCACGCGCTCGGAGGCGGTCTCGTAGAACCCGGCCGGCACCACCGCGTTCTGTCCTTCCAGCGCCTGCTGCACCGCCTGCAGCGGGATGCCCAGGGTGGCCAGGCGCGCGTTGTCGATCTCGATCCAGACCTTCTCGTCCTGCAGGCCGATCAGCTCGACCTTGCCCACGTCCGCCACCCGCTGCAGTTCCAGCTGGATGCGGTCGGCGTAGTCCTTGAGGATGGCGTAGTCGAAGCCCTCGCCGGTGAGGGCGTAGATGTTGCCGAAGGTGTCGCCGAACTCGTCGTTGAAGAACGGCCCGACCACCCCGTCCGGGAGCGTGGCGCGGATGTCGCCGACCTTCTTGCGTACCTGGTAGAACAGCTCGGGGATGTCCTTCGAGCGCATCGAGTCGCGGGCCATGAAGATCACCTGCGACTCGCCCGGGCGCGAGTACGAGCGCACGAACTCGTACTTGCCGGTGTTCATCACCGCCTTCTCGATCCGCTCGGTGACCTGCAGCGAGACCTCCTCGGCGGTGGCGCCCGGCCACAGCGTGCGCACCACCATGGCCTTGAAGGTGAACGGTGGGTCCTCGCTCTGGCCCAGGCGCAGGTAGGACCAGGTGCCGATCACCGCCAGGGCGATCATCGCGTACAGCACCAGGCCGCGGTTGTGCAGCGCCCACTCGGAAAGGTTGAAGCGGCGCATGGCTCAGTCCGCCTTCGGCCGCACGGCGGCGGCCACCGGCCGGTTGCCGCGGTCCACCGCGAGCACCGCCTCGCCCTCGCGCAGCAGGTGGCCGCCGGCGGCGACCACCCAGTCGTCGGCGCGCAGCTCGCCGCGGACCTCCACCGTCTCGGTGCCCAGCGGCCCGTGCTCGACCGGCACGCTGGCGACCTTGCCCTCGCGCACCACCCACACCGCCGGCTTGCCGTCGGCGCCCTGCTGCAGCGCCGCCGGCGGCACCCGCAGGCCGGCGCCGGCCGCGCCGTGGCCGAGGAACACGCGCGCGCTCTGGCCCAGCACCACGTCGCCGGCCACCGCATCGTCCAGGGCCACGCGCACGGCGTAACTGCGGGTCAGCGGATCGGCCGCCGGGGCCAGTTCGCGGATCCGCGCCGGCAGGCGCTGGCCGGGGCGGCTCCACAGCTCGACCTCGGCCGGATCGCCGACCTTGAACTGGCCCATGCGGTCCTCCGGCAGGTCGATCGCCACCTCGCGGCCACCGTCGGCGGCCAGGGTGAACACGGTCTGCCCGGCCGCCACCACCTGGCCGACCTCGGCCTGGCGGCTGGCGATCACCCCGGCGTGCGGCGCGCGCAGGGTGGCATAGGCGGCCTGGTTGCGGGTCACCTCCCACTGCGCGCGGGCGGCATCGACCTGCCCGGCCGCGGCCTTGTACGCCGCCTCCTGGGCCTCGTACGCCGAGCGGCTCACCAGCTGCTGCTCGACCAGCTTCGCGTAGCGGTCCAGGTCGCCCTTCGCCCGCGCCAGCTCGGCCTCGGCCGCCGCCAGCTGCGCCCGCGCGGCCTGCGCCTGCAGCGCCTGGTCGCCCGGATCCAGCTCGGCCAGCACCTGGCCTTCGGCCACCCGCGCACCGGCGTCCACCCGCCGCGCCACCAGCTCGCCACCGATGCGGAACGCCAGCGGGCTTTCCTCGCGCGCCCGCACCTCGCCGGGGAAGGCCAGCCCCGCGGCTTCGCCGGCCGCCTGTGGCTGCACCACCCAGACCGGGCGCGCCTTCTCCGGCGCCTCCGCGCCATTGCCGCACCCCGCGAGGGCGACCACCACGAGGGCTGCCGCTACGCCACGCCTGACCCGTCCCTGCATCGCCACGACTCCGTCCTGTAGGTGGAAAATAGTGAACCGGCCGGTATGGTATAAATAGAAAACCAACTAGTCTAGTATTGCCTGCATGACCCGCCCGACCACGCCCGCCAGCGCCGCCGCGCCCGCCCGCAATCCGGGCCCCGGCCGCCCCAAGGACCTGGCCAAGCGCGCCGCGATCCTGGAAGCGGCCAAGCGCATGTTCCTCGAACAGGGCTACCAGGGCGTGAGCATGGACCAGATCGCCGCCGCCGCCGGCGTGTCCAAGCTGACCGTCTACAGCCACTTCGGCGACAAGGAGACCCTGTTCTCCGAGGCGATCGCCGCCAAGTGCCGCGAGGTGCTGCCGGACGAGCTGTTCGTGAACCCGCCCGAGGGCCCGCTGCGCGAGCAGCTGCTGGCCATCGGCCACGCCTTCTTCGCCCTGATCAGCAGTGAGGAGGCGCTCCGCATCCACCGCATGATGACCGCCGGAGCCGGCGAGGACGCCCTGCGCCACCTGTTCTGGAACGCCGGCCCGCGGCGGGTGCAGGATGCCTTCGCCCAGTTCCTGCAGGCCCGGGTGGACGAGGGCCTGCTGCGGATCGGGGACGTGCCCCTGGCCGCCTCGCAGTTCTTCTGCCTGCTCAAGGGCGAGCTGTACTCGAAGATGGCCTGCGGCCTGTGCGGCACGCCCGCGCCGGCCGACCTGCAGCGGCACCTGCGGGCCACGGTGGATTTCTTCCTGCGCGCCTATGCGGCCTGAACCGCGTCCCGCAGGGCCGGTGGTCGCGGTGACTTCCGGCACTGAACGCCGCCGCCCGGGCGCGGCGATCCTTCCAGCGCCGGCACGGGCCGCCGCGGTAGTAGAATGCCCGGCCTCCCGCGCCTTGTGATAGCAGCCATGACGATCGATTACGCCCTTGCCCGCGAACTGATGGTGGAACAGCAGGTCCGCCCCTGGGAGGTCCTGGACGCCGCCGTGCTCGAGGTGATCGGCCGCCTGCCGCGCGAGGCGTTCGTGCCGGAGGCGCAGCGCGCGCTGGCCTACGCCGACATCGAGCTGCCGCTGGGCCACGGCGTGCGCATGATGAAGCCGGTGGTCGAGGGCCGCATGCTCCAGGCCCTGGCCCTGCAGCCGGGCGACAGCGTGCTGGAAGTGGGCACCGGCAGCGGCTACGTCACCGCCTGCCTGGGCGAGCTGGCGCGCGAGGTGGTGAGCATCGAGATCCAGCCGGAACTGGCCGCCGCCGCGCGCAGGCACCTGGACGCTGCCCGCCTGGGCACCAACGTCCGCATCGAGACCGCCGACGCCCTGCAGTACGCGCCGACCCGCCAGTTCGACGCGGTCTGCGTGACCGCCGCGGTGGACACGGTCCCGACCCGGTTCCTGGAGTGGCTGCGCCCGGGCGGCCGCCTGTTCGTGGTCCGTGGCCGCGCGCCGGTGATGGAAGCCGTGCTGCTGCGCCACACCGGCGATGTCAACGCGCCGGCCGTTGAATCGTTGTTCGAGACCGAGCTCGAGTACCTGCGCGGCGCCGAGCCGGCCCCGCAGTTCAGTTTCTGACCGCAATGCCCCGCGGGGCAGCGGTCGGATCCCGATATCCCCACGACGGCCCGGGCATGGACCCGGGCCCAACATGAAGATAAGGAAGCCGCTGATGATCCGCCGTTCCCTCGCCCTGGCCCTGGCGGCCGCACTGGCCCCCGTCACCGCCAGCGCCGCCGACCTGCTGCAGACCTACGAAATGGCCCGCAACGGCGACCCGACGCTGGCGATCGCCGAATCGAACACCCTCATCACCAAGGAAGGCCGGGTCCAGGCGCGCGCGGCGCTGCTGCCGCAGGTCAACGGCTCCGCCAGCCTCACCCGCTCGCGTACCGAGCGCGATGGCCGTCCCGGCACCATCGAAAGGACCTCCCGCAGCTACGGCCTGCGCGCGTCGCAGACGCTGTTCAACTGGGGCGACTTCTCCACCCTGCGCGCCGAGCGCACGCTCAGCGCCGCCGCCGACCAGGACCTGGCCGCCGCCGGCGACGACCTGATGGTGCGCACCGCCGCCGCCTACTTCGACGTGCTGGTGGCGATCGAGTCGCTGGCCGCGGCCGAGACCAACGAGGCCGCCGCCAAGCGCCAGTTCGACTACGCCGACAAGCGCCTGGAAGTGGGCCTGGCCCCGATCACCGACGTGCACGAGGCCCGCGCCCAGTACGACGAGGCCCGCGCCAACACCATCCTCGCCCGCAACGCCCTGCAGGACGCCTACCAGGCGCTGGCCGAGCTGACCGGGCAGCCGGTGCGCGACCTGCGCGCCCTGCCGGCCGACTTCCGTCCGGAGCTGCCGAGCCTGCGCAGCGACGCCGACGCCTGGGTGGCCGCCGCAATCGAGCGCAATCCCAGCCTGCGCTCGGCCGAGCTGCGTGCCCAGGCCGCGGACCAGAGCGTGGAAACCGCCCGTGCCGGCCACTACCCCACCCTGGCGCTCAACGCCGACTGGGGCAAGGACGCGGCCTGGGGCGACATCGACAACCTCACCGGCGCTGGCAACGGCGAAAGCACCGGCAGCAGCATCGGCATCACCCTGACCGTGCCGATCTTCTCCGGCGGCGCGACCCAGTCGCGCGTGCGCCAGGCGATCGCCCAGCGCGACATCGCCCAGGACCAGTACGAGCAGCAGCGCCGCGCCCTGGACCGCAACACCCGCAACCTGTACCAGGCCCTGGTCGCCGGCGTGAGCGAGGTCGAGGCCCGCCGCCTGGCCGTGGTCTCGGCGCAGAGTGCCTACGAGGCCTCGCAGGTCGGCCTGGAAGTCGGCACCCGCACCGTGCTGGACGTGGTCCAGAACCAGCGCACCCTGTTCCAGGCCCAGGTCGAGTACGCCCGCGCCAAGTACAACTTCCTGCTCAACCGCCTGCTGCTGTCGCAGGCCACCGGCGAGCTGGACGTGGACGCGCTGCGCCAGGTCAATGCCCTGCTGACCGTCGACGCCGAGGCCCAGCTGCAGGATCCGTCGGTCCTGCGCCAGTAAGCCGCGGCACCGGCACCGGAATGGAGAAGGCCGCCCACGGGGCGGCCTTCTTCGTTTCCGGCTTCCGCTCAGTCCTCGACCGGATCCGGCGCCGGCAGGTCCGGCGCGATCAGCTCCAGGGTGTTGCGCAGCGCCCCGCGGCCCTGGTCGACCAGGGCGCGGCCGGCCTCGACCATGGCCTGGCGCAGCGGGGCGTCGCCCAGCAGCGCCTCCAGCGCGTCGCCGACCTCCTGCAGGTCGCGGCCCACGCGCAGCGCCCCGGCCTCGTCCAGGCGCCGCGAGATCTCGGCGAAATTGTGCAGGTGCGGGCCGGTGACCACCGCCGTGCCCACCGCCGCCGGCTCCAGCAGGTTGTGCCCGCCGACCGGCTGCAGGCTGCCGCCGACGAAGGCCACGTCGGCGCAGGCGTAGAACGCCATCAGCTCGCCCAGGGTATCGACCACGAACACGTCGTCCCCGGCCGCCGGCCAGCCGCCGGCGCTGCGCGTGCCCACCTGCCAGCCCGCCGCCTCGGCCGCGGCGCGTACCCGCCCGAAGCGCTCCGGGTGGCGCGGCGCCCACAGCAGCAGCAGGTCCGGCCAGCGCGCGCGCAGGCGCCGGTGCAGGGCCAGCACGTCCTCCTCCTCGCCCTCGTGGGTGCTGGCCGCGATCCACACCGGGCGCTTGCGGCCGAGCGCGTCCTCGAACGCCGCGCGCAACGCCTCCAGGCCGTCGGGCACCTCCACGTCGTACTTGAGGTTGCCCAGCACCCGCACCTGGTCGGGACGCGCGCCCAGCACCTGGAAGCGGCGCGCATCGGCGTCGGACTGCGCGGCCACGCAGCGCACCGTGCGCAGGGCGCGGCCCAGCAGCGGCCGCAGCAGGCGGTAGCCGCGCAGGGAACGGGCCGACAGGCGCGCGTTGAGCACGTACACCGGGATGCCGTGGTCGCGGCAGCCGAACAGCATGTTCGGCCACAGCTCGGTTTCCATGATCAGTGCCAGGGTCGGGCGGAAGTGCTGCAGGAAGCGGTCCACGCTGCCGGGCAGGTCGTAGGGCAGGTACACGTGGTCCACCCGCCCGCCCCACAGCGCGCGCACCCGCTGCGAGCCGGTGGGCGTGATCGTGGTGACCACCCAGCGGGTGCCCTTGCCCTGGCGCAGCAGGGCGTTGACCAGCGGCGCGGCGGCGTTGACCTCGCCCACCGACACCGCGTGCAGCCACACGCACGGGCGGCCCTGCTCGGTGCTGTAGGCGCCGTAGCGCTCGTCCCAGCGGCGGAAGTACTCGCGCACGCGGAAGCCGCGCGAGATCAGGTGGTACAGGGTGAAGGGCGACAGCAGGTACAGCGCCAGCGAGTAGAGCCAGCGCACCAGGCGTTCGCCCGGTTCCTTGGGCGGAAACGGAGTCGGCATCGGCGCAGGATAGCCGAGCCGGCGACGGCCGGTTGCCGGCCAAGGCTTAGAATCTGCGCATGAGCGCCGCAGACACGCCCCCTCCCCGCCCTTCCTTCGCCCCGCGCAACTGGCCGATGTGGCTGGCCCTGGGGATCATGGTCGCCGCCGCGCGCCTGCCCTGGCTGTGGCAGCGCGCGATCGGCCGCGGGGTGGGCTGGCTGGCCTGGCACCTGGCCCGCGAGCGCCGCCGCGCCGCCGAGGTCAACCTCGCCCTGTGCTTCCCGCAGCAGACGCCGCAATGGCGCGCGCGCCTGGCGCGCGACAGCTTCGACGCGCTGGGCGTTGGCCTGTTCGAGTTCGCGCGCGCCTGGTGGGGTTCGCTGGCGCCGATCGAGCGCGACGTCCGGATCGAGGGTCTGGAGCACCTGCGCGAACTGCAGGCCCAGGGCCGCGGCGTGCTGCTGGTTTCCGGCCACTTCATGACCCTGGAGATGTGCGGGCGGCTGCTGTGCGGGCAGGTGCCGCTGGCCGGCATGTACCGCCGCCACCGCAACCCGGTGATGGAGTGGGCGGTCAAGCGCGGCCGCCTGCGCTATGCGGTGGCGATGTTCGCCAACAGCGACCTGCGCGGCGCGGTGCGCCACCTCAAGCGCGGCGGGATGCTGTGGTACGCGCCGGACCAGGACATGCGCGGCAAGGACTCGGTGTTCGCGCCGTTCTTCGGCATGCCGGCCTCGACCATCACCGCCACCCACCAGCTGGCGCGGGTCACCGGCTGCGCGGTGGCGCCGTTCTTCCACCGCCGCGAGGGCGGCCGCTACATCCTGCGCGTGGCCCCGCCGCTGGCGGACTTCCCCAGCGAGGACGCGGTCGCCGACACCGCCCGGGTCAACGCCGCGATCGAGGCCATGGTGCGCGAGGCGCCGGCGCAGTACCTGTGGATCCACCGCCGCTTCAAGCGCCAGCCGCAGGGCCGCAGCAACTACTACGAGCGCGGCCGCGGCCTGCCCGCGCCGCCACCGGCCGCCTGAGGCCGGCCCGGAGCTCAGGCGCGCGCCGCCGGCGCGTCGCCGCGGGCATGCAGCAGCCCGGCGTAGAGCCCGGCCAGCAGCATCAGCACCCCGCCCCAGAAGGTGGAATAGAACGCCAGGTGGGTGTTGAGCGGGAACACGGTCGCCGCCAGCGCCAGCAATGCCGGGGCCGCGCGCCGGCGCGCCGCGGGCCCGGCGCGGCGCCAGCCGCGCCACGCCGCCCAGGCCCCGCCCAGCCAGGCCAGCAGGCCCAGCACGCCGGTCTCGCTCAGCAGTTCCAGCACCAGCTGGTGCGCGTGCAGCGCCTCGCCGCCGCCCCACAGGGTCTCCTGCGCCGGCGCCGGATCGCAGCCTGCCCAGGCCCGGCGGAAGCCGCGCACGCCCACGCCGTTCAGCGGATGCTCGCGTGCCATGCATAGCGCGCCCCGCCAGATCCGCCCACGTCCGGACAAGGCGCCGTCGATCCCGCCGGCATCGGCCTGCAGCGCCAGCGCGGTGCGCGCCACCCGCTGCTGCAGCGGCGGCGAGGCCAGGTACAGCGCCACCAGCGCCAGCAGCGCGGCAGCTCCGAAGCCGGCCAGCCGCGCCGGCCCCAGCACCCGCCAGCCCGTGGCCAGCAATACCAGCGCCAACGTCAGCCAGGCCGCACGCGCGCCGCCGAGGACGACGGCCAGGCCCAGCACCGCCGCGGCCAGGCACCAGCCCCACGCCCGCCCGCGCGCCGCCGCCGGGGCGAGGACGAATGGCGCCAGGCTGGCCAGCACCAGGCCCAGCTTGGGATTGCAGTCACCAAACACGCCGTTGACCCGGTCCCAGGCCTGCACCTCGGCAACCGGACACAGCGGCCCGCCGCCGGCCAGCGCCTTCAGCGCGTCCAGGGCGAGGAACAGCGGACTGGCCCCGGCCAGCGCCTGCAGCAGCGCATCGACGCTCCAGGCCAGCGCCAGCAGCGCCAGCCCACCCAGCACCACCCCGCGCTCGCGCGGTTCGCGCACGGCAATGGCGACGCCCCACAGCAGCGGCAGGTAGCGCAGGTCGGCCAGGGTTTCCTTCCAGGCCCGGGCCCGGTCCAGCGCGTCCGCGGCCGACAGCAGCTCCGGCAGCCAGTAGGCGCCGAACAGCAGGCCCGCCAGCACGAACGCGCCGCGCTGCAGCGGCAACGGCCGGCGCCGCAGCGCGCACCAGGCCAGCTGCACGGCCACCACCAGCGCCCCCAGCGACAGCACCGCCTCGGCCGGCCCCGGTAGCGGCCACAGCGCCACCGCCAGCAGCACCCAGGCCGGCGTCCAGGCGAACGCGCGGCCAGGCGCGGGAGCGTGCTCAGCCGGCCAGTTCCGCATACAGGTCCAGGGTGGCCTGCTGCATGGCCTGCAGGGGGAAGGGGACGGCCACCGGCGCGGGCGGCTCGCGCAACAGCCGGGCTGCGGCCGCGGCCAGCGCATCGCTGTCGAACGGCGGCACCGCGCCGGCCGGCTGCAGCGCCTGCAGCAGTTCGCCCACCCCGCCATGGGCCCAGCCCAGCACCGGGCGGCCCACCGCCAGCGCTTCCACCACGGTACGGCCGAAGGCCTCGGGCTTGCGCGACAGCTGCAGCACCAGGTCGCTGGCCGCGTACGC
Source organism: Pseudoxanthomonas sp. SGT-18 (assembly GCF_003931645.1). Classification (NCBI taxonomy): domain Bacteria; kingdom Pseudomonadati; phylum Pseudomonadota; class Gammaproteobacteria; order Lysobacterales; family Lysobacteraceae; genus Pseudoxanthomonas; species Pseudoxanthomonas sp. SGT-18. Next base: position 276,639 of record NZ_RRYJ01000001.1, on the reverse strand, counting down.
GGTGGCAATGGCCGCGGTGGGTGCGGTGAACAGCACCGCATCGGCCACGCCCAGCTGCGCGGCCAAGGCCTCCAGTTCGGCGATATAGGCCTCGCGCCCGGGTTCGCGCGCGCCCGGCAGCCACAGCCGTGCCTGCGGCTGGCCACCGGCACGCAGGGCGGCCAGCAGCCGCAGGGCGTCGGCATGGCCCTTCAGGCGCGTGCCGCGCCCGGGCAGCAGCAGCAAGGGGGCGGCCCCGGCCAGGGCCGGGTGCTCCGCCGCCACCGCGGCGCGGGCAGCGGGATCGGGCAAGGGCCGCGGCGGAAACTGCGCCGGATCGACGCCGCGCTCGATCACCCGCAGCCGGCCCGGATCGGTGTCCGGGTAATGCCGCAGCACGTAGTCGCGCACCGTGCGCGAGACGCAGACCACGCGCTCGCCGCTGGCCATGACCGCGCTGTAGCGCCCGGGCGAATTGAGTCCGTGCACGGTGGTGACCCAGTGCGGGCGGCGCGCGGCCGGTAGTCCGGCCAGGGCCATCCGTCCCAGCCAGGCCGGCAGGCGCGAGCGCGCGTGGACGATGTCCACGCCCTGGTCCAGGAACAACCGGCGCAGGGCCGGGACATGGCGCAGCACGGCCGGCGACTTGCGGCCGATAGCCAGTTCGACGTGCTCTGCCCCGCCGGCGCGCAGCTGCGGCACCAGGCGGCCGCCGGCGGAGACGACGATGGCGCGGTGGCCGCCGGCGGCCAGGGCCGCGGCGATCTCGAGGGTGGAACGTTCGACGCCGCCGGATTCCAGCGCCGGCAGCAGCTGGACCACGGTCAGGCGGCGCATCGGCGGCGTGGCCGGGATGCGGCGGGCGTCAGTCGACCAGCTGGTAGACGGCCGAGCAGTACGGGCACTTGGCCTCGCCGTTCGGCTCGTCCTGGATCGGCAGGTACACGCGCGGGTGCGAGTTCCACAGCGCCATTTCCGGCGTCGGGCAGCTCAGCGGCAGGTCCGCGCGGTGCACGGTGTAACGCTTCTCGGCATTGGCGGGCGCGGCGGCGGTGGTGTTCATGGCGTGTAGCTCGGATCGGCAGGAAGCGCGTGGATTCTACCAGCGCGCGGGCCACCGCGGCCCGGGTCGCGGCGGTGCCGGCCCGCGCGGGGCCGGCACCGGCGGGCCTCACTTGGCCTTGGCGTGGGCCTCGGTGGTGATGCGCAGGGTCACCTCGTCGCCGACGTTGGGCACGTAGGCGCCCACGCCGAACTCGCTGCGCAGGATGGTGGCGGTGGCGTCGAAGCCGATCGCCGGGGCCTTGAGCATCGGATGGTCGGCGGCCTTGTTGAAGGTCACGTCCAGCACCACCGGGCGGGTGATGTCCTTGATGGTCAGCTCGCCGGTGACCTTGAGCTTGCCCTCGCCGGCGGGCTCGACCTTGGTGCTCCTGAACTTCGCGGTCGGGTACTTCTCGGCGTCGAAGAAGTCGGCGCTGCGCAGGTGCTCGTTGAACTTGCTGCTGAAGGCCTCCAGGCCGGACAGCGGCAAGGTCACCTCCACGCTGGAGGCGGACACGTTGTCGGCGTCGTACACCAGGGTGCCCTGGACGTCGCCGAAGTTGGCGAACGGATGCGAGAAGCCGAAGTGGCTCCACTGCGCCAGCACGTTGGTGTGGGTCGGATCGAGGTTGTAGGTCACCGGGGCGGCGGAGGCAGCACCGGCGAAGGCGGCCAGGGCGACGGCGAGCAGGATCTTGCGCATGGTGGAACTCCTTGTGGTTTGCCGTGACGACTGCGGGGGCGACGCCTCAGACGATGCGCGCGGCTTCGTCGAAGGACAGTCGCGGGGAACGCGGGAACAGGCTGGCCGGGTCACCGTAGCCGAGGTTGACCAGGATTTCCGAGCGGATGTTGGTGCCGGCGAAGAACGCCTCGTCGACCTTGGCCGGGTCGAAGCCGGTCATCGGGCCGGCGTCCAGGCCCAGCGCGCGCGCGGCCAGGATCAGGTAGCCGGCCTGCAGCGACATGTTCAGCAGCGAGGGCTTGTCGCGGCCCTCGCGCGGGCCGTCGAACCAGGCCTTGGCGTCGGCGTGCGGGAACAGGTAGGGCAGCTTCTCGTGGAAATCCAGGTCGCGGCCGACGATCACCGTCACCGGCGCGGACATGGTCTTGGCATGGTTGCCCTCGGACAGCGCCGGGGCGAGCTTGGCCTTGGCCTCGGCCGATTTCACGAACACGAAGCGCGCCGGCGTGGTATTGGCTCCGGTCGGGCCCAGCTTCAGCAGGTCGTAGAGCCGGCGCAGGGTGTCGTCGCTTACTTCGCCGGTGAAGGCGTTGTAGGTGCGGGCGCTGCGGAACAGCTGGTCGAGGGCGGCTTCGTTCAACGGTTGGCTCATGGTTCTGGCTAAAGGGTCCGGTTGCGGCACGAGGCCACGGGTGGGCCGCAGTGTAGAGTGTTGCAGCAGCGGTTTACCAAATCCGGCCCGGAACGAATTGATGTCGCGCATGGAACGGAACGCGTCCACCACGGCCTGGCTGCTGACCGATGGCAACGCCGGCAACGTGCGCCAGGCCGAGGCCCTGGCCGGCGCCCTCGGCCTGGACTCGCCGCGCCTGCCGGAACTGGCGCCGCGCGCGCCCTGGCGCTGGCTGGCGCCGCGGCGCTTGCCCGGGGCGCGGCACGCGTTTGGTCCCGGGCTGGCGGCGGCCCTGGCGGGTCCGGCCCCGGCGCTGGCGATCGGCTGCGGCCGCCAGGGTGCGCTGGCCGGGCGCCTGGCGCGCGAGCGCGGCGCGCGTGCGGTGCAGATCCTCGATCCGCGCATCGACAGCCGCCACTGGGACCTGGTGGTGGTGCCGGAGCATGACCGCCTGCGCGGCACCAACGTCATCACCCTGCTGGGCAGCCTCAACCCGGTCGACGACGCCTGGCTGGAACGGGCGCGGCAGCAGTTCCGCGCGCTGTGCGCGCTGCCGCGTCCGCGCACCGCGCTGCTGCTGGGCGGCCCGACCCGGCATGCGCCTTGGTCGCTGGATTCGCTGGCGCAGGCGCTGGCGGCGCTGCGCGCGCAGGTGCGTGCGGAGGGTGGCAGCCTGCTGGCCACGGTCTCGCGGCGCACCCCGGCGGCCGCCTCCGCGCCGCTGCACGCGGCGATGCAGGGCGTGCCGGGCATGGCCTGGGACGGCGGCGGCGCCAACCCCTATCCGGGCCTGCTGGCCTGCGCCGACCGCATCGTCTGCACCCCGGACTCGGTGAACATGCTCTCCGAGGCCTGTGCCACCGACGCGCCGGTGTACGTGCTCGAACCGCAGCTGGCACGCGGGCGCCTGGCGGCCTTCCTGCGCGCACTGCAGGACCTGGGCCGGGTGCGCGCGCTTGCCGGCGGGCTGGAACCGTTCCCGGTGCAGCCGCTGCGCGAGACCGCGCGGGTCGCCGCCGAGGTGCGCCGGCGGCTGGGGCTGGAGGACGCGCCCTAGGAGGCGTCCGGCGCCGGGTCGAACACCAGTCCGTGCGCGGCGATCGCAGCGGCCACCTGCGCCCGCTGCGGATCCAGCGCGCCGTCGTCGGGAACCAGCCGCGGGCGCCGGTCCAGGGTGCAGCCCAGGCCCGCCTCCACCAGCGCCGCATGCGCCGCCAGCAGCGCCTGCACGGTGGCCTCCGCCAGCCGGCCGGCCGCGCCCAGCGCGGCCAGCAGCCGCGGCGTGTCGCGCGGCTCCAGCAGCGGCGGGCAGGTCGCGGCCTCGCGCAGCACCAGGTACTGCACCAGGAACTCCAGGTCGACCAGGCCGCCGGCGCCCTGCTTGAGGTCGAAGCGCGCCGCGTCGCTGCGGTCCAGCTCGGCGCGCATGCGCCGGCGCATGCCGGCCACGTCGGCGGCCAGCGCCGCCGGATCGCGCGGCCGCGCCAGGGTCTGGCGGCGGATGCGCTCGAAGTCCGCCCCCATCGAGGCATCGCCGGCGACCATGCGCGCGCGCACCAGGGCCTGGTGCTCCCAGGTCCAGGCGCGGTGCAGCTGGTATTCCGAATAGCTGGACAGCGAGGACACCAGCAGGCTCTTGCCGCCGTCCGGGCGCAGGCGCATGTCGGTCTCGTACAGGCGCCCGGCGCTGGTGACCGCGCCCAGCAGGCCCACCACCTTCTGCGCCAGGCGCGCGTACCAGCGCCCGGCCTCCAGCGGCCGCGCGCCGTCGGACAGGGCCTCCGGGTCGGCGTCGTAGAGGAACACCAGGTCCAGGTCCGAACCGAAGCCAAGCTCGCAGCCACCGAGGCTGCCGTAACCGACCACGGCGAAGCGCCCGCCGGGGATGCGGCCGTGCGCAGCGACCACCTCGCCCTCGGCCATGGCCAGCACCTGGGCCACCACCGCGTCGGCCAGCCAGGCCAGCTCGCGCACGCTGTCCGTGGCCGGCTGGCGCCGGTCCAGCGCGGCCAGGGCGATGCGGAAGCTCAGCGCCAGGCGCACCTCGTTGAGCGCGCGCAACGCCGCCTCCGGGTCGCCGTCGCCGCTGGCCACCGCCGCGGCGCAGGCGCGGTGCATTTCCGCCGCGTCCGGGATCGGCCCGGCCACGCGGATGTCCAGCAGCTCGTCCAGCAGCAGCGGATAGGCGGCGATGCGGTCGGCCAGCAGCGCGCTGCGCGCCAGCACGTCGACCAGCCGCGCCAGCGCGCTGGGCTGCTCGTCCAGCAGGGCCAGGTAGCTGGCGCGGCGCAGGATCGACTGCAGCAGGCCCAGCAGGCGCTTGAGCGCCGCATCCGGCTGCGCCGAGCGCGCGGCCGCACCCAGCAGCGCCGGCACCACCCGGTCCAGGCGCGCGCGCGCCGCGTCCGACAGCGCGCGCACGCCGTTGCCGCGGGCGAAGTCGCGCAGTGCCGCGTCGGCGCCGGCGGAATCGCCAAAACCGGCATCGGCCAGCACTCCGGCCTCGCCGGCCTGCGGCAGCGCGCGCCAGTAATCCTGCAGCGCGTCCGGCGCGGATTCGCGCCGGCGCGGCACCAGCAGCGCGTCGAACTCGGCCGACACCCGGGCGCGGCAGGCGGCCAGTTCCGCCGCCAGCGCCTCCCAGCCTGCGTGGCCCAGGGCCAGGGCGATGCGCTCGCGCGCTTCCGGATCCTCCGGCACCGAGTGGACCTGGGCATCGCCCAGCATCTGCACCCGGTTCTCCAGCCGACGCAGGAAGCGGTAGGCAGCGGCCAGCGCGGCGCCGTCCTGCGCGGCGATCTGCCCGCCCTCCACCAGCGCCTGCAGCGCCGGCAGCAGGCAGCGGCCGCGCAGCGCCGGTTCGCGCCCGCCGCGGATCAGCTGCAGCGACTGCACCAGGAACTCGATCTCGCGGATGCCACCGCGCCCGCGCTTGAGGTCGTCGGCCATGTCGCGGCGCTGCATCTCGGCCACGATCGCGGCCTTCATCGCGCGCAGGCCGTCCAGCGCGGTGAAATCGAGGTAGCGGCGGTAGACGAACGGGCGCAGGGTCTCCAGCCAGGCCTCGCCGGCGGCGGTATCGCCGGCCACTGCGCGCGCCTTGAGCCAGGCGTAGCGTTCCCAGTCGCGGCCCTCGCGCTGGAAGTACTGGTCCATGGCCGCGAACGACCACGCCACCCGCCCGGCGTTGCCGAACGGGCGCAGGCGCAGGTCGACGCGGTGGCAGAAGCCGTCGGCGGTGACCTCGTCCAGCAGCTTGGCCAGGCGCTGGCCCAGGCGCGCGAAGTATTCCTCGGCTTCCAGCGCGCGGCGGCCGTCGGATTCGCCCTCGTGGGCGTAGGCGTAGACCAGGTCGATGTCGGAGGAGAAGTTCAGCTCGCCGCCGCCGAGCTTGCCCAGGCCGAACACCACCAGCCGCTGCGGCCGGCCGGCCGGATCGCGGACCACGCCATGGCGCTGCGCGAACTCCTGCTCCAGCGCCTCCAGGGCCAGCGCCAGGCATTGCTCGGCCAGCCGCGTGCTGCCAGCCAGGGTGGCGTCGACGTCGTCCAGGCCCAGCACGTCGCGCCATACCAGGCGGGTGGAGGCGGCGGCGCGGAAGCGGCGCAGCTGGCCGGGCCAGTCGTGCGGCTGCAGCGGGTCCAGCACCGGCGGCGGCAGCGGCGCCGGATCGTCCGCGGCCAGGTGGGCCAGCAGCGCCGGCTGCCGGCGCAGGGTCTCGATCGCGAAGTCGCTGCCCAGGGCCACCCGCGCGACGCGGTCGCACAGCCCGGGGTCCTGCAGCAGCGCGGCATGCTCGGCCGAGGCGGCACGCAGGGTGGAAAGGGCGCGTTCGGCGTGGAGCCTGCGGAGTTCATCCGCGGCGGGGACGGGAGGCGTGGGCGTGCTCATCGCCCGGATTGTGGCATGCGCCCGGCGCGCGCCCGGGCCGGGCAGGCATAAAAAAAGCCCGCTTGCAGCGTACTGCCAGCGGGCCTGCTCCCTCCCCCACGTCGGGATGCGGGGCCATCGTGAAGAGCGCCCGAAGGCTTTGCACGCTGCGCTGCAAAACAGCGCCCGCCGGTTCATCAACGTGGATTTCCGGGCATTTTTGCTGAATACGGATATTCACCGAAGTGATACCGGTATCACATGAACCGGCATGGATCCCGGGCAGGACCCGCGGGCACCTTTCCGGTGCCGCCGCGGGCACCTGCGGGGGCCATCAGCCTGAACGGACTGCGCAAAAACGCCCCGGGCGCGGTGCGCGGCCGGGCGTCCGGGGGGCGGACTCAGGCGGCCTGGTGCGCGGCCGGCAGGGCGCGGCGTCGGCGCACGGCCTGCGCCAGCCGCTCCAGCACCGCGGCCGAGGCCTCCCAGCCAAGGCAGCCGTCGGTGATGCTCTGCCCGTAGGCCAGGGCACGCCCGGCCACCGGGTCCTGGCGCCCGCCGACCAGGTGGCTTTCCACCATCACCCCGATGATCCGGCGCTCGCCGCCCTCCAGCTGCGCGGCGATGTCCTCCACCACCGCGGGCTGGCGCTCCGGGTTCTTGCCGGAGTTGGCGTGGCTGGCATCGATCATGATCCGCGGCGCCAGGCCCGAGCGTTCCAGCACCTCGCTGGCGGCCTGCACGCTGGCGGCGTCGTAGTTGGGCGTCTTGCCGCCGCGCAGGATCACGTGGCAGTCCGGATTGCCGGCGGTGGCGGCGATGGCCGAGCGCCCGTCCTTGGTCACGGCCAGGAAATGGTGCGGATGCGCCGCCGCCATCACCGCGTCGGCGGCGATGCGCACGTTGCCGTCGGTGCCGTTCTTGAAGCCCACCGGGCAGGACAGGCCAGAGGCCATCTCGCGGTGGATCTGGCTCTCGGTGGTGCGCGCGCCGATCGCGCCCCAGGCCACCAGGTCGGCGATGTACTGCGGCGAGATCGTGTCCAGGTACTCGCAACCGGCCGGCAGGCCCAGGTGGTTGATGTCGCGCAGCAGGCCGCGGGCGATGCGCAGGCCCTTGTTGATGCGGAAGCTGCCGTCCAGGTCCGGGTCGTTGATCAGGCCCTTCCAGCCGACGGTGGTGCGCGGTTTCTCGAAGTACACGCGCATCACGATCTCCAGCGCGTCGCCGAGGCTGTCGCGCAGCGGGCGCAGGCGCCGGGCGTATTCCATCGCCGCGTGCGGGTCGTGGATCGAGCACGGGCCGATCACCACCGCCAGCCGGTCGTCGCGGCCGTGCAGGATCGCCGACAGCGCGCGGCGCGCATCGGCCACCGTCTGCGAGGCCTGCTCGTCGCAGGGAATCTGGGCCAGCAGCTCGGCCGGGGGAGTCAGCGGTTCGAGGCTGCGGATGCGGAGGTCGTCGGTATGCGGGGCCATGGCGTTTCCATCTCTTGGTGTGGGGCCTGCCCAGCGTGGCGGCATGAAAAAAGCCGCCAGGTTCGCTGGCGGCTTTCGGGAATGCGTCTGAAGCTTTCTTCAGGGTGAGCGCAATCCTTCCTCCGCCAGCGGCTTCGGAAAGTAGTACCAAAAGTAAAAGCTGGCACGGGTTGCGGTCATGGGCCGTATTGATAGCACGCGGTCTTGTGCGCTGCCACAGTTTCATCCGCAACCCGCGCGTCCGCGGCGTGGATGCGGTCACGGAACGCAAAAAAAGAAGGCCGCCGCGAAGAGCGGCGGCCTTGCCAGGCCCGCGCAACGGCGCGGGACGGCGGATCAGGGAATCCGCAGGATCAGAAGCGGTACACCAGGCCGGCGCCCAGCACCGGGTACAGGCTCAGGTCGACGCTGTCCTCCAGGTCGCGGCGCTCGGCTTCCAGGTCGGCGGCGAACTGGGGGTCGCCGGCCAGGCCGGTGGCGACCAGCTCGACCGAGGTCTTGGCCGCGACCACGCCCAGCTCGGCGTAGAAGCCCAGCCCCGAGCCGCCGCGCGAGCGGTAGCCGATGCCGGCGTACGGGGCGACCTTGTCCTTCAGCTCGACGCGGCCCTGCAGGCTGCCCACGTCCTCGGCCGAGTACTCGGTGCCGTTGAACTCGTAGACGCCGCCGGCGCGCGGAGTGCCGGTCACCGCGGCCTTGATGTCGCCGACCACGGCGCCGACCGACAGCTGCAGGCCACCGGCGAACGGATGCCAGTTCAGCAGCACGCGGGCGTTGTCGGACTTCAGCTCGCCGTCGTAGCGCACCTCGTCGGTGGTCTCGTCGCCGTCGAACTGGAAGGTGCTGTAGCCGACGGTGGCGGAGAAGCGCTTGCTGAGGCTGGCGTTGACGTCCACGCCGTAGCCGAGGGTGGACACGCCGGCGCCGACGCTGACGTCCTCGAACGGGGCGGCGATGGCGGCGGGCGCGAGCAGCGCGGCCGGCAGGGCGAGGGCCAGGGCGGCGAGTTTGTTCTTGGTCATGGGGATTCCGTTGGGTGGGTTGGGACGCGGGGTCCTGGGTGGATAGCGACCGCCACCGCGCGCGTATTAATCCCGCCTTGGTCGCGGCGTGCCCGCGGCGCGCACCCGGTCACGGAATCCGCCATGCGCGCAAAGGAAAGGCCCCGCCTTGCGGCGGGGCCTTCCGGTACTGCGTGGACCGGCCTTGGGGCCTGGATCAGAAGTCCATGCCGCCCATGCCGCCCATGCCGCCCGCGGCCGCCGGCTCTTCCTTCTTCGGCAGCTCGGCCACCATGGCCTCGGTGGTGATCATCAGGCCGGCGATCGACGCCGCGTTCTGCAGCGCGGTGCGGGTGACCTTGGTCGGGTCCAGGATGCCGAACTCGAACATGTCGCCGAACTGGCCGGTGGCGGCGTTGTAGCCGAAGTTGCCATCGCCGTCCTTGACCTTGTTGACGATGACCGACGGCTCCTCGCCGGCGTTGGTCACGATCTCGCGCAGCGGGGCCTCCATCGCGCGCAGGGCGATCTGGATGCCGTGGTTCTGGTCCTCGTTGGCGCCCTTCAGGGCCTCGACCGCCTTCTTGGCGCGGATCAGGGCGACGCCGCCGCCCGGCACCACGCCTTCCTCGACGGCCGCACGGGTGGCGTGCAGGGCGTCTTCGACGCGGGCCTTCTTCTCCTTCATCTCGACCTCGGTGGCGGCACCGACCTTGATCACGGCCACGCCGCCGGCGAGCTTGGCCACGCGCTCCTGCAGCTTCTCGCGGTCGTAGTCCGAGGAGGTCTCCTCGATCTGGGCCTTGATCTGCTTGATGCGGGCCTCGATGGCGGAGGTGTCGCCGGCGCCGTCGATGATGGTGGTGTTCTCCTTGGAGACCTGCACCTTCTTGGCGCGGCCCAGGTCCTTGATGGTGGCCTTCTCCAGCTGCAGGCCGACTTCCTCGGAGATCACGGTGCCGCCGGTCAGGACGGCCATGTCCTCCAGCATCGCCTTGCGGCGGTCGCCGAAGCCCGGGGCCTTGACGGCGACGACCTTGACGATGCCGCGGATGGTGTTGACCACCAGGGTCGCCAGGGCTTCGCCCTCGACTTCCTCGGCCACGATCAGCAGCGGCTTGCCGGCCTTGGCCACGCCCTCGAGGATCGGCAGCAGGTCGCGCACCGACGAGATCTTCTTGTCGTGCAGCAGGATGAACGGATCATCCAGGTCGGCGGTCTGCGACTGCTGGTTGTTGATGAAGTACGGCGACAGGTAGCCGCGGTCGAACTGCATGCCCTCGACCACGTCCAGCTCGTTCTCCAGGCCCGAGCCTTCCTCGACGGTGATCACGCCTTCCTTGCCGACCTTCTTCATCGCCTCGGCGATGATGTTGCCGATCGACTCGTCGCTGTTGGCCGAAATGGTGCCGACCTGGGCAATGGCCTTGTCGTCGGCGGTCGGCTTGGACAGCTTCTTCAGCTCCTCGACGGCGGCCTTGACGGCCTGGTCGATGCCGCGCTTGAGGTCCATCGGGTTCATGCCGGCGGCCACGGCCTTGGAGCCCTCGCGGATGAAGGCCTGGGCCAGCACGGTGGCGGTGGTGGTGCCGTCACCGGCGTTGTCCGAGGTCTTGGAAGCGACTTCCTTGACCATCTGCGCGCCCATGTTCTCGAACTTGTCGGCCAGCTCGATCTCCTTGGCGACGGACACGCCGTCCTTGGTGATCGTCGGGGCGCCGAAGCTCTTCTCGAGCACGACGTTGCGGCCCTTCGGGCCCAGGGTCGCCTTGACGGCGTTGGCGAGGATGTTCACGCCGCGCACCATGCGCGAGCGGGCGTCTTCACCGAAACGGATTTCCTTCGCAGCCATTTTGAAAAACTCCGTGATTCTTTAAGCGTTGAGTGGATCGAAGCGCAGGAACCGCGGCGGGACTCAGCCCAGCACCGCGAAGATGTCGTCTTCCTTCACCACCAGGTACTCGGTGCCGTCCAGCTTGACCTCGGTGCCGGCGTACTTGCCGAACAGCACCTGGTCGCCGACCTTGACCTTGGGGGCGCGCACGCTGCCGTTGTCGAGCACCTTGCCCTCGCCCACGGCGATGACCGTGCCCTTGATCGGCTTCTCGGCAGCCGAATCCGGGATCACGATGCCACCGGCGGAGACCTTCTCCTCCTCGGTGCGCTTGATCACGACGCGGTCGTACAGCGGCTTGATGTTGCTCATTTCAATCCCTCACAAGTGATTGACTGGGTTGGAAAAAGGGCGGCGAGTCTAGCACTCGCCCCTGGCGAGTGCCAGCGCCCGCGACGGCAGGAAAACCCCCGACGGGCCGAGGGCATGGGCCCCATGTGGGGCGCCGGCGGAGGCCTTTCAAGGGGCCGGCCGGGTTTTTCTTCCGGGCCCCGGGTCCGGGCCCCGGGGCCGCGGCCGGCTACACTCTGCGCCCATGGACGTGCACCTGGTGTTTTGCAGCTGCCCCGACCCGGACACCGCCTCCACCCTGGCCAGGACCCTGGTGGAGGAGCGGCTGGCCGCGTGCGCCAGCGTGCTGCCGGGGATGCACTCGGTATACCGCTGGCAGGGCGCGGTGGAGTCGGCCGACGAGGTGCTGCTGCTGGCCAAGGCCCCGGCCGACCGCCTGCCGGACCTGATCGGGCGGCTGCAGGCGCTGCATCCCTATGAACTCCCCGAGGTGCTCGCGGTCCAGGCCACGGCCGGGCTGCCCGCCTACCTCGGATGGGTGGTCGAGGCCACCCGCGACTGACGAACGGAAGACGAAGACACGCATGACCCCGCACCGCCCCCTGCCGGCCCGGCACCTGCCCGGCCTGCTCCTGATGCTGCTGGCCTGGCTGGCGGTCCTCGCCCCCGTCCAGGCCGCGGTCGACGCCAAGGACCTGCTGCCGGTGGACGAAGCCTTCGTCCTGACCGCGACCGCGCCCGAACCGGGGCGGATCGAGATCCACTGGAAGATCGCCGAGGGCTACTACCTCTACCGCCACCGCACCGCGGTCAGCGCCAGCGGCGACTTCGTCGGCGGCAACCTGCGGCTGCCGGCCGGCGAGCGCCACGTCGACGAGTTCTTCGGTCCGGTGGAAACCTACCGCGGCGGGCTGGTGGCGATCCTCGACGGCCAGCCCACCGGCGCCGGCGCCCGCGCCGAGCTGCAGATCCGCTACCAGGGCTGCGCCGACATCGGCATCTGCTATCCGCCGCAGACCCGCCGGGTGCAGGTGCGCCTGCCCGGCACCAGCACCGCCGCCAGCCGCCTGGCGGCGCTGCAGTCGGCCAACGCCGGGCGCGACCGCCTCGCGACGGCGCTGGGCGGCGTCCGCCCGGCCCTGCCGGAGGCGCAGGCCTTCGCGGTGGACGCCATCGCCGACGGCGGCAACCGCATCCGCGTGCGCCTGCAGCCGGTGGCCGGCTACTACATCTACCGCGACACCACCCGGTTCGTGCTGGAGGACGCGCCGGGCCTGTCCGCCGGCCGCCCGCAGTGGCCGCCGGGAACCGCGCACCGCGACGAGCACTTCGGCGAGGTGACGGTGTACTTCGAACCGGCGGAGGTCGTGCTGCCGGTGGTCCGCACCCGGCCGCACCCGGCGCGCGCCACCCTGGTGGTGACCTTCCAGGGCTGCCAGGAAGGCGGCATCTGCTACCCGCCGATGACCCGGCGCGTGGCCGTGGACCTGCCCACCGGAGAGGTGACGACGGCGGCGGCGGTGGGCGCCGCGCCGCTGCCCCCGGCCCCGGCCGCAGACGCCGGCGAGGTGGCGCCTGCGGAGCTGCCGGCCCCGCCGGAAGCGGCACCGGATGCCTCGGCCGGCAACGCCGCGCGCACCGCGGCGCCGCCAGCGGCCGCGGGCAACGGCAAGCGCGGCCTGGTCGGCGCCCTGCTGCTGGCCCTGCTGGGCGGCTTGGTGCTGAACCTGATGCCATGCGTGCTCCCGGTGCTCTCGCTCAAGGCCCTGGGCCTGGCCCAGAGCGGGGAGAGCCGCGAGCGCGCCCGCGCCCACGCGCTGTGGTACACGGCGGGCGTGCTGGTGGCGTTCGCCGCCGTCGGCGCCCTGGTGGTGGGCCTGCGCGCCGCCGGCCAGGCCGCCGGCTGGGGCTTCCAGCTGCAGCAGCCATGGTTCGTGGCCGCGCTGGCCTACCTGATGTTCGCGGTCGGCCTGAGCCTGTCGGGCGTGTACACCCTGGGCACCGGGGTCGGCGGCGGCCTGGCCGCCGCGCGCAACGGACCGGCCGGCGACTTCCTCACCGGGGTGCTGGCCTGCGTGGTCGCCAGCCCCTGCATTGCCCCGTTCATGGGCCCCGCCCTGGCCTACGCCTTCGCCGCGCCGGCCGCGGCCGGGATGCTGGTGTTCCTGGTACTGGGCCTGGGCCTGGCGCTGCCGTTCCTGCTGGTCGGCTTCGTGCCGGCACTGGCACGGCGGCTGCCGCAACCGGGGCCGTGGATGGAGACGGTCAAGCAGCTGCTGGCCTATCCGATGTACCTGACCGCGGTGTGGCTGCTGTGGATCCTCGGCCGCCAGCGCGGGGTGGACGCGGTGGCGATGGTGCTGGCCGGCGCCGCGGTGCTGGCGCTGGCGCTGTGGTGGTTCGAGCGCAGCCGCTGGTGGGGCCGCCGTGGCGCCACCCTGGCCGCCCTGGTCCTGGTCGCGGTGGCGCTGGCGCCGGTGTGGGGCGTGACCCGCCTGCCGCCGGCCAGCGTGCGCGCCGCCGACAGCGACGCGGTGCCCTACTCGGCCGCCGAGCTGGACCGGTTGCGCGGCGAGAACCGGGTGGTATTCGTCAACATGACCGCCGACTGGTGCGTGACCTGCAAGGCCAACGAGCGCAACGTGCTGGCCCGCGACGGCTTCCGCGAACTGCTGGGCCGCACCGGGGCGGTCTACATGCGCGGCGACTGGACCAATACCGATCCGGCCATCAGCGCGTTCCTCGAGGCGCACAACGCGGTGGGCGTGCCGCTGTACGTGGTCTACGGACCCGGCGCACCGCCGGCGGTGCTGCCGCCGGTGCTGACCCCGGCGATCGTCGAGGACGCCCTGCTCAGGGCGGCGGCGCGGTGAGGCCCGGCCTGCGCCTGGTCCTGGCGGCAGCCTGCGCCGCCGCGCTGGGCCTGGGCGCGCGCGCCTGGTACGAGCAGCGCCGCCCGGACCTGCCGGCGCCGCTGCCGGTGCCCGAAGGGGTGCGCGCGGCCATGCCGGGGCAGCACCCCGACCCGATCCGCCTGCCCGACCTGGACGGCAACCTCGTCGAACTGGCCGCGATCGCGCCCGGCCGCCCGCTGCTGGTCAACGTCTGGGCCAGCTGGTGCGGGCCTTGCGTGGAGGAGATGCCGGAGCTGCAGCGCTTCGCTGCCGCCCAGGGCGCGGACGGTGTCCAGGTCGTGGGCCTGGCCCTGGACGAGGCGGAGGCGGTGCGCGCCTTCCTGCGCCAGGTCCCGGTGGACTACCCGATCCTGCTGGACCGCCCCGGTCCGGCCGACGCCAGCGTGCGGCTGGGCAATACCCGCGGCCTGCTGCCCTACACGGTGCTGCTGGATCGGCAGCGCCGGGTGCTGCGGCAGAAGCTGGGACCGTTCCAGCCCGGCGAGATCGCCGACTGGGCCGCGGCCGGCACCGGGCCGGACTGAGGCCGGCCTTCAAACGGTTACTTGAAACGCTTTCATCTTCGCCGAACTGGACAGTAAAGGCGCCTTCCTCCAGACTGCCGCCCTTTCCGGTTCCGCCCGCAACCATGGCAAAGCTGCTGGTCCTGCACGGCCCCAACCTCAACCTGCTCGGCACCCGCGAGCCGGAGGTCTACGGCCACGCAACCCTGGCCGACATCGACGCCGACCTGGCCCGCCGCGCCGCGGCCGCCGGGCACCAGCTCGAGTCGTTCCAGTCCAACGCCGAGCATGCGCTGGTGGACCGGGTCCAGGCCGCCCGCCAGGACGGCACGGCCTTCATCCTGATCAACCCCGCCGCCTTCACCCATACCTCCGTCGCCCTGCGCGACGCCCTGGCGGCGGTGGCGATCCCGTTCATCGAGATCCACCTGTCCAACCCGCACGCCCGCGAACCGTTCCGCCAGCACAGCTACTTCAGCGACAAGGCGGTCGGCGTGGTGTGCGGGTTCGGCGCCGACAGCTACCGCTACGCCCTGGATGCGGCGCTGGCGCGGCTGCCGGCCTGAGCCCCATCCCGTTGCAACGCGTCCGCGCCGCGGACGCCCCACACAGAGGCCACCATGGACCTGCGCAAGATCAAGAAACTCATCGACCTGCTGGAAGAATCCAACCTCGCCGAAATCGAGATCAAGGAAGGCGAGGAAAGCGTGCGCCTGTCGCGCATCCCGCAGGGCGTGGCGGTGGCCGCCCCGGCCGCCTCGCTGGAAGTGCGCTCGCCCGCCGCGGCCCCGGCCGCCGCGCCGATGCCGATGAGCTCCCCGGTCGAGGCCGCCACCGGCGGCACCCCCAAGCCGGGCAGCGACCTGCCGCCGGGCCAGGTCGTGCGCGCGCCGATGGTCGGCACCTTCTACGCCGCCCCGGCCCCGGACAAGCCGGCCTTCGTCACCGTCGGCCAGCAGGTCAAGGCCGGCGACACCCTCGGCATCATCGAGGCGATGAAGATGTTCAACCCGATCGAGGCCGACGTCTCCGGCACCGTGGTCGCCATCCTGTGCGAGAGCGGGCAGCCGGTGGAGTTCGACCAGCCGCTGTTCGTGATCGGCTAAACGCCGATCACGACGGGATTGGTGATTCGTGATTGGTGATTCGAAGGAGCGGCCGCACCAGCGCCTGGATGCATGGCGCGATGCGATGGAACTTGCCGCCCTGGTGTACGCGTACTCGGCCGGCTTTCCCGCGGAGGAACGGTACGGTCTGACGGCGCAGATGCGCCGGGCCGCCGTGAGCGTGCCATCGAACATCGCCGAAGGCGCCGCCCGTCGCTATGCCCCTGAACTCGTACGTTTCCTGCTGATTGCGCGCGGCTCGCTGTCCGAACTGGATACGCAGCTGGCGCTGGCTCCGCGGCTCGGCCTCGCCGCCCCGGACCAGGACCTCCTGCAGCTGCTCGATCGCACCTTCGCGCGCCTCAACGCGCTGATCAGGTCGATCGACGACACCGCAGCCGCGCGCGACGAGCCGGCCTACTACGAATTACCAATGACGAATCACGAATCACGGGCCCAATCCCATGCTCGATAAAGTCGTAATCGCCAACCGCGGCGAAATCGCGTTGCGGATCCTGCGCGCCTGCCATGCGCTGGGCATCCGCACCGTCGCCGTGCACTCCACCGTGGACCGCAACCTCAAGCACGTGGCCATGGCCGACGAGTCGGTCTGCATCGGGCCGGCGCCGTCCACCGACAGCTACCTCAACATGGCCTCGATCATCGCCGCCGCCGAGGTGACCGATGCCCAGGCCATCCACCCCGGCTACGGCTTCCTGTCCGAGAACGCGGACTTCGCCGAGCGGGTGGAGCAGTCCGGCTTCATCTTCATCGGCCCCAAGCCCGACACCATCCGCCTGATGGGCGACAAGGTCGAGGCGATCCGGGCGATGAAGGCCGCCGGCGTGCCCTGCGTGCCCGGCTCCGGCGGCCCGCTGGGCGACGACATCGCCGCCAACGCCAGGATCGCCCGCGAGATCGGCTACCCGGTGATCATCAAGGCCGCCGGCGGCGGCGGCGGCCGCGGCATGCGCGTGGTCCACTCCGAGGCCGCGCTCAGGGCCGCGATCGAGACCACCAAGAGCGAAGCCAAGGCCGCCTTCGGCAATGGCGAGGTGTACATGGAGAAGTACCTGGAGAATCCGCGCCACGTGGAGATCCAGGTGCTGGCCGACGGCCAGGGCAACGCCATCCACCTCGGCGAGCGCGACTGCTCGATGCAGCGCCGCCACCAGAAGGTGGTCGAGGAGGCGCCGGCGCCGGGCATCACCGCCGAGCAGCGCGCGGAGATCGGCAAGGTCTGCGTCGAGGCATGCATCCGCATCGGCTACCGCGGCGCCGGCACGTTCGAGTTCCTGTACGAGAACGGCCGCTTCTACTTCATCGAGATGAACACCCGCATCCAGGTCGAACACCCGGTCACCGAGATGGTCACCGGCATCGACCTGGTGGCCGAGCAGCTGCGCATCGCCGCCGGCCACAAGCTGCGCATCCGCCAGGAGGACGTGGTGCTCAACGGCCACGCCATCGAGTGCCGCATCAACGCCGAGGACCCGGAGACCTTCTTCCCCAGCCCCGGCCTGATCCAGCACTTCCACGCCCCGGGCGGCCCGGGCGTGCGCGTGGACACCCACATCTACGAGGGCTACCGCGTGCCGCCGAACTACGACTCGATGATCGGCAAGCTGATCGTGCACGGTCCGGACCGCGAGACCGCGATCTGCCGCATGCGCGTGGCCCTGAGCGAGATGGTGGTCGACGGCATCAAGACCAACATCCCGCTGCAGCAGCGGATCATGCGCGACAAGGGCTTCCAGGCCGGCGGCCAGAACATCCACTACCTGGAGAAGCGCCTGGCCGAGCGCAAGAACCAGTCGATCGCACTGGGGTGAGGACAACCCGCCTGCGCGGCGCCGCCTCGGGAACGCCCCGGCGCGCCGCGCCGGGCAGGTGGCACCTGGGGCCGGCCATGCCGGCCCTTTCCCTTTGCGGCCAGCGCAGGCCCCGCGTGAGACAATCGCGCCCCCACACCGCAACCGCCCACGCCCATGCCCTACCTTGAACTTAGCCTGCGCAGCACCGAGGCCGAGCAGCCGCGCTACGAGCGCGCGCTGGAGGACGTGGGCGCGCTGTCGGTGACCCTGCTGGACGCCGACGCCGACACTCCCAACGAGCGCGCCATCCTCGAACCCGGCGTGGGCGAGACCCCGGTGTGGAAGTCGCTGGTGCTGAGCGCGCTGTTCGACGCCGACGTCGACGCGCTGGCCCTGCTGGCCGCGCTGGAGGCGTTCGACCCGTCGCTGGACTGGAGCAGCGCCTCGTTCCGCAAGGTCGAGGACCAGGACTGGGAGCGGGTCTGGCTCGACCAGTTCCAGCCGATGCGCTTCGGCGCGCGCACCTGGATCGTGCCGTGGAACCACGAACTGCCGGCCGAGGCCACCGCGGCCGATGCCGCGGTGGTGCGCCTGGACCCGGGCCTGGCGTTCGGCTCGGGTACCCATCCGACCACCGCGCTGTGCCTGCGCTGGCTGGACCAGCTGGCCGGCGAAGGCCTGCTGCAGGACGCGCGCGTGCTCGACTTCGGCTGCGGCTCCGGGATCCTCGCCCTGGCCGCGCTGAAGCTCGGCGCCGCGCAGGCGGTGGGCGTGGACAACGACCCGCAGGCGCTGCAGGCCTCGCTCGACAACGCGCTGCGCAACGAGGTCGAAGGCCAGCTGGCGGTGTACCTGCCGCAGGACGAACCGGAAGCGACCTATCCGGTGGTGGTGGCCAACATCCTCGCCTCGGCGCTGGATGCGCTGGCCAACACCCTGGCCGCGCGCGTGGCCCCGGGCGGGCGCATCGCCCTGTCCGGCATCCTGGAGGGCCAGGAAGGCGAACTGCTGCAGCGCTACGCGGCCTGGTTCGACGAGCTGCAGGCCAGCGTCGACGGCGATTGGGTGCGGATCGACGGCGTGCGCCGCTAAGGCGCCTGCGCCGGCCGCGGGCGCATGGTTGAATAGCGGGCATGTTCACCGCCTGCCCGCACTGCGATTTCCTGGTCACCCACCTGTCGGGCCAGCCGCGGCCCGAGGCCTGCCCGCGCTGCGGCAAGCCGCTGGCGGCCGATCCCGGCGCATCGGCCGCCAGCGGTCCGGCCGTGGCAGGCGCGGCTGCACCGCCGGCGCTGGCCACCCTGCTGGATGACGAACCGACGCCGCCAGCGGCTATCGCGCCGGAAGCGGCATCCGCCGCAGCAGACCCTGCGCCCGGACCGGAGCCCATCCCGCAACCGCAGCCCGAGCCGCGGTCCACGCCGCAGCCGCCACCGGCCATCGCCGCGGATGCACCGTCCGTCGTCGCCCTGCATGCCACGCCGGCGCAGGCGTCCGCCGCACCACGCACCAACGCGGCGCGCCCGCGGCGCGCGCGCTGGCAGTGGCCGCTGGTGGTGCTGCTGGCCCTGCTGCTCGGCCTGCAGGTGCTGCTGGCCGACCGCGCGCGGCTGGCGGCCGATCCGCAATGGCGCCCGTTGCTGCTGCAGGCCTGCGGCGTGCTGCGCTGCAGCCTGCCGGACTGGCGCGAGCCGGGCGCATTCACCATGGTCGAGCGCAGCGTGCGCCCGGGCCAGGCGCCGGGCACCCTGCGCGTGGACGCCACCTTCCGCAACGATGCGCGCTGGGCCCAGCCCTGGCCGCTGCTGCAGCTGTCGCTGGCCGATGCCGACGGCCGCACCACCGGCAGCGGCGTGTTCGCGCCGGAGCAATACCTGGGCGAGGCGCCGGAAGGATTGCTCGCACCCGGGCAGAGCGCGCAGGTCACCTTCGTGGTGCAGGAGCCGGCGCCGGGCACGGTGGCGTTCTCCTTCAGGTTCCACTGATGGCCAATGGCAGCGGCCGGGCGGCCGCGCTAGACTCCCCAACCCGCTCGATGCACGCGCATCATCCAACGGAATCCCACGTGCAGCAGAACGCCCCTTCCCGCGCCGACGCCGGCCGCAGCGCCCCCCGCCCGCCCCTGCGCGAGCACGTGGCGCAGTCGGTGCGCCGCTACCTGCGCGACCTGGACGGGGTGGAAGCCAACGACGTCTACGAGATCGTCCTGCGCGAGATGGAGATCCCGCTGTTCGTCGAGGTGCTGAACCACTGCGACGGCAACCAGAGCCGCGCCGCGGCGCTGCTGGGGATCCACCGCGCCACCCTGCGCAAGAAGCTGAAGGACTACGGGCTGGTCTGAGCCCGCGGGCGGCCCCGGGGGCGGCGGCTATAATTCCGCCTCTTTCCCCGCACCCTGCTGCCCACCCATGACCGCCGATTTCCTGCCCGTGCGCCGGGCACTGCTGTCCGTTTCCGACAAGACCGGCCTGATCGACCTGGCCCGCGCCCTGGCCGCGCGTGGCGTCGAGCTGCTGTCCACCGGCGGCACCGCCCGCGCCATCCGCGAGGCCGGCCTGCCGGTCAGGGACGTGTCCGAGGTCACCGGCTTCCCGGAAATGATGGACGGCCGGGTCAAAACCCTGCACCCGGTGGTCCACGGCGGCCTGCTCGGCCGCGCGGGCCTGGATGATGCGGTGATGGCCGAGCACGGCATCGCCCCGATCGACCTGCTGGTGCTGAACCTGTATCCGTTCGAGCAGGTCACCGCCCGCGCCGACTGCACCCTGGCCGAGGCGGTGGAGAACATCGACATCGGCGGCCCGGCGATGCTGCGCAGCGCGGCCAAGAACTTCGCCCGGGTCGCGGTGGCCACCTCGCCGGAGCAGTACGCCGGCCTGCTGGCCGAGCTGGAGGCCAACGACGGCAAGCTCTCGGCCGCCACCCGCTTCGCCCTGTCGGTGGCCGCGTTCAACCGCGTGGCCCAGTACGACGCTGCGATCAGCAACTACCTGTCGGCCGTGACCGACGCCAGCGCCGAAGTGCCGGTGCGCGCGGCCTTCTCCGCCCAGGCCAACGGCAGCTTCGTCAAGGTCATGGACCTGCGCTACGGCGAGAACCCGCACCAGCAGGCCGCGTTCTACCGCGACCTGCACCCGGCGCCCGGCTCGCTGGCCACCTTCACCCAGCTGCAGGGCAAGGAGCTGAGCTACAACAACATCGCCGACAGCGACGCGGCCTGGGAATGCGTGCGCCAGTTCGACGCCCCGGCCTGCGTGATCGTCAAGCACGCCAACCCCTGCGGCGTGGCCGTGGCCGCCGGCGTGGGCGAGGCTTACGAGCAAGCCTACGCCACCGACCCGACCAGCGCCTTCGGCGGCATCATCGCCTTCAACCGCCCGCTGGACGCGGCCACCGCGCAGACCATCCTCGACCGCCAGTTCGTCGAGGTGCTGATCGCCCCGGACTACGACGAAGGCGCGCTGGAGTACGCGAAGAAGAAGGCCAACGTGCGCGTGCTGCGGATCCCGATGGCGCCGCCGTCGCCGGGCTTCATCGACCTCAAGCGCGTGGGCTCGGGCCTGCTGATGCAGACCGCCGACGACCGCGTGGTCACCCGCGACGAGCTGAAGGTGGTGACGAAGCTGGCCCCCACCGAACAGCAGTTCGCCGACCTGCTGTTTGCCTGGAAGGTGGCCAAGTTCGTCAAGTCCAACGCCATCGTCTACGCGAAGGACAACCGCACCATCGGCGTCGGCGCCGGGCAGATGAGCCGCGTCTACTCGGCGCGCATCGCCGGGATCAAGGCCGCCGACGCCGGGCTGGTGGTCGAGGGTTCGGTGATGGCCTCCGACGCGTTCTTCCCGTTCCGCGACGGCATCGACGCGGCGGCCGAGGCCGGCATCAAGGCGGTGATCCAGCCCGGCGGCTCGATGCGCGACGCCGAGGTGATCGCCGCGGCCGACGAGCACGGCATCGCCATGGTGTTCACCGGCGTGCGCCACTTCCGCCACTGAGCGCCCTCCGCCGGCGGGCATGGGCGCGGCCGCGTCCCCCGGGGCGCGGCCGCTGCACGTTGCGCACCAACCGGCATCACCCGGCGTTCGCCGCCGCGCCGCTACCTTGCCCGGCACGCCGCCCGCCCATGGGCCGGCCATGCACAAGGAGGCTGCCATGTGGATCCGCGAGGAAGGCCCCGGCGACGCCGACGCCATCTGCACCGTGCTGCGCGCCGCCTTCGCCGGATCCCCGGGCGCGGGCCAACTGGAGGCCCGCACCGTGGACAGCCTGCGCCTGGACGACGCGCTGGCGGTCTCGCTACTGGCCGACATCGACGGCCGCGTGGCCGGCTACGTCGCCTTCTCCCCGGCACGGCCCTCGCGCGACGGCGACGCCTGGTACGTGCTGGGCCCGCTGGCGGTGGACCCGGCCGACCAGGGCCATGGCATCGGCAGCGCCCTGGTCCACGCCGGGCTGCTGGCGCTGCAGGAACGCCAGGCCAACGGCTGCGTGGTGCTGGGCGATCCGGCCTACTACGGCCGCTTCGGCTTCGTCGCCGATCCGCTGCTGACCCTGCCCGGGGCGCCGCAGGGCGCGTTCCAGGCCCTGCGTTTCACCGATGCCGCTTCGGCCGGCGAGGTGGTGTTGCATCCGGCCTTCGGCCACCACGAGAAGCCCTGAGCCAGTCGCGGTGGTTGCCGGCGAAAGCGCCGCGCGCGGAAGGCCGGACCCGGCGGGCAGGCTAGAATCGCGTTCCCTTTCCCGCGATTCCCTTCCCTCATGAGCAAGGTCCTGGTCATCGGTTCCGGCGGGCGCGAGCACGCGCTGGCATGGAAGCTCGCGCAGTCGGCGCGCGTCAGCGAAGTGATCGTCGCCCCCGGCAATGCCGGCACCGCCGCCGAGGCCAAGTGCCGCAACGCCGCGGTCAAGGTCACCGACCTCGAGGGGCTGCTGCAGCTTGCGCGCGACGAAGGCGTGGCGGTGACCGTGGTCGGACCCGAGGTGCCGCTGGTGGCCGGCGTGGTCGACCGCTTCCGCGAAGCCGGGCTGCGCATCTTCGGCCCCACCTCCGCGGCCGCGCAGCTGGAAGGCAGCAAGGCCTTCGCCAAGGATTTCCTCGCCCGCCACGGCATCCCCACCGCGTTCTACGCGGTGCACACCCAGGTCGAGGCCGCCCTCGCGTACATCCGCCAGAAGGGTGCGCCGATCGTGGTCAAGGCCGACGGCCTGGCCGCCGGCAAGGGCGTGATCGTCGCCATGACCCTGGAGGAGGCCGAGGCCGCGGTGCGCGACATGCTTTCCGGCAATGCCTTCGGCGATGCCGGCGCACGCGTGGTGATCGAGGAATTCCTCGAGGGCGAGGAAGCCAGCTTCATCTCGATGGTCGATGGCCGCACCGCCCTGCCGATGGCCACCTCGCAGGACCACAAGCGCGTGGGCGATGGCGATACCGGCCCCAACACCGGCGGCATGGGCGCGTACTCGCCGGCGCCGGTGGTCACCCCCGACGTGCACGCGCGGATCATGCGCGAGGTGGTGGAACCGACCGTGGCCGGCATGGCCGCCGACGGCATCCCGTTCACCGGCTTCCTCTACGCCGGGCTGATGATCGATGCCTCCGGCGCGCCGAAGGTGATCGAGTTCAACGTGCGCTTCGGCGATCCGGAGACCCAGCCGGTGATGCTGCGCCTGCAGTCGGACCTGCTGGACCTGGTCGAGGCCGCGCTGGACGGCCGCCTGCACGAGGTCCAGGCACAGTGGGATCCGCGCCCTTCGCTGGGCGTGGTGATGGCCGCGCGCCCGTACCCGGAATCGCCGGTGACCGGCGACCCCATCCACGGCCTGGACGCGGTCCCGGCCGACGTGAAGGTGTTCCATGCCGGCACCGCACTGGATGCCGACGGCAAGGTCGTCAGCGCCGGCGGCCGCGTGCTGTGCGTGACCGCGCTGGGCGACAGCGTGGCCGACGCCCAGCGCCGCGCCTATACGGGGGTGGACGCGATCCGCTGGGAACACGCCTTCTGCCGCCGCGACATCGGCTGGCGCGCGATCGCCCGCGAGCAGGGCAACTGAGCCATGGCCGGCCGGGTCGAGCCGTTCCGCGCGATCGCCATCAGCCAGCTGGCGCGTGCGCTGGAGGCCCAGGGCCGCTCCGTGGTGCACATGGAGTTCGGCCAGCCTTCCACGCCGGCGCCGGCCGCGGCACTGGCGGCGGTGCGCGAGGGGCTCGACCGCGATCCGCCCGGCTACTGGGAGAGCGTGCCGCTGCGGGCGCGCATCGCCCGCCACTACCGCGACGCCTACGGCGTGGAGGTGGATCCGGCGCAGGTCGTCCTCACCTGCGGCGCATCGCCGGCGCTGCTGCTGGCGATGCTGTCCCGCTTCGAGGCCGGCGACCGCATCGCCTTCGCCCGCCCCGGCTACATCGCCTACCGCAACACCGCCATCGCCGCGCGCCTGCAGCCGGTGGAGATCGGCTGCGGACCGGAAAGCCGCTACCAGCTCACCGCGGCGGCGATCGCCGCGCTGGATCCTGCACCGGCCGGCGTCATCCTCGCCAGTCCGGCCAATCCCACCGGCACCATCATCGAACCCGGCGAGCTGCGCGCCATCGCGGACGTGTGCCGGCAGCGCGGCATCGTCCTGCTGTCGGACGAGATCTACCACGGCCTGCACTACACGCAGCCGGCGCACTCGATCCTGCAATACGCGCCGGACGCGATGGTGGTGAACAGCTATTCGAAGTACTACTCGATGGTGGACTGGCGCCTGGGCTGGCTGCTGGTGCCGCCGTCGCACGTGGACACCGCGCGTGCCTATGCCGGCAACCTGTTCCTGACCCCGCCCTCGCCCAGCCAGCAGGCCGCGCTGGTGGCGATGGACTGCACGGAGGAGCTGGAAGGCCATCGCGCCACCTACGCGCGCAACCGCCAGCTGCTGCTGGAGGCGCTGCCCGACCTGGGCCTGGAGCGCATCGCCCCGCCCGACGGCGCGTTCTACATCTGGGCCGACGTGGCCCACCTGGCCGACGACAGCCTTGGCCTGTGCCGGCGCATCCTCGAGGACACCGGCGTGGCCCTGGCCCCCGGCGTGGACTTCGACCCCGTCGATGGCCACCGCTTCATCCGCTTCAGCTTCGCCCCGGCCACGGTGCACGTGGAGGAGGCGCTGCGACGGCTGCGGCCGTGGTTCGCGGCGCAGCCGCGCATCCGCTGAGGGCTCAGCCGGGCGCGCCGCCCAGGTAGTCCAGCACCACCTGCAGCATCGCCTTCGCGCCATGCTCCAGCGCCGCCTCGTCCGGCGCGTAGTGCGGCGAGTGGTTGATCGGCGCCTGCGCCGGATCCTGCCCGACCGGCGTGGTGCCGACCAGGAAGAACGCGCCCGGCACCTCGTTGGCAAACTGCGAGAAGTCCTCGGCGATGGTCTGCAGCGGCATTTCCACCACGTTCTCCGCGCCGGCGGCGGCCTGCAGCGAGGCCAGCACGCGTCGCGCCAGCTGCGGTTCGTTGATCGTGGCCGGCGCGGTGTTCACCACCTCCAGCTTCGCCGTGGCGCCGGCCGCATGTGCGTAATCGCTGGCGATGCGTCCGAAGCGCGCGATCACGTCCTCGCGCACGGCCGGGTCGAAGGTGCGCAAGGTACCGACCAGCTTCGCCTCGTCCGGGATGATGTTGAAGCGCACGCCGGCGTTGAACTGGCCCGCGGTCAGCACCACCGGCGTGCTGGCGATGTTCACCTGGCGCGCGATCATGCTCTGGGTGCCCAGCAGGATCTGCGCAGCCACCGTGATCGGGTCCACGCCATCCCACGGCCGCGAACCATGGGTCTGGCGGCCACGCACCGTCAGGGCCCACTCGTCGGCGCTGGCCAGCAACGGCCCGCTGCGGAAGCCGACCTGGCCCACCTGCAGCGCGGACCACACGTGCAGGCCGAACACCGCCTCCGGGCGGAAGTCCTTCCACACGCCCTCGTCCAGCATCAACCGCGCGCCGAACCGCGCACCGGGCTCGTCCGGGCCTTCCTCCGAGGGCTGGAACACGAACATCACCTCGCCGGCCAGTTCCTGCCGGCGTTCGGCCAGCGCGCGGGCCACGCCCAGCAGGATCGCCACGTGCAGGTCATGGCCGCAGGCGTGCATCACCCCCACCGGCTGGCCGCGATAGGTCGAGCGCGCGGTGGAGGCGAACGGCAGGCCGGTGGCCTCCTCCACGGGAAGCGCGTCCATGTCCGCGCGCAGGGCGATGCGCGGGCCGGGTTTGCCGCCGCGCAGGACCGCGGCCACGCCGGTGCGGGCGATGCCGGTGCGCGGCTCCAGTCCCAGCGCGCGCAGCTCGCGGGCGATGGCGGCAGCGGTGCGGGCCTCGTGTCCGCCCAGCTCCGGATGGCGGTGGAAATCGCGCCGCCACTCCACCATCGCCGGGTACTGCGCCCTGGCCGCAGCGATGGCGCTGGTGGTGGCGGATTCGGCGGCGGACGCGGGCAGGGCCATGCCCAGCAGCGCGGCCAGCAGGCCTGGCAGGATCGACGGCTTCATCACTCGGCTCCGGCGCGGGGATGGCCGATGGTAGCCGGCTGCCGCACTAGACGTTGGCCTGCTCCGCCGGCAGCGAGGTCTCGATCGGGGCGGCGCCCGGGCCAGCGCCGGCGGCCGCGCCATGGCTGTCCACGCCGTACGATGTCATCGACAGCGAGCCGTAGGCGTAGCCCTCCACCAGCGGCCGCGCCGGATGCCCGGAAGCGGCGGCCAGGCCAGCGATGTACAGCAGCGGCAGGAAATGGTCCGGGGTGGGCACGGCCAGGCGGTAGTCGGGGTGGGATACCAGCGAGGGCGCGTCGTGCGGCCGTTCCAGCATCAGTTCGCGCGCGGCCTCCTCGAAGCGGCGGGTCCAGTCGAAGGCACCGTCGGGCCGGTGCCAGTCGATCGCGCGCAGGTTGTGCACCACGTTGCCGCTGCCGATCACCATCACCCCGCGCGAACGCAGCGCGGCCAGCTTGGCGCCAAGGGCCAGGTGCCATTCCGGCGGCCTGCGCGCGTCGATCGACAGCTGCACCACCGGCACGTCGGCCTGCGGGAACGCATGCACCAGCACCGACCAGGTGCCGTGGTCCAGGCCCCAGCCGTCCAGGTCGGCGCCGAGCTGGTCCGGCGCCACCGCGTCGGCCACCTCCTCCACCAGCTCCGGCAGGCCCGGCGCCGGGTACTGCACGTCGAACAACGCCTGCGGGAAGCCGTAGAAGTCGTGGATGGTGCGCGGCCTGGGCATGGCGGTTACCGCAGTGAAGTTGCCGTACCAGTGCGCCGACACCGCCAGGATCGCGCGCGGCCGCGGCGCGGTGGCGCCGAAGGCGCGCCAGGCCTCGGTGTAGCGGTTGCGCTCCAGCGCGTTCATCGGGCTGCCGTGGCCAAGGAAGGCGGCCGGCATCAGGGCATGGGCGTCCACGCAGGACTCCGGAAACGGGGGTACCGCGCCCACTGTAAGCCGGCGCGGCCGGCGCGGCACGCAAGGCAACGGTCGGGTGCGCCGTCCACGCCGCGCATGTCCACCGCGACCCGGCGCTCTGCTAGGCTCCGCGCCAGTCCCGCGGAGAGCCGCATGGCCGCCCACAGCCAGTTCGCGCTGCTGACCCAGCGCCGCTTCCTGCCCTACTTCATCGTGCAGGCGCTCGGCGCCTTCAACGACAACGTCTACCGCCAGGCCATCATCGGCCTGCTGTTCTTCCTCGGGGTCAGCGCCGAGGAGCGCTCGACCTACGCGGTCATCGCCCCGGCGATCTTCATCGCGCCCTACTTCCTGTTCTCGGCGATCGCCGGGCAGGTGGCGGAGAAGCTGGAGAAGCAGCGCCTGATCGTGGTCACCACCAGCATGGAGATCGCGATCATGTCGCTGGCGGCGGTGGGCTTCCTGCTGCAGTCCATGCCGCTGCTGCTGGTGGCGCTGTTCTGCACCGGCCTGCAGTCGACCCTGTTCGGCCCGGTGAAGTACTCGGTGCTGCCGGCCATCCTCAAGCCCGAGGAACTGACCGGCGGCAACGGCCTGGTCGAGATGGGCACTTCGATCTCGATCCTCGGCGGCATGATCACCGGCGGCCTGATCTTCCAGCTCGCCGGCGCGCACGGCCCGGAGGCAGCGGCCGCGGCGATCGTGGCGCTGGCCATCGCCGGCAACCTGGTGGCGCGCATGATCCCGCGGGTGGACGCCGGCGCGCCGGACCTGAAGATCGGCTGGAACCCGCTGCCTGAGTCGCTGGCGGTGCTGCGCATGGCGCGCGCCCAGCCGGCGGTGCGCAACGCCATCCTCGGCGTGTCCTGGTTCTGGTTCTTCGGCACCATCGTCACCTCGCAGCTGCCGGCCTACGCCGAACTCAACCTCGGCGGCGCCTCCGGCTCGGCCACGCTGTACATCTTCGTGCTGGCGCTGTTCTCGGTCGGCACCGGCACCGGCTCGCTGCTTTGCGAGAAGCTGTCGGCGCGCACCGTGGAGATCGGCCTGGTGCCGCTGGGCGCGGCCGGCATGAGCGCGTTCCTGCTGGACCTCTACTTCGCCCGCCCCGGCGCGCCGCCGGCCACCGGGCTGGACGTGGCCGGCTTCCTGGCCCAGCCCGGCAGCCTGCGCATCGTCGTCGACCTGCTGGGCATCGGCGTGTTTACCGGCTTCTTCGTGGTGCCGCTGTTCGCCCTGATCCAGAGCCGCACGCCGTCCTCGCGCATGTCGCGGGTGTTTGCCGCGCTGAACATCCAGAACTCCGGCTTCATCGTGCTGGCGGCGGTGGTCGGACTGGGCGCGGGCATGCTGGGCTGGAGCAGCCCGCAGCTGTTCCTGGCCATGGCGATCGCCAACGTGCTGGTGGCGGCGTGGATCTTCGCCCTGGTGCCCGAGTTCCTGATGCGCTTCCTCAGCTGGGTGCTGGTGCGGGCGCTGTACCGGCTGCGCGTGCGCGGCGTGGAGGAGCACGTGCCCGACGAGGGCGCGGCGGTGCTGGTGTGCAACCACGTCAGCTACATGGACGCGCTGATCCTGGCGGCGAGCATCCCGCGCCCGGTGCGCTTCGTCATGTACTACCGGATCTTCGACATCCCGGTGATGAGCTGGATCTTCCGCACCGCCCGCGCCATCCCCATCGCCGGCGCGCGCGAGGACCCGGAGCGCATGCAGCGCGCGTTCGACGCGATCGACGCCGCGCTGGCCGAGGGCGAGCTGGTGTGCATCTTCCCCGAGGGCGCGCTGACCAAGGACGGCGGGATCGCGCCGTTCAGGTCCGGGGTGGAGCGGATCCTGGAACGCGCCGCCGCGGCCGGGCGCCCGGTGCCGGTGGTGCCGATGGCGCTGCGCGGCATGTGGGCCAGCATGTGGAGCCGGCGCGATTCGCGCCTGGGCCGCATGCGCGTGCCGCGCCGGCTGCGCGCGCGGGTAGAGGTGATCGCCGCCGCGCCGCTGCCCGGCCCGGTGTCGGCGCAGGCGCTGGAGGCACGCGTGCGCGAACTGCGCGGCGACGATGCATGAGCCACGCGCCACGGCGCGGCTTTTGCCGCCAGTGGCCGGTCGGTTAGGCTTGCGGCTGTTGTCCGGGGGGATGTACGCCAGCATGGACGCGCCGAACAACGCCATGGGACGTGGCACCTGTATTCCGGCAACCGGGGCCCGGGCAACCGCGCCGCGGACGACGGGCGCGCCGCCGCACGCGCGGCACGCCACCATCCGCGACCGCAGCTGTCCGCCCCTGCAGCACCGGGCCCGGTGCCCGCGCCGGCATGCCGCCGGCCGGTGTCAGGCCCGCCACGGCCTTTCCTTCCCTGCTGGAGCAACCTGATGAGCTACGTTCCGCCACCGTCCCCCCAGTCCGCCGCGCCGGTGCAGGAGCCGGTTCCCAACCACCTGGCCTGGGCCATCATCTCCACGATCCTGGCCACCTGCCTGTGCTGCCCGCTGGGGCTGGTCGGCATCGTCGCCATCGTGTTCGCCAGCAAGGTCAACTCGCTGCTCGACCGCGGCGACCTGGAGGGCGCGCGCCGCGCCTCGGCCAATGCCAAGACCTGGTGCTGGGTGGCCACCGCGCTGGCCATCATCGGCCTGCTGCTCAACATCTGGGCGCTGGCCACCGGCGGCATGGCCGAGTACATGCAGATGATGCAGCAGATGCAGGGCTGATCCATGGCCCTGTCGCGGCCCTTGCGGATCGCGATGCTGGCGTCGGCCGCGGTGGCGGCCGGCGCCGGCGTGTGGTTGCTGCGCACCTACGATCCCAACGTGGCCGGCAACCCGTTCCCGCCATGCATGTTCCGCGCCTTCACCGGCTGGTTCTGCATCGGCTGTGGCCTGACCCGGGCCATGCACGCGCTGGTGCACGGCGACCTGGTGCGGGCCTTCTCGATGAACCCGCTGGGCCTGCTGGCGCTGGGCCTGACCCCGCTGATGCTGGCCTGGTCCGGCGGCTGGCAGCCGCGGCTGCTGGCACCGCTGATGCGCTGGGTGCTGGCGCCGAAGCTGTGGCTGGCGGTGTTGCCGGGGTACTGGATCCTGCGGAACCTTCCGTGGTTTCCGTTCACGCTGCTCGCACCGGTCTAGGGCAACGCCAGCCCGGGCGGTGAGGCCGCTGGCGCGTGGCGACGCCTTCGTCGTGGCCAGCCCTGATGCCTGCCTGGCGCGGCGCGCGCCGCTCAGCCGGCCCAGCCGGCCAGGATCAGCAGGGCCAGCACTGCCAGCCAGAGCAACAGCGCCCGCCAGATCAGGTTCATCGCGTCGCGCAGCTCGGCCAGTTCGCCGCGCGCGGGCACGCGGCCGGCCTCCAGGTCCTCGGCGTCTTCCTCGGCCAGCTCGCCGACCACCGCCGCGCGCGCTGCCGCCTCCAGGAACCGGCTTTCCGGGTTCCAGCCGGCGCCGCCCTTGTGCCGCCAGGCACGGCTGACCAGGTCGAAGTTGCCGGCCAGGGCCAGGGCCAGGGTCATCAGCTGGGCCACCGGCCATTCCATCCAGCGCAGCAGCCACAGCAGTCCGGCGGCGTTGTCCTCGGGCAGCTGGCGGACCTGGCCGGCGAACGCCGAACGCTCCAGCAGGCGGTACAGCACCGCCCCGGCCGGGCCCAGCAGCAGGAACCAGAACAGCACCGCGAACCAGCGCCGCAGGGCGGCGCGTGCCATCACCGCCGGCAGTCCGGGGCCTTCGGCCACCACCTGCCCGGGTTCGGCCGCCAGCTGGTCCAGGCGGGCCTTGCGGGTCGCCGGGTCCTCGGCGTCCAGCACCGCTTCCACGTCCACGTCCAGGTCGCGCGGGCCCCAGGCCAGGACCAGCACCAGCACGCCGAACAGCAGCCCCGGCAGGCCGTACAGCACCCGCCCCAGCGCCAGCTGCAGGGCCAGCACCAGCAGCACCGGCGGCAGCACCGCCAAGGCGATGCCCCAGCGGGTGCGCCAGGGGCCGCCGTCGGCCAGCTGCGCGGCCAGCCAGGCCTGCCAGCGCGCGTACCAGCCGAAGCTGCGCGCCGGCGCCAGCACGGCCGGCGCCACGTGGCCCAGCACCAGGGCGATGATCACCGCGACCAGGGTCGTGAACATGCTCCCTCCGTGCCGCGGATACTAGCCGGCGGCGCGGGCGGCGGTCACCGCCGGCGCGCCCTCGGCGTACCAGTACTCGACCAGCGCCCGCGCGATCGACAGCGAGGGCGGCAGGACCGGGCCGCCACTGGCGTCGTCGCCGCGGGCCAGGGCCTGGCCGACTTCCTCGCGGGTGAACCAGCGCGCCGCCTCCAGTTCGCCGTCGATCCGCGGCAGGTCGGGCTCGCCGCGGGCGATGTAGCCCAGCATCAGCGAGCCAGGGAATGGCCAGGGCTGGGCGGCCAGGTAGCGGCAGTCGCGCACCCGCACCCCGGTTTCCTCGTGGACTTCGCGCACCACCGCCTGCTCGGGGGTCTCGCCCGGCTCCACGAACCCGGCCAGCACCGACCAGCGCCCCGGCACCCAGCCGGGCTGGCGCCCCAGCAGCAGCCGCTCGCCGTCGCTGACGGCCACGATCACCGCCGGGTCCACCCGCGGGTAGTGGTCGCTGCCGCAGGCCGGGCAGTGCGCAACGAACCCGCCACGCTGGAATTCCACCGCCGCGCCGCAGGCACCGCAGTGGCGGTTGCGGGCCCGCCAGTGGAGCATGCCGCGGGCATAGGCGAAGGCGCCGGCCACGGTGGGCGGCCAGGCGCCAGCGGCGCGGCGCAGGTCGATCCATTGCCGAACCGCCTGCCCGGCGGGCGCCTGCAGGGCGAAATGCGGCTGGCCGCTGCCGTCCAGGCCCAGGAATACGGCCTGGTCGAAGCGGTCGGGAAGGTCGGTGCCGGCCAGCGGCAGCGGCTGGCCGCACCCGTCGGCGGCGGCGCGGCCCTCGGCGTCCAGCAGCAGCAGCCGCGCCCGCGGCCACAGCGCGCGCAGGGCGGCGGCGTCGCCGCGCAGGGCGTCGGAGCGGTCCAGCCCGGCGTCGCCGAAGGCATAACCGGACAACGCGGCCGCCGCGGTGGACGTGGCCATCGGCCTGGCCTCCGCCGCGGTCAGACGCTGAAGCTGCTGCCGCAGCCGCAGGTCGTCTTGGCGTTGGGGTTGCGGATCACGAACTGGGCGCCGCTGAGGCCTTCGCTGTAGTCGACCTCGGCGCCCATCAGGTACTGCAGGCTCAGCGGGTCGACCAGCAAGGTCACCCCGTCGGTGTTCACGGCCATGTCGTCCTCGGCCTGGTTCTCGTCGAACTCGAAGCCGTACTGGAAGCCTGAACAGCCGCCGCCCTGGATGTAGACGCGCAGCTTGAGGTCGGCGTTGCCCTCTTCGGCGATCAGCTCGCGGACCTTGGCCGCGGCGGCGCTGCTGAAGCGCAGCGGCTGGTCCAGCTGCTGGTAGCTGGGAACGGTGGGAAGCGGAATCATGCTGCCAGCATGGGGGCGTGGCGCCCCCCGTTCAAGCCTCGGCGGTCGCCATCGCCTCGCCGGAACCGGCCTTGGCGGCTTCCCGCGGCTGCTGTTCCGGCGCCGGCAGGGCGCGGGTCGCCGGCGGCTGGGCGTGGACCAGGCGGCCGGTCAGCTGGGCACCGGCGCTCATCTCCACCACGGCATAGTGGACATCGCCCTCCACCCGCGCCTGCTGCCCCAGCTCCACCCGCTCGGATGCGTGCACGTCGCCGACCACGGTGCCGTTGATCACCACCACCGGGACGTGGATCCCGCCGGCGATGCTGCCGCCCTCGGCCAGCACCAGGCTGGCGGGCTTGCCCTGGACCGCCTGCACCCGGCCCTCGATGCGGCCTTCCACGTACAGGCCGCCGCTGAATTCCAGGTCGCCGCGGATCACCACCTCAGGGCCCACCAGGGTATCGATGGTGTAGCCGTTGCGCTGGCCGGACTTCTTCTTTCCGAACACGTTACCTGCCTCCCCCGCTGCCGGCGGTTTTCCAGTCGAAAGTCTGCTCGGCACCCCCTCCGTTGCCGCGCAGCAAGACTCGCACACGTTGCGGGGTGAAATCCTTGGGCAGCATCACGCTGCCGTCCAGTTCCTGGAAATACCTGAAGGAATACGGCTGGCCGGGCGCGTCCGGGCGCTGCAGCAGCTCGTTCCAGCCGATGCTGGCGAGCTTGCCGTCGCGCACGCCCTCCACGGTGAAGCGCATCTGCCCCTGGCTGATCGCGCCGCGGTTGAGGTTCTGGGTCAGCACCGCGCGGTAGCGCCAGGTGCCGCCCTCCTCCGGGGCGAACTCGATCGAGTGCACGCTCAGGCCCTTGCGCTGGCTGGTCGCGCCCACCAGGCGCTCGTAGAACGCCACGTCGGTGCGCAGCGCCGCGATCTCCTCGTCGCGCGCGGCCAGCGAGGCCTGCAGTTCGATGTTGGCGGCGCGGCTGATCTGGTCCGAGCGTTCCAGGGTCACCACCCGCTGGTTCAGTTCCTCGAGCTGGCGGCGCAGCTGCTCGGCCTCGTGCCGGGCCTGGCGCGCGCCCTCGCGCACCTGCTGCAGCCCCGGTGCGGCGAGCCGGGTGGCCACCAGGCCCACCACCACCAGGCTCAGCAGCCAGGCGCAGGCGAGGCCGATCTTCCATGCGCGCCCGGAACCACGGCGCGGGACGATGCGAAAGCGTGAGGACGATCCTGTCATCGGGTCATGCCGTCGTTTCTGCCTATACTGCGGCCGATGGCCGGGCAGTGTAACCGCCCCGGTGCCGGCGGCCGGAGCCGCCCCGCCCTGGCCCCGTGTCCCCTCCGCAAGGAGCCGCCATGACCGATGCCCACGTCTTCGTGATCGGCCTGCTGCTGGCCTGGATGGCCGGCATCCGCGCCTACCTGACCGTGTTCGGCGTGGGCCTGGCCGGGCTGCTCGGCTGGGTCGAGCTGCCGCCGGCCTTGCAGGCCACGCAGTCGTGGTGGGTGCTGGGCACCTCCGGGGCGCTGGCGGTGGCCGAATTCCTGGCCGACAAGATCCCCGGGGTGGACTCGGTCTGGGACCTGCTGCAGACCCTGGCGCGGATCCCGGCGGGCGCCTTCCTGGCCGCCGCCGCGTTGTCGCCGGACGGCGAGCTCGGCGCCGGCGCGCTGGCCACCGGCGCGGGCGTGGCCCTGGCCAGCCACGCGCTCAAGTCCGGCACCCGCGCCCTGCTCAACACCTCCCCCGAACCGGCCAGCAACTGGGCCGCCTCGGCGGCCGAGGACACCGTGGTGGTCGGCGGCCTGGCGCTGGCGCTGGCACACCCATGGCTGGCGCTGGCGCTGGTGGTCGGCACCACCGTGCTCGGCGCGCTGCTGGTGTGGTGGATCTGGCGGCTGATGGCGCGCGGCATGCGCCGCCTGCTGGCCGCCCGATGAACCGTTGCGGACCGCCCAGGGTTGTACCGGATGGAGGGATTGGTCACATAATGCAGGCCCAATAGGGGAGCCATTGATGGCCGCACGAGATCCTGCGCCCACGCCGGAGGACCCGGCGGCGCGCCAGCGCATACGCGCCGAAACCCCGCCACCGCATTACTGGCGCCGCTGGACCCGCGACGCCGCGGACGTGGCGGCCGAAGCCGCGGCCGCTCCCGCCGCGCGCGTGGGCGCCGCGGTGCCGCCGCCCGCCGCCGTGGCCCCGTCCGGCCCGGTGCCGACCCCGGCCCCGGTGCTCAGCACCGGCGAAGAGGCCCCGTACCGCATCCTGGTGGTCGAGGACGACCGTCCGCAGGCGCTGTTCGCGCAGAGCGTGCTGCACGGCGCCGGCATGCAGGCCGAGGTGCTGATGCAGCCGGAGGGCCTGATCGAGGCGATCACCCGGTTCGAGCCGGACCTGATCCTGATGGACCTGCACCTGCCGGGCGTGGACGGCCGCCGCCTGACCACCCTGGTGCGCCAGCAGCCCGGCTGCCAGCTGCTGCCGATCGTGTTCCTCACCGGCGAACCGGACCCGGACCTGCAGTTCGAGGTGCTGGAAGCCGGCGCCGACGATTGCCTGGTCAAGCCGGTGCGTCCGCGCCACCTGATCGCCGCGGTGGCCAACCGCATCCAGCGCCGGCGCGCGCAGCGCGAGGCCGCGGCCGCGCCGGCGATCGCGGTGCCGACCCTGCGCAGCCACCCGGACACCGGCCTGGCCACCCGCAGCTGGCTGCTGCAGCAGGTGGAGGAGATGCTTGCCGCCGGCGCCACCGCCGGTCTGTTCTTCGTCGAGGTCGCCGGCGCGCTGAGCCTGCGCGAGCGCTTCGGCTACGCCGCGTTCGAGCGGCTGATGGCCGAGGCCGGCCGCCGCCTGGCGCTGATCGTGGCGCCGGCGCCGCTGGCGCGCCTGAACGACAACAGCTTCCTGGCGCTGGTCCGCGACGCGGTCCCGGACCAGCTGCAGGCGATCGCCGCGGAGATGCGCGCGCGCCTGGCCACCGAAACCTTCCAGGTGCGCGAGGGCGAGCCGCTGCAGCTGCGCAGCGCGGTCGGCCACGCCGCCCTGCCCGGCGGCTTCGAGCACGCCACCGCCGCGCTGGAGGCGACCGAGCGCGCCGCGCTGCAGGCGCGCCTGCTGCCGGAGGGCGTGTGCGGCTACGTGCCGCCCAGCACCCAGGAGGCACAGGAACAGCTGGCCCTGCTGGAAGGCGAGATCGAACTGGCCTACCAGCCGGTGGTGGCGGTGGCCGGCAGCGAACAGGCCCGATACCAGGTGCTGATGCGCCTGCGCCAGGCCGACGGCACGGTGCTGTCGGCCGGCCAGGTGGTGCCCACGGCGGAGGCCAGCGGCCGCATCACCGACCTGGACCAGCAGGTGATGGAGCACGCGCTGGACCTGATCGCGCGCCGCGCGCGCGAGGGCAACCCGCTGCAGCTGTTCGTCTCGCAGTCGCCGCGCACGCTCACCCGCGAGGCCTACGCCGACTGGCTGCTGCAGGCGATCGGCGCGCGCGCCATCGACGGTGGCGCGGTGATCATCGACCTGCGCCTGGCCGACGCCCTGGTCCACTGCGTGGCCCTCGCCCCGTTCTGCCGCCGCCTGGTGGAGGCCGGCGTGCAGTTCTGCCTCAGCCAGTACGAGCCCGGCCCGGAGGCCGAGGCGCTGCTGGGCCAGCTGCCGCTGGGCTACGTGCGCATGGCCGGGCGCTTCGCCGGCGCGCACACCGACCAGGGCCTGCGCGACCAGCTGCGCGCCACCATTGACAAGGCCCATGGCTTCGGCCTGCTGGTGGTCGGCCAGCAGATCGAGGATCCGCAGGCCGCCGCGGCGATGTGGATGGCCGGCATCGACTTCGTGCAGGGCAACCTGGTCAGCTCGGTAGGCAGCGAGCTCGACTTCGACTTCCAGAACGCGGTGCTCTAGCCATGGCCGCGCCCGCCTCCCGCAGCCCGTGGCCGGCTGCCGCCGCAGGCGCGATGGCAGCGGCGTTGCTGGCCCTGGCCCTGGCACTGGCCGGGATCCCCGGGCCCTGGGTGGCGCTGGCCGGCGGCCTGGCGCTGGCCGGGCTGGTGGCCGCGCTGGTGACCCTGTTCGCCACCCGCCGCGCCGCGGCGGTGCTGGACACGGCGCTGGCGCGCGCGGCCACGGCCGAGCACGAGCGCAACCAGCTGCAGCGCGAGCTGCAGCGCCACGACAAGCTCGAGCAGCAGCTGCTGCAGGCCAAGCAGGCGGCCGAGGCCGCGGCCCTGGCCAAGGGCGAGTTCCTGGCCACCATGAGCCACGAGATCCGCACCCCGCTCAACGGCATCATCCCGATGCTGGACCTGATCGGGCACGGCACCCTGGCCGAGGACCAGCGGCAGATGCTGCGCACCGCGCACGAGTCCTCGCTGCAGCTGCTGCGGATCGTCGACGACATCCTCGACTACTCCAAGCTGGAGGCGAACCGGCTTGAGCTGGAGATCACCACCTTCAACCTGCGCGAGCCGCTGGAGGCGATGCTGCAGCTGATGCGCCGCCCGGCCGAGGACAAGGGCCTGCGGCTGGAGCTGGAGATCGACCCCAACGTGCGCCTGCCGGTGCGCGGCGACCCGGTGCGGCTGCGCCAGGTGCTGGGCAACCTGGTCGGCAACGCGGTCAAGTTCACCGAGCGCGGCGGGGTCACCCTGGCCGTGCGCCGGCTGGGCGAGACCCCGGCGCAGCACCTGCTGCGCTTCGAGGTGCGCGACACCGGCATCGGCATCGACCCGGACATCCAGGCGCGCCTGTTCCGTGCCTTCAGCCAGGCCGACGCCTCCACCACCCGCCTGTACGGCGGCACTGGCCTGGGCCTGGCCATCTGCAAGCGCATCGTCGACCTGATGGGCGGACGCATCGGGGTGGAATCCGAGCCCAGCCGCGGCTCCACCTTCTGGTTCGAGATCCCGCTGCTGAAGGTGGTCGGCGACCTGCAGCGCGGCGAGACCGGTGGCGCAGAACTGCGCCAGGTGCTGGTGGTCAGCCCGGACGTGCGCCTGCGCCAGCGCATGGGCCTGCTGCTGCCACCGTGGGGCTACGCCGTGGACGCGGTCGAATCGCCGCAGGAAGCGCTGGAACGGCTGCGCGGCGATGCCCTCCCGCGCCAGGCACGCGGCGCCTACGTCGCGGTCCTGGCCGACCACGACGGCCTGCGCCACAGCGCGCGCGCCCTGTACCGGGCGCTGGCCCGGACCCCGGCCTACGCCGGCATCCGCCTGCTGTGGCTGTACGGCGCGGAGGTGCCGGGGGAACTGCGCGAGGGCGCCGAGCTGGTGCCGCGGATGGCGGCGGACGCCGAGCTGCGCGCCGCGCTGCAGGAACCGGCCGGCGATGGTGCGGGCACGGCCGCCGACACCGCCCCGGGCGGCGACGACGACACCCCCGGCGCGCTGGCCGGCGGCGGGCTGGCCGGCGCCGAGCCGGGCCCGGCACCGCAGGCACCGGAAACCCCGGCTGCGCCCCCTGCCCCGCCTGCATCTCCCGCGCCGGCGGCCGGGCCGGCGCCGGTGCATGCGGCGCGCCTGCTGCTGGTGGAGGACAACCCCGTCAACCTGCTGGTGGCGCAGAAGCTGCTGTCGGTGCTGGGCTACGCCTGCGACACCGCGACCAATGGCGAGGCCGCGCTGGCGCGCCTGGCCGCGGCCGAGTACGACCTGGTTTTCATGGACTGCCAGATGCCGGTGCTGGACGGCTACAGCGCCACCCGGCGCTGGCGCGAGCAGGAAGCGGTGCGCGGCGGCCGGCGCCTGCCGATCGTGGCCATGACCGCCAACGTCATGGCCGGCGACCGCCAGCGCTGCCTGGACGCGGGCATGGACGACTACCTGTCCAAACCGGTGGCGCGCGAGCAGCTCGATGCCTGCCTGCGGCGCTGGCTGCGCCCGGCGCCCGCCGCCGCCCAGGCGCCTGCGCCCGCGGCGTCCGCGGCCCCGGCGCGGCCTGCACCCAGCGTCCCGCCGGCGGCGACGCCCGCGTCGGCTGCCGCCCCGGGCCCGGTCCCGCGCGCCGCGCCCGCCCCTGGCCCGGCGCGCCCGGCCCCCGCTCCGGCCGTGGCCACGCCGCCGGCCCGGCCCGCGGCCCCGCTGATGCCTCCCGCAACCCAGCCGTCGCGGGTTGCGGCGACACCGCCGCGCCCGGCCCCGGCGCCGACTGCACCGACCGCGCCAGGCGCCCCCGCCGCGCCGGCCGCCGGTCGGCCGGCCACGCCGGCGGCTCCTGCGCACCCCATGGCTCCGGCGAACCCTGCACCGCCTTCCACGGCTCCGGCCACGCCGGCAATCACCCCGGTCCGCCCGGCGGCCCCCGCGGCGCGCGCCAGCGGCGCCCAGGCCACGGCCCTGTCGGCCGTGGATGCCGGGATCCCGGTGCTGGACATGGAAATGCTGGATGAGCTGCGCGCGATCGCCGGCGACGACGCCACCGCGATCGTGCGCCTGTTCCTGGAGGATGCGCCGCGGCTGGTGCGCCAGGTGGAGCAGGCCTCGGCCACGCCCGACCTGCCGGCCATGCGCGAGGCCGCGCATGCGCTCAAGTCCTCCAGCGCCAACATCGGCGCGCTGGCGCTGTCGTCGGTGGCGCGCCGGATCGAGACCGCGGCGCGCACCGGCACCCTGGAGCGGCCGGCGGTGGCCGCGGCGCTGCTGATCGCCGAATTCGGCCGCGCGCGCGAGGCGCTGCTGGCCTGGCTGGCGACCCCGGGTCAGTCCTCGAGCTTGCTGAGCAGGTAGTTCTGCTCGCCGATGCGGGCGATCAGGTCCAGCTGGGTCTCCAGCCAGTCCACGTGCTCCTCCTCGTTGTCGAGGATCTTCGTGAACAGCTGGCGGCTGACGTAGTCGCCGACCGAATCGGCGTAGGCGATGGCCTCGCGCAGCAGCGGGATGCCTTCCAGTTCCAGCGCCAGGTCGCACTCCAGCGCCTCGCGCGGGCCCTCGCCGATGCGCAGCTTGCCCAGCGCCTGGAAGTTCGGCAGGCCCTCGAGGAACAGGATGCGCTCGGCCAGCCAGTCGGCGTGGTGCATCTCCTCGATCGATTCCTTGTACTCGTGCTCGGCCAGCTCCTTGAGCCCCCAGTTCTTCAGCATCTTGGCGTGCAGGAAGTACTGGTTGATCGCGGTGAGCTCGTTGTACAGGGCCTTGTTGAGGTACTCGATGACCTTCGCGTCGCCTTTCATCGGGTTCGCTCCTGCGCGGGGGATGCGCGCACTCTAGCGCGCCGCGGGCGGCGGCGAGGTAACGCGAATCGTGTGCATCGCCGGCCGCGGGCCGGCGAGGCTCAGGCCGCCTGCAGCAGCGGCAGGGACAGGGCGCGGGCCCGGTATTCGGCCACCAGGTCGGCGGCCAGCGGCAGGCAGGTGCCGCAGGTCGCGCCGCAGCCGGTACGCATGGTCAGTTCGGCGACGCTTTCGCAGCCGGCCTCGACGGCCTCGCGGATCTGGCGGTCGGTAACCCCATTGCAGATGCAGACGTACACGGCGGTCTCATGTGGCTGAACCGGGATCCATTCCACAATGAATGAGAACCGTTGTCAATTGCATCCGCGTCCGCGGCCCCTGCCAGGGTTCAGGCGGATGAACGCCCGCCCCGCGGCTGCCGCGGCCGCCGCCGCGGACGGTCGTGGCCGGCGCTGTTGCCCGGCAGCCAGGCCTGCTGCGCCACCCCCGGCATCTGCCGCAGCTGGGCGCCCACGCTGGTGGCCAGCGGGGCCAGGTGGCGCAGGGCGCGGGCATAGACCCCGCGCTTGAAGGTGACCACGTGCTCGACCGGGTACCAGAAGTCGACCCAGCGCCAGTGGTCGAACTCGGGGCTGTCGGTGGCGTCGAAGCGCACCAGTGAATCGTCGGCCACCAGCCGCAGCAGGAACCAGACCTGCTTCTGCCCGATGCACACCGGCCCCGGCCCGCCACGGCGGATCGCCCGCCCCGGCAGCCGGTAGCGCAGCCAGCCGGGCGTGGCGCCCAGCAGTTCCACATGCTCGGGGGACAGGCCGGTTTCCTCGTACAGCTCGCGGTACATGGCCTCGACCGGGGTTTCGTCGCTGCGCATCCCGCCCTGCGGGAACTGCCAGCCATCCCGGCGCACCCGGCGCGCCCAGAACACCTGCCCATCGTCGCGCATCAGCACGATGCCGACGTTCGGCCTGTAACCGTCCGGATCGATCACGATGCGGACTCCAGAAAATTCGACTGCCCCGACAATGCCACGCCCCCGGCAGGGCGACAAGCGGCGATTGACAGCGCGGCCAGGAACGTGAAAAATTCGCAATTCCCCGCCGCTCTGCAGGCGCGTGCGCGGGAAGCGCGGCCTGGTCCGCGGTTTCGGCTACGTAGCTCAGCCGGTTAGAGCACAGCACTCATAATGCTGGGGTCGGTGGTTCGAGTCCACCCGTAGCCACCATTGCCTGCAACGCAAAAGCCCCGCATCCGCGGGGCTTTTTGTTTCCATCGCCACGCCTGGCCGCGCCGTCCGGCGCCGCGCTATGGCGCCGCCTCCGCCTCCAGGCCGACCACGCCGGGGGCCAGGACCCGGGCACGGGTGGTCTTGCCTGTGCTGGTGTTGCGGATGCGCACGCTGTCGCCTACCCCGCCATCCTCCAGCGCGGTGCCTGCAATCGCGGTCTGGAAGCCCTGCCCCGTCGCCACGATCCGCAGCGGCTGGCCACGGGCGACCGCGCTGCCGCCCTGCAGCAGCGAACGCCGCAACGGCTGGCCCGCGCGCAGCGTGCGCCGGGCGCGGTAGCCGGCGGCCTGGTCCGGCGACAGCAACAGGTCGGGGATCGCCGCCAGGTCCTGCTCGCCGGTTCCCAGCGCCTCGGCACGCAGCGGCTGCCCGGCCTCCACTTCCCCGCGCGCGACCACCGCGTCCACGTAGGCGCCGGCGCGCGCCGCGAAACGCACCTCGCCGCCGCCAGGACAGCGCACCAGCAGCTGCAGGCGGTCGAAGCGCTCGTCCGCCGCCACCTCGGCCACCTCCACCTGCAGCGGCCGCGCGCAATCGGGCGGGCGCCGTGCCGCCGGCAACAGCAGCACCTCGATGCGTGCGGTGGGCACGCCCATTGCCTGGACCCGCCGTTGCACCCAGGCACGCGCCACCTGTTCCAGCCGCGCCTGCGGCATCGAAGCGTCCTGCGCGCGTGCCTGCGGCGGCATACATGCCGCCAGCAGGCAGGCGAGGTGCGATTGGGACATGCCGCGCAGATTAGCCGCGCGGGCGCGCGGGCTTCGCTCAGGATCTTTTTAGATTCCGCCAGCGGCCGGGGGGCCTCCCTACCATGCGACGGCCCGGTCGTGGCACTGCCGCGACCACCAGAGGAACCGGAACAGCATGGGTATCAACCTCGGACAGGCGCTTGGCCTGCACCCTGCCGCGCTGAAGCTGCGCGGCGAACGCGCCCAGGTACTGGCCTCCAACCTGGCCAACGAGAACACCCCCGGCTACCAGGCACGCGACCTCGACTTCCGCGCGCGCCTGGACGAGGCCGCGCTCGGCCTGGCCGAGCCGCTGCTGCCGTTCGAATCCGACGCGGTGCTCTACCGCGTTCCCAGCCGCCCCTCGCAGGACGGCAACACCGTCGAGCTCGGCGTCGAACAGGCCGAATTCGCGCAGAACGCCCTCGATTTCCAGACCAGCCTGACCTTCCTGAACATGAGGCTCAAGGACCTTGGCCGCGGCGATCCAGGGCAACGGGTAAGCACGATGAGCTTCAAGCAGAGCGTGGAGATCGCCGGTTCGGCCATGGCCGCCCAGACCGTGCGCATGAACACCATCGCCAGCAACCTGGCCAACGCCAACACCGCCGGCACCGCCAACGGCGCCTACCTGGCGCGCAAGCCGGTGTTCGCCTCGGTGTTCAACGGCCTCGGCGCGCGGGTGCAGGTGCTGGACGTGATCACCAGCCAGGACCCGCTGGAATCGCGCCACGAGCCCGGCAACCCCCTGGCCGACGAGAACGGCATGGTCTTCTATTCCAACGTCAACCCGGTGGAGGAGATGGCCGACATGCTCGCCGCCTCCCGCGCCTATTCCACCAACGTCGAGGTGCTGGCGCGCCTGAACGGGATGCAGCAGGCGGTGCTGAAGCTGGGAGAAGGCGCATGACCGCGGTCGACAACGCGTTGCTGGCCGGCGCCGGCGCCGGCAGGTCCGACGGGGCCGTGGCCGCGAACGGCCGCAGCGTCTCCGACCTGTTCATGACCCTGCTGGTGGCGCAGATCCGCAACCAGGACCCGCTCTCGCCGATGGAGAGCAAGGACTTCGTCAACCAGTTCGCCTCGATGAGCCAGGTCGAGACGATGCAGACCCTGTCCAGCCTGACCAGCAGCTCCGCGGCACTGCAGGAAAGCATGCTGGTGGTGAACCTGGGCGCCCAGGTCGGCAGCGACATCATGGTCGCCGCCGCCGGCGTCAGCCTCGACGCCGACCCGGTCCAGGGCGCATTCGTGCTGGATGCGCCCGCCGCCGAGGTGGCCGTGCTGCTGACCGGCGCCGACGGCAGCACCCGCCGCATCGAGCTGGGCGCGCACGACGCCGGCACCGTGCAGTTCAGCATCGACCCGCGCAAGCTCGGCCTGCCCGCCGGACGCTACGCGCTGCGGATCGAGGCCGGCACCGGCGAGGCGCCGCGCGCCAAACTCCAGGGCCGCCTGCTCGGCGTGCGCCTGGATGCGCAGGGCCGGGTCGTGCTCGACGTCTCCGGCGTCGGCGAAGTCGGCACCGGCGTCATCTCCCGATTCCTGGGCCGCAACGGCGGCACCCAGACCACCTCGCAGCAAGGAGCCTGACGGTCCATGGCATTCAACATCGCACTCAGCGGCCTCAACGCAGTCACCGGCCAGCTCGACCAGATCAGCAACAACATCGCCAACAGCGGCAGCTACGGCTTCAAGTCCGGTCGCGCCAACTTCGCCTCGGCGTACTCCCAGGGCAAGGCCGGCGGCGTGTACGTGGGCTCGACCACGCAGTCGATGAGCCTGGGCGGCAACGTGCTGGCCACCGGCCGCAGCCTCGACGCCGCGATCCAGGGCCGCGGCTTCTTCGTCGCCCGCGACAGCAGCGGCGCGATGGTGTACTCGCGCCTGGGCCAGTTCAGCGTGGACAAGGACGGCTTCGTGGTCGACTCCATCGGCCGTCGCGTGCAGGGCTACGGCACCGCCTCCGGCGGCGTGCTGGGCGACCTGAGCGTGCCGACCGAGGCCATGCCCGCCGCCGCCAGCAGCACGCTGAACTACGCCGGCAACATGTCCGCCGACTGGCAGGCGCCGGCCGCGCCGTTCGACATGGCCGATGCCACCACCTACAACGGCGTGCAGGTCTCCAGCCTGTACGACTCGCTGGGCCGCCAGCACACCCTCAGCCAGTACTTCGTGCGCGGCGCCGGCAACGACGTGACCGTCTACTACGCCGTCGACGGCACCCTGGTCGACGACGGCACCGGCCCGGTCACCTCCAACCTGCAGTTCGGCACCACCGGCCAGCTGGTCGCCCCTGCCGCGCCGATCAACATCGCCCTGGGCACCCCCGACGGCTCCGAGCCGCTGCAGGTGGCGATCAACTACGCCACCACCACCTTCTTCGGCGGCGACTTCAACACCACCGCCACGCTCAGGCGCTTGAGCCGCACCGGGCTGCGCCGGATCTGGACCACGTTGCGGTCGTACACGTACTGGCGGGTGAGCGCGTTCTTCTGCGAACGCGGACCCTCGGGGGCGTCGTTGGCGGCACCGGACACCGCCACGGGGCGGTTGGACAGCGAGCCGGGCACGCCCAGCGGGATCACCCCGCTGTCGTTCTCCTCGCGCGTGGCCTCCTGGGTGACGCGCGGCGCCTCGCCGTACTGTTCGCGGGTTTCCTCGATGCGGTCCTGGTCCACTTCCACCGCCACCGAGGCGCGGAAGTTGCCGTCGCCCAGGGTGGGGCCGAGCAGGTCCTGGATGTTGCGCAGGGTTTCCTCGCGCACGCGGGTGGCCAGCTCGCTGTTGTCGCCACCGTGCGGGCTGGCCAGGTCGACGCCGGCCGACAGGAAGTTGCCGGCCTGGTCCACCACCGACACCCGCGCCGGATCGAGGTTGGCGACGCTGCCGGAGACCATGGCGATGATCGCCGCGACCTGCTCCTTGTTGAGGCGGCGTCCCGGCTTGAGCGCCAGCACCACCGAGGCCGAGCTCTTGTCACCATCGCTGAGGATGAAGGAGGAGGACTTGGCCACCGACAGGTGCACGCGCGCCGACTGCACCGGGTCGAGGGTGACGATGCTCTGCACCAGCTCGCCTTCCAGCCCGCGGCGGAAGCGCACGTCCTGCACGAACTGGCTGACGCCCAGCGGATCCTTCTGGTCGACCACCTCCAGGCCGTCCGGCAGGCGCGCGACCACGCCGCGCGCGGCCAGCAGCATGCGCACCTGGCCCAGGCGCGAGTCCGGCACCAGCACCTGGCCGGTGTCCGGGTGCAGGCGGTAGGGAATGCCCTCGGCGTCGAGCACCGACATCACGTC
This sequence comes from Pseudoxanthomonas sp. SGT-18, assembly GCF_003931645.1. Taxonomy (NCBI): domain Bacteria; kingdom Pseudomonadati; phylum Pseudomonadota; class Gammaproteobacteria; order Lysobacterales; family Lysobacteraceae; genus Pseudoxanthomonas; species Pseudoxanthomonas sp. SGT-18. The sequence continues at coordinate 232,045 of NZ_RRYJ01000001.1, read as the reverse complement.
GGCCGCCACCACCTTCTCCTGCGCGCCGAACACCGGCTTGTAGCGCGAGTGGGCGTGGTGCAGGTACATCATCCCCAGCGCGGTCAGCGCCAAGGCCAGCAGCACCACCGGCAGCAGCCGCGACAGGGTGGCCGGGGACGGGCGCGGCAGCGAGGCGGGGAGCCAGCGCTGGGCCAGGGGCTTGAGGCGTTCGATCACGTCCGTGGGCGCCCGCTCAGACCGTGGTCTTCATGAGGTCGTCGAACGCGGCCATGACCTTGTTGCGCACCTGGATCAGCATCGAGAACGAGAGGCTGGCCTCCTGGCTGGCGAGCATGGCGCCGACCAGGTCGTCGCTGGCGCCGGTCTCGACCGCCTCGACCTGGCGCGCGGCCTCGTGCTGGACCGCGTCGACCTGGTGCAGGACCTTCTGGAACATGTCCCCGAAGCCACCCGCGGAGGCTCCATCGGAAGGCGGCGACGGCGGCAGTTCGCCCGGCTGCAGCAGCGCCAGGGGCGGCAGGGAAGGCAGGTTGGTCAGGGCTTCCATCGCAGGGGGACTCGGGGCAGGATCGGCCGGCATTGTGTCCACCCCTTCCCGGGGCCTGGCCGATTCTTAAGAGAATCTCTACGGGCCCGCTGCGCCCCTTGCCGTGCCCGGCCGCGTCAGCCGGCCGCGCGGACCTCCGGTTCCGGTTCGCCTGCCCTGCCCGCCACCGCGGCGGCCTCGCCCAGGGCGCCGCCGACCAGGATCACCCCGGGCAGCCCCTCGCCGGCGGCAGGAAGCGCGAGCAGCCCGGCCAGGGTGGTGGCCTGGGCCTGTTCGTCCTGCCGCGACGCGGCCTGCACCACGGCGGCCGGCGTGTCGCCCGGCAGGTGGACCAGCAGGGCGCGGGCGATGCGCTCCAGCCGGCCCATGCCCATGTAGATGGCCAGGGTGGTGCCGCTGCGCGCCAGCGCCGCCCAGTCCGGCTCGCCGTGGTCGGCGGTATGCGCCGTGACGAAGCTCACACCATGGCAGTGCTGGCGGTGGGTCAGGGACACGCCCAGCGCGGCGGCAGCGGCGAAGGCGGCGCTGACGCCATTGATGATGCGTACCGGGACTCCGGCCTCGCGCAGGAAGGCGATCTCCTCGCCCGCACGGCCGAACATCAGCGCCTCGCCGCCCTTCACCCGCACCACGCGCAGGCCCTGCAGCGCGTAGCGCCGCATCAGCCGGCAGATGAAGGCCTGTGGCGTGGAGCGGCAGCCGCCACGCTTGCCCACCCGCACCACGCGTGCCTGCGGCGCCAGCTCGACGATGCCGGGATCGACCAGCTCGTCCAGCAGCAGCACCTCGGCCTGCTGCAGGGCGCGCACGGCCTTGAGCGTCAGCAGTTCCAGGTCGCCGGGGCCGGCGGACAGCAGCACCACCTCGGCGGGCGGGCGGCGGAGATCGGCAGGGTGACGGGGGTCGCGGGCCATGGCGGGTCTCCAGTGGGGGGGGGGGCGGCGGTCAGGCGCTGGCGGCCTGGCGGACGAGCCGGGTGAGTTGCGGGACACAGGAGCCACAGACCGTGCCGCAGCCCAGGCGCTGCTTCAGCGCGGCCAGGTCGGCGCCGGCGCGCACTTCGGCCCGGATCGCCGATTCGCTGACCTGGCGGCAGACGCAGACCACCGCATCGCGCGCCACTTCGGGCAGCGCGGCAAAGGCGGCCAGGCGCGAGCCCTGCCAGGGCTCGCCCGCCAGCGCGGTGCGCAGCAGGGCTTCGCCGCCGGGTCGCACGTCGCTCCAGAGCAAGCCATCGATACGGCTGGCCCCTGCGGCAACGCGCCAGGCCACGCGCTTGAGCTGGCCGCGGCGGGCGTCGCGGTACTCGAGGGTGTCGGCGGAGGCGGCCAGGCCCAGCGCGTTCTCCAGCGCGGCCTGCCAGTCGGCTGGCATCGCCCCGGAGGCCGCAGCGCGCAGCACCACCCAGCCGCTGCCTTCGACGGCTTCCGGATCCACGTCCGGCTGCAGCGCGACCGAGGCGTAACCGCACGCCGCAAGCAACGGCTGCACCGCGGCATGCATCGCCAGCACGTCGCCACGGCGCGCGGCCAGCAGATGCCAGCCGAACTCCGCCCTCTCCACCCGCACCGCGGCGTGCTTGAGCTCGGGCTGGCGCGAGCGCGTGTCGACCGCCGGCTGGCTGAGCTCGTTGATGCCGCCGCTGGCCAGGTGCTGGCCGCTCCAGTGCATGGCCGCGAACACGGTGCCGGAGCCGACCTCGTCGGACAGCTCCAGCGGCAATACCAGGCCGCCGCGCTTGCTGGACACGCGCACCAGCTCGCCGGCCTTGAGGCCGCGCCGTGCCGCATCCTCGGGGTGCATGCGCAGCGCAGGCTCGGGGCTGTGCGTGTACAGCGCCGGCACCCGCCCGGTACGCGACATGCCATGCCACTGGTCGCGCAGGCGCCCGGTCAGCAGGCGCAGCGGGAAACGCGCCGAAGTCGGCTCGGCGACTGGCCGGTACGGGGTGGCGTGGAAGCGTGCGCGACCATCGGCGGTGGCGAACACGCCGTCGGCATAGCGGCGGGCATCGCCTTGCGTGGCTCCTGCCGGGAAAGGCCACTGCTGCGGACCGCGTTGCTCCAGCAACTCGTAGTCGAGGCCACCGATATCCAGGTCGCGGCCCACGGTCAGCGCGCGGTGCTCGGCGAAGATCGCCGCAGGCGTGTCGGCGGCGAACAGCGGCGCGGCGCCCGGCACGGCCAGTCGCGCTTCCAGCCGCAGCGCGACCTCGCGTGCGATCCACCAGTCCGGACGCGCCTGTCCCGGCGGCGCCACCGCGGCGCGCACGCGCGAGATGCGGCGCTCGGAATTGGTGACCGTGCCCTCCTTCTCGCCCCAGGTGGCGGCCGGCAGCAGCACGTCGGCATAAGGCACGGTATCGGTATTGGCGAAAGCCTCCTGCACGATCACCAGCTCGGCGCGCTGCAGCGCCTCGCGCACCGGGCCAAGGTCGGGCATCGAATGCGCGGGGTTGGTGCAGGCGATCCAGATGGCCTTGATCCGGCCGGCGCGCACGGCCTCGAACAGCTCCACCGCCGCCAGTCCGGGCTGCGGCGACAGACTGCCGGGCGGCAGCTGCCACAAGGCCTCGACCTCGGCGCGGTGCGCCGGATCGGCGATCTCGCGGTGGGCGGCCAGCATGGTCGCCATGCCGCCGACCTCGCGCCCGCCCATGGCATTGGGCTGGCCGGTCAACGAGAACGGCCCCGCCCCCGGACGGCCCAGCTGGCGCGTGGCCAGGTGCAGGTGGATCAGGGCCAGGTTCTTGTCGGTGCCGTGCACCGACTGGTTCAGGCCCATGCAGTACAGCGACAGCGACGCCGGGCTGCGCCCGAACCACTCGGCCGCGGTCACCAGGTCCTCGACCGGCACGCCGCAGATCTCCGCCGCCATGCGCGGGCTGTAGTCGCGCAGCAGGCGCTTGAGTTCGCTGAAGCCGGTGGTGTGGCGGTCGATGAAGTCCTGGTCGAGCAGCCCCTCCCACACCAGGTGGTGGAGCATGCCATTGAACAGGGCCACGTCGGTGCCGGGCTGGATCTGCAGGTGCAGGTCGGCCATGGCCGCGGTATCGGTGCGGCGCGGATCGACCACGATCCAGCGCACGTCCGGATCCTGCGCCCTCGCCTCCTCCAGCCGCCGGAACAGCACCGGATGCGCCCAGGCGGCATTGCTGCCGGCGAACAGCACGGTCTTCGCCTGCTCCAGGTCCTCGTAGCAGGTGGGTGGGCCGTCGGCGCCGAAGGCCAGCTTGTAGCCGGCCACCGCGGCGGACATGCACAGCCGCGAGTTGGTATCGATGTTGTTGGTGCGCAGCAGGCCCTTGGCCAGCTTGTTGAAGACGTAGTAGTCCTCGGTCAGCAGCTGCCCGGACAGGTAGAACGCCACCGCGTCCGGGCCATGGCGCTCGACGATGTTGGCCAGGCGGTCGGCCACGCTGTCCAGCGCCACCGCCCAGTCCACCGGCCGGCGCGGATCCTGGCGGCGGTGGCGCAGCTCCGGCACCAGGGCGCGGCCCTGCAGGCTGCGCGCGGTCTCGGCCAGGGTGCGACCCTTGCTGCACAGGCGGCCCAGGTTGGCCGGATGCAGGGGATCGCCTTCCACGCCCGTGATGCGTTCGCCGGCGGCATCGTGCCGGCTGTGCACCAGCACGCCGCAGCCCACGCCGCAGTAGCAGCAGGTGCTGCGGGTGGTGCGCCGCTCCACCGCCGGCGGCGCCTGCGCGGTGCGGACGGCGCCGTCCATCAGGCCACCGCCTCCGCGGTGCCCGCCGGCGTGGCCGGTTCCAGCGGCAGCGCCAGCCACACCTCTTCGCCGCGCAGCTGCACCGGGTAGGTGCGCGCGCAGCCCACGTCAGGGGCGCAGGCCTGGCCGTCGTCGAGGCGGATGTTCCAGCCGTGCAGCGGGCAGGTCACCGTTTCCCCGGCGACGATGCCCTGCGACAGCGGACCGCCGCGATGCGGGCAGCGGTCGGCCAGGGCGAACACCTTGCCCGCCTCTGGACGGAACAGGGCGATGGCCTCGCCCTGCCCGCAGTCCAGCACGCGCGATCCCAGCAGCGGGATCTCCCCGAGCGTGCACACCCGCACCCAGTTGGCATTCGTGGGCATGTCAGTCCTCCAGGGTCGCGGGGATGCGCCGCTCCGGCGCCTCCAGCTTCAGCGGCGTGTACTCGCGCGGACGCTCGCCGGCGATCCGCGCCTGCCACGGATCCGGCAGGCCTTCCAGCGCATAGAGCAGGCGCTCGTACAGCGCGCGCCGGCTTTCGGCGTCTTCGACCACCTTGCGCTTGACGTACTCCAGGCCCACGCGCTGGATGTAGTGCACGGTGCGGTCCAGGTAGTACGCCTCCTCGCGGTACAGCTGCAGGAAGGCGCCGGTGTATTCCTTCACTTCCTCGGCCGTGCGCACCTTGCACAGGAACTGCGCGACCTCGGTGCGGATCCCGCCGTTGCCGCCGACGTGGATCTCCCAGCCCGAATCCACCGCGATGATGCCCACGTCCTTGATCCCGCTTTCGGCGCAGTTGCGCGGGCAGCCGGAGACGGCGAGCTTGACCTTGTGCGGGCTCCACATGTTGGCCAGCATGGTTTCCAGGTCGATGCCCATCTGCGTGCTGTTCTGGGTGCCGAAGCGGCAGAACTCGCTGCCCACGCAGGTCTTCACCGTGCGGATCGATTTGCCGTAGGCGTGGCCGGACTTCATTCCCAGGTCGCGCCAGACATCGACCAGGTCTTCCTTGCGCACGCCCAGCAGGTCGATGCGCTGGCCGCCGGTGACCTTGACCATGGGGATGGCGTACTTGTCGGCCACGTCGGCGATGCGGCGCAGTTCGGAGGGATTGGTGACGCCGCCCTTCATCTGCGGCACCACCGAGAAGGTGCCGTCCTTCTGGATGTTGGCGTGCGCGCGCTCGTTGATGAAGCGGCTCTGCGGGTCGTCCACCGCCTCGCGCGGCCAGGTCGAGAGCATGTAGTAGTTGATCGCCGGGCGGCAGGTGGCGCAGCCGTTGGGCGTGCGCCATTCCATGAAGGCGTAGGCCTGGGCGTGGCTGACCAGGTGGTGCTCGCGGATCGCCTGGCGCACCTCGCCGTGGGTAAGGCTGGTGCAGCCGCACACCGCCTTGGTCTTGGGCGTCTCCTGGAAGTTGGAGCCCAGGCAGTTCATCAGGATCTGCTCGACCAGGCCGGTGCACGAGCCGCAGGAGCTGGCGGCCTTGGTGTGCTTCTTGACCTCGTCCACGGTGAACAGGCCCTGCTCGCGCACCGCCTTGACGATGGTGCCCTTGCACACGCCGTTGCAGCCGCAGACCTCATCGGTATCGGCCATGGTCGCGGCGCGGTCCTGGCCGGCGGTGCCGGCCTCGCCCATCGCGGTCTCGCCGAAGGCCAGGGTGTCGCGGCGCCCGCCGATCGCGGTGCCGTCCTTGATCTGCTTGAAGTACCAGGCGCCGTCGGCGGTGTCGCCGTACAGGCAGGCACCGACCAGGCGGTCGTCGCGGATCACCAGCTTGCGGTACAGGCCGGCGGCCGGATCCGACAGCACGATCTCCTCGGTCCCCTCCCCGCCCATGAAGTCGCCGGCGGAGAACAGGTCGATGCCGGTGACCTTGAGCTTGGTCGACACCGCCGAGCCCTTGTAGATACCGATGCCGAAGGTGGCCAGGTGGTTGGCGCAGATCTTCGCCTGCTCGAACAGCGGCGCGACCAGGCCGTAGGCGATGCCGCGGTGCGCCGCGCATTCGCCCACCGCGTACACCCGCGGGTCGTAGGTCTGCAGGGTGTCGTTGACCACGATGCCGCGGTTGCAGTGGATGCCGGCGGCCTGGGCCAGGGCGGTGTTGGGACGGATGCCCGCGGCCATGACCACCAGGTCGGCGGCGACCTCCCCGCCGTCGGAGAAGCGCACCGCGGCCACTTCGCCAGCCTCGTTGCCGACGATCTCCGTGGTCGAGGTGTTGAGCCTGAAGTCCAGCCCGCGCTCGCGCAGCGACTTCTCCAGCAGCGCACCAGCCACCGGGTCGAGCTGGCGCTCCAGCAGCCAGCCGGCCAGGTGCACCACGGTCACCTCCATGCCGCGCTGCCTGAGGCCGTTGGCCGCCTCCAGCCCGAGCAGCCCACCGCCGATCACCACCGCGTTCCGCTTCACCTTCGCGGTCTCGATCATGGTGCGGGTGTCGTGGATGTCGCGGTAGCCGATGACGCCCTTCAGGTCCTTGCCGGGGATCGGCAGGATGAAGGGCACCGAACCGGTGGCCAGCAGCAGGCGGTCGTACTCGGCCTCGGTGCCGTCGGCCGCCACCACCCTGCGGCGCACGCGGTCGATCCGGGTGACCTCCTTGCCCAGGTGCAGGGTGATGCCGTTGTCCGCGTACCAGGACAGCGGATTGAGCACGATGTCGTCGAAGTCCTGCTCGCCGGCCAGCACCGGCGACAGCAGGATGCGGTTGTAGTTGGGATGCGGCTCGGCGCCGAACACCGTGATGTCGTACATCCCGGGCACCAGCTTCAGCAGCTCCTCGAGCGTGCGGATGCCGGCCATGCCGTTGCCCACCACCACCAGCCTGGGCTTCTTCATCGTGTTTCCTCGCTTGGCCCCTGCAGGGCCAGGGTCATGAACGTGGAACAGGGGTCCTCGACGTAATCCGCGAACGGAGCGCAGGGACGGAAGCCGGCACGCGCGTACAGCGCGCGTGCCGGCACATAGGCGGGCTGGCTGCCGGTCTCCAGGCTGAGCCGCCGGTAGCCGCGACGGCGCGCCTCTTCGACCACCCGCGACAGCAGCGCCGCCGCCACGCCGCGGCGACGCGCGCGCGCCACGGTGCGCATCGACTTGACCTCGCCGTGGGCCGGATCCAGCTCGCGCAGCGCGGCACAGCCGAGCAGCACGTCGCCATCCCATGCGCTCCAGAAGGTGATGTCCGGCGCGCGCAGGCGGTCGAGGTCCAGCGCATGCACGCTTTCCGGCGGCGACAGCCGGTACATCTCGTCCAGGTGCTCCTGCAGCAGCGCCGCGATCTCCGGACCGGTCAGCGGATCGACCACGATCCGCAGCGGTGCCGCGTGCTGGGAGGAGTCGCCTTCCATGGCAACAAAGGGGTCGTGCGATGTCATCGTCGGACTGGCCATGGCCGGCTGCACTCAGGCGGTCCCGGCAGTGGCGCCCGGCGCCGGCGACGAAGCGGGCGCAGGGGGCACAAGGGCGGCACCGGCGGCGGTGCGGGCATGGGTCGCGTACATGGTCAGGCCGACGAAGGTCAGGCCGCCGACCAGGTTGCCGACCACGGTCGGGATCTCGTTCCAGACCAGGTAGTCGCCGAAGGAGAACTGCCCGCCGAGCATCAGTCCGCTCGGGAACAGGAACATGTTGACGATGGAGTGCTCGAAGCCCATGTAGAAGAACACCATGATCGGCATCCACATGGCGATGACCTTGCCGGACACGTGGGAGGACACCATCGCCCCGACCACGCCGGTGGAGACCATCCAGTTGCACAGCACGCCGCGCACGAACAGGGTCAGCATCCCGGCCGCGCCGTGGGCGGCATAGCCCAGGGTGCGCGCCTCGCCGATATGCCCCAGCTTCTGGCCGATGGCATCCGGCGCGGTGCTGAAGCCGAAGGTGACGATGATCGACATGAACACCGCCACCGTCAGCGCGCCGGCGAAGTTGCCCGCGAACACCAGGCCCCAGTTGCGCAGCACCCCGCGCCAGGTGCAGCCGGGGCGGCGGTCGATCACCGCCAGCGGGCACAGGGTGAACACGCCGGTGAGCAGGTCGAAGCCGAGCAGGTAGAGGATGCAGAAGCCGACCGGGAACAGCAGCGCGCCCAGCAGCGGCTGCCCGGTCTGCACGGTGACGGTCACCGCGAACGCGGCCGCCAGGGCGAGGATCGCGCCGGCCATGTAGGCGCGGATCACGGTGTCGCGGGTGGACATCAGGATCTTGGACTGGCCTGCGTCGACCATCTTCGCGGCCAGTTCGGAGGGGCTCACGTAGCTCATGGCGGTCTGCCTGCTGTGGGGGAGGAAGGAACTGAAGGAACCGCTACACGCGGGCGTCGCCGAGGCGTGCCCAGCCGACGCGCCAGCGCTGCTTCACCCCGACCAGGCACAGCGAGGCCGCCAGGGCGATGCCGGCGAACAGCCACAGCCCCGGGCCGTAGCTGCCGGCCTGCTGCTTGACAACGCCAAGCCCGGCCGCCAGCAGGAAGCCGCCCACGCCTCCGGCCATGCCGATCAGCCCGGTCATCAGCCCGATCTCGGCACCGAAGCGCTGCGGCACCAGCTGGAACACCGCGCCGTTGCCCGCGCCCAGGCACAGCAGGGTCAGCACGAACAGGGCCACGGTCACCACCGGGCCGCCCACCTGCAAGGCCGCGGCGGCCACCAGCACCGTCACCGCGGCGTACACCGCCTGCAGCGAACGGGTGCCGCCGATGCGGTCGGCGATCACGCCGCCGAGCGGCCGCATCACCGAGCCGGCCAGCACGCAGGCGGCGGTGGCCCAGCCGGCGACCTTCGGTTCGAACGCGAACTGGTCGTGGAAATAGCCCGGCAGCGCGCTGGCGAAGCCGGAGAAGCCGCCGAAGGTGATCGCGTAGAAGAACATGAACCACCACGAGTCGCGGTTGCCGACCAGCACCCGTGCGTAGTCGCCCAGTCCCTTGCGCGCCACCACCACCGGCGCCTCGCGCGCACAGGTCCAGAACACCGCCAGCACCAGCAGCAACGGGATGCAGGCCAGGCCGAACACGTTCTGGAAGCCGTAGGCCAATGCCAGCGCAGGCGCCAGCAGCGCGGCGAACACGGTGCCGGAGTTGCCGGCGCCGGCGATGCCCATCGCCGTGCCCTGGTGCTGCGGCGGATACCAGCGCGAGGCCAGCGGCAGCGCCACCGCGAACGAGGCGCCGGCCACGCCCAGCATCACGCCCAGCAGCAGCACCTGGCCGAAGCTGTGCACGCCCAGCCGCCAGGCCACGGCCAGCGCGGCGATCACCACGATCTGCGCCAGCACACCGGTGGTCTTGGCGCCGATGCGGTCGGCCAGCAGGCCGAGGAACAGGCGCAGCACGGCACCGCACAGGATCGGCACGGCCACCATCAGCGCGCGCTGCTGGGTGTCCAGTTGCAGCGCCTGCGCGATCTGCACCTGCATCGGGCCCAGCAGGTACCAGACCATGAAGCTGAGGTCGAAGTAGAGGAAGGCCGACAGCAGGGTCGGCGTGTGTCCGGCTTTCCAGAACGAACGGTCCATCCGGGTCTCTCCTGGCAGCGGTGGGGGCACCGCGGAGCTGGAAACAAAAAAGCGCCTCCCGGCCGGGTGGCCGGAAGACGCCGTTGTCTTCGTGCCGGCCGCCGTTGGCCGGACTTGCAGGTTTTGGTGCGGGCACCTCGTTGCACCCGCACCATGGACTACGCAATCAGCGTGCCAACGTCCGCTGCGATGCAGCACGGACCACCGGAAGCCTTGTGCCGCCTGCGTTCCGCCGGAATCCAGGGACGCCGGGGCGGCGTGCCCGGACGCGCGCCACGACCGGCGTCATGCACCTCCGCGGTGCCATCGCGCACCGTGCGCGTGCACGTCGCGCTCAGGGCGGCGCGGGTGCGCCCGGGCGCGAATCCCCATCCGGCACCGGCACGCCCAGCAGCGCCGCGGCCTCGCGGTAGCTGCCGGTGCGGAACACATCCACCAGCCATGCCTCGTCGCCATCCGCCGGCGGCAGCCAGCCCCAGCGGCGGAACTGGCCCAGGATCCAGCGGCCATCGGAGATCCACGGGAAGTTCGCCTGGCCATCGGCGTGGAACTGCAGGACCTGGCCGGGCTCGCCCGCCGGCAGCAGGCCGGCGAGCAGGCGCTGCGCCGGCACGCCGATCGCATCGTCGGCCGACAGCCACTGCGCGGCCTGGCGGCGGTGGTCCGGATCGGCGTCCAGCCAGCGGCAGCCTTCCAGCACCGCCGCGGTAAGCGCGACCGACACCTCCGGCTCCAGCGCGGCGAAGCTGCGGCGCGTCGCCAGCACCTTTTCCGGATGCCCGGGCCACAGCTGCCCGCTGGCGGCCACGCGCCGGCCCGCGCCCAGGTTCTCGGCCTCCGCGCCCCAGGGTTCGCCGGCGCAGAAGCCATCCAGCTCGCCCGCCGCCAGCGCCTGCGGCATGCGCGGCGGCGGCAGGGTCACCGCCTCGATGTCGCGCAGCGGATCCACGCCCTGCGCGGCGAGCCAGTAGTAGAGCCAGAGCGCATGGGTGCCCGTGGGGAAGGTCTGGGCGAATACCGGCCGGCGCGGCAGCGCGCGCAGCAGCTCCGGCAGCGGACCGCCCTCGGCCAGGCCGGCGGCCAGCGCCGGTGACAGCACGATCGCCTGGCCGTTGCGGTTGAGCCCCAGCAGGATGGCCAGGTCCGCCTGCGGCCCGCCGATCCCCGCCTGCACGCCCAGCACCATCGCCGACATCGCCTGCGCCGCGTCCAGCGCGCCGGTGAGCAGGCGGTCGCGCAGCGTGGCCCACGACGGCTGTCGGTGCAGGCGCAGCTGCAGGCCGTGGCGCCGGTCCAGGCCCAGGTGCGAGGCGGCCAGCAGGGGCGCGGCGTCCAGCAGCGGCATGAAGCCCACGTCCAGCGGGCGGAGGAAGGCGGTGGTGGCGCGGGTATCGGTCATGCGGTCAGCCCAGCAGGTCGGCCATGGCCAGGATGCGGCGCGCCACGTCCGCGAGCTTGAGGCCCTGTTTCATCGCCTGCTGGCGCAGCGCGGCGTAGGCCTCGGCCTCGGCCATGCCGCGGCGGTCCATCAGCAGGCCCTTGGCGCGTTCGATGTCCTTGCGGTCCTGCAGGCGCTGCTCCAGCTCGTCCACGCGCTGGCGCACATGCGCCTGCTGCTCGAAGCGGGCCATGGCCACGCGCAGGATCGGCGCCAGCCGTCCCGGCGCCAGCCCGTCGACCACGTAGGCGGCCACGCCGGCACCCAGCGCCTCGCGGATCAGGCGTTCGTCGCCGTCGGCCGAGAACATCACCACCGGGCGCGGCGCATGCCGGTCGACGATGGCCAGCTGTTCGAGGGTGTCGCGCGAGGGCGATTCCACGTCCAGGATCACCACGTCCGGCTGCTGTTCCTGCACCGCGCGCAGCAAGCCGGCAGTGGCCACCGGCTCCAGCACCTCGCAGCCGGCATCGGCCAGCGCCTGCCGCAGCTCGGCGATCGGCTTGTCCGTGTCGTTGACCAGGAGGACGCGCGGCATCGGGACGGGGCGGCGGGGGATGCGCCTGATGTTGCCATGCAACATCGCCGCTGTGGGAACCGGTCGCGCCGGGCACGCGCGGCGGCCCCGGCGGCAAACCGCGGCAGCGGTCACTGATCGCGCAACTGGGCCGGTGCAGCCCCTCAACCGCCGCGCTGCCGCGGCCGTTAGGGAAACAGGTCGCGGGACAGCGTCCCCCGCCGCGAACGGCTGCGGCCAGGTGCCGCCAGGCCGGCCCGCCTTCCCGGGCCGCACCACCGGCTGCGCCGTTTCCGTTCGCGGCATGCCCCCCCGGCATGGCGCCCGCCCGCGTCCGCCCGCCGCGCCCTCCCCCAGGTCCAGACATCCCCCATGAACGCCCCGCGCCCCCATACCCCAGGCACCCCCGCGGCCCCAGGCCGCTCCACCCCGGCTACCGCCGCGCTCGCCGCGGCCATGCCCACGCTCGCGCCGGCCGATCCGCTCGGCCCGCTGGGCAAGCTCGCCCTGGCGGCAGGCATCGTCGTGGGCGTGGCCCTCTTCGCCCGGGCCACCTGGCGCTACCTGTCCGGGCCGCAGTACCCGGCCTCGCACCCGGCGGTGATCTCCCTGTTCAACGCCCGCGACGCGGCGATCGATGCCGCGGTGTCGGCCGACCACATGCGCCTGCACGGCTACATGGCCGAGCTGGAAACCCTGCTGATCGCGCGCCTGCCGGACGACATCAACGAGGCCTCGCTGTACATCGCCGAGGCCACCTGCGCCCGCGACATCCTCTCCGGGATCGCCGCCACCGATCCGGAAGGCGCCGAGCAGCTGCTGCACGCGCTGCACCGCGCCGGCTTCGTGGTGCCGGCGGACCTGGAATTCCTGCAGGCCCACCCCCGCGCCGGGATGTCGCTGGCGGCGCAGTAGGCCTGCCCGGCCGTGACGGCCCCGCGCGGCCCCGGGACGCGGTCCCGGGGCCCGGCCGCCATCACGAAACTGAAGCGGCCCTGCCGGCACGCCGGCCATTGACCTGCATCAAGGACAGCCACCGCGGGCGGGCCTAGCCTCGCTCCATGGCCAGCCTGTCCTCCCTGTTCGATCCCGAGCTGCTGCGGCGCTACGACGTGCCGGGCCCGCGCTACACCTCCTACCCGACCGCGCCGCAGTTCACCCCCGGCTTCGGCGAAGCGGACCTGCGCGCGGTGGCGGCCGCCAGCAACGGCGACCCGATCCCGCGACCGATCTCCCTGTACCTGCACGTGCCGTTCTGCACCAGTCCGTGCTTCTATTGCGGCTGCAACCGGATCATCACCCGCGACAAGGCGCGCGGCACCGCGTACCTGACCCGGCTGTACCGCGAGATCGGCATGGCCTCCGAACTGTTCGACCGCGACCGCGACGTGGAGCAGGTGCATTTCGGCGGCGGCACCCCCAACTTCCTGGACCCGCTGCAGATCGCCGAGGTGATGGACGTGCTGCGCCGGCACTTCCACTTCGCCCCGGGCGCGCGCATGGACTGCTCGATCGAGCTGGACCCGCGCTTCATCACCCCGGCCGAGGTCGGCGAGCTGGCCGCGGCCGGCTTCAACCGCGCCAGCCTGGGCGTGCAGGACTTCGATCCGGCGGTGCAGGAGGCGGTCAACCGCGTGCAGGGCGTGGCCCAGACCCTGGGCATCATCGACGCCTGCCGCGCGCACGGCTTCCGTTCGGTCAACGTGGACCTGATCTACGGCCTGCCGAAGCAGACCCTGGAGGGCTTCGAGCGCACCCTGGACATCACCCTGCAGGCGCGCCCGGACCGGCTGGCGATCTACGGCTACGCGCACCTGCCGAGCATCTTCCGCCCGCAGCAGCGGATCCGCGCCGAGGACCTGCCGAGCCCGGAGCAGAAGCTGGACCTGCTGCGCCTGGCGATCGAGAAACTGGGCCAGGCCGGCTACGAATACATCGGCATGGACCACTTCGCCCTGCCGACCGACGAGCTGGCCCGCGCCCAGCGCGAAGGCGGCCTGCACCGCAACTTCATGGGCTACACCACCCATGCCGAGAGCGACCTGGTGGGCCTGGGCGTGAGCGCGATCAGCCACATCGGCGCCAGCTTCAGCCAGAACCCGCGCGACATCGCCGGCTGGGAGCAGGCGATCGACGAGGGCCGCCTGCCGGTGTGGCGCGGCATGCGCATGGACGAGGACGACGTGGTCCGCGCCGACGTGATCCAGCAGCTGATGTGCCACGGGCGGCTGGATTTCGACGCCATCGGCCGCCGCCACGTGATCGATTTCCGCGAGTACTTCGCCGACGCCCTGGCGCGGCTGCGGCCGCTGCAGGCCGACGGCCTGGTGGAGGTCGACGGGTCCGGGCTGAGGGCGACGATGCGCGGACGCCTGCTGCTGCGTATCATCGCCATGTGCTTCGACCGCTACCTCCAGCCCGCCAACGATTCCGCCGCGCCCCGGTATTCGCGTACCGTCTGACGGCGGTGGAGCGCTGCGCATGAACAGCCCCGGCGTCGTCTTCCCGCGCACCGGCCCGGCGGTCATGGCCGACGACGGCGATGCGCTGACCTTCTGCTCCACCTGCGCCTTCTCCCAGGCCTGCATGTCCGAGGGCATGGACAAGGCCGCGCTGATGGACCTGCACGTGCTGGTGGAGCATGTCGGCCCGCTGCACCCCGGCGAACACGTGTTCCGCGAGGGCGATGCGTTCGGCGCGATCGCCGCCGTGCGCGCCGGCACGGTGAAGACCTACCAGGTCGACCGCAACGGCCACGAGCAGGTACTGGGCTTCCACCTGCCCGGCGAGGTGATCGGCCTCAACGCGATCCACGACGACCGCTATCCCTGCAACGCGGTGGCGCTGGACACGGTGATGCTGTGCCGGTTCTCGTTCCCCAAGATCGCACTGCTGGCCCAGCGCCTGCCCAACCTGCAGCAGCACCTGTTCCGGCTGATGAGCCGCGACATCGGCGTGGCCTCGCTGTTCGCCCGCGACAACACCGCCGACGAGCGCATGGCCGCGTTCCTGATCGGGCTGTCGCGGCGGCTGGCCGCGCGCGGCTTCTCGCCGCGCCGCTTCCAGCTGACCATGTCGCGCACCGACATCGCCAACTACCTGCGCCTGGCCCCGGAGACGGTCAGCCGCGTGCTGCGCCGCTTCGAGCAGGACGGGCTGGTGCACATCAAGCTGCGCGACGTGGAAGTGCTGGACATGGAGCGCCTCGAGGCGCTGGCACTGGCCGTCCTGCGCGAGTAGTCACGCTCCGGCAGGCGCCATTGCACGTGGCTTGACCTGCGTCAGGGCCGGCCACGGCCCCGCTGCCGAAGATGCGGCCGTTCCTTCCCCGGAGAGGCCGCATCATGGATCCAACACGCAAGCTCTGGGCAGGCCTGGCGGTCCTGCTCTTCGCCTCGTTCGCCGCCCTGTTGTGGGTCGGCAGCGAGATCCATCGCCAGGCGCCACCCATGCCCGAACAGGTGGTCACCACCGACGGCACCGTGGTCTACACCCGCGCCGACATCGAGACCGGACGCCAGGTCTGGCAGTCGATCGGCGGCCAGCAGCTGGGCTCGATCTGGGGCCACGGCGGCTACGTGGCGCCGGACTGGGGCGCGGACTGGCTGCACCGCGAGGCCGAGGCCATCCTCGATGCCTGGGCCGCGCGCGAGCATGGCGTCGATTCGTACAAGCAGCTGGACGAACCGACCCAGGCCGCGTACGCCAAGCGCGTGCAGGCACTGCTGCGGCCCAACACCTGGGACGCGGACAGCGGCACCATCACCCTCGACGCCGAGCGCGCCGCGGCGATGGCGAAGGTTTCCGCGCACTACGAGAGCCTGTTCTCCAACGACCCGGCCACGGCGGAGCTGCGCGAGGCCTATGCCATGCGCAACGACGCGGTGCCGGACGCCGGGCATCGCCGCCAGCTGGCGGCGTTCTACTGGTGGGCGGCCTGGGCCTCGGTGACCGAGCGTCCGGGCTCGGAGATCAGCTACACCGCCAACTGGCCGCATGACGAACTGGTCGGCAACACGCCGCCGTCCAACCTCCTGATCTGGACGGTGTTCAGCGTGCTGTTCCTGATCGCCGGCGTCGGCCTGCTGGGCTGGCACTACGCCACCGGCCACGGCGAGGAAATGCAGCCGGTGCTGCCCAAGTCCGATCCGCTGGCGCTGATCAGGGTCACCCCGTCCATGCGCGCCACCGCCAAGTACTTCTGGGTGGTGATCGCGCTGTTCCTGGTGCAGATCCTGCTGGGCGCGACCACCGCGCACTACCAGGTCGAGGGCCAGGAGGCCTACGGCTTCGCCCTGGCCGAGATCCTTCCCTACGCGCTGACCCGCACCTGGCATACCCAGCTGGCCGTGCTGTGGATCGCCACCGCGTGGCTGGGCATGGGCCTGTACATCGCCCCGGCCATCTCCGGGCACGAGCCGAAGTTCCAGCGCCTGGGCGTCAACGTGCTGTGGACCTGCCTGCTGGTGATCGTGGTCGGTTCCTTCGCCGGACAGTGGATGGCGGTGATGCAGAAGCTGGGCCTGGCCCACAACTTCTGGTTCGGCCACCAGGGCTGGGAATACGTCGACCTTGGCCGGTTCTGGCAGTGGTTCCTGTTCGTCGGCCTGCTGCTGTGGCTGGTACTGGTCGGCCGCGCCCTGTGGCCGGCGATGCGCAAGGGCGCGCAGTCGCGCTCGATCGTGGGCCTGCTGTTCCTGTCGGTGGTCGCGATCGGCGTGTTCTATTCGGCCGGCCTGATGTGGGGCGAGCACAGCCACCTGTCGATGGTCGAGTACTGGCGCTGGTGGGTGGTGCACCTGTGGGTGGAAGGCTTCTTCGAGGTGTTCGCGGTGGCGGTGATGGCCTTCCTGTTCACCCGCCTGGGCCTGCTGCAGGTGCGTTCGGCGACCGTCGCGGTGCTGTTCGCCACCATCATCTTCATGGCCGGCGGCGTGCTCGGCACCCTGCACCACCTGTACTTCACCGGCACCCCGACCGCCGTCATCGGCCTGGGCGCCAGCTTCTCGGCTCTGGAAGTGGTGCCGCTGGCCTACGTCGGCTTCGAGGCCTGGCACAACTACCGGCTGGGCAAGGCCACGCCGTGGATGGCGCGCTACAGGTGGCCGATCATGTTCTTCCTGGCGGTGTCGTTCTGGAACCTGGTGGGCGCCGGCCTGTTCGGCTTCCTGATCAACCCGCCGCTGCCGCTGTACTACATGCAGGGCCTGAACCTGACCGCCAACCACGGCCACACCGCGATGTTCGGCGTGTACGGCATGCTCGGCATCGGCCTGATGCTGTTCTGCCTGCGCGGGCTCAAGCCCGACCTGCAGTGGAGCGAGCGCCTGCTGAAGACCTGCTTCTGGTCGCTCAACATCGGCCTGGCCGGGATGTCGCTGTTCACCCTGCTGCCGCTGGGCATCCTGCAGCTGGACGCGGCGATCGAGCACGGCTACTGGTTCGCGCGCTCGGCGGAGTTCATGCAGCAGCCGATCATCGACCTGCTGGTGTGGATGCGCGTCCCTGCCGACACGCTGTTCAGCGTCGGCGCGCTGGCCCTGGCCTGGTTCGTGTTCCGGCTGTGGGTGGCGCCCAAGCGCGGCGCCCCGGCCTCGTCCGCCACCACGGTGGCCGCGGCGGCGATCATGCCGCGGCGCTGAGTCCGGCATCCGATGCAAAGGGACGGGCCGCATTCGCGGCCCGTCTTCTTTTTCCCCGGGTGGCCACATGGCACGTGCCGCGCGGTGCGGCGCGGGGCGCCCGAGGTGCGGCGCATCGTCCCCGCCGGGTCCGGTGGCGCGGCCGGGAGGCTGCCCCGCTCCCGGAGGGAGAAGGGCCCATGGTCAACGCAGCAACAGGGGGATCGTCCCGCGTGCCGCGTGTTCGCTGCGCACCGAGCGGCAATAGGGGCCATTCATCACGAAACGCCGGCAGGTATCCGGGCGGTCGTCGTAGATGCCGCAGTTGCGATGCTCCGCATCCAGCGCCACGCACCAGCCATCGGCGCCGTGCGCCATCACCCGTGCCCCGCCGGGCAGCAGCTCGGTCAGGTGTTCGGGGACATGGTCGTCATCGTCCAGCACCACCGTCAGCCGGCAGCACACCGCGTCGCAACGGCTGCACTCGGCCGCGCAGCGCGCGTGCCGGGCGCCGTGGCGGCTCATGCCTGGCCGCCGGGAACGCCGCGGGTGTAGTGCAGCAGCCGCCCGCGGTAGGGCGGCGCCTCGCCAGGCTGCAATGCGCAGCGCCGCTCCTCCAGGGCGAAGCCGCGCGCGGCCAGCTGGCGGTTGAGGTGCGCGCTGTTGCCGCGCCCCGGGTCGGCCACCAGCACCTCGGCGGCCGCGTGCGCGTGGCGGTCGATCACCCCGCCCAGCAGCGGCGCGTGCGCGGTCTCGTAGAGCACGTCGCTGGCGATGATCAGGTCGAAACGGCCCAGCTCCGGCAGCGGCGCGTCCCATTGCAGGTGGCGGTAGTGCAGCGCCGGCAGCTCGTTGAGCGCGGCGTTGTAGGCCAGGAACACCTCGGCCAGCGGGTGCATGTCCGAGGCGACCACGTCGGCGCCGCGCCGTTGCAGCACCAGGCTGGCCAGGCCGATGCCGCAGCCCAGCTCGAGGATGCGCTTGCCGCGGATGTCGAAGTCCTGCATCGCCCGCGCCAGCAGCTGCCCGGCCGGCCACAGCTGGCCGAACAGCGCCCACTGCGCCGAGGAGATGCCTAGGCGCTCGCCGTGCCCGTCCGGATCCCAGAACTGCTGGCGATCGGCGAGCACGCGCAGGCGGTAGTCGTGGCCGCCGATGGCGACGTGTTCTTGGCGGGTTTCGTAGCCAGGCATGTGCTGCTCCCCGGGCTTGGCCGCGCAGGGCGGGCCTCTCAGGTGTGGAAGGGAGCGAATCGGGGCCGCAAGGCCGCGCGGGACGCGCGTGGGAGCACGGAGCTCGCCGCCATGGTACCACCCGGGCCGATGAACCCAGGCCCAAGCGCCGGGCGGGCGCCGCCGCGCGCCACGCCCGGAGGGACATCCGGGGAACTCAGCCGCCGCTGCAGGAGCAGCCGCAACCGCAGCCGCCGCCGGCACCGGCCGGGGTTGGCGCGACAGGGATCCCGGCCACGGCGAGGATGCGGTCCACTTCTTCCGGGTCAAGCACGGTGAGGACCTGGACGCTGCTGTGGTCCGGGTCCAGCGCCACCTGCGCGCCGGGATCGTGCGGGCGCAGCGCCGCGCTGATGGCGGCCAGGCGCGACAGGCCGGCGCCGGTATCGGCCTGGGCGGAGGGATGGCTCATGCGTTCCTCGTGGCGTGATCGGAGTGGCCGCACGTTAGGCAGCACACTCGCCTCCCGCCTTGACCCTGGTCAAACCCGGCGCAACGCTCCGGGCTGACCTGGGTCAAGGCGGCATCCCTGGGCGGGAGACAGACTGCGCCCATGCACATCGAGACCGTTCCCCTGCCCCGCCGCGGCCATGCGCGGCCCTCGCCTGCCTGGCTCGCGCATGCCCCGCACCGGCTGATGTTCTTCATCGGCGCGGCCAATGTGCTGCTGGCGATGCTGTGGTGGGCGCTGTGGCTGGTGTCCGCGCGCTGGGGCGCGTGGACCATGCCGGAGTTGCCGGTTCCCGCCGGATGGCTGCACGCCTTCCTGATGCAGTACCTGGTGCTGCCCAGCTTCGTGTTCGGCTTCCTGCTGACCGTGTTCCCGCGCTGGATGGGACTGCCGGAACTGCAGCGCCACCACTACCTGCCGGTGGGCGCCGGCCTGATGGGCGGGCAGCTGGCGATCCTGCTCGGGGCCGCCGGCTGGGAAGCAGGCCTGACCGTGGGCCTGTGGATGGCACTGGCGGGCTGGAGTACCGCGCTGTTCCTGCTGGGCCGCCTGCTGGTCGACGAGCGCGGCCGCACCTGGCACGCCCGCTCCTGCTTCGCCGCGTTGCTGCTGGGCTGGCTGGGCCTGGCCATGTTCCTGGCCTTCGTGCTGGGTGCATCGGCGCAATGGGCCTTCGCCAGCATCAAGCTGGGGAGCTTCGGCCTGCTGCTGCCGCTTTACGTCACCGTCGCCCATCGCATGTTCCCGTTCTTCGCCGGCAATGCCGTGCCCGGCTACCGCGCCTGGCGGCCGCTGTGGTGGCTGCTGGCGGTGTGGGTGCTGGCGCTGGCCCATCTGGCCCTGGAGCTGGTGCACGGCTACGCCTGGCTGTGGACCACCGATGCGCCGCTGCTGGCGCTCACCGCACTGGCCGTGTGGCGCTGGTGGCCGCGCGCGCGCATGCCGGGCCTGCTGGCGGTGCTGTTCATCGGCACCGCATGGCTGCCGGTGACCTTCGGCCTGTACGTGGCGCAGAGCCTGGCCTATGGGCTCACCGGCGAATTCATCCTGGGACGTGCGCCGATGCACGCGCTGTTCATCGGCTTCTTCGGCAGCCTGCTGGTGGCGATGGTCACCCGCGTGACCCAGGGCCATTCCGGGCGTCCGCTGCGGATGTACGGCATCGCCTGGTTCGCGTTCGTGGCGATCCAGGTCGTGGCCACCCTGCGCATCCTGGCCGACGTGCTGCCCGATCCGGGGCTGTGGCAGGCACTGGCCGCGGTCGGCTGGCTGCTGGCGCTGTCGCCGTGGGTGGCGCGCATCGGCCATGTCTACCTCACCCCGCGCCGCGACGGTCGTCCCGGCTGAGCCACTCCCATGATCGAGTTCTATCCGCAGATCAAGGTCGTCCACGTCAGCGCCGTGATGCTCAGCGGCAGCTTCTTCGCCCTGCGCGGGCTATCGCTGCTGGCAGGCCTGCAATGGCCCCGGCACGCGTTGCCGCGCTACCTCAGCTACACGATCGACACCGTGCTGCTGACCGCGGCGCTGATGCTGCTGACCATCCTGCCGCGCGAGCTGTACGCCAACGGCTGGCTGCTGGTGAAGCTGGGCTTCGTCGCCAGCTACGTGGTGCTGGGCATCCTCGCCTTCCGTCCGCGCCGCGGGCCCGGGGCGCGCGGGGGACTGCTGGCCGCCGCGGCGCTGTGCTTCCTGCAGGCCTACTGCATCGCCCGCGCCCACCATCCATTAGGCGCGCTCTACCTGCTCGGCGGCTGAGCGGAGGAACCATGGAACACGAGTGCCCCGAGCTTCCCGATCCGTGCCTGGCGGCCAGCCCGCTGCTGCAGGAATCCTGCGATGCGGCGGGCGTGGCGCTGTCCCTGGAAGCGGTGCCGCCGGCGGATCCTGCCGCCGGCTAGCCAGTCCCGCTCAGTAGCTGTACTGCAGCTGCAGCCAGAGCTTGCCGGTGTCGGCGCTGTAAGCCGGGTCGTCGCTGCGGTAGCGGGCCAGCTTCAGCAGGCCGGTCAGGCCCTGCACGCCCGGTACCGCGTGCGCGTAGGAGACATCCAGCTCCCGTCCATAGCTGCCGCCGCCGCGCTCGGCGGCGAAGTCGTGGTACCAGGCCTGCAGGCTGCCGCCGGCCAGCGGCACGGTGGCGCCCGCGTAGCGGTCGTCCACGCCCTGCGCCGGCGTGGTCAGGAACACGTCGGCCCAGCCCTGGAAGGCATGCCGGGTCGCCAGCGGGGTCTGGAAGGCCCGGTTGCCCTCGCCCTCGCCGCCGCCCAGCGACTCGTACCCGGCCTTCAGCACGCTGCCGCCGGCCAGGGCGTAGCCCAGCTCGGCCAGTACGTAGCGGCTGTCGAGCCGCCACGGGTTGCCCGCAAGGTCCCGCTGGCGCGCGTATTCGCCCGCATAGCTCCATCGGCCCCGGCTTCCCTCCAGGCGCAGGCCGCTGGTGCGGCTGTCCAGGGTGCCCAGCGGCGCGGCCGCGGTGACCGCCATGTCCTCCAGTTCCACCCGGTAGTGGTAGGCGACCAGGCGCAGCGGCGGCGCAAGCTGCAGCGCGGCGCGCAGCAGATGGCTGTCGCCGCTGCTGTCGGAGGGGTTGGCACCGGTGGAGGCGCTGCTGTCGGCCGGCCCGAAGATGGTGCTGACCCCGCCGATCCAGGCGTAATCCAGCGCCAGGCGCGGCGTGGCGGCCAGCTGCAGGTGCACGCCGTCGTAGGTCTGTTCGTTCTGCCGCCACGCGCTGCCGCCGACGAAGCGCTGGTTGTCCAGGTTGATCCGCTGCCGGCCCAGGGTCGCGACGGTGCGGGTGCCGGCGTGGCGCAGCAGGGCCTGGTTGATCTCCGCGCCGGCCGGATCGGCGACCACGGGATAGGCGCGGCGGCCATTGCGGGTGTCGTTGTAGCGACCATCGTCCTGGCCCAGCACCGCGTCGGCCTCGGCCAGCGCCGACCAGCCATGCCACGGCGCGCTGCGTGCGCCCACGCGCAGGCGCAAGGTGTTGGCGACCGCATCCTCGCCGAAGCCGGACTGGTCGACGCGTTCATGGCGGTAGCGCAGGTCGAGCCAGGTGCCGGGGCCTGCGTCCTGCGCGGCCAACGCGGGCAGGGGAAGCATGGCCAGGGCAACCAGGGGTGCGACGTGGCGCGGACGGTATTGGGCAGTCATGGGGGAGCCGGAGTGTGGGGTTGCGCGCACGCTAGGCCCGCCAGCGCCAGCGAGCCATGAGCAGGGTCAAGACGCCGCGGCGGCGGAGTGATCCGCGCACGCGGCTGACGTACGTCAATGCGCCGCGGCAGCCGCGCTGCGAACGTGCAGCGGCCTGCACCCGCCCGCCGATCGCCATGTCCCATCTGCTCGACCTGCGCCACCTGCCGCCACCCGAACCAATGCAGCGCATCCTCGATGCGCTGGAGGTCCTGCCCGTACGCGCGGTCCTGGTGGCGCTGACGCCGTTCCGTCCGGTACCCCTGCTACCCATGCTGGAAGCGCAAGGCTGGGCATGGCGGCTGCGAGATCTGCCCGAAGGCGGTTGCCGCATCGCGATCTGGCGGCGGCCGCGCAGCCGGGCCGGCTCCATCGCTGCGCCCGCTGCGGGCGCGGCAACGGCACGGGCATGAGCGGCCTGGCCTTCGCCAGCGCGCCGCCGGCGGTGCGGCCGCTGCGCTTCCTGCTGTGCGCGCCTGCGTGGGGCGTGGTTGCCGGCGCACTGCTGGTCGCCGACCCGCACCTCCTGGACGGCGGACGCTGGTCGCCGCCGGTGGTGGCCATGGTACATGTGTTCACCCTGGGCGTGCTTGGCAACGCCATGCTCGGCAGCCTGCTGCAGTTCCTGCCGGTGGCCGCCGGCACGCCGGTGCGCGCCGGGCGCCTGCTGCCGCTGGCGCATGCGGCGCTGAACCTGGGCCTGGTCCTGTTCGTGCTGGCGTTGTACCGCTGGCCTGCCGTGCTGCCCGCGGCGGCGACCCTGCTGGCGGCATCGTTGTTGCCCGTGCTCGCCCCGCCGCTGCCGGCGCTGCTGCGCCAGGGCACGCAGCGGCTGCTGCGCGCGGGCATCGGCGCGGCGCTGCTGGCACTGGCGGCGACGGCGTTGCTGGGCGTGGTGGCGACCGCAGTGCTGCGCGGCTACCTCATGCTGCCCCTGGACCAGGTGGTGGACGCCCACGCCATGCTCGGTGGCGGCGGCTGGCTGCTTGGCTTGCTGGCGGCAGTCGGCGGGGTGACCGTGCCCATGTTCCAGGGCACCGCGCAGGTGGCGCCACGCGCGCAGCGCGCCTGGACCCTGGCGGCGGTGGTCCTGCCGCTGGCCGCGGCAGTGGCGCGATTGCTTGGCATGCCGGCGACCGTGGTCACGCTGGCCCTCGCCCTGCAGGCCGGCGTCCTTGCCGCGGCGGTGCTGCGGCTGCAATGGCATGCGCCGCACCGGCGCAATCCGGCGCTGGTGCGCTTCTGGTGCGCCGGCTGCATCGCACTGTGCCTGGCGGCCGCGGCGGCCTGCGCGGGTGCAGCCGGCGCTCCAGGCCTGGAAGCACCGGCGTGGGCCATGCTTGCGGGTGTGCTGGGCCTGGGCGTCGGTGCGCCGCTGCTGGTCACCGGCATGCTGCTGGAGATCGTTGCATTCATCGCCTGGGTGGACCTGCGCGGCCGCTGCCCGCGCGGCATGCGCATTCCCGCGGTGGGCCGCCTGCAGCCGGAGGAAGACAAGCGCCGCGTCCTGGCCCTGCACCTGGTCGCAGCGCTGCTGCTGCCGGCCGCGTTCCTCGGACCGCTGGCGACGCTTGCCGCCGGCCTGGCCCTGTCTGCGGCGCATGCGGCAACCGCGCTCTGCCTGCTGCGTTGCCTGCGACGCGCGCGCCACTTCCGGCTGCATACGGAAGCCTACCGATGAGGTGCGGATATCCGGCGGCGGTCCCCGACAGCGCCGCCACCGGCAACATCCGGCTCAGTAGCTGAAGTTGAGCTTGATCCAGGCCGTGCGCCCCGGCTCGGCGATGCGCTCCGGCTCGGAGGGGTAGCCGAAACCACTGTTGCCGGCGGCATTGAGGTGCTCGCGGTAATCGCGGTCGAACAGGTTGTCGATGCCCGCGGCCAGCTGCACGCGCTGCCCGAAGCGGTAGCCGCCGTTGAGCGAGAACACCGCGAAGCCCGGGCTCGGGCCCAGGTCGCGGCCGACCACGTTGCCCTGCCCGGTATTGCTGCGGTGCTGGGCCGCGGCCACGCGCAGCAGCGCGCCCCAGGACCAGGGACCGCGCTCGCCACTGGCGGTCAGGCGCGCCTCCAGCGGCGGCATCTGCGGCAGCGCGCCCTCCGTGGTCCGGCCCCAGGCATAGGCCAGGGCGCCGCCCAGCTTCAGCCCGGGCCGCGGCTTCCAGTCCGCGCCCAGTTCGCCGCCGGCGATGTCCGCATCCAGGTTCCGTGCACGCGTGCTGCCTCCCATCATCCCGCCGGGGAGATAGTCGAACACGATGTAGTCGTCGATCCGCCCGGCGTAGACCGAGGCCCAGGCTTCCACCTTGCCGGCGCGGTACTGCAGGCCGGCGTCGAGCTGGGTGGTGCGCTCCGGCTGCAGACCGATGAAGGCATTGACCGCGCCCTGCGGCCCCATCGTGGGCGAGAACAGCTCCCAGTAGTCCGGCATGCGCTCGGCGTGGCCGAAGCCGGCATACCAGCCGAAGCGCCCGGCCATGTCGTGCTCGTAGCGGACGAAGCCGCCGGCGAGGGTTTCCCCGCGGCGCTGGCCCGCGGTCGGGTTGGGCATGGCGTCCATGCCGCTGCCGGTGCGCGCGCGACGGTCCTCGGCACGGGCGCGGTCCACGCGCAGGCCGGACATCAGGTGGTGCACCTCGTCGATGTGCCAGTGCGATTCGGCGAACGCGCCGACGGTGCGGGTGCGTGCGTCATGGGTCCAGGGCGCCTGGCGCCAGGCGTCGCGGCCCATGCCGCTGCGCCGGCGGTGTTCGCCCTGCCTGCCGTCCACGCCGGCGGTCACCTCCCAGCGGCCGTGCTGGAAGGTCAGGGCAATGCGCCCGCCCTCGCTGGTGTCGCCGACATTGCTGGCCATCGGCATGGGCATGGCCGAATCCGGATCCGGGTCGCGCAGGCTGTAGTTGTCCATCACGTGGTCGACCTCGTTGCGGTAGAGGCTGGCCACCACCGCATCGAGCACGCCACCCATGTGCTTCCTTTCAAAGCGCAGGCCGAGGCTGTCGCGGCGGAACCGCGAGCCGTCCATGCCGCGGCCGGCATAGCGGGCTTCGGCATCGCCGGTGCCAGCCGACAGCTCCAGCACGGTGTCCGCATCCGGGGTCCAGCCGATTGCCGCGTCGGCGTTCCACTTGTCCCAGGCCGAGGGCACGCGGCGGCCGTCACCGGCGCGGTAGTCGCTGGCCTCCGAACGGTTGCCGGCGACACGCGCATAACCGCGCGGGGTGCCGGCACTGGCATCCAGCACCTGGTCGTTGCGGCCGTTGCCGCCGGCCAGCAGGCTGCCTTGGGCACGCACGCCCGGGCGGTCGAAGTACGGGATCTCGCGCTCGAAGCGCACCGTGCCGGCCGAGGCGCCGCCTCCCCACAGCACGGTCTGAGGACCCTTCACGACGGTCAGGCGGTCGTAGGTCTCCGGCGCGATGTAGGACATGGCGTTGTCCATGCGCGAGGGACAGGCGCCGCTGAGCACGCCGTCGTTGGTGAGCAGGGCGATGCGCGAGCCGAACATGCCGCGCAGTACCGGATCGCCGTTGGTGCCGCCACTGCGCAGGGTGGAGAAGCCGGGGATGGTCTTCAGGTAGTCGGCGCCATCGCTGGCGGGGACCGGCTGGCGCGGCAGCTTCGGATCGGTGGTGAAGGTGGCCGCGGCCACCGGGGCCACGCCCAGCACCACCACCCCATCCAGGTCGGTGGTGGCCAGTTCGGCATGGACATGCCCGTCCGCGGCCACGGCGGCGGGGACGGCGGCGCAAAGCGCGGCGACCAGGGCATGGGCAAGGGGATTGCGGATCATGGCTGCGCCTCGTGCGCGTTGCCTCGGGGTACGGGCAGTCTTCGCGCCGGCCGCCGCATGCGCCTTGATGGTGGTCAATCGCAAGCCCCCGCAGGCGGCCGCCATGCACCGGCTTGACCTGGGTCAAGTGGAGCGCAGGTCGTGCCCGCCGCGGGTAGCGGATTGATGCAAATCAAGGTCCGTCCGGTGGCGTACGCGCACTGTTCGTCCCGCAGCCCAACGAGACGAAAGAGACGAAACATGAAGATCCGTCACCACCTGGCCATCGGCGCGCTTTCGGCGGCAATCGCCCTGGCTTCCGCTCCCGCCTTCGCCGCCAAGGCCAAGGCTTCCGATGCCCCGCTGCCGGTCGTGCAGGCGCAGCTGACCGCGCCGCCGCTGGTCCCGGCCCCGATCTCGCGCAAGACCCCGGCCAAGGTCGTGGTCGACCTGGAGATGGTCGAGAAGGAGATGCAGCTGGACGACGGCGTCACCTACAACTTCTGGACGTTCGGCGGCTCGGTCCCCGGCAGCTTCATCCGCGTCCGCGAGGGCGACACGGTGGAGTTCCGGCTGAAGAACCACCACAGCTCGCACTTCTCCCACAACATCGACCTGCACGCGGTGACCGGCCAGGGCGGCGGCGCCGAGGCCACCTTCACCCTGCCCGGCCGCGAGACGCAGTTCACGTTCAAGGCGCTCAACCCCGGCCTGTACGTCTACCACTGCGCGATGGCCCCGGTGGCGATGCACGTGGCCAACGGCATGTACGGCCTGATCCTGGTCGAACCGGAGGAAGGCATGGAGCCGGTGGACAAGGAGTTCTACGTCATGCAGGGCGACTTCTACACCGAGGGTGCCAACGGCGAGAAAGGCCTGCAGGCCTTCAGCCTGGAGAAGGGCATCGCCGAGGATCCGACCTACGTGGTGTTCAACGGCTCGGTCGGCGCGCTGACCGGCGACAACGCGCTGCAGGCCAACGCCGGCGAGAAGATCCGCATGTACGTCGGCAACGGCGGCCCCAACCTGACCTCCAGCTTCCACGTCATCGGCGAGATCTTCGACAAGGTCTACTTCGAGGGCGGCAGCAAGTACCAGGAGAACGTGCAGACCACGCTGATCCCGGCCGGCGGCTCGGCCATCGTCGAGTTCAAGGCCGACGTGCCCGGCAACTTCGTGCTGGTCGACCACAGCCTGTTCCGCGCCTTCCACAAGGGCACGCTGGGCATCCTCAAGGTCGACGGCGAGAAGCGCCCGGAGATCTACACCGGCCAGCAGCACGACGTCGAGTACCCGGAAGCCGAACCCCAGGGCCACCAGCACTGAGCGCAGCCGCCGCCATGTCCCGCAGCATGCCCCTGTCCACCACCCTCGCCGCCGTCCTGGCGCTGGCTCCGGCCCTGGCCGGGGCCGCCGCCACCGACGCGGCGTCCGGCGGCGGGATCGCATGGCGGTCCATTCCCGGCGGCGCGTTCCGTTCGGCGGTGCGCTTCGAGGAGGAGCGGCCGGTGCTGCCGGTGGCGCCGTTCCAGCTGATGGAGCGCCCGGTCAGCAACGCCCAGTTCGCCGCATTCGTGGCGCGCCGCCCCGAGTGGCGGCGCGACCGCATCCCCGCGCTGTTCTCCAGTCCCGGCTACCTGGGCCACTGGGAAAGTGCCGACGCCCCCGGCGCCAGGCTGGACCCGGACGCACCGGTGGTGCACGTGAACTGGTACGCCGCCGATGCGTTCTGCCGCGAGGCTGGCGGGCGCCTGCCGGACTTCCTCGAGTGGGAATTCGCCGCGGCCGCCGACGCCACCCGCGCCGATGCCCGCCACGACCGCCAGTGGCGCCTGCGCCAGGCCAACGACGGCACCCCGCACGCGCCCGATGCCGCGGCGGACGCCCCGGCCAACGTGTACGGCGTCCGTGGCCTGCACGGCGCCTACTGGGAATGGACCGGCGACGCCACCTCGTTGCTGGGCGGCGGCGACCGCCGCGGCCGCGACGACGGCGACGCCCTGCAGTACTGCGGCGCCTCGGCCATGGCCTTCAACGATCCGGCCGACTACGGCGTGGTCAAGCGCTTCGTCCTGCTGTCGGCCCTTACGCCCGGTGCCACCCTCGGCAACCTGGGCTTCCGCTGCGCGAGGAGCCAGCCATGAACCACCACTTCAAACCCCTGCGTACCGCCCTGGGCCTGGCCCTGGCGCTATCCCTGTGCGGGCCGCTGCCGGTCGCCCTGGCCGCGCTGGCCGGGCCGGACGCGCCCGCGGCGACCATGCTGCCCGGCAGTTCGCTGTACCAGGTCGATGCCGGCCTGACCGACCAGCACGGCCAGCCGCTGCGCTGGTCCGACCTGCACGGCCGGCCGCAGCTGGTGTCGATGTTCTACGCCAACTGCCACCTGATGTGCCCGCTGATCCTGGAGAACGCCAAGGCCCTGCAGAAGCAGCTGGGCGCCGACGGCGAACGCCTGGGCGTGGCGGTCATCACCCTGGACCCGGCGCGCGACACCCCGCAGGCCCTGGCCGCGGTCGCCGCCGACCACCGCACGCCCGCCGCCTGGCGCTACCTGCGCCCGGAACCGGACGCGGTCCGCGCCCTGGCCAGCGTGTTGGGCGTACGCTACCGCTTCCGCGACGACGGCAGCATCAACCACACCAGCGTACTGGTGCTGCTCGACGCCGAGGGCCGCGAGGTCGCACGCTCCGAAGTCACGGGCATCGCGCCCGATCCCGCATTCGTGCAACAGGTCCGCGCCACGCTGGCCGCGGACTGACGCTTCCATCCATCCCCGTCAAACCGGAGTAACCACCATGAAGAACCGCACCCGTATCCTCGCTGCCCTGGCCCTGATGGGCGCCGCCGGCATGGCCCAGGCCGCCGGCAACTGCACCATCTCGCTCAAGGGCGACGACGCCATGAAGTTCGACCTGAAGGAGGCCACCGTCTCGGCCAGCTGCCCGACCATCACCGTCGAGCTGGCGCACACCGGCAAGCTGCCGGTCACCGCGATGGGCCACAACGTGGTCATCAGCAAGACCGCCGACATGGCCGGCATCGCCCGCGACGGCATCAAGGCCGGCGCCGCCAACGCCTACGTGCCCAAGGGCGACGCCCGCGTGATCGCGCACACCGACCTGGTGGGCGGCGGCCAGAAGACCAAGATCACCTTCCCCGGCAAGGCCCTGGCCGCCGGCGGCGACTACAGCTTCTTCTGCAGCTTCCCGGGCCACTCGGCCATGATGAAGGGCAAGCTGGTCGTCACCAAGTAAGTCCCGCGCCACCCGTGCCGCCGAGGCACGGGTGGCCCGTTCCCGGCCGCGACGCGGCCCCAAGGGGATTCCCGCATGGAACTGGACATCCGCATCGATCCGACGCGGGTCGACCTGGCACGCATCGAGCAGGCCCTGCTGGAAAGCGACCCGGCCGCCCTCGTGGACCTGGACCCGGCCAGCGGCCACCTGCGCGTGGCCACCTGCGCCGGCACCGCCGAGGTCGGGGCGATCCTCGCCGCCGCCGGCGTCCCGGTGCCGCAGCAGGCCATCCACATCGTGCCTTCGGTGTGCTGCGGCGGCTGCAGCGGCTGAAGCGCCGCGGCGATCCGTTGATCGCCGGCATCAATACGAGACCCGCATTCAGGCCGCAAACCCGCTGTTTCCGGCCTCCGGCGGCGGGTCGTGGCGCGACGCAGGGGTAAGATCGGTCCTCCGATCCATGCCCGGCCCGCCCGGCAGGCCGGTGCGCTCCGCACCGGCGGCAGGCAGGCCGGCGCGACCAGCGACCTGCCCGCCATGAATACCAAGCACCGCAAGCCCCTCCCCGGAACCCCCCTGCACTGGTACGACGCCCGCGAGGCGGTCGAAGCCCTGCAGCCCGGCGCCTGGGCCAGCCTGCCCTATACCTCGCGCGTGCATGCCGAGAACCTGGTGCGTTGCGCCGACCCGGCCCACCTGGACGACTACCTGCGCCAGCTGGTCGAGCGCCGCCGCGACCTCGACTTCCCCTGGTTCCCGGTGCGGGTGGTATGCCACGACATCCTCGGCCAGACCGCGCTGGTGGACCTGGCCGGCCTGCGCGACGCCATCGCCGACAAGGGCGGCGACCCGTCCAGCGTCAACCCGGTGGTGCCGGTGCAGCTGATCGTCGACCATTCGCTGGCGGTGGAGTGCGGCGGCCACGACCCGCAGGCCTTCGAGAAGAACCGCGCGATCGAGGAGCGCCGCAACGCCGACCGCTTCCACTTCATCGAGTGGTGCCGGCATGCGTTCCGCAACGTGGAGGTGATCCCGCCGGGCAACGGCATCATGCACCAGATCAACCTGGAGAAGATGTCGCCGGTGGTGTACGTGCGCGACGGCGTCGCCTTCCCCGACACCTGCGTGGGCACCGACTCGCACACCCCGCACGTGGACGCGCTGGGCGTGATCGCCATCGGCGTCGGCGGCCTGGAGGCGGAAAACGTGATGCTCGGCCGCGCCTCGTGGATGCGGCTGCCGGAAATCACCGGCGTGCGCCTGACCGGCCGCCCGGGCCCGGGCATCACCGCCACCGACGTGGTGCTGGCGCTGACCGAGTTCCTGCGCGCGCAGCGCGTGGTCGGCCACTACCTGGAGTTCTTCGGCGAGGGCGCGGCCACGCTGACCATCGGCGACCGCGCCACCATCTCCAACATGTGCCCGGAGTACGGCGCTACCGCCGCGCTGTTCCACATCGACCAGCAGACCCTGGACTACCTGCGCCTGACCGGGCGCGAGGAGCAGCAGGTGCAGCTGGTGGAGACCTATGCGAAGACCGCCGGCCTGTGGGCCGACGACCTGGCGCAGGCGCAGTACGAGCGCGTGCTGGAATTCGACCTGTCCTCGGTCGTGCGCAACCTGGCCGGCCCGTCCAACCCGCACCGGCGCCTGCCGGTCAGCGCGCTGGGCGAGCGCGGCATCGCCGACCCGGCCAAGCTGCAGGCGGCGCGCGAGGAAGAGGCCCGCGGCCTGCTGCCGGACGGCGCGGTGATCATCGCCGCCATCACCAGCTGCACCAACACCTCCAACCCGCGCAACGTGATCGCCGCCGGCCTGCTGGCGCGCAACGCCAACGCCCGCGGCCTGCTGCGCAAGCCCTGGGTCAAGACCTCGCTGGCCCCGGGCTCCAAGGCGGTGCAGCTGTACCTGGAGGAAGCCGGACTGCTGCCGGAGCTGGAGAAGCTGGGCTTCGGCATCGTCGGCTTCGCCTGCACCACCTGCAACGGCATGAGCGGTGCGCTGGACCCGAAGATCCAGCAGGAGATCGTCGAGCGCGACCTGTACTCGGTGGCCGTGCTGTCGGGCAACCGCAACTTCGATGGCCGCATCCACCCGTATGCCCGGCAGGCATTCCTGGCCAGCCCGCCGCTGGTGATCGCCTACGCCATCGCCGGCACCATCCGCTTCGACATCGAGAAGGACGTGCTGGGCCTGGACGCCGACGGCAAGCCGGTCACGCTCAAGGACATCTGGCCGGCGGACGAGGAGATCGACGCCATCGTGCGCGCCAGCGTCAAGCCGGAGCACTTCCGCAAGGTCTACGCGCCGATGTTCCAGGTGCGCGTGGAGCACGGCGAGCCGGTCAGGCCGCTGTACGAGTGGCGCCCGATGAGCACCTACATCCGCCGCCCGCCGTACTGGGAAGGCGCGCTGGCCGGCGAGCGCACCCTGCGCGGCATGCGCCCGCTGGCGGTGCTGGGCGACAACATCACCACCGACCACCTGTCCCCGTCCAACGCCATCCTGCCGACCAGCGCCGCCGGCGAGTACCTGGCGAAGATGGGCGTGCCGGAGGAGGACTTCAATTCCTACGCCACCCACCGCGGCGACCACCTCACCGCGCAGCGCGCCACCTTCGCCAATCCCAAGCTGCTCAACGAGATGGTGCGCAACGAGGACGGCAGCGTGCGCCAGGGCTCGCTGGCGCGGCTGGAGCCGGAAGGCAAGGTGATGCGCATGTGGGAGGTGATCGAGACCTACATGCAGCGCCGCCAGCCGCTGGTGATCATCGCCGGCGCCGACTACGGCCAGGGCAGCTCGCGCGACTGGGCCGCCAAGGGCGTGCGCCTGGCCGGCGTGGAGGCGATCGTGGCCGAGGGCTTCGAGCGCATCCACCGCACCAACCTGATCGGCATGGGCGTGCTGCCGCTGGAGTTCAAGCCGGGCACCACCCGCCTGACCCTGGGCATCGACGGCACCGAGACCTTCGACGTGGTCGGCACCCGCGCCCCGCGCGCGGACCTGACCCTGGTCATCCACCGCCGCAACGGCCAGGCCCTGGAGGTCCCGGTGACGTGCCGCCTGGACACCGCCGAGGAGGTGAGCATCTACGAGGCCGGCGGCGTGCTGCAGCGCTTCGCCCAGGACTTCCTGGAGGCGTCGAAGGCTGCCTGACTGGTTCGTCGCAGTGACATGACCCACTGCGAAGGAGCCACGACCATGACCGACACGACCGCCACCGGCACCGTCCACCTGCACCGCATCCTGGCCGCGCCACCGGCCCGGGTGTTCCGCGCGTTCACCGATCCGGACGCGCTGGTGCGCTGGATGCCGCCGTACGGCTTCACCGCGCGCATGCTCGAGTTCAAGCCCGGCGTGGGCTACCGCATGGCCTTCACCAACTTCTCCACCGGCAGCAGCGAGTCGTTCACCGTGCGCTACCTCGAGCTGGTCGAGGACGCGTTGATCCGGCATGCCGACACGTTCGACGACCCCGGGCTGCACGGGGAGATGCTCGTGACCGTGTCGCTGAAGCCCAGCATCGCAGGGACCGAACTGCGGATCGTGCAGGAAGGCATTCCCGCGGCCATCCCGGAGGACATGTGCCACCTGGGCTGGCGCGACTCGCTGGACATGCTGGCGAAACTGGTCGAACCGGAGATCCCGGACGGGGCCTGAGCCCCGCCCTCCCCTACCCTCAGCGCAAGCGAATCCATGAGCCACAAGCCCCAGCTCCGCATCCCCGCCACCTACATGCGCGGTGGCACCTCCAAGGGCGTGTTCTTCCGCCTGCAGGACCTGCCCGCCGAGGCGCAGGTGCCGGGTCCGGCGCGCGACCGCCTGCTGCAGCGGGTGATCGGTTCGCCCGATCCCTACGGCAAGCACACCGACGGCATGGGCGGCGCCACCTCCAGCACCAGCAAGTGCGTGATCATCGGCCCGGCCACGCGCCCGGGCCACGACGTGGACTACCTCTACGGCCAGGTCGCGATCGAGGAGGACTTCGTCGATTGGAGCGGCAACTGCGGCAACCTCAGCACCGCGGTCGGTCCGTTCGCGGTCGCCAACGGCTTCATCGACCCGGCGCGCATCCCGCGGGAAGGCACGGTGGAAGTGCGGGTGTGGCAGGCCAACATCGGCAAGACCATCGTCGTGCACGTGCCGATCCGCGACGGCCAGGTGCAGGAGACCGGCGATTTCGAGCTGGACGGCGTGGCCTTCCCCGCGGCCGAGGTGGTCGTCGAGTTCCTCGATCCGGCCGAGGAAGGCGAGGACGGCGGCAGCATGTTTCCCACCGGCAACCTGGTCGACACCCTCGAGGTGCCCGGCGTGGGCACGCTGGAGGCGACCCTGATCACCGCCGGCATCCCCACCGTGTTCGTGGACGCGGAAGCCATCGGCTTCACCGGCACCGAGCTGCAGCCGGCGATCAACGGCGATCCGGCGATCCTGGCGAAGCTCGAGGCCATCCGCGTGGCCGGCGCACTGCGCATGGGCCTAATCCGCACCCCGGAGGAGGCCGCCACCCGCCAGCACACGCCCAAGGTCGCCTTCGTCGCACCGCCGCGCGACTACGTGTCCAGCAGCGGCAAGCCGATCGCGGCCGCCGACATCGACCTCAACGTGCGCGCCATGTCCATGGGCAAGCTGCACCACGCGATGATGGGCACCGCCTCGGTGGCGATCGCCACCGCCGCCGCGGTGCCCGGGACCCTGGTCAACCGCGCCGCCGGCGGCGGCGCGCGCGAGGTGGTGCGCTTCGGCCATCCCTCCGGGACCCTGCGCGTGGGCGCCTCGGTCGCCCGGGTCGACGGCCAGTGGACCGTGACCCGCGCGGTGATGAGCCGCAGCGCGCGCGTGCTGATGGAAGGCCACGTCCGGGTGCCGGCGGCCTGATCCCTCGCCGGCCCGCCGCCTCCCGGCGCGCCGGCTCAGGCCGCCCCCGGTCCCGCGGCCGCCGCCTGTTCCTGCTGCAGTTCCCGCGGCCGCGGCGGCAGCCGGTCGTGCACGGCCAGCGCGGCGATCGCCGCCTGGCCCACCGCCACCGAGATCTGGTTGAGCCCGCTGACCACGTCGCCGGCCGCGTAGAGGCCCGGTACCGAGGTCAGCTGGTGGGCGTCGACCGGGATCTCGCCGCTGTCCGACAGCTCCACCCCGGCCTGCCGCGCCAGGTGCGCGCTGCTGTCGCAGCCGAGGAACGGGTACACCGTGTCGAAGCGGTGGCAGTGGCCGTCGACCACGTAGCCGCAGCGGCCGTCGGCGAACACCAGGCGGCCGCCGGGCGGCAGCACTTCCACGCCCAGGTCCGGGGGCGGCGACGCCGGCACCGCATCGGTCGGCAGCAGGCTCAGGCGTGCGCTGTAGCCGCACAGGAACGGCACGTGGCCGATGATCGTCTCCCACGGACCGTAGATGCCGATGGCCTGGTCGCTGGCCTCGTAGGCATCGCAGACCGGGCACAGCCGCAGCGCGCCGCAGGCCACGGCCTGCTCCACGTCCGGCAGGTCCGGCAGGCGGTCGCTCAGCCCGGTGGCGAGGATCACCGCCGCCGCGTGCCAGCGGCGCCCGTCCGGTGCTTCGGCGACGAACACGCCGTCGGCGCCGCGCTGCAGCGAGGCCACCAGGCCGTGTTCGAGCACCGCGCCGAACGATTCGGCCTGGGCGCGCAACCGCGCCAGCAGCGCGGTGCCGGCGATGCCCTGGGGGAAGCCGGGGCAGTTGTTGCTCTCGGGGATCCAGCGTGCGCGGCTGTCGCCGGCGTCGACCACCACGCAGCGGCGGTGCAAGCGCCCCAGGTAGATGGCCGCGGTCAGCCCCGCAGGGCCGCCGCCAACCACCAGCACGTCCGTCTCGATCACGGCCCACCTCCGTCGTCCTCGCCGGAACGATAGGCGGCCGGCGTGAACGCGGCGCGAGGCGGCTAGGCGGCGGCGTTGGCGCTGGCCACGTCCAGCACCACGTCCATGACGGTGGGATCCTCGCGGTCGGGCGCGACCTTGAAGCCCAGCTGCTGGCACATCGCCAGCATGGTCACGTTCTCGCGCAGCACCTGGCCCTCGACCGCCTTCAGGCCGATGCTGCCGGCCCACTCGATCATGATCCGCATCAGCTGCCAGCCAATGCCCAGGCCCTTGAGGTCGGAACGGACCATGATCCCGTACTCGCCGCGCTCGTAGTTGGCGTCGGCCAGCAGGCGCACCGCGCCCAGCATCTCGCCGCTGTCCGGGTCGATCGCCACCAGGGCGATGGAGCGGGCGTAGTCGAGCTGGGTCAGGCGCGCGATGAACTCGTGGCTGAAGTGGCGCACCGCGGAGAAGAAACGCAGGCGCAGGTCCTCGTCGCTGACCCGGGAGAAGAACTCCAGGAACATCTGCTCGTCCTCCGGCCGCACCGGGCGCACGAACATGCGCCGGCCCTGCGACAGCTCCAGCGTGCGCTCCCACTCCTTCGGATACGGGCGGATCACGAAGCTGGAATGCCACGGGCCCTTCTGCGCCGGGCCCGGGTGCGGCGCCACCGCCACCCGGGCATCGACCGCGACCACGCCCTCGCGGTCGGCCAGCAGCGGGTTGATGTCCAGCTCGCGGATCTGCGGCACGTCGGCCGCCAGCTGCGCCAGCTTGACCAGCACCAGGGCCACCGCGCGCTCGTCGGCCGCCGGCACGTCGCGGTAGGCCTTGAGGATGCGGCTGACGCGGGTGCGCGAGATCAGGTCGTGGGCCAGGCGCAGGTCCAGCGGCGGCAGGGCCAGTGCCTTGTCGTCGATCACTTCCACCGCGGTGCCGCCGCGGCCGAACACGATCACCGGGCCGAAGGTCGGGTCGTGGGCGATGCCGGCGATCAGTTCACGCGCCTTGGCCCGCGCCACCATCGGGTGCACGGTCACGCCCTCGATCCGCGCCTTGGGCCGCAGTTCACGGGCGCGTGCCAGGATCGAGGCCGCCGCCTCGCGCACCGCGGCCTCGCTGGACAGGTTGAGGCGCACGCCGTCCACGTCGGACTTGTGCACGATGTCCGGCGACAGGATCTTCAGCGCCACCAGCTTGCCCGCCTCCAGCAGCGGCCGCGCGGCGGCGACCGCGGCCTCGGCGTCGGCGGCGCGCCACGCCGGGGTGACCGGGATGCCGTAGGCGCCCAGCAGGTCCACCACCTCCAGCGGGTCCAGCCAGTCGCGGCCCTGCTCCAGGGCACGGGCGACGATCGCCTGCGCCGCGGCGGCGTCGACCACGAAGTCCTCCGGCAGGCTGGGCGGGGTTTCCATCAGCGCCTGCTGCGCCTCCCGGTGCCGCACCAGGTAGGTGAAGCCGCGCACCGCGTCGGCCTCGGTGGCGTAGGTGGGCACCCCGGCCGCGTCCAGCCGCGCCAACGCCTCCTGGCCGCCGCCCAGCCATACCCCCAGCACCGGCTTGCCGTGGCCGGGGCGCGGCCGCCGCGCCAGCACCGAGGCCACCGCCTCGGCCGCCTCGAGCGAGGACGACAGCGCGGTGGGCACGTTCATCACCAGCACCGCGTCGTTGCCCGGGTCGGCCAGCAGCGCCTCCAGCGCGGCGGTGTATCGGGCCGCGTCGGCGTCG
This sequence comes from Pseudoxanthomonas sp. SGT-18, assembly GCF_003931645.1. Classification (NCBI taxonomy): domain Bacteria; kingdom Pseudomonadati; phylum Pseudomonadota; class Gammaproteobacteria; order Lysobacterales; family Lysobacteraceae; genus Pseudoxanthomonas; species Pseudoxanthomonas sp. SGT-18. The sequence continues at coordinate 195,258 of NZ_RRYJ01000001.1, read as the reverse complement.
CCGACGATGTCCACCGGGTTGGAATGCGACCAGGTCGGCGGCAGCACCTTGTCCAGGGCCTGCACGGTCTGCGGATCCAGGCTGGCCAGGGTGCCGCCAAGGTCGACCAGGCGGTCCACCGCCAGCACGCCGATCCCGCCGCCGTTGGTGAGGATGGCCAGGCGCCGGCCGGGGGCCTGGCGCAGGTGGCCCAGGGTCTCGGCCGCGGCGAACAGCTCGTCCAGCGCGTGCACGCGCAGCAGGCCGGCGCGGCGGAAGGCGGCGTCGTATACCGCGTCGGCGCCGGCCAGGGCGCCGGTATGGGTGGCGGCGGCGCGCGCGCCCTGCTCGTGGCGCCCGGACTTGACCACCACCACCGGCTTGGAGCGGGCCGCGGCGCGCGCGGCCGACATGAACTTGCGCGCGTCGCGGATGGATTCGATGTACAGCAGGATGGCCCGGGTCTTCGGGTCCTGGGCGAACCAGTCCAGCAGGTCGCCGAAGTCCACGTCCAGGGCATCGCCCAGCGAAACCACGGCCGAGAAGCCGATCGAGCGCGCCGCGCCCCACTCGACCAGGCCTGCGGCGATGGCGCCGGACTGCGAGACCAGGGCCAGGTCGCCCGGCAGCGGGCTGCGCGCGGCGAAGCTGGCGTTGAGGCCCACGTGCGGGGCCATCACCCCCAGGCAGTTGGGGCCGACGATGCGCAGGCCGTGCGGGCGGGCCTCGTTGCGCAGGTGCTCCAGCAGCGAGCCCGGGCCCTGGCCAAGCCCGGCGGTGACCACGATCGCCGCCCGCGCCCCCACCGCCACCGCCTGGGCGATCACCCCGGGCACGGTTTCGGCCGGGGTGGTCACCACCACCAGCTCGGGCGCGAACGGCAGGTCGCGCAGCGAGGCCACCGCCGGCACGCCCTCGATCCGCCGGTACTTGGGGTTGACCAGGCCCACCTGCCCGGCGAATCCGGCCTGGCGCAGGTTGTGGACCACGGTGCGGCCCACCGACCCGGGGCGGGGGCTGGCCCCGACCACGGCCACCGACTTGGGGGCGAAAACGGCTTCCAGTGCGTAGATGCTCATCCGCAACGGCTCGGTACGTCTCAGGGCTAAACGATACAGTGCGGGGCCGGCGGGCGCCTCCGGGTCCCGGAACCGGGATGCAGTTCCCCTATTTCAAGGGATAACCCGTTAACGGCGCTTGGCGCCTTGATCCTGATCAATGCCCCGCTTGCCTTCCCTGCCGATCATGCGCCCCATCCACAGGAGGATTGGGACGTGTCGACCGTTCAGGAGACATACAACGACAAGGTAGTGCGCCAGTTCGCGGTCATGACCGTGGTCTGGGGCATCGTGGGCATGGCCGTGGGCGTGCTAATCGCCGCCCAGCTGTACTGGCCCGCCCTCAACTTCGACCTGCCGTGGCTGAGCTACGGGCGCCTGCGCCCGCTGCACACCAACGCGGTCATCTTCGCCTTCGGCGGCAGCGCGCTGATGGCCACCAGCCTGCACGTGGTGCAGCGCACCTGCCACGTGCGCCTGCTCTCGGACGGCCTGGCGGCCTTCGTGTTCTGGGGCTGGCAGCTGGTCATCGTGCTGGCCGCCGTGACCCTGCCGCTGGGCCTGACCCAGGGCAAGGAGTACGCCGAGCTGATCTGGCCGATCGACATCCTGATCGCCGTGGTCTGGGTGGCGTACGCGGTGCTGTTCATCGGCACCATCGCCAAGCGCCGGGTCAAGCACATCTACGTGGCGAACTGGTTCTACGCCAGCTTCATCATCGCCGTGGCGCTACTGCACATCGTCAACAACATCGCCATCCCCACCGGCGCCCTGCACTCCTACCCGGTGTACAGCGGCGCGGTCGACGCGATGGTGCAGTGGTGGTACGGCCACAACGCGGTCGGCTTCTTCCTGACCGCCGGCTTCCTGGGAATGATGTACTACTTCGTGCCCAAGCAGGCCGGCCGCCCGGTGTACTCCTACCGGCTGTCGATCGTGCACTTCTGGGCGCTGATCGCCGTGTACATGTGGGCCGGCCCGCACCACCTGCAGTACACCGCGCTGCCCGACTGGGCGCAGTCGCTGGGCATGGTGTTCTCGCTGATCCTGCTGGCCCCGTCCTGGGGCGGCGCGATCAACGGCATCCTGACCCTGTCCGGCGTCTGGTACAAGCTGCGCACCGACCCGATCCTGAAGTTCCTGATCGTCTCCGTCTCGTTCTACATGATCGCCACCTTCGAGGGGCCGATGATGTCGATCAAGACGGTCAACTCGCTGTCGCACTACACCGACTGGACCGTCGGCCACGTGCACGCCGGCGCCCTGGGCTGGGTCGCGATGATCTCCATCGGCTCGATCTACGCCCTGCTGCCGAAGCTGCTGGGCCGCGAGCAGATGTTCTCGACCAAGGCCATCGACCTGCACTTCTGGCTGCACACCGGCGGCGTGGTGTTCTACATCGCCTCGATGTGGATCGCCGGCGTCATGCAGGGCCTGATGTGGCGCGCCACCAACCCGGACGGCACGCTGACCTACAGCTTCGTCGAGTCGCTGCACGCCACCTACCCGTACTACCTGATCCGCCTGGGCGGCGGCCTGCTGGTGCTGTCCGGCATGGGCGTGATGGCCTGGAACACGTGGCGCACCTGGCGTGCGGCCCCGGCGATCGCCCCGCAGCCGGTGCTGCCCGTGGCGGCCTCCGATGCGCGCGCCTGAGGAGGAACTAGGACCATGAGCGAAAACCACAACGCGCACGAGAAAGTCGAGAAGAACGTCGGCCTGATGGCCGTGCTGATCGCGGTGGCCGTGTCCTTCGGCGGCCTGGCCGAGATCGTCCCGCTGATGTTCCAGGCCGAGGCGATCGAGCCGCTGGAGGGCGTGGAGCCCTACCCGGCGCTGGAGCTGGCCGGGCGCGACGTCTACGTCCGCGAAGGCTGCTACAACTGCCACTCGCAGATGGTGCGCACCCTGCGCTTCGAGTCCGAGCGCTACGGCCACTACTCGCTGGCCGGCGAGTCGGTCTACGACCGCCCGTTCCAGTGGGGCTCCAAGCGCACCGGCCCGGACCTGGCCCGCGTCGGCGGCCGCTACTCCGACGACTGGCACCGCGTGCACCTGAACAACCCGCGCGACGTGGTGCCCGAATCCAACATGCCGGCGTTCCCGTGGCTGGCCAAGGCCAAGGTCGACGGCGAAGTCGTGGCCAAGCGCATGCGCGCGCTGCAGGCCCTGGGCGACCCCTACACCGACGAGCAGATCGAGCAGGCCCCGGCCGAGCTCGAGGGCAAGACCGAGCTCGACGCGGTGGTCGCCTACCTGCAGGGCCTGGGCCGGCACGCGCCGAAGGGAGGCCAGCAGTGATTTCCGGAATCGTGACCGCAGTGCTGCTGGTGCTGTTCATCGGCGGCTGGATCTGGGCCTGGAGCCCGGCACGCAGGACCGAGTTCGAGCAGGCGGCGCAGCTGCCGCTGGAAGAGGACTCGCATCAGGGCAATATTGGGGAGAACCGCGCATGAGCATGGGATGGACGTGGTACGTCATCGCCCTGGTCGCGCTGAACATCGTCGGCTACGTCTGGTTGCTGTGGTGGACGTCGCGCCGGCGCCCGGGCGATCCGAAGCCCGAGGACACGCTGCACACCTGGGACGGCGACATCACCGAGTACAACAAGCCGCTTCCGCGGTGGTGGATCAACCTGTTCTACATCACCATCGTCTTCGGCATCGGCTACTTCTTCTGGTACGGCGGCCTGGGCAGCATCCCCGGCTACAGCGGCTGGAGCTCCAAGCAGGAGCACGCCGAGGAGAAGGCGGTGCAGGACGCGCGCCTGGAGCAGACCTTCAAGCCGTACGCCGGCAAGTCCATCGACGTGCTGGCGCAGGATCCGAAGGCGGTGGCCCTGGGCCGCTCGATCTTCAGCAACACCTGCGCCACCTGCCACGGCTCGGCCGGCCAGGGCGCGGTGGGCTACCCGAACCTGACCGACGAGATCTGGCACTGGGGCGGCAGCCCGGACCGCATCCTGGAGACCATCCTGGACGGCCGCGAGGGCGTGATGCCGGAGTGGGGCACCGTGCTGACCGGCATGGGCGGCCCGGAGGCGGTGGACTACGTGATCGCCTACGTGCGCGCCCTGTCCGACCCGGAGGCCGGCCTGCAGAACAACTTCATGGCCGCCCAGGGCAAGAAGCTGTACGAGGGCGTCTGCGTGGCCTGCCATGGCATCGACGGCAAGGGCAACCAGGACCTCGGCGCGCCCGACCTGACCGACGACTACTGGCTGTACGGCAGCAGCCGCGAGAGCCTGCGCAAGACCATCGCCGAAGGCCGCCACGGCACCATGCCGGCCCACCGCGAGCTGCTCGGCGAGACCCGCGCGCGCCTGGTCGGTGCCTATGTCTGGTCGCTGTCGCATAATCGGGCCGACTCCGGGGAACCGACGGACCAACAGTGACCGACTTCAGCGAGCCACGCTTTGACCACCCCCCACGTCCGCTGGCCCAGCGCGTGGGGGCCATCGCCTGGCCCAGCTTCTTCGCGGCCGGCGTGTCGACGATGGTGTTCTTCGCCTTCGTCGACCCGCTGGTCCTGCGCGACCTCACCTTCCCCGGCCTGCCGATGACACGGGAACTCGGCTACACGCTGGGGTTTTTCCTTTTCTGGATCGCGACCGCGTCCTCCAGCCTCTTCACCTGGATCCTGCTGCGTCCCTCCAGCCGCTTCAACCGCGCGCTTCCGCCTGAATAAGCGCGCTCCGGCGCGCGGCCCTGGGACAATCTGTCGCTTTCGCGCGCGGACCGGATGCGGATACTGGGACATGCGGCGGACTCCCCCGCACGCCACGCCGCGGACGCGGCCAAGCAAACGCCATGACTGCCCAAGAACGCATCCTTTCCCTTCCTTGCCACGCCGCCGGCGTACGGTGGACTCCGTGAGCAAGCGCATTCCCCTGGACGTGGTCGACGACCAGGGCAACTCCTTCTACGTCAGCGAGCGCAAGGTCTACCCGCGCGACGTCTCCGGCCGCTTCAACCGCCTGCGCGTGGCCGCGGTGGTGTGGCTGCTGGGCATGTTCTACCTGTTCCCCTGGCTGAAGTGGGACGGGCGCCAGGCGGTGCTGTTCGACCTTCCGGCGCGCAAGTTCTACGTGTTCGGCCTGGCGTTCTGGCCGCAGGACTTCCTGTTCCTGGCCCTGCTGCTGATCATCGCCGCGTTCGCGCTGTTCTTCTTCACCGCCCTGGCCGGCCGCCTGTGGTGCGGCTACGCCTGCCCGCAGACGGTGTGGACCGAGGTGTTCCTGTGGATGGAGCGCTGGACCGAGGGCGACCGGCCCAAGCGCATGAAGCTCGACGCCGGCCCCTGGAACCGCGAGAAGATCCTGCGCAAGGGCGCCAAGCACGCGCTGTGGCTGGCGTTCGCGCTGTGGACCGGCTTCACCTTCGTCGGCTTCTTCACCCCGATCCGCGACCTCGGCGCCCGCATGTTCCCGTTCGAGCTGGGCGGCTGGGAGACCTTCTGGGTGTTCTTCTACGCCCTGGCCACCTGGGGCAACGCCGGCTTCCTGCGCGAGCAGGTGTGCAAGTACATGTGCCCGTACGCGCGCTTCCAGAGCGCGATGTTCGACCGCAACACACTGCTGATCGCCTACGACCCGATGCGCGGCGAGCCGCGCGGCCCGCGCAAGCGCGGGCTGGGCAGCGTGCTCGAGCGCGCGCGCGGCCTGCTGGACCCGAAGACCGCCTACGACTACGTGTTCCGCGCCAGCGCGCACCCGACCGCGGCCGACAACCGCGCCCAGGCGCGCGGCACCATCACCCTGGCCGGCGTCGGCCAGAAGCCCGAGCCGCTGCCGAAGTTCGCCCCCGAGGAACTGGGCGACTGCATCGACTGCACCATCTGCGTGCAGGTCTGCCCGACCGGCATCGACATCCGCAACGGCCTGCAGTACGAGTGCATCGCCTGCGGCGCCTGCATCGACGCCTGCGACGAGGTCATGGGCAAGATGGGCTACCCGCGCGGCCTGATCCGCTACGCCACCCAGAACGGCATCGACGGCAAGCCCACCCGGGTGCTGCGCCCGCGCATCCTGGTCTACGGGCTGGTGCTGCTGGGCCTGTGCGCGGCCTGGGCCTGGGGCGTGGCCAACCGCAGCGAGCTGATCGTCGAAGTGCTGCGCGACCGCAACGCACTCTACCGCCAGCTCGGCGACGAAGGCGTCGCCAACGACTACACGCTCAAGCTGGTGAACAAGAGCCAGCAGGAACAGCGCTACCGCATCAGCCTCGAGACCGACGCCCCGTTGCGCCTGGCCGGCGCCGGCGAGGTCGCCGCCGGGCCGGAGCAGGTGGTGCCGGTGGCGGTCAGCGTGGTCGCCGACGAGGGCATCCCCGCCGGCCGCCACGAGCTGCGGTTCGTCGTCGAGAGCATCGATGGCAGCGAAAGGCGCATCATCGACAGCAGCTTCTTCGGACCGGTCCAATGAACGAGCCCAACCCGCACAAGGATTCCCCGGCCTGGCGCAACCCCGTGCTGTGGCTGGTCATCGGGCTGCCGCTGCTGTCGATCGTCGCCGGCGTGGGCCTGGTGGTGGTCTCGGTGCGCTCCGGCGGCGCCGACGTGGTGACCGACCCGGTGCGCCGGGTCTCGCAGATCCAGACCGCCGACCTGGGCCCGGACGCGCAGGCGAAGAAGCTGGGCCTGAGCGCGGTGCTGCGGGTGGAGGACGGCATCGTCGAGGTGCTGCCGGCCACCGGCAAGTTCGACCGCGCCGCGCCGCTGCGGCTGCACCTGGAGCACCCGACCACCCAGGCCCGCGACCTGCAGCTGGAACTGCAGCCGCACGGCCCGGGCTGGCGCACCGAGCAGGCGGTGGACGGCTCGCACGACTGGATCGCGCGCCTGCGCGCGGCCGACGGCAGCTGGCGCCTGCAAGGCCGGCTGCCGAAGGATCAGCACGCCACGCGGCTGGCGCCGGCGCTGGGCGGCGGCCAGGGCTGAGCGCCATGGCGGCTGCCCTGGCCATGCCGGCTGCCGCTTCCACCAGCGGCCACTGCCACCACTGCGGCGAGGCCCTGCCGGCCAACCCCTGCGTGGTCGAACTCGACGGCCAGGCCCGTTCCTTCTGCTGCGAGGGCTGCGCCGCGGCCGCCGAATGGATCGCCCAGGCCGACCTGGACGGCTACTACCGCCTGCGCAGCGCCGCCGCCGGCAAGGTGGGCGACGAACTGCCCGACCTGGCGGTCTGGGACCGGCCCGACATCCAGGCCGAGCACAGCCGGCCGGTCGAGGGCGGCCGCGAGATCACCCTGCTCACCGACGGCATGCGCTGCGCCGCCTGCGCCTGGCTGATCGACCGCGCGCTTGCGCGCGAGCCGGGCGTGGTCGACTGCAGCGCCAATGCCGTGACCGGTCGCATCCGCATCACCTGGGACCCTTCGCGTACTGCTTTGTCGGTGCCGCTGCGGCGCCTGGCCATGCTCGGCTACCGGCCCTACCTGGCCGGCAGCGAGGCGCTGGAGCGGGAACGCACGCGCGAACGCCGGCGCTGGCTGCTGCGCCTGGGCATCGCCGGACTGGGCATGCTGCAGGCGATGATGATGGCCGAGGCCCTGTACCTGGACTTCGACAGCACCATGCCGGAGGCGACCCGCGACTTCTTCCGCTGGCTGACCTTCCTGCTGTGCGCGCCGGTGGTGTTCTACTCCGGCTGGCCGTTCCTGGCCGGCGCCGCGCGCGAGCTGCGCCAGCGCCGCCTGGGCATGGATTTCCTGATCGCCAGCTCGACCCTGCTGGCCTACTTCGCCAGCCTGGTGGAAACCATCCGCGGCGGCCCGCACGTCTGGTACGACGCGGCGGTGATGTTCGTGTTCCTGCTGCTGGCCGCGCGCATGCTCGAGCAGCGCGCGCGCAGCGTGGCCTCGGCCCAGGTCGACGCACTGGCCCGTGCGCGCCCGGCCTTCGCCACCCGCGAACTGGCCGACGGCCGCCGCGAGACCGTGCCGCTGGCGGCGCTGGCGCCCGGGGACGTGGCCTGCGTGGCCGCCGGCGAGGCGGTGCCGGCCGACGGCGTGCTGTTGGCCGATGGCGACAGCGCCGAGGCCTGGTTCGAGGAAGCACTGCTGACTGGCGAGTCGGCCCCGGTGCGCCGCACCGCCGGCGAAACCGTCTACGCCGGCACCATCTGCCGCGAGCGCCCGGCCCGCCTGCGGGTGACCTGCACCGGCACCGCCACCCGGCTGTCGCAGCTGGCCCGCCTGGTCGAGCAGGCCCAGGCGCACCGCCCGGCGCTGGCGCGGGTGGCCGACCGCATCGGCAGCCGCTTCGTGATGTCGCTGCTGCCGGTGGCGGCGCTGGTGTTCGCCGGCTGGTGGCACTGGCAGCCGGAGCGGGCGCTGGAAGTGACCCTGGCCCTGCTGGTGGTCAGCTGTCCCTGCGCGCTGTCGCTGTCGGTGCCCACCGCGCTGGCCGCCGCGCATGGCGCACTGGCGCGGATCGGCCTGCTGGCCATGCGTCCGGACGCACTGGACACCCTGGCCCGCGCCACCGACGTGGTGTTCGACAAGACCGGCACCCTCAGCGATGGCCGCCCCGCACTGGCCTCGGTCGAGGTGCTGGACGCCACGCTGGACCGCGACGGCGTGCTCGCCATCGCCGCGGCGCTGGAGCGCGATACCGGGCATCCGCTGGCCGCCGCCTTCGCCGGTGCCACGCCACTGGCCGCGAGCGCGGTGGAAACCCTGCCCGGCCGCGGGGTGCAGGGCGTGGTCGGCGCCCGCGCCTGGCGCCTGGGCCGCGCCGATTTCGCCGCCGGCCGCGAAGACGACGGTGCCCTGTGGCTGGGCGACGGCCAGCACGCGGCCGCGCGCTTCGTGCTCGAGGAACGCGCCCGCGCCGATGCCGCCGCCGCGCTGGCCGCGCTGCGCGCGCAGGGCCTGCGCCTGCACCTGGCCAGCGGCGACGGCGAGGCCGCGGTGGCGCGGCTGGCGTCGGCGCTGGGCCTGGACGCGCGCCATGCGCGGCAGTCGCCGGAGGACAAGTTGGCCCTGGTGCGCCGCCTGCAGGCCGGGGGCCGGATCGTGGCCATGGTCGGCGACGGCCTCAACGACGCCCCGGTGCTGGCCGGCGCCGACGTCTCCATCGCCATGGGCCAGGGCGCCTCGCTCGCCCACCGCGCCGCCGACCTGGTGACCACCGGCGAGGGCCTGCTGCGCATCCCGGCGGCGGTATCGCTGGCCCGCCGCACCCGCGCCATCATCCGCCAGAACCTGGCCTGGGCCGCCGCCTACAACGTGCTGGCGATCCCGCTGGCCGCCGCCGGGCTGGTCACCCCGTGGCTGGCGGCGCTGGGCATGGCCCTGTCCTCGCTGCTGGTGACCCTCAACGCGCTGCGCCTGGCCCGGCGCGCGCCGACGTCCGCCAGCGGCGACAATGGCGGTACCGCCACCACCCGCGAGGCCCGCGCATGAGGATCCTGCTGCTGCTGATCCCGATCAGCCTGGTGCTGCTGGGCGTGGCCATCGCCGCCTTCGTCTGGGCGGTCAAGCGCGGCCAGTTCGACGACCTCGACACCCCCGCCCTGGACATCCTCGAGGACAACGACCGCCCGGCCCCGCCGCGCGGGCAACCGCGCGGGGACGGCGACCGGCCGGCGCCATGATCCTGCCGGTCGACCTGCCGACCCTGCTGGCGGCGCTCACCGCCGGGCTGCTTGGCGGCCTGCACTGCGCGGTGATGTGCGGCGGCATCGCCACCGGCTTCCACGCCATGGCCGCCGGCCCCGCGCACCGCGTGGCCTGGCAGGCCAATGCCGGCCGCATCCTCGGCTACGTGCTGGCCGGTGCCCTGGTCGGCGGCCTGGGCGGCGGCGTGCTGCGGCTGCTGCGGATCGAGGCCCTGGCCCTGGGCCTGCGCATGGCCGCCGGCCTGGCCCTGGTGCTGGTCGCCCTGCGCCTGCTCGACCGCGGCGGGCGCCTGGACCTGCTGGCCAGGCCCGGGATCCAGGCCTGGCGCTGGCTGCAGCCGCTGCGCCGGCACCTGGTTCCCGCCGACCGCAGCTGGAAGCGGCTGGCGCTGGGCGCGCTGTGGGGCTGGATGCCGTGTGGCCTGAGCCTGGGCCTGCTGACCGTGGCCTGGCTGCAGGCCAGCGCCGCCGGCGGGGCGCTGGTGATGGCCGCGTTCGGCCTGGGCACGCTGCCGGTGATGCTGCCGCTGACCTGGAGCGGGGCGCGGGTCGGGCGCTGGCTGCAGCGCCCGGCGCTGCGCACTTCGCTCGCCCTGCTGGTGCTGTGCGCGGGCCTGCTGACCATGGCCGCGCCCTGGCTGATGCAGGTGCCGGCGCTGCACGGCCCGCTGGCGGCGCTGGGTTGCCGCCCGGCGGGCGGCTGAGCGCTCAGTCGCGCACGCAGTCGCGGCCGGCGAGCTTGGCCCGGTACAGGGCGGCGTCGGCCGCCCCGGTCCAGGCTTCGAAATCATCCAGCCCCGGCCCGATCTGGGCCACGCCGATGCTCAGGGTCACTGGCCGGCCGCCGCCCAGCACGCAGGCCCGCACCGCGTCGGCCAGGCGCCGGGCCAGGTCCAGCGCGGCCTCGCGCGCGGTGCCGGGGAGCAGCACGCCGAACTCGTCGCCGCCGAAGCGGCCGGCGGCGTCGCCGCCGCGCAGGCTGTCCAGCACGCAGGCGGCGACCTTGCGGATCACTTCGTCGCCGGCCAGGTGGCCGGCGGCGTCGTTGACCTGCTTGAAGTGGTCGATGTCCACCATCATCAGCGAGGCCACCGTGCCGTAGCGCCGGTAGCGCCGCACCTCGGCGGCCACCTGTGCCTGCCACTGCCGGCGCGTGGCCAGACCGGTCTGCGGGTCGATGCGCGAATCCTGCTCCAGCTCGCGCTTGCGCACGCGCACGTGCTCGGTCAGGCGCCAGGCCACCGCACCGATCGCCAGCGGGTAGAGCACGAAGAACGGCATGCACCAGAGCATGGTGCGGAAGCTGGTATGGGGGTGGAACGGGAAGCCGCGCGCGATCCAGGTCAGCAGGGCGGCCGCGGCCATCGTCGCGAACGCGCGCAGGGCCAGGCCCCAGCCGCCGGCGATCAGGCGGTCCATCATCATCATCGCCAGCATCATCGCCGTAGGCACCAGGTCGAAGCCGGTCATGGCCATCCAGAACCCGGCCATGCCGGTGTCGACCAGCAGGCTGCGGTACTCGGTGCGCAGGGGTTGCAGGGATACGTCGACCAGGCGCCAGGCCAGCAGCGGCCAGCACACCGCGTTGAGCCACACCACCGCCAGTACCCAGGCCGGATGGCCCTGCCCGGCCAGCGCGGAGGCCACGCCGAAGGCTCCGGCGACAAAGCCCAGCGCCCGCATCAGGGCGGTGTGCCTGACGAATCGCGCCAGGGAGCTTCCTGCATTGCCCGGGTTGTCGGGCATGGCGTGCGTCCGCTGCAAACCATGGTTCCATCGGCACGAAAAAGCCCGGCTTGAGGGCCGGGCTTTCTCGATCTCGAATTTGGCAGCCCCGGATGGATTCGAACCACCGAATGCCTGAGTCAGAGTCAGGTGCCTTACCACTTGGCGACGGGGCTGTGGGCTGGAGATTATAACCCCAGGTGCCGGTGCGGATGCAACACCACCGGCGGTGGAACCGGCACGCACCGCAGCGCGTGCCGGATCCCCTCCAGGCGCCGGATCAGCGCTTGGAGAACTGCGTGGCGCGGCGGGCCTTGTGCAGGCCGACCTTCTTGCGCTCGACCTCGCGGGCGTCGCGGGTCATGAAGCCGGCCTTGCGCAGGTCGGACTTCAGCGACTCGTCGTACTCGACCAAGGCGCGGGCGATGCCCAGGCGGATCGCACCGGCCTGGCCGGTGGTGCCGCCGCCGCTGGCGGTGACGACGACGTCGAACTTGTCGGTGGTCTGGGTCAGCTCCAGCGGCTGGCGCACGATCATGCGCGCGGTCTCACGGCCGAAGAACTCGTCCAGCGGACGGCCGTTGACGGTGATGTTGCCGCTGCCCTTGCGCAGGAACACGCGGGCGGTGGAGGACTTGCGACGGCCGGTGCCGTAGTTTTGCGTGGTAGCCATCGTGTGTGCCTCAGATTTCCAGCGGCTTCGGCTGCTGCGCCGCGTGCGGGTGTTCGGAACCGGAATAGACCTTGAGCTTGCGGTACATCGCGCGGCCCAGCGGGCCCTTGGGCAGCATGCCCTTGACCGCGATCTCGATCACGCGCTCCGGGTGGCGCTCCAGCGCCTGGGCGAGGGTCTCGCTCTTCAGGTTGCCGACGTACCCGGTGAAGCGGTGGTACATCTTGTCCTGCAGCTTCTTGCCGGTGACGGCGATCTTCTCGGCGTTGATCACGACCAGGTAGTCGCCGGTGTCAACGTGAGGGGTGTAGGTGGGCTTGTGCTTGCCGCGGAGGCGGTGGGCAAGCTCGGCGGCCAGGCGGCCCAGGGTCTTGCCGGAGGCGTCGACGAGATACCAGTCGCGCTGGACGGTCTCGGACTTGGCGATGAAGGTCTTCATGGGGACTCGAAGGTTGGTCGGGCGGATTCCGCACCGGATTGCCCGGACGGAACTTTGCCTCGCGTTGTGAAGGGTGCAGCAAAGACGCGGGATGGTAGCGCATCCGCGCGGTCCGGCGCAAGCCGCCGGGTACTCCGGCCGCAGGCGCCGCGTCCGGGGGGCGGCTTCACTTGGCGACGCCCGCGGGCCGGCCGACAATCCCCCGTTCCACGCAGGAGGTTCGCCCATGTCGTCCGTCGCCGCCCGCCAGCTCTCCCCCCTGGACCGCGTCCTGGTCGAGGTCCAGCGCGCGCTGGAGACCACCCTGGGCGATCCGCCGGCGTCCCGCCCCTGCCCGGCCCGCGCCGGGGACCCGGTGCTGCCGCGGGCCGAGCGCCGCCATGCCGCCGGCCTGATGCGGATCAACCACGTCGGCGAGGTCTGCGCCCAGGGCCTGTACTTCGGCCAGGCCGCCGTGGCACGCGACCCGGCCACCCGCCAGCACCTGCTGGACGCGGCCCAGGAGGAGACCGACCACCTGGCCTGGTGCGCGCAGCGGCTGCGCGAGCTGGACAGCCGCCCCAGCCTGTTCAACCCGCTGTGGTACGCCGGCAGCTACGCCATCGGCTCGCTGGCCGGGTTGCGCGGCGACGGCTGGAACCTGGGCTTCGTGGTCGAGACCGAGCGCCAGGTCGAAGCCCACCTGGACGAGCACCTGGACAGCCTGCCGCCGGGCGACCAGCGCAGCCGCGAGATCATCCGGGTGATGAAGGAGGACGAGGCGCGCCACGCCGACAACGCCGAGCACGCCGGCGCGCGGGTGCTGCCGCCGCCGATTCCGCAGGCGATGGCCCTGGCCTCGAAGTTCATGAAGCTGGTGGCGTACCGGATCTGATGGATCCGGGATTGGTGATTGGTGATCGGGGGTTGATCCGTAGCCCGGGCAGGCACAGCGCATCCGGGGTGCGGCGGATGACAGGCCACCGGCGCGTGTCCACGTACTCCCCCGTGCCAACGCCCTGGCCCGCTCCCGGCGCGGGCGCTCAGGCGCTGGTGAGCTTGAGGCCGGCGATCCCGGCCACGATCAGGCCGATGCACAGCAGCCGCGCGGTGGTCGCCGGCTCCTTGAACACCAGCATGCCCAGCAGGGCGGTGCCGACCGCGCCGATGCCCACCCACACCGCGTAGCCGGTGCCCAACGGGATCGTCTTCAACGCGGTGGCCAGCAGCCAGAAGCTGCCGAGCATGGCCACCACGGTGACCAGGCTGGGCGTGAGCCGGGTGAAGCCGTGCGAGTACTTCAGGCCGACGGCCCACACCACTTCCAGCAGGCCAGCCAGTACGAGCAGGATCCAGGACATCTCGATCTCCTTGCGATTCGCCCGGGCCGCAATGCAAAAGCGGCCCGGAACCAGGTTCCGGACCGCCGTCGGTCCCGCGTTCGCGGCGCCTGCCGCGGGCGGGTCGTCCCGCCTTGTTTTCCATGCCAGGCCAGTGTGCCCGGCACCGCTGCAACCGCGTGTAACCGCGTGTAACCGCGAGTAACCGCGCGGTTACTCGACCAGGTTGCGGCCGTGGAACAGTTCCTCGATCTCGCGCTTGAGCAGCGCCTCGATGCGCATGCGCTCCTTGAACGAGAGGTTGCGCGCCTTCTCCTCGAACAGGTAGGTGTCCAGGTCGAACTCCTTCAGGTGCATCTTCGTGTGGAAGATGTTCTCCTGGTACACGTTCACGTCGATCATCTCGTAGCGCGAACGGATGTTCTTGGCCAGGAAGTCCTGGATCGAGTTGATCTTGTGGTCGATGTAGTGCTTCTTGCCCTTGATGTCGCGGGTGAAGCCGCGCACGCGGTAGTCCATCACCACGATGTCGGACTCGAAGCTCTCGATCAGGTAGTTCAGCGCCTTCAGCGGCGAGATCACGCCGCAGGTGGCCACGTCGATGTCCGCGCGGAAGGTCGCGATGCCGTTCTGCGGGTGCGTCTCCGGGTAGGTGTGGACGGTGATGTGGCTCTTGTCCATGTGCGCCACCACCGCGTCGGAGATGACCTCCTTGCCGGCCTGCTTCTTGTCGATCACCGGCTCCTCGGAGATGAGGATGGTCACCGAGGCACCCTGCGGGTCGTAGTCCTGGCGGGCCACGTTCAGGATGTTGGCGCCGATGATCCGGGCCACGTCGGTCAGGATCTGGGTCAGGCGGTCGGCGTTGTACGCCTCATCGATGTACTCGATGTAACGCTGGCGCTCGTCCTCCGAGACCGCGTAGCAGACGTCGTAGATGTTGAAGCTCAGCGCTTTGGTCAGGTTGTTGAAGCCTTGCAGCCTCAGGCGCGGCAGGGGTTTGACCACGGCGGTCATGCCTCTGGGGGTGGGAAACGCGCCATTATGCGGCAAAGCCGATGAAGGGGGATACGCTCCGTGAACCGGAGTTTGCCCCCCGGGCGACACGGGGGTACCCTTCGCTTGCCCCATACCCCCAATTCATGAACGTCAGGAATCCTGCCGCCGTGTCTCCCGCGCGTTTTGCCACCAGCCCCCTGTCGCTGGACCAGACCGTCGTCGACCGATTCCTCGTCCACTGCCAGCGCCGACGTTACCCCAACCGCACCGACGTGTTCAGGCCTGGCGACCCCGCCGGGACCCTGTACTACGTGGTCAGCGGCTCGGTCAGCATCATCGCCGAGGAAGACGATGGCCGCGAACTGGTCCTGGGCTACTACGGCCCGGGCGAGTTCGTCGGCGAGATGGGCCTGTTCATCGAGACCGACAGCCGCGAGGTGATCCTCCGCACCCGCGCGGCCTGCGAACTGGCCGAGATCAGCTACGAGCGCCTGCAGCAGCTGATGCTGGGCTCGCTGGCGGCCGACGCCCCGCGCCTGCTGTACTCGATCGGCGTGCAGCTGTCGCGGCGCCTGCTGACCACCAGCCGCAAGGCCAGCCGCCTGGCCTTCCTCGACGTCACCGACCGCATCGTGCGCACCCTGCACGACCTGGCCCGCGAGCCGGACGCCATGTCGCACCCGCAGGGCACCCAGCTGCGGGTCTCGCGCCAGGAGCTGGCGCGCCTGGTCGGCTGCTCGCGCGAGATGGCCGGCCGCGTGCTGAAGAAGCTGCAGGCCGACGGCCTGCTGCATGCGCGCGGCAAGACCGTCGTGGTCTACGGCACGCGCTGAACTTAACCGTTCAGTGGATCAGGCCCGGGGCGGTGCCTCGCCGCCGCGGTCCTTGCAGCCCCAGTTGAGGATCGGCGTCCCGGCCGGCAGCACCTGCCGGAAGAACGCCTCGCGCCCGCGCTTGGGATTGACCACCACCGGCTGGCGCGCGGCCTGCAGCAGCGGCAGGTCGGCGGTGCTGTCGCTGTAGGCCATGTCGATGTCGCCATAGCCGCGCTCGCGCAGCATCCGCACCTTCTCGCGGTTGTGGCAGTGGCGGGTGGCCTTGACCCCGCCCAGGCGCGGCCCGACCTCGGTGCCCACCACCGGCACGTCGGCGTGGGCGACGAAGCCCAGGATCGCCCGCGCCAGTTCCGGCGGCGCGCCGGTGGCCACGACCACGCGGTCGCCGCGGGCGCGGTGGTTGGCGAACACCTCCAGCGCGGTCGGCAGCAGGCGCGCGGCGATCTCCTCGCGGTGGGTGGCCACGTAGCGGTCGATCACCCGGTCGAACTCGCGCACCCGGTGCATGCCGAAGCTGCCGATCCAGGCGTAGCCGGAGATGCCCCAGCGCCGGGTCGGCAGGAACGCCACCATCGGCCCCAGCACCGGCGTGGCCAGCAGCGCCACCAGGGTGCGCAGCCAGCTGCGGCGGATCAGCCAGGCGAACAGGTGGCTGCCGGAGTCGCCGTCGTACAGGGTGTGGTCGAAGTCGAACACCACCAGTGGCGCGTCGGCCTTGGGTTCGGGCCAGGTACTCATGCTTCGAAGAACAGCTGGCGCAGGGCCTCGCCCGGCTCCTCGGCGCGCATGAAGGCCTCGCCGACGAGGAACGCGTGGACCCCGGCCTGGCGCATCAGGGCCACGTCGGCCGGGCCGAGGATGCCGCTCTCGGTGACCAGCAGGCGGTCGCGCGGCACGGCGTCCTTCATGCCCAGGGTCACGTCCAGCGACACCTCGAAGCTGCGCAGGTTGCGGTTGTTGATGCCCACCAGCGGCACCGGCACCTGGATCGCGCGCTCCAGCTCGTCGATGTCGTGGACCTCGACCAGCACGTCCATGCCCAGTTCCAGCGCGGTGCCGGAGAGCTCGGCCAGCTGCTCGTCGGACAGCGCGGCCACGATCAGCAGGATGCAGTCGGCGCCGAGCATGCGCGCCTCGTGCACCTGGTAGGGATCGATGGTGAAGTCCTTGCGCAGCACCGGCAGGGTGCAGGCCGCGCGCGCCTGCTGCAGGTACTGGTCCGCGCCCTGGAAGAAGTCCACGTCGGTCAGCACCGACAGGCAGGAGGCGCCGCCGAACTCGTAGCTGACGGCGATCTCGTCCGGGCGGAAGTCCGGGCGGATCACGCCCTTGGACGGGCTGGCCTTCTTGATCTCGGCGATCACCGCCGGGTCGCCCTGGGCGATGGCGGCCTGCAGGGCCGCGGCGAAGCCGCGCACCGGCCCGGCATCGCGGGCGCGGGCAGCCACCTCGGCCAGCGGCAGGCGCGCGCGGCGCTCGGCGATTTCTTCGGCCTTGCGGGCCAGGATGGTCTGCAGGATGTCGCTCATGGGGTCCCTGTATGGCGCGGCACCCCGGCCGGGGCCGGGACCGGCATTCTCGCATGAGCCGGGCGCGGCCCGGCGCCGTTCAGTCGGCGGCGGGCACGCCGGCGCGGTAGCCGCAGGCGCGCTCGACCCTGCCCACGCGCAGCTCGTAGCGCTCGTACCAGTGGGCACGGCCGTGGCGGCGGATCTCCGCGTGCTCGGCGTGCGCGCGCCAGGCGGCGATCGCCGCCTCGCTTTCCCAGTACGACACGGTGATGCCGAAGCCGTCGGCGCCACGCACCGACTCCACGCCCAGGAAACCGGGCTGCCGGCGCGCCAGTGCCACCATGCGCTCCGCGGCGGCGGCGTATTCCTCCGGGTCGGCGTCGTTGCGCTGCGAGGCGAACACCACCATGTAGTACGGCGGTGCCGGCAGCGTGGCGAAGCGTCCCTCGCTCATGCCGGGGCCGCCTCCGCGGCCAGCGCGCGGCTGGTCTGGACGTAGCGGTCCAGCGCCGCGCGGGCGGCACCGGAGTCGATCGCCTGCCGCGCGCGGCCGATGCCGTCGGGGATGTCCTCGGCCACGCCGGACACGTACAGCGCGGCGGCGGCGTTGAGCAGGACGATGTCGCGCGCCGGGCCGGGGGCGCCGTCCAGCACCGCCAGCAGCATGCCGCGCGACTGCGCCGCATCGGCCACCTTGAGGTTGCGGCTGGCGGACATGGCGATGCCGAAGTCCTCCGGGTGGATGTCGTATTCGCGCACCTTGCCGTCGCGCAGCTCGCCGACCAGGGTGGCCGCGCCCAGCGAGATCTCGTCCATGCCGTCGCGGCCCCACACCACCAGGGCGCGCTCGGCGCCCAGCTCCTGCAGCACGCGCGCCTGGATGCCGACCAGGTCCGGATGGAACACGCCCATCAGGATGTTCGGCGCGCCGGCCGGATTGGTCAGCGGCCCGAGGATGTTGAAGATCGTGCGCACGCCCATCTCGCGCCGCACCGGCGCCACCACCTTCATCGCCGGGTGGTGGATGGGCGCGTACATGAAGCCGATGCCGGTGCGGGCGATGGACTCGGCCACCTGCTCCGGCTGCAGCTCGATCGCCGCGCCCAGCGCCTCCAGCACGTCGGCCGCGCCGGAGCTGGAGGACACGCTGCGCCCGCCGTGCTTGGCCACGCGCGCGCCGGCGGCGGCGGCCACGAACATCGAGCAGGTGGAGATGTTGAAGGTGCGCGAGCCGTCGCCGCCGGTGCCGACGATGTCGACCAGGTGGCTGCGGTCGGCGACCTCGACCTTGCGCGAGAACTCGCGCATCACCGTGGCCGCGCCGGCGATCTCGCCCACGGTTTCCTTCTTCACCCGCAGGCCGGTGAGGATGGCCGCGGCCATCACCGGCGAGACCTCGCCGCCCATGATCTGGCGCATGAGGTCGACCATCTCGTCGTGGAAGATCTCGCGGTGTTCGATCGTGCGCTGCAGGGCTTCCTGCGGGGTGAAGGTCATGGTCATGGCGGCTGTGCGGGGGTACCCGGGCGAGTTTATCGCGGTGGCGCGTGCGTGGCCCCGGGACAGGCCGTAGGGCGCATCCGGGATGGCGCGCCGGGCTCCCGGGCGCCTGCCGCAGCCGGTTCCCGGGGCCCGCTTCGCTCGTCCGGGCTGCGAGCATCGGAATACCCGTTGCCGGGGCGCCCCACTCCAGGGGCGGGAACAGGACCACACGCCCCCCGACGCGCCGGAAGCCGCTTGTAGCACGCGGGCATGCCACAAGCGGGCCATGAGTCTTGCCAGCCCCTGGTCCATTCCCGGCCCCCAAACGCAAAACGCCGGCCCCGGGGCCGGCGTTCGCGTAACCCTGCCCGGCCGTGGCCGGGAGCAGCGTCAGTGCTTGAGGTTGCGGCGCAGGCGCTCCAGCGCCTGCAGCTGGGCGGTGACCTCGGCCAGGCGCTGCTGCGCCTCGGCCACTTCCATCGCCTCGCTGCGGTTGGCCAGCACCCGCTCGGCCTCTTCCTTGGCCTTGCGCACCGCGGCCTCGTCGATGTCCTCGGCGCGGATCGCGGTGTCGGCCAGCACCGTCACCACCTGCGGCTGCACCTCGAGGATGCCGCCGGAGATGGCGAAGTCAAGCTGCGAGCCGTCCGGCAGCGTCACCACCACCTTGCCCGGCTTCAGGCGCGTGATCAGGGGCGCGTGCCGGGGCGCGATGCCCAGCTCGCCCAGCTCGCCGGTGGCCACGACCAGGGTGGCCTCGCCGTGGAAGATCTCCTGCTCGGCGCTGACGATGTCGCAACGGATGGTGCTCATGCTGCCTCGCTGTGCTCAGTGTCCAAGGAAGACCGCGCTCAGGCGATCTTCTTGGCCTTCTCGACGGCTTCCTCGATGGTGCCGACCATGTAGAACGCCTGCTCCGGCAGGTGGTCGTACTCGCCGTCCACGATGCCCTTGAAGCCGCGGATGGTGTCCTTCAGCGAGACGTACTTGCCCGGCGAGCCGGTGAACACCTCGGCCACGTGGAACGGCTGGCTGAAGAAGCGCTCGATCTTGCGGGCGCGCGACACGGCAAGCTTGTCCTCTTCCGACAGCTCGTCCATGCCCAGGATCGCGATGATGTCCTTCAGCTCCTTGTACTTCTGGAGCGTGGCCTGCACGCGGCGCGCGGTGTCGTAGTGCTCGTGGCCGATGACGTTCGGGTCCAGCTGGCGGCTGGTCGAGTCCAGCGGGTCCACGGCCGGGTAGATGCCCAGCGCGGCGATCTGGCGCGACAGCACCACGGTGGCGTCCAGGTGGGCGAAGGTGGTGGCCGGCGACGGGTCGGTCAGGTCGTCCGCGGGCACGTACACGGCCTGGATCGAGGTGATCGAACCGGTCTTGGTCGAGGTGATGCGCTCCTGCAGCACGCCCATTTCCTCGGCCAGGGTCGGCTGGTAGCCCACCGCCGACGGCATGCGGCCCAGCAGCGCGGACACTTCGGTACCGGCCAGGGTGTAGCGGTAGATGTTGTCGATGAACAGCAGCACGTCCTTGCCCTTGCCGGACGCGTCCTTCTCGTCGCGGAAGTACTCGGCCATGGTCAGGCCAGTCAGGGCCACGCGCAGGCGGTTGCCCGGCGGCTCGTTCATCTGGCCGTACACCATCGCCACCTTGTCGAGGACGTTCGACTCCTTCATCTCGTGGTAGAAGTCGTTGCCCTCGCGGGTGCGCTCGCCCACGCCGGCGAACACCGACAGGCCCGAGTGCGCCTTGGCGATGTTGTTGATCAGCTCCATCATGTTGACGGTCTTGCCGACGCCGGCGCCGCCGAACAGGCCGACCTTGCCGCCCTTGGCGAACGGGCACATCAGGTCGATCACCTTGATGCCGGTCTCCAGCAGCTCGGTGGCCGAGGACTGGTCCTCGTAGGACGGGGCGGCGCGGTGGATCTCCCAGTGGTCGGAGGCCTGCACCGGGCCGGCCTCGTCGATGGCGTTGCCCAGCACGTCCATGATGCGGCCCAGGGTGCCGGCGCCGACCGGAACCGAGATCGCGCGGCCGGTGTTGGTCGCGACCAGGTTGCGCTTCAGGCCGTCGGTGGAGCCCAGCGCGATCGCGCGCACCACGCCGTCGCCCAGCTGCTGCTGCACTTCCAGGGTGATGTTGGTGCCTTCGACCTTCAGCGCGTCGTACACCTTCGGCACTTCCGCGCGCGGGAACTCGACGTCGACGACCGCGCCGATGATCTGAACGATCTTGCCCTGACTCATGGTGATTTCCTCAGACTCTTGAAATTTCTCGCGACCGGGTCGCCGAAGGTTTTTCCTGATGGCCGCCGCCGGGAGGCGCGGCCGCTTGGTGTTCGCGTCAGACCGCCGCCGCGCCGCCGACGATCTCGGAGATTTCCTGGGTGATCGCCGCCTGGCGGGCCTTGTTGTAGACCAGGTTCAGCGTGCCGATCAGCTTGGTCGCGTTGTCGCTGGCGGCCTTCATCGCCACCATGCGCGCCGCGTGCTCCGAGGCTACGTTCTCGAGCACCGCCTGGTAGACCAGGGACTCGATGTAGCGGGTGATCACGTGGTCCAGCACGCTGGCCGCGTCGGGCTCGTAGATGTAGTCCCAGTCGTGGGCCGGCACGTCGGTCTGCGCCGCCGGCAGCGGCAGCAGCTGGTCGAACGTGGCCTTCTGGCTCATCGTGTTCACGAAGTGGTTGTAGACCACGTACACGCGGTCGACCTTGCCCTCGGTGTACGCGTCGAGCATCACCTTGATCACGCCGACCAGGTCGTCCAGGTGCGGCATGTCGCCCAGGTGGGAGACGCTGCCGACCATGTTCACCTTGATCCGGCGGAAGAAGGCCTGCGCCTTCTGGCCGATGGTGACCATGTCGACCTCCACGCCCTGCTCGTTGTGCTGGCGGATCTCGCCCAGCAGCTTGCGGAACAGGTTGTTGTTGAGGCCGCCGGCCAGGCCGCGGTCGGAGGAGACCACGATGTAGCCGACCCGCTTGACCTGCTCGCGCTGCACCAGGAACGGGTGCTGGTAATCGGTGTTGGCCTGGGCCAGGTGGCCGATCACCTGCTTCATCGCCTGCGCGTACGGGCGCGAGGTCCGCATCCGATCCTGCGCCTTGCGGATCTTGGAGGCCGAGACCATCTCCAGCGCGCGGGTCACCTTGCGGGTGTTCTGCACGCTCTTGATCTTGGTTTTGATTTCCCTGCCGCCTGCCATTAGCTCGCTCCGCTCGCCGGGATTCGGGATTCGGGAACGGGGATTGGCCGAAGGCGCATCCCGTGTCCCGTCACGAACCCTGTTTTCCTACGAATCCCGAATCTCGAATCCCAAATCCCACGGACTCAGTAGGAGCCCGTGGTCTTGAACTCCTCGATGCCCTTCTTGAACGCCGCCTCGATCTCGTCGTCCCAGGCACCGGTGTTGTTGATGCGCTCGACCAGCTCGCCGGCGGTGTTGATGAAGTGGGCGTGCAGGCCTTCCTCGAAGGCGCCGATCTTGTTGACCGGGACGTCGTCCAGGTAGCCCTCGTTGACCGCGTAGATGGACAGGGCCTGCAGCGCGATCGGCATCGGCGCGTACTGCTTCTGCTTCATCAGCTCGGTCACGCGCTGGCCGCGCTCCAGCTGCTTGCGGGTGGCCTCGTCCAGGTCGGAGGCGAACTGGGCGAACGCCGCCAGCTCGCGGTACTGGGCCAGGGCGATGCGGATGCCGCCGGACAGCTTCTTGATGATCTTGGTCTGGGCGGCGCCGCCGACGCGCGACACCGAGATACCGGCGTTCACGGCCGGGCGGATGCCGGCGTTGAACAGGTCGGTTTCCAGGAAGATCTGGCCGTCGGTGATCGAGATCACGTTGGTCGGCACGAACGCGGACACGTCGCCGGCCTGGGTCTCGATGATCGGCAGCGCGGTCAGCGAGCCGGTCTTGCCCTTGACCTCGCCGTTGGTGAACTTCTCCACGTACTCGGCCGAGACGCGCGCGGCGCGCTCCAGCAGGCGCGAGTGCAGGTAGAACACGTCGCCCGGGTACGCCTCGCGGCCCGGCGGGCGGCGCAGCAGCAGCGAGATCTGGCGGTAGGCCACGGCCTGCTTGGACAGGTCGTCGTAGACGATCAGGGCGTCCTGGCCGCGGTCCATGAAGTACTCGCCCATGGTGCAGCCGGCGTAGGCCGAGATGTACTGCATGGCGGCCGACTCGGAGGCGGTGGCGGCGACCACGATGGTGTGCTCCAGCGCGCCGTTCTCCTCCAGCTTGCGCACGATGTTGGCGACGGTCGAGGCCTTCTGGCCGATCGCCACGTACACGCACTTGATGCCGGTGTTCTTCTGGTTGATGACCGCGTCGATCGCCATCGCGGTCTTGCCGGTCTGGCGGTCGCCGATGATCAGCTCGCGCTGGCCGCGGCCGATCGGGATCATGGCGTCCACCGACTTGTAGCCGGTCTGCACCGGCTGGTCGACCGACTTGCGCCAGATCACGCCCGGGGCCACGCGCTCGACCGGGGCGGTCAGCTTGGCGTTGATCGGGCCCTTGCCGTCGATCGGCTCGCCCAGGGCGTTGACCACGCGGCCCAGCAGCTCCGGGCCGACCGGCACTTCGAGGATGCGGCCGGTGGTCTTGGCCACGTCGCCCTCGCGCAGGTGCTCGTAGTCGCCCAGGACCACGGCGCCGACCGAGTCGCGCTCCAGGTTCAGGGCCAGCGCGTAGGTGTTGCCCGGCAGCTCGATCATTTCGCCCTGCATCACGTCGGCCAGGCCGAAGATGCGCACGATGCCGTCGGACACGCTGGTCACCGTGCCCTCGTTGCGGGCCTCGGCCGAGAGCTTGACCTGCTCGATGCGGGACTTGATCAGGTCGCTGATTTCGGAGGGGTTGAGCGTGGTAGCCATGTTGGTTTCCTTGGAGTCGCTCGCCGGCATCCCGGGTCGCGACCTGAAAAGTGAACTGTCTGGGTGCGGCGTCCGTCAGCCCGCCAGGGCGGTCTGCAGGCGCGCCAGCTTGCCCTTGAGCGAGCCGTCGATGACCACGTCGCCGGTGTCGATCACGGCGCCGCCGATCAGGCTGGCGTCCACCGCCTGCTGCAGCTCGACCTCGCGGCCGAAGCGGCGGCGCAGCGCGGCGCGGATCTTCTCCAGCTCCTCGGCCGAAAGCTCGGTGGCGGAGGTGACCTTGGCCCGCACCACGCGCTGTTCCTCGGCGCGCAGCTGCTCGAACAGGCCGGCGATCTCGGCCAGCAGCGGCAGCCGGCCGGCCTCGGCCAGCACCGCCAGGAAGCGGCGGAAGCTGTCGTCGGCGTCCTGCGGCGCCAGCAGCGCGATGGCCGCCTCGTCGCCCAGTTCCGGGTTGAGCAGCAGCGTGGCCACGCGCGGGTCGGCAGCGACCTGCGCCGAGAACGCCAGCGCCTGCGACCAGGCGTCCAGGCGGCCCTGGTCGCGGGCCGCGCCGAAGGCGGCGCGGGCATAGGGACGTGCGAGGGTCAGCGCCTGGCTCATGTCAGATCTCGGCCGCCAGTTCGTCCAGCAGCGCCTTGTGCGCGTTGGCGTCGATCTCGCGCTGCAGCAGCTTCTCGGCGCCGCTCACCGCCAGCAGGGAGACCTGCTTGCGCAGCTCCTCGCGGGCGCGGTTGGCCGAAGCCTCGATCTCCGCCTGGGCCAGCGCCTTCTGGCGGTTGGCCTCGACGATGGCCTCCTCGCGGGCCGCGTCGACGATCTGGTTGGCGCGCGCGTGGGCCTGGTCGATGATCTCGTTGGCCTTGGCGCGGGCTTCCTTCAGCAGCTCGTTGACCTTGTCCTGCGCCTGGGCGAGGTCCTTCTGGCTGCGGTCGGCCGCGGCCAGGCCCTCGGCGATCTTCTGCTGGCGCTCTTCCAGGGCCTTGAGCAGCGGCGGCCAGATCTTGGTGGCGACCAGCCAGATCAGGCCTGCGAAGGCCAGCGCCTGGGCGAAAAGAGTCAGATTGAGGTTCATTGGTACGCTCTGCCTGTGCTCAGGGAGCCTGCGGCGCGGACGCCGCGAGGCTGCCTACATGCCGCCGCCGGTTCCCGCGAAGCGGACCGGCGGCAGACCCGTCGAATCGAACGATCCGGCAGTTACGGGGCCAGGCCGCCGACCAGGAACGGGCTGGCGAAGGCGAACAGCAGGCCCACGGCGACCGAGATGATGAACGCGGCGTCGATCAGGCCGGCGGTGATGAACATGCGGACCTGCAGCACCGGGATCAGTTCCGGCTGGCGGGCGGCCGATTCCAGGAACTTGCCAGCCATGATGGCCAGGCCCAGGCCGGCGCCCAGCGCGGCCAGGCCGATCATGATGCCGATGGCCAGAACGGTCGAAGCCTGGACGGAAGCGAGGGCGGTCAGTGCGGTTTCCATGGTTTTCTCCGGAACGGATAGCTGAGTTGGTGAAACGGTGGGAACGAAGGGTGAAGCGAATGGGGGAAATCAGTGGCTGTCTTCGGACAGGCTCAGGTACACGATCGACAGCATCATGAAGATGAAGGCCTGCAGCGGGATCACCAGCAGGTGGAAGATCATCCAGCCGAAGCCGAAGACCGCGCCGCCGAGCATGCCCAGCAGGCCGGCGCCGCCGAGCACCCAGATCAGCAGGAACACGATCTCGCCGCCGAACATGTTGCCGAACAGTCGCATCGCCAGCGAGATCGGCTTGCTGAGCCATTCGACGATGTTGAGGATGAGGTTGAACGGCATCATCCACTTGCCGAACGGCGCGGTCAGGAACTCGGCGGTGAAGTGGCCCAGGCCCTTGGCGCGCAGCGCGAAGAACAGCATCAGGAAGAACACGCTGATCGACATGCCGAGGGTGGCGTTGACGTCGGCGGTCGGCACCGGCTTCCACGAGGAGACGCCCAGCGCGTGCAGCGGCTGCACGATGAAGTCCGCCGGGATCATCTTCAGCAGGTTCATCAGCAGGATCCAGAAGAACAGGGTGATCGCGATCGGCGTCACCAGCTTGCTGGTCCCGTGGTAGGTGTCGCGGGCCTGGTGGTCCACGAATTCAAGGCAGATCTCGACGAAGGCCTGCCACTTGCCCGGCACGCCGGACGTCGGCTTGCGGGTGGCCAGCCAGAACAGGAAGACCATCAGCAGGCCCATCAGGACCGAGGTCACCAGCGTGTCGACGTGAATCGTCCAGAAGCTGCCCTCGCCGACGTGCGCCGTCAGGTTGTGCAGGTGGTGCTGGATGTAGCTGGTAGGGGTAAGTTCCGCCTCGCCCGCCATAGGTCCGATCTTCCTGTGCTAACGACCTGGAGTTGTGTGTTGCGGTATAACGGCCCCGTCGGCCTGAGCCGTTCAGGGATGTCGCGCCATGGCCAGTACCTGCGCCACCAGCGAGACCGCCGCCGCCACCAGCATCGGCAGCGGGGGCAATCCCAGGGCGACCACCCCGATCACCATCACGGCGACCAGGACGAACCACTTGGCCAGCATCCCTGCCAGCAGCCGCGCCATCGCCGGAACCGCCCCGGTGATGCCGCCGCCCAGTCCGATGCGGGCCGCGATCCAGCCGCCCAGCAGCACCGCAGCCCCGCCCACCAGCGCCGCCGCGCCCGCCTTCCAGCCCTGCCAGAGGCAGGCCAGCGCGGTCAGCAGCGTCGCCATCGCCTGCCAGGCAATCGCGCGAACGGCCTGTCGCCGGGCTGCGGCAACGGAATTGATCACGCGACGGTACCTGTGAGGGGAGGCGGAAGCAGGCTGCACTGCAGCAGATGCGCCCGTTGAGCCGCAAAAGTATAGCAGCGGGACAATTTGCGGGACAACCGACGCAAGTCACGGCCCCCGGGCGGGAACTTGCCGGGAAAATCCCGGTCGTAAGCCCCTGCAGCCGCGGAGTACCTCGTCGATCCGTCGCCGCCAAGGCCCCGTCCCCACCGGGGCCTTCGTCTTTGGTAGGGGCCTGCTTTGGTAGGGTGGCCCGCCTTCACCCGGCCTGTGCGCCGGGCTCACGGGTTGTGGACCGCACGCGCCCGCATAGTGGCGGCCCCTCCTCCCACGAGAGCCCGACCCGATGCGCTTCCACCCCGCCCCCGCCCTGCTTGCCACCGCCCTGCTGGCCTGCGCCGGCACCGCCGCCGCCCAGGACGCGCGCGGCGACCGCTTCACCCTGCGCGTGGGTGCGATGAGCGCCGCCGCCGAGACCGAGCTGTCGGCCTCCACCACCTTCATGGGCGAGCCGTACCGCTTCTCCCAGGGCTTCGACTTCGGCAGCGACGAGTGGGTGCCGCGCATCGACGGCGTGTTCCGCCTGTCCGAGCGCCAGCGCCTGGTGTTCGACTACTTCAACTACGACAAGAGCCGCCGCGAGACCCTCGGCGAGAACCTCTCCTACGACGACATCACCATCCCCGCCGGCAGCTACGCCGAGGCCACGCTGGACTTCCAGCTGGCCAGCCTGCTGTACGACTACTCGGTGGTGCAGACCGATTCCTTCAGCCTGGGCCTGCAGATCGGCGCCGAGTGGGCCAAGGCCAAGGCCACCCTGGTGGCGGAGGCCGGCGAGGACCGCTGGAGCGACGACACCAGCGAGGACGGCTACGCCCCGGTGGTCGGCGTGCGCCTGACCGCGCGCCCGGGCGAGCGCTGGCTGCTGAACCTGCAGGGCCAGTACCTGGACGCGGACTGGGGCGATTTCGGCGACTACGACGGCAGCATCACCCGCGCCAACGCCGTGGCCGAGTACCGCTTCACCGACAACTTCGGCCTGTTCGCCGGCTACGAGTGGTACCGCCTGGACGTCAAGCGCACGGTCTCCGGCGACGGCATGCGCGACGGCCTGGCCGGCTGGGACCAGCGCTTCAAGGGCCCGGTGGTGGGCGTGACCCTGGCGTTCTGAACCACCCCGCGACACCTGCGGAAACGAAGAACCCCGGCGCAGGCCGGGGTTCTTCGTTGCGGTGCCAGCGGCGCCGGCTTACTTCTTCTTCGGGATGTACAGGTCGGTGATCGTGCCCTCGTATACCTCGGCCGCCATCGCCACCGTCTCGCCCAGGGTCGGGTGCGGGTGGATGGTGTGGCCGATGTCGCCGGCCTCGGCGCCCATCTCGATCGCCAGCGCCAGTTCGGAGACCAGGTCGCCGGCATGCACGCCGACGATGCCCGCGCCGATGATGCGGTGGGTGGCCTCGTCGAAGATGAGCTTGGTGAAGCCCTCGGTGCGTCCGATGCCGATGGCGCGGCCGCTGGCCGCCCACGGGAACTTGCCGACGCCGACCTGCAACCCCTTGGCCTTGGCCTCGGTCTCCGTCACGCCCACCCAGGCGATTTCCGGGCTGGTGTAGGCCACCGACGGGATCACCCGCGCCACCCACTCCTTCTTCTCGCCAGCGGCCACTTCCGCGGCCAGCTTGCCCTCGTGCGTGGCCTTGTGCGCCAGCATCGGGTTACCGACGATGTCGCCGATGGCGAAGATGTGCGGCACGTTGGTGCGCATCTGCCGGTCGACCGGGATGAAGCCGCGCTCGGTGACCTGCACGCCGGCCTTTTCCGCGTCGATCTTCTTGCCGTTCGGCGCGCGGCCGACGGCGACCAGCACGCGGTCCCAGGTGCCCGACTCCAGCTCCGGCTTCTGGCCTTCCACGGCCGATTCGAAGGTCACGGTGATGCCCTTCTTGTCGGCCTTCACGCCGGCCGCCTTGGTCTTCAGGTGCACCTCGATGCCCTGCTTCTTCAGGCGGTCGGCCAGCGGCTTGACCAGGTCCTTGTCGGCGCCCGGCATCAGCTGGTCCATGAACTCGACCACGGTGACCTTGGCGCCCAGGGCGCTGTACACGGTGGCCATTTCCAGGCCGATGATGCCGCCGCCGACGACCAGCAGCCTCTTCGGCACCTCGGCCAGTTCCAGCGCGTCGGTCGAATCCATGATCCGCGGGTCGTCCCACGGGAAGTTCGGCAGCTTCACCGCCTGCGACCCGGCGGCGATGATGCACTGCTCGAAGCGCAGCAGCTGGACCTTGCCGTCGGCGCCGGTGATCTCCAGCTCGTTGGGCGAGACGAACTTGCCCACGCCCTGGACCACGCGCACCTTGCGCTGCCTGGCCATGCCGGCCAGGCCCTTGGTCAGCTGGCCGACGACCTTCTCCTTGTACTCGCGCAGCTTGTCCAGGTGGATCTTCGGCGCCGGGAACTCGATGCCGCACTCGCCGGCGTGCGCGGCCTCCTCGATGATCGCGGCCGAGTGCAGCAGCGCCTTGGACGGGATGCAGCCGACGTTGAGGCACACGCCGCCGAGGCTGGAATAGCGCTCGACCAGCACCGTATCCAGGCCCAGGTCGGCGGCGCGGAACGCGGCGGTGTAGCCGCCGGGGCCGGAGCCGAGCACGACCATGCGGCATTCGATGTCGGCCGGGCGGCCGGTGGCCAGCGCCGGCTTCGGCGCCGGGGGCTCGGCCGGGGCGCGGTGCGACGGGGTCACCGGCGGCTTGCTGCCCGGCGCCACCGGGGCCGGCGCGGCGGCCGCGCCCGCGGCTTCCAGCACCACCACGACGTCGCCCTCGGACAGCCTGTCGCCGACCTTGACCTTCACTTCCTTGACCACGCCGTCGGCCGAGGACGGCACCTCCAGGGTGGCCTTGTCCGATTCCAGCGTCACCAGGCCCTGGTCCTTCTTCACCGTGTCGCCGACGGCGACCAGCACCTCGATGACCGGCACGTCCTTGTAGTCGCCGATGTCCGGAACCTTGACCTCGACCGCACCGCCACCCGCGGCGGGAGCGGCCGGAGCAGGCGCGGGCGCGGCGGCAGCCGGGGCGGCCGCCTTCGGCGCCTCCGCCGCGGCGGCACCGGCGGCTTCCAGCACCACGACCACGCTGCCCTCGGACAGCCTGTCGCCGACCTTGGCCTTCACTTCCTTGACCACGCCCTCGGCCGAGGACGGCACTTCCAGGGTGGCCTTGTCCGACTCCAGCGTGACCAGGCCCTGGTCCTTCTTCACCGTGTCGCCGACGGCGACCAGCACCTCGATGACCGGCACGTCCTTGTAGTCGCCGATGTCCGGGACCTTCACTTCGATCGTGTTCGCCATGTGCCCTCCGTTACAGCAGCACGCGGCGCATGTCCGCGAGGACCTGGGCCAGGTAGCTGGTGAAGCGCGCGGCGGCGGCGCCGTCGATCACGCGGTGGTCGTAGCTCAGCGACAGCGGCAGCATCAGCCGCGGCTGGAACTGCTTGCCGTCCCACACCGGCTGGAAGCTGGACTTGGACACGCCCAGGATCGCCACCTCCGGCGCGTTGATGATCGGGGTGAACGCGGTGCCGCCGATGCCGCCCAGCGAGCTGATCGAGAAGCAGCCGCCGGTCATCTCGGCCGGGCCCAGCTTGCCCTCGCGCGCCTTCTTCGCCAGCTCGCCCATTTCCTGGGCGATCTGCAGCACGCCCTTCCTGTCGACGTCGCGGATCACCGGCACGACCAGGCCGTTGGGCGTGTCGGCGGCGAAGCCGATGTGGAAGTACTTCTTGAGGGTCAGGTTCTCGCCGGACTCGTCCAGCGAGGCGTTGAACTCGGGGAACTGCTTCAGCGCGGCGACCGAGGCCTTCAGCAGGAACGCCAGCATGGTCAGCTTGATGCCGGACTTGGCCTTCTCCTGCTCCTTGTTGAGCTGCACGCGCAGCTCTTCCAGGTCGGTGATGTCGGCCTGGTCGAACTGGGTGACGTGCGGGATCATCGCCCAGTTGCGGGCGAGGTTGGCGCCGGAGATCTTCTTGATCCGCGACAGCGGCTTGGTCTCGATCTCGCCGAACTTGCTGAAGTCCACCTTCGGCCACGGCAGCAGGTTGAGGCCGCCACCGGTGGCAACGCCGCCCGGAGCGGACGCCGCGGCGCCGCCGGCCAGCGCCGACTTGACGTAGCGCTGCACGTCTTCCCGGGTGATGCGGCCGCCGCGGGCGCTGCCGCTGACCTGGGCCAGGTCCACGCCCAGCTCGCGCGCGAACAGGCGCACCGCCGGGGTGGCATACGGCACCTTCTCCGGCAGCACGCTGTCGGCGTTGAACTCCACCGGCGGGGTGCGCGGGCCGGACGGCTGCTGCAGCTGGGCCTGGCCGATGTCGCGCTGGGCGAGGTTGTCGGCCTTTTCGGGCACGGCCACCGGCTCGATGCGCTCGCCGGTCTCGGCGGTCTTGACCGAGGCGGCCGGGGTCTGCGGCGCGGCCGGGGCGGCCTCGGCCTTCGGCGCGGCGGCGGGGGCCGGCGCGCTGCCGCCTTCGGCGACCTCGATCAGGGCCACGACGCTGCCCTCGGACAGCTTGTCGCCAAGCTTGACCTTCAGTTCCTTGACCACGCCGGCGTAGGGAGAAGGCACTTCCAGCGTCGCCTTGTCCGACTCCAGGGTCACCAGGCCCTGGTCCTGGTTCACGGTGTCGCCAACGGCGACCAGGACTTCGATGACGGGGACGTCGCTGTAATCCCCGATGTCGGGGACGCGCGCTTCCTTGATTTCGGCCATGCCAGGGCTCCGGCGTTGTACGTGGGGAAAGACCCCTATTGTGTCCGTCCGCGCCCCACCCGCCAACCTCCGCCACTGTCGCGCTGCGGGAACATTGAAGGCCGCTTTCAGGCGCTACGGTTGCAACGGTGACCATACGCAAGCGCAGGGTGCACCCGCCCTCACCGGCGCATCACGCTCACCCGCCCCTCGCCCACCTTCCACGCCGCGCCGACGTGGATGAACCCGGTCCGCGCCGGCGGGCAAGCAACGGCGCGGCCTGCGGCGGTTTGCCTGAACGCCACGCACGACGCGCCACGTGCGGCAGGGTTTGGTTCATCCCCGTGCTCCTACGTTCGGTCGTGCCCACTCCAAGGGCGCCTAGAACAACAAAGGAGACTCCCCCATGCGGTCCATTCGAATCCTGACCCTCGCCCTCGTCCCCGTCCTGGCCGCTGCCCCGGCCTTCGCCCAGGACGCCTCTTCCACCGCCGCGGACAAGCGCTTCGCCGTGGTTGGCGGCATCGCCCACATCGAGCCCTCCGATCCGGGCAACAACCTGAAGGTCGACGGTGGCCCGGCCCCGACCCTGAGCGCCAGCTGGTACGCCACCGAGAACTTCGCGGTGGAGCTGTGGGGCGCGGCCGACAAGTTCGACCACCGCGTGCGCGACAAGGACCTGGGCAAGCTGGGCACGGTCGAGCAGCAGCCGATCGCACTGAGCGGCCAGTGGCACTTCGGCCAGGCCGGGCAGACCTTCCGCCCGTTCGTCGGCCTGGGCTACTACGAGTCCAACTTCAGCGACGAGGAAGTCGCCGGCCTGGGCGGCGTGGTCGGCCTGGAGACCGCCAAGGGCGCGATCGGCACCGTCGGCGTGGACATGAACATCAACGAGACCTGGTTCGCGCGCACCGACGTGCGCTACATGCACTCGCGCCCGGAAGTCCGCATCGACGGCGCCGGCACCGGGCAGGAGCTCAAGCTCGACCCGTGGACCGTCGGCGTCGGCATCGGCGCGCGCTTCTAACGCTCCCGCCGCACGACACGGCGACAGGACGGGCCCGCGGGCCCGTCCTTTTTTGCGTCAGCGCGCCGGCTCCAGCGGCGCGTCCACCACCGGCGGCGGCGCCCACACCAGGCGGCGGTAGTCGAAGCCGGCCTCCAGCCGCGGCTTGACGATGCGGAAGAACGGCGAGACATCGAAGTCGCGCGGGGTGTACAGGCTGTGGTGGCGGATGTGCAGCACTTCCTCGCGGGCGAAGCGCCCGCCGGGACCGGCCGCCTCCAGCACCTCGATCTCCGGCAGGATCGGATAGCCGATCGAGCCGAAGGCC
The DNA here is from genome assembly GCF_003931645.1 of Pseudoxanthomonas sp. SGT-18. Taxonomy (NCBI): domain Bacteria; kingdom Pseudomonadati; phylum Pseudomonadota; class Gammaproteobacteria; order Lysobacterales; family Lysobacteraceae; genus Pseudoxanthomonas; species Pseudoxanthomonas sp. SGT-18. Next base: position 162,856 of record NZ_RRYJ01000001.1, on the reverse strand, counting down.
TGGGCCAGCAGGGTCGAGCAGATCGCCCTGGTCGGCTCGCCGCTGCCCAGCGCCAGCATGCGCCGCTTGAGCGGGTCCGGCAGCGGCGGCTGGCGGATGAGGTAACGCGCCAGGTCGAGGATGTTCTTCAGGTCGTAGCTGTAGCCCAGCCGCTGCAGCATGTAGCCGGCCACCGCGTCGATCTCGGCCGCGCCCAGGCCCACCGGGCGGCAGATGCGCAGGTGCAGGCCGGCGAACTCCGACAGCGGCACCGTGCGCACGCCGTCGTTGACGTCCACGTCCACGAACCAGGGCTGGTCGCCGCCCTCCGGCACGCCCAGGCACAGCGCCGCGTGCGACCAGGTCGACTGGGTGAGGTACTTGATCGCGCTGGAGAAGCGGCTGGTGCCTTCGACCAGCAGCACGTCGCCGCGGCGCAGGCTGGCCGCGACCAGCTCCAGGCGACTGCTGGGACCGCGCGCGCGGCCCGGACGCGGCCGCGCCAGGAACCGCGCCAGGCGCCTTCCGATCCACTGCAACACCATCGTGTTCCTCCCCGGGTGGACCGGCCAAGGCTAACCGACGCCGGCCGCTCAGGGCCGGCGCAGGACCCCGCCGTCGCGCCTGTACGCCGCGGTACGCATGTAGAGGTAACGGGTCATCACCAGGGCATAGCCCAGCAGCAGGCCGCCGACCGCCATCATCCCGGCATGGCTGAGCCAGCCCGACTCCGGCCAGGTGGCATCACCGAAGGCCACGCGCAAACCCTGCACCAGGCCAGCCACCAGCCGCACCAGGACCAGCGCCAGCAGGCCGACCGACAGCACCGGGCTGGTGCGGTAGAACAGGCCCGCGGTGGTTTCGACGAAGCGCACGCGGGTGGTGGCGAGCAGGCCCAGCACGATGCCGGCCAACGCCGCCAACGGCACGTACGTCCACACGTTGCGCCAGAACAAGCCCGCCAGCAGCGCGGCCAGCGCGAACAGCACCGCCGACAGCAGGCTCGACCACCAGGCCAGCCGCAATGGCAGCAGCCAGGCCTGGCGGCGGGTATTGAACGCGCCGCGGATGCGCAGCGCCAGCGCCACCGGCAGCAGGGCCAGGAACAGCGCCAGGGCGGCGACGAGGGCCAGCAGCAGCGGCACGGGCGCGGCTCAGAACGCCGGCAGCACCGCGCCCTTGTACCTGCGCTGGATGAAGTCCCTGACCTCGGGGCTGGTCAGCGCGCGCGCCAGCGCCTGCACCCGCGGATCGTCGCGGTTGTCCGGGCGCGCGACCAGGAAGTTCACGTAGGGCGAATCGCTGCCCTCGATCGCCAGCGCGTCGCGGGTGGGGTCCAGCCCGGCGTCCAGCGCGTAGTTGGTGTTGATCAGGGCCAGGTCGACCTGGTCGAGGATGCGCGGCAGCATCGCCGAATCCAGCTCGCGGAACTTCAGGCCCTTGGGGTTGGCGGTGATGTCGCGCTGGGTCGCCAGGGCGTTGGTCGGGTCGGCCAGGGTGATCACGCCGGCGGTGTGCAGCAGGATCAGCGCGCGCGAGTTGTTGCTCGGATCGTTGGGGATGGCCACGTCGGCGCCGGCCGGCAGCGCCTCCAGCGAGGCGTGGCGGCGCGAGTAGGCGCCGAACGGCTCGATGTGCACGCCGGCGACGGCCACCAGGTCGGTGCCGCGGCCCTGGTTGTAGGCCTGCAGGTAGGGTTCGGTCTGGAAGTAGTTGACGTCGATGTGCTTCTGCGCGACCTGGTCGTTGGGCTGCACGTAGTCGTTGAACACCCGCACCTGCAGGCGCACACCCTCCTTCTCCAGCATCGGCTTGACCACCGCCAGGATCTCCGCGTGCGGCACCGCGGTGGCGGCCACGCGGAGGGTCTGGTCGCCGCCGGCGGCGGAACCGGAGCCGCCGCCGCAACCGGCAAGCACGGTGCTGGCGGCAAGCAGGAGGGGCAGGAGGATGGCGCGCATGGGGGGAGTCCGTGTGGGTTGGGGGAAGGATACGGCTCAGCGGCGGCTGTAGCGGGCCACCAGGCGGTCGCCCAGCATCTGCACCAGCTGCACCAGCACCAGCAGCAGCACCACCGTGACCAGGGCCACGTCGGTGTGCGAGCGCTGGTAGCCGTCGCGGAAGGCCAGGTCGCCCAGGCCGCCGGAGCCGATCGCGCCGCCCATGGCGGTGAAGCCGACCAGGGCGATGGTGGTGACGGTGGCGCCGGCGACCAGCCCGGGCCGCGCCTCCGGCAGCAGCACCCGCCACACCAGCTGCCAGGTGGTGGCGCCCATCGCCAGGGTCGCCTCGATCACGCCGCGGTCGACCTCGCGCAGCGCGGTCTCCACCAGGCGCGCGTAGAACGGCGCCGCGCCCACCACCAGCGGCAGGATCGCGCCGCGCACGCCCAGCGAGGTGCCCATCACCGCCAGGGTCAGCGGGATCATCGCGATCATCAGGATGATGAAGGGCACCGAGCGCAGGATGTTCACCACCAGCGACAGCACCGCGTACAGCCCGCGGCGCTCGTGCAGCTGGCGCGGGCCGCACAGGAACAGCAGCACGCCCAGCGGCAGGCCGGCCAGCAGGGTCAGCGGCAGCGCGCCGCCGAGCATGGCCAGGGTATCCAGCGTGGCCTGGCCGATCTCGGCCCACTTGCCGGCGTCCAGGTTGCGGAAGAAGCCGTCCGCGGCGGCGACCAGGGCAAACGTGCTCATGCGCGCAGCACCTCCACGGTGACGCCGGCCGCCGCGAACGCCTGCTGCGCGGCGTCGGCGTCGCCGCCGACCAGGGCCACGACCAGCTGCCCGTAGGGCGTGTCGCGGATGCGGTCGATGCGGCCGGACAGGATGTTGTAGTCCACGCCGCACTGGCGCGCGATGCGGCCCAGCAGCGGCGCGTAGGTATCGGCGCCGAGGAAGGTCAGGCGCAGGATGCGCCCTTCCACCGCGGCGAAGTCGGCATGCAACCCATGCTCGTCCACGTGCTCGGCCTCGGACACGAAGCGGCGCGTGGTCGGATGCTGCGGGTGCAGGAACACCTCGGTGACCGGGCCGCTCTCGACCAGGCGCCCGGCATCGAGCACGGCCACGCGGTCGCAGACGCGGCGGATCACGTCCATCTCGTGGGTGATCAGGACGACGGTCAGGCCCAGCTCGCGGTTGATCCCGGCCAGCAGGGACAGCACCGAGGCGGTGGTCTGCGGATCCAGCGCGCTGGTGGCCTCGTCGCACAGCAGGATCTTCGGCCCGGTGGCCAGGGCGCGGGCGATGCCCACGCGCTGCTTCTGCCCGCCGGAAAGTTGCGCCGGATACTTGTTCGCGTGCTCGGCCAGGCCGACGCGCTCCAGCAGTTCCGCCACCCGCGCGTCGATGCGCGCGCGCGGCTCGCCGGCCAGTTCCAGCGGGAAGGCCACGTTCTGCGCCACCGTGCGCGAGGACAGCAGGTTGAAGTGCTGGAAGATCATGCCCACGCGCCGGCGCAGCGCGCGCAGGCCCTCGCCGTCCAGCGCCGCCACGTCCTGGCCATCGACCCACAGCTGGCCGCCACTGGGCGCCTCCAGGCGGTTGATCAGGCGGATCAGGGTGGACTTGCCGGCGCCGGAGTGGCCGATGATGCCGAACACCTCGCCGGCCCGGATCTCCAGGTCGAGCGGATGCAGGGCGGCGACCTGGCGGCCACCCACGGCGTAGGACTTGTGGACCTGCTGGAACCGGATCACGGGGGAGCGGAAGGGCATCGACGCGCGGGCCGGCAAGCCTAGCAGCTGCCGTGCCCCGGTGGCGTGGCGCGGCGTTCCAGCCGCGCCCCGCAGCGTCCCGGCCGGCTCAGGAATGGTCCAGCGGCGCGCTGCGCGCGGCGCCGACCGTGCGCTCGCGGCGCAGCAGGTACAGGCCGCTGCCCATGATGATGGCCGCGCCAATCCAGGTCACCGCGTCCGGCAGGGTGCGCCAGAACAGCCAGTCCCAGCCGATCACCCAGACCAGGCCGGTGTACTCCAGCGGCGCCACCAGCGAGGCGTCGCCGCGCATGAACGCCGCGGTCAGCGCGACCTGCCCCAGCGCCCCGGCCAGGCCCAGGCCCAGGATCAGCGGCGCATCGCCGCGCTGCAGCGGCACCCAGCCCGGGATCGCCGCCAGCCCCGCGCCGACGGCCATGATCGCCAGGAACCAGACCACCATCGACTGCGGCGTGTCGGTGCGGGTCAGCAGGCTCACGGTGACCGCGGCGATCGCGTAGGCGGTGGCCGCCAGCAGCACCATCAGCCCCGGCAGCGACGCGAAGCCGCCTGCGCCCGGGCGCAGCACCACCACCACGCCGACCAGGCCGATGCCGATGGCGGTCCAGCGCCGCGGCCCCACCTTCTCGCCCAGCAGCGGCACCGACAGCGCCGCCACCAGCAGCGGCGCGACGAAGTAGATCGTGTACGCGGTGGACAGCGGCATGCGCTTGAGCGCGAACACGAAGCAGCCGATCATGGCCATGCCCAGCGCGCCGCGCAGCAGGTGCAGGCCCCAGCGCACCGGCAGGATCGAGCGCGGGCCGGCGGTGGCCATCACCCAGGCCAGCACGAACGGCAGCGAGGCGGCGCCGCGCAGCAGGGTCACCTGCAGCGGCGGGTAGCGGGCCGAGAGCAGCTTCATCGCCGTGTCCATCAGCGAGAAGCAGGCGATGGCGGCGACCATCCAGGCGGCGGCCGCCAGGTTCGAGCGGGGACGTGGGGGCATGCACGCATTATCCGCGCACGCGCGCCGATGCGCGCGCCGGCGCGGGCACCGCCTAGAATGTGCGCATCCGCACAAGGAGCCCCCCGATGCCTTCCTTCGACATCGTGTCCGAAGTGGACACCCACGAGCTGACCAACGCCGTCGACCAGGCCAGCCGCGAACTGACCACCCGCTTCGACTTCAAGGGCGTGGACGCGAAGTTCGTGCTGGAGGACAACGTGATCAGCCAGTCCGCGCCCAGCGATTTCCAGCTCGGGCAGATGACCGACATCCTGCGCCAGCGCATGACCGCGCGCGGCATCGACATCCGCTGCCTGGAGTTCGGCGACATCGAGACCAACCTGGCCGGCGCGCGGCAGAAGGTCACCGTGAAGCAGGGCATCGAGCGCGAGACGGCCAAGAAGATCCAGGCCGCGCTCAAGGACGCCAAGCTCAAGGTCGACAGCCAGATCAACGGCGAGAAGCTGCGGGTCAACGGCAAGAAGCGCGACGACCTGCAGGAGGCCATCGCCCTGCTGCGCAAGGGCGATTTCGGCATCCCGCTGCAGTTCGAGAACTTCCGTGACTGATCCGGCCATCGGCAACCCCGGCGGGGACGCCGCGCTGGACGAGGCCAGGGTCCTGGCCGATACCCGGCGCTGGCTGGAGCGGTCCGTGATCGGCCTGAACCTGTGCCCGTTCGCCAAGGCGGTGTACGTCAAGGAGCAGGTGCGCTTCGTCGCCAGCGACGCGACCACGCCGGAGCAGCTGCTGGAGCAGCTGGGCGAGGAGCTGGTGCTGCTGCGCGACACCCCGGCCGAACAGGTCGACACCACCCTGCTGGTGCACCCGCTGGTGCTGGGCGACTTCCTCGACTACAACGACTTCCTCGACCAGGCCGACGCCCTGGTCGAGGCGCTGGAGCTGGACGGCGTGCTGCAGGTGGCCAGCTTCCACCCGGACTACCAGTTCGCCGACAGCCGCCCGGACGACATCGAGAACTACTCCAACCGCGCGCCCTACCCGACCCTGCACCTGCTGCGCGAGGACAGCGTGGCCCGCGCGGTGGAGGCCTACCCGGACCCGGACGTGATCGTGGAGCGCAACTACGCCACCCTGCGCAAGCTCGGCCACGAGGGCTGGCGCAGGCTGTTCGCGGACGAGGCCGGCTGAGCGCGCCGGCGCGCGGCGACCGCGCCTGCACGCCGCGCACGCCACACTGCAGCCGCAACGGAGCCACGCCATGCCGATCGTCCCTCCCGTCCAGCCCTGGGATCCCGCGCCGCTACGGGACCGCGTGGTCCTGGTCACCGGCGGCGCCCAGGGCATCGGCCGCGGCATCGCCCAGGCGGTGCTGGGCGCCGGCGGCTGCGTGGCCATCGGCGACCTCGACGCCACAGCCGGCCGCGCCTGCCTGCGCGAATGGGGCGTCCCGGGGCGGGCCATGTTCCGCCGCCTGGACGTGGCCAGCGAGCGCAGCACCGCGGCGTTCGTGGCCGCGGCGCTGGAGCGCTTCGGCCGCATCGACGGCCTGGTCAACAACGCCGGCCTGCCCGATCCGTAGGTGCCGCCGCTGGAAGCGCTGGATTTCGCCGGGTGGAACCGGCGCCTGTCCAGCCTGCACGGCGCCTTCCTGTGCAGCCGCCATGCCCTGCCCGCGCTGCGCCAGGCGCCCGGCGGCGGCGCCATCGTCAACATCGCCTCCACCCGTGCCCACCAGTCCGAGCCGCACAGCGAGGCCTACGCCGCGGCCAAGGGCGGACTGGTCGCGCTGACCCACGCGCTGGCACTCAGCGAAGGCCCGCGGGTGCGGGTGAACTGCATCAGCCCTGGCTGGATCGCCACCGAGGCCTGGCAGGCACCCGCACGCCGGCGCCGGCCGAAGCTGTCGCGCCGCGACCACGCCCAGCATCCGGCCGGGCGCGTCGGTACCCCGGAAGACATCGCCGCGCTGGCGGTCTACCTGCTGGCGCCGGCGCTGTCCGGCTTCACCACCGGGCAGGAATTCAGCGTCGACGGCGGCATGACCCGCAAGATGCAGTACGCCTGAGCGCGCTTCAGCGCGCGACCGCGCCGCGCAGCGCCGGGGTGCCGTCCACCACCTCGGTCCACACCAGCCAGGCGGCGCCGTCGGCCACCTGCATGCGGGGCATGCCGCTGGCGCGGCCGCGCGCCGGGAAGGTGGCCACGACCTGCATCTCCCCGCGCCGCAGGTCGGCCGTGTAGCGCATCAGGCGCAGCAGTTGCAGGCCTTCGGGGAGTTCCTCCAGCCACGCCGCGTAGAGCTGGTCGTCGGCGGCGGCCACGGCCACCCGGCCCAGCAGCTGCGGCCCGCGCACCAGGGTCACCGGCGCGGCGAAGCTGTCGCCGCCGTCCTGCGACACCGCCGCGCGCAACTCCGGCCAGCCGCCGGCCTCGGTGTACCAGGCCACCCACACCCGCGGGCCCTGGGCCGCCACCGCCGGGCCGTTGACCGGGCAGCCGGCGAAGTGCCAGCCATCGGCATGCACCGGCCGCGGCGGCGTCCACGCCTGGCCGTCGAAGCGCACGATGCGGATGTCGCGGATCTCGCCCGCGCCGCGCCCGCGGTAGACCACGACCACGCCCTTGCCGCTGCGCGCGGCGGCGGTGGGACAGCAGTCGCAGGTGGAGGCATCCAGCGGCCATTCGCGCAGCTGCGCGCCATCGGCGCCATGCACGGCGGCGCGCAGCATCATTGCCGCGCCGCCGTGGTGGCCGTCGCCGTCATGGCCGTCGTGTCCGCCGCCGGCCGCGGCCGCCTTCTGCCGGCTGTCGAGCCAGGCGATGCCAAGCTGGCCCTGGCCCTGTTCCCAGAAGCTGACGAAGCCGTGGTCGCCGCGGCTGCCGCCCGGATGCACCGCGGCGGCCGGCGTCCAGCTGCGGCCGTCGTCGCCGGAGCGCGCCAGCACGATGCCGTAGTCCATGCGCGACGGACCGGTATTGCGCAACCAGTGCGCCCACAACGAGCCGTCGCCCAGGGCGTACACGTGCGGGGTGTCGGCCCAGTTCACGAACCAGTCGCTGCCTTCGGCGATGGTGCGCGTGGGTTCCCAGTCCGCGCCAGGGCGGGTACTGGCCAGCCGCAGGCGGTGGCCGTCGCCGGCTGGTTCCAGCCAGCTCAGCAGCAGGCGCCCGTCCGGCGCCCGCACCAGGTCCGGCTGGGCCGCGCCGGGCGGCGCCGGCAGGGTCCACGGCTGCGCCTGCAGCGGCCGGACCGGCGTTTCCGTGTCGCGGCCGCAGGCAGCCAGCAGCAGCGGCAGCAGCAGCGCCGCGACGGTGGCGCGCCAGTGGCTGGATGGCGATGGCGTATGCATGCGCTGTCCTCAGTCGAAGGCCTGGTGCAGGACCAGTTCCCAGCTGCGCGGATCGCCCGGCCAGGCCATCTGCCCGCCCAGTGCCTGGGCAATGTAGCGGCGGTCGCCAAGATTGCGCCCGCGCAGGGTCAGTTCGGTGCGCACGCCGGCGCGCCAGCGCAGGTGCGCGTCCCAGGTGGCGTAGCCAGGCACGCGCAGGCTGTTGGCCGCGTCGGCCTGGCGCGCCGATACCGCACGCAGGCCGGCACCCAGCGCCCAGCGCGGCTGCAGCTGCCAGTCCAGCCACAGGTTGCCCACCCGCGCCGGGATGTTGGGCGGGCGGTTGCCCGCGCGCGAGACCGCCTGGCCGGCGACGGTCTCGGTGAACGCGTCCAGGCGCGCATCCACCCAGGCCAGGTTGCCGTCCAGCGCCAGCCGCTGCGCCGGCTTCCAGCCGAAGGCCAGCTCCAGGCCGCGCGCGGACTGCCGCCCCACCGGCAGGGTCTGGCCCGGGTTGTCCGGGTCGGCCACCGCCAGGTTGCGGCGGACGATGCGGTACACGGCCAGGGTGGCGTGGCTGCGGCCGTCGGCCGACTGCAGCTTGGCACCCAGCTCGGCCTGGCGTCCGCTGGACAGGTCGAAGTCGCGCAGCTGGGCGAAGCTGGCGGTACTCAGCACGCCGGCCGGCGGGTCGGCGGCGGTGCTGGCCTGGACGTAGGCGCGCGCGTTCGGCGCCGGTGCCCATTCCAGGGCCAGGCGGCCGGTGGTCGGCCGGTAGCGGCGCTCGAAGCGCGCGGGGTTGCCGGGGCCGGGCGCGCGGTGGTTGCGCACCTCCAGCTGCAGGCGTTCGTGGCGCAGCGCGGCCAGCAGCGACACGCCGGCGCCCAGGGTGGTGAGGTTCTCGGCATACACCGCCTGGCTGCGCAGGCGGTTGCTGCGGTCCGGTCGGTAAGCCAGTTCCGCGCCCGGCACGTCGAGGAAGCGGCCCGGCGCCACCGCGTCCACCGGCACGGTGTCGACCACGCCCGGCAGCGACAGCGGGAAGCGGGTCTGCCGGTTCCACGCCGCCTCCGCGCCCACGGCCCAGCGCGCGGGGCGGCCGGCCAGCAGGCCCTCGTGCAGCCATTCGCTGCGGTTGCCCCACACCTCGTGGTCGTGGCGCTGCAGCAGCGCGCCGGAACGCTGCACGCCGCCCTCCGCCAGGCGGTAGCTCTCCACGTTGCGGTAATCGCGCAGGGCGTCGTAGTGGTAGACCGTGTTGCGCACGCGGTCGCCGTCGCCGCGCTGCCATTCCAGCAGCGAGCGCACCCAGCGCACGTCCTGGGCGTAGCGGCCGTCGCCGACGTTGTAGTTGCGCGCGGCCAGGGCCGGATCCAGCCGCAGGCGCCCGCCCGTGGCCTCGCCCGGCACTCCCCAGTACGGGCGTCGCACGTCCTCGTCCTGCCATTCCAGGGCCAGCACGTGCTCCAGCCCGGGCGCCAGCCGCACCCGCCACGACCCGGCCGCCGCCAGCGCGCTGCGCTGCTGCGCATCGATCCAGCTGTCGCCATCGCGCGCGCTCAGGTCCAGCGCCAGCGCCTGGCGCGCGGCGGCATCGCGCAGGTTCATGCCGAAGGCCACGGTGCCGTCGCGGTGCGAACCCCAGGCCGCGCGCCAGCGCGCCTGGTCGTGTCCGAGGCTGGCCAGGCGGGTGACGTAGTTGATCGCGCCGCCGACGGCGCCCACGCCATGCAGGAAACTGGAAGGGCCACCGATGGCCTCGATCCGCTCGTACTGCCAGGCATCCACCGGACGCGCGGCGATGCTGGCGTACTGCACGTCGATGCCGTTGAACAGCTGGCTGACCTGGCTGCCGGAGAAGCCGCGCCAGGCCACGTTGTTGCCTTGCCCGGGCGGAGCGGCGGCGGTCAGGCCGGGCACCGCGGCCAGGGCTTCCTGGGTGGTGCGCACGCCGCGTGCGTCCAGGGTGTCGCGTTCGACCACGGTGACTGCGGCCGGGGTGTCGAGCACGTCCAGCCCCAGGCGCGAGGCGCTGCCGGCCGGCGCCTGCAGCGGCCCGGCGCGGCCGCTGACCTGCACGGCATCGAGGGTGGTGGTGGCCGGCGCCTGGCCGGCATGCACGATCGGGATCGGGGACAGGAGAAGCAGGACCGCGGGCATGGCCACGGTCCGGCGTGCCGCGGTTGGCGGCAGGCGGTGGCAGGGCATGTTGGGCTCCAGGACGCGGGAACGCGCGGCGTGGCCGCGCGGGACGGTTCGCGGTTCAGGCCTGGAGCGGCGGTCCACGGCTGCCGGGACCGTGGAGGCGGCGGAAGCGGCGCCGCGGGCTGGCACGCCGGGCGGGAGGCGTGGCCGGGGCCAGGCCGGGCACGGTCGCGGTCGCCGTCGCCGGCAGCGCCAGCGAGGCAGCCAGCGGGCAGTAGGGGCAGTCGGCGTCGCCATGGAGGCTGGCCGGCGCCAGCGGTGCGCCGTCGGCATCGCGGGCCTCGCTGGGCGCCAGCTGCAGGCCTTCGGCGGTGCACAACTCGGACCAGCCGGCCAGCAGCTGCGGGCCGCCGGCGGCCAGCACGCGCCCGGCCACCGGCGCCAACGCCAGCAACAGCCCCGCCAGCAGGGCCAGCGGGGCCAGGAGCCGGTGGAGGCGGGAGGCGCGCAGCATGGGCCGGATTCTAGACAAAGGGGCGCGCACGGCCAGTGACAGATGGTCCCAGCCGCGCGGCGGCGCTCAGTCCGCCGCCGCCGCCGGGTCGAACACCGCCTGCAGCAGCGGCAGCACCTGCTCCAGCGAGGCGGCGATGCGGTGGCCCAGGGCGCGGGTGGCCGCGTCCGGCGCCACCAGGTCCGGGACCTGGATCGGGGTCATGCCCGCGGCCAGCGCGGCGCGCACGCCGGCGGGCGAGTCCTCCAGCACCAGGCAGCGCGCCGGCTCCACGCCCAGGCGGCTGGCGGCCAGCAGGTACACGTCCGGCGCCGGCTTGGGATGGGCCACGTCCGAGGCGGTGCAGACCACCGGGAAGTACGGCAGCAGGCCGGCCTGGCGCAGCTTGTGGCTGGCCAGCGGGTTGCGGGTGGAGGTGGCGACCGCGCGCGGGACGCCGCGCTCCTGCAGCCACTGCAGCAGGGCGAGGATGCCGGGACGGTGCGGGATGCCGGCATCGACCATGGCGCTGTACTCGGCGCCGGAGCGCTGCAGCAACGCATCGGCCTGGGCCTGGCCCAGGCGCTCGACCAGCATCGCGCGGCAGGCGGCATCGCCGGTGCCGACCATCTGCAGCCAGTAGTCCTCGGGCAGGTCGTGGCCGAGCGCGGCGGCGGCGCGCGCGTAGCAGCGGGTGATGGCGCGCTCGCTGTCCAGCATCAGCCCGTCCATGTCGAACAGCACCGCCTCCGGGGCGAATGGCAGCGGGGCCAGGCCCGCGCCGGCGCTCACGCGCCCGCTCCGGCGAACAGCGCGTCGAGGTCGGCCTGGCCGAGCTGGCGCCACTGTCCTTCCGGCAACCCGCCCAGCTCCAGCCCGCCCACCTGCGGCCGGTGCAGTGCCAGCACCCGGTTGCCGGCGGCGGCGAACATGCGCCGCACCTGGTGGTAGCGGCCCTCGTGCAGGACCAGGCGCGCGCGGCGCGGGCCCAGCACCTCCAGGCGCGCCGGCAGCAGCGGCGTGTCCTCGCCTTCCAGCACCAGGGTGCCGCTGGCGAACAGCTGCGCCTCGTCGCCGCGCAGGTCCTCGGCCAGCCCGGCCTCGTAGACCTTGGCCAGCTTCGACTTCGGCGAGACGATCCGGTGCAGCAGCTGGCCATCGTCGGTCATCAGCAGCAGCCCGGTGGTGTCGCGGTCCAGCCGTCCGACGGTGGACAGCACCGGGTTGCGCAGGCGGAAGCGCGGCGGCAGCAGGTCGTAGACGATGCGGCCCGGGTCCTTGGTCGAGCAGGTGTAGCCGGCCGGCTTGTGCAGCATCAGCACCAGGCCCGGCGGCGGGTCCAGCGGCTGCCCGTCCACGCGCACGTTGTCGTGGTCCAGCGGGTCGTCCTGATACAGCACCTCGCCATTGGCGTCGGTGACGCGGCCCTCGCGGAACATCCAGGCCACCTCCTTGCGGCTGCCGTAGCCCAGGTTGGCCAGGTGCTTGACCAGCTTCATCGACTTGCTCAACGCGACGCTCCCTTGGTTGCCTCGATCACCTTGAATCCCCCGGCTTCGGCCAGCACCCTGCGCTGGCCGAACGCCTGCGCCAGGGTGCCCTCGTACGGCAGGTGGCGGTTGGCCACCAGCAGCAGGCGCCCGCCGGGACGCAGCGCCCGCGCCGCCACCTCGATGAATCGCTGGCCCAGTTCCGGGCGGTCGCCGCGGTCGTGGGCGTGGAACGGCGGGTTGCTGACGATGAAGTCGTAGCCGCCCCGGGCCAGCCCGGCGGTGACGTCGTGCCAGTGGAAGCCCGGCGCGATGCGCGCCCCGGCAAGGTTGCGGCGCGCCAGCTCCAGCGCGCGGAACTCGACCTCGTACAGGTCCAGCGCGGTCACGCCCGGGGCGCGTTCCAGCACCTCGGCGGCGAGGTAGCCCCAGCCGGCGCCGAGGTCGGCGCCGCGCCCGCGCAGGTCGGCCGGCAGGTGCGTGGCCAGCAGCGCCGAGGCGGCGTCGATCCGGTCCCAGGCGAACACGCCGGGGCGGCTGTGGAAGCGCCCGCCCGGCAGCGGCCGCACCGCGTCGCCGCCGCGCCACTGCGCGGCCAGCGCGGCGTCGCGCGGCCCCTGCAACGGCGGGGTCCAGAACACGCGGCAGTGGAACTTGGCCAGGTTGCCGTCCAGCCCGGCCAGCTGCTGCAGGTCCTTTTCCCGCGAGCGCGCGCCTTCGTCGTTGGCCGCGGCGGCCACCACGCGCGCGCCGGGCGCGGCCAGGTCCACGGCGCGTGCCAGCAGGGCGCGCGCCTCCTCGCGCTGGCGCGGCGGCAGCACCAGCACCAGCGCCGCCGCCGGCTCGTCGGCGGGCAGTTCCGGGACCGCGTCGATCCCGGCGCGCTGCAGCGCGTCGGCCAGCGGCCGCGAGCCCTGCTCGCAGCGCAGGCGCGAAAGGTCGTGGCGGCGCAGCGGCCAGCCGTCGCGCCCACGCAGGAACAGCACGCGGCCCTGCGGCCACGGCAGGACGCCGCCGTCGAACGGCAGCAGCAGGGCCTTGAGGGGTTCGTCTTCGGTGCTCACGCGGTCGGGAACGGGCGGCGGGGCCGGCCATTATCCGCCAGTCGCCGCAGCGGCCGGTGCGCGGGCAAAAAAAGAAGGCCAGCCTCCGCGGGGGAGGCTGGCCCGGGTTACGCGGCGTCATGGCTACGGCGCGGCGCTGTATGCCGCGCGCCTGGCCGGCGTGTCCATCCCGGCCTGATTTCCCCCAAGGACAGCCGGGCCGCTCCTCCCCTCCATGGCCCGGCTGTCCGTCTTCTTCCGTGCATGGCGGACACCCGCCGGCACATGAAAAAGCCAGCCCCGCGGGGCTGGCCGGAAAACGTGGCGGCACCGGCCGCTGCATCAAGTAGTCCGCGCGCCGGGCCCATCCCGCGGGAGGATGGCCTGCGCGCCGCGCCCGCGCGGGCTCAGTCCTGGTACTGCAGCGGCACGCGCTTGACCGCGCACAGCAGGCGGTAGCTGCTGGTCTGGCTGTGCGCCACCACCTGCGCGGCCGGCACCCGGCTGCCCCACAGCTCGACCACGCTGCCGACCCCGGCGTGCGGGTGGTCGGTCAGGTCCACGGTGAGCATGTCCATCGACACCCGGCCGACGAGGCGCCCGGGGCGGCCATCGATCGCCACCGGGGTGCCGTTGACCGCGAACTGCGGGTAGCCGTCGGCATAGCCCATCGCCACCACACCCACCCGGGTGGGCGCCTCGGTGACGAAGCGCGCGCCGTAACCCACCGGTTCGCCCGCGGGCAGCTCGCGCACCGCGATCACCTTCGACTCCAGGGTCATCACCGGGCGCAGCTGCGCGGCCAGGTCGTGGTCCTGGGCGAACGGCGAGACGCCGTACAGCATCAGGCCCGGGCGCGCCCAGTCGCCGCGTGCCTGCGGCCAGCCCAGCAGCGCCGGCGAGTTGCAGATGCTGGTCTGGCCCGGCAGCCCGGCGGTGGCGCGGGCGAAGGTGTCCAGCTGCTCGCGGGTGCGCGCGCAGTCCAGTTCATCGGCGCGCGCGAAATGGCTCATCTTCACCGCCACGCGCACGTGCGGCAGCGCCTCCAGCCGGCGCCACGTGGCGGCGTAGTCGTCGGCGCCGATACCCACGCGGTGCATGCCCGAGTCCAGCTTCAGCCACACCGTCAGCGGCGCCGGCAGCGGCGTGCGCTCCAGCGCCTCCACCTGCCAGGGTGCGTGGACCACGCACCACAGGTCGTGCTGCAGCAGCAGCGGCAGTTCGGAAGCCTCGAAGAAGCCCTCCAGCAGCAGGATCGGCTTGCGGATCCCGGCCTCGCGCAGGACCAGCGCCTCCTCGATGCAGGCCACCGCGAAGCCGTCGGCCTCCGGCTCCAGCGCCGCGGCGCAGCGCACCGCGCCATGGCCGTAGGCATCAGCCTTGACCACCGCCAGCGCGCGCCCGCCGCCGAGGCTGCGTGCCAGGCGGTAGTTGTGGCGCAGGGCGGAAAGGTCGATCAGGGCGCGGGCGGGACGCATGGCAGGCAGGGGCAGCGGAACGGGGAAGCGGTGTGCGGATGCGCGCCGGATCAGGGCGACATTGTCGCCGGAACCGGGCCCTTGCCGTCGCCGCGCGCGCCGCCGCGGCCGTAGCGCGAGATGTCCAGGCCCTCGCGGCGGATGCCGGTGGGCTGGCGCGCGATCACGTCGGCCAGGTAGCGGCCGGAACCGCAGGCCATGGTCCAGCCCAGGGTGCCGTGGCCGGTGTTGAGGTACAGGTTGCGCAGGCGGGTCTCGCCCACCACCGGGGTGCCGTCGGGCGTGGCCGGGCGCAGGCCGGTCCAGAACGTGGCCCGGGACAGGTCGCCGCCACGCGGGTAGAGATCGTTGACCACCTTCTCCAGGGTCGCGCGCCGGCGCGGATCCAGGCGCAGGTCGAAGCCGGCCACCTCGGCCATGCCGCCGACACGGATGCGTTGGTCGAAGCGGGTAATGGCGATCTTGTAGGTCTCGTCGAGGATGGTCGAGGTCGGCGCCATCTCCGGATCGGTGATCGGGATGGTCAGCGAGTAGCCCTTGAGCGGGTACACCGGCAGGTCGATGCCCAGCGGCCGCAGCAGCTGCGGCGACCAGCTGCCCAGCGCCAGCACGTAGCGGTCGGCGGTCTCGACGCGGCCGTCGATGCGCACGCCGGTGACGCGCTCGCCATCGGACTCGATCGCCTCGATGGTCGCGCCGTAGCGGAACTCCACGCCCTGCGCCGCGGCCAGCGCGGCCAGGCGCTCGCTGAACAGCTGGCAGTCGCCGGTCTGGTCGCCGGGCAGGCGCAGGCCGCCCACCAGCAGGCCGGAGGCGGCGGCCAGCGCCGGCTCCACGCGGGCGATGCCGGCGCGGTCCAGCACCTCGTAGGGCACGCCGGCCTGCTCCAGCACCGCGATGTCGCGCGCCGCGGCGTCCAGCTGGGCCTGGGTGCGGAACAGCTGGGTGGTGCCCAGCTTGCGGCCTTCCCAGCTCAGCCCGGTCTCGCGCGCCAGCTCGTCCATGCAGTCGCGGCTGTACTCGGCCAGCCGCACCATGCGCTCCTTGTTCACCGCGTAGCGGCCGGCGGTGCAGTTGCGCAGCATCTGCCACAGCCAGCGGTACTGCGCCGGGTCGGAGGTCAGGCGGATCGCCAGCGGGGCGTGTTCCTGGAACAGCCACTTGATCGCCTTCAGCGGCACGCCCGGCGCCGCCCAGGGCGAGGCATAGCCCGGCGAGATCTGTCCGGCGTTGGCGAAGCTGGCGCCGCGCGCCGGGCCCGGCTCGCGGTCGACCACGGCCACCTCGAAGCCGGCGCGCGCCAGATACCACGCGCTGGCCACGCCAATCACGCCACTGCCAAGAACCAGGACCCGCTGCATCGCACCCTCCGTCAGGAGCTTTCACTGCCCCGAAGCGCCGGAGCCATGGAATGCGCGCATACTACCGCCACGATTCCAGGATTATTTTCTGTTTTTCTTCCCGCCAGCCGGCCTTTGCACTGCCACAGGCCGCTTCCACGGAGGTTTCCATGCCCGCCCGCCCCGAACGCCTGCGCGGCGACCGTCCACGCCACCTGGACCGCATCGACCGCCACATCCTGCGCATCCTGCAGGAGGAGGGCCGCATCTCCTTCACCGAGCTGGGCGAGCGCGTGGGCCTGTCGACCACGCCCTGCACCGAGCGCGTGCGCCGGCTGGAGCGCGACGGGGTGATCACCGGCTACCACGCCCGCCTCAATCCGCAGCACCTGGGCGCCAGCCTGCTGGTGTTCGTGCAGATCAGCCTGGCCTACAAGTCCGGCGACATCTTCGAGGAATTCCGCCGCGCCGCGCTGAAGCTGCCCAACGTGCTGGAATGCCACCTGGTCTCCGGCGACTTCGACTACCTGATCAAGGCGCGCATCACCGAGATGGCCTCCTACCGCCGGCTGCTGGGCAGCAGCCTGCTGACCCTGCCGCACGTGCGCGAGTCCAAGAGCTACATCGTGATGGAGGAGGTCAAGGAGACACTGGCGCTGGATGTGCCTGACTGACGGGATTGGTGATTGGTGATTGGCGATTGGTAACGCGGGCAAGCGGAGCGCAGCCGGGATCGGCTTGCAACGCGCGCGGAACGCACAAAGAAAGACGGCGGCCCCTGGGCCGCCGTTCTTCATTGCACCACCGGCGCCGGGGCTCAGCGCGCCCAGCGCACCGCCGAGGCGGTCAGCGGCAGCACCTGCGCGGTCAGCGGACGGTCCTGCTCCAGCAGGCCGATGGCGTTGGCCAGGATCGCGGCGGCCTCGCGCTGCAACGGGTCCGGGCGCTTCTCGGCCGCCTTCTCGCGCTCGGCGTCCTTGACCACGTCGCGCTCGCTGGCGGTCAGGCCGTCGTCGAAGTCCTCGGCCAGCGGATCCAGCTCCAGGCCCTTCTCCTTGCGGATCGCCTGGCGCTCCTTGCGCTGCTTCTCCTGGCGCTCGCGCTCGGCGCGGCGCTCGGCCTCGTTGAGCGACAGGTACTTCTTCGCCGCTTCCTCGCGGTAGCGCGCCACGTCCTCGCTCCACCACTGGAACTCCAGGTCGTCGGCGATGCGGCGCGCATGCATGGCCTGCAGGCGCGGCAGCAGCGGCTGGAAGTTGCCGTAGCGCTCGTGCGGCACCGCGGCGATGCGGGTCCACGGCAGGGCGTTGTCGTAGGTGCTCTCGCCGAACTCGTTGGCGTCCACGCTCAGCGGGTAGGCGATGTCGGGGACCACGCCCTTGTGCTGGGTGCTGCCGCCTTCGATGCGGAAGAACTGGGCGATGGTCAGCTTGACGTGGCCAAAGCGCGGGCCCTCGGAAGCCGGCCAGCGGTCCAGGTCGACCAGGTTCTGCACCGTGCCCTTGCCGAAGGTGGTCTCGCCGATGATCAGGGCGCGGCCGTAGTCCTGCATCGCCCCGGCGAAGATCTCCGAGGCCGAGGCCGAGGCACGGTTGACCAGCACCGCCAGCGGGCCGTCCCAGGCCACGCCCGGCTTGTTGTCGCTGTTGACCGTGACCCGGCCGCCGGACTCGCGCACCTGCACCACCGGGCCGCGGTCGATGAACAGGCCGGTCAGCTGCACCGCCTCGTCCAGCGAGCCGCCGCCGTTGTTGCGCAGGTCCAGGACCACGCCGTCCACGCCCTCTTCCCGGAAGCGCGCCAGCAGGTTGGCCACGTCGCGGGTGGCGGAGGTGTAGTCGCTGCCGTTGCGGCGGCGGCCCTCGAAGTCCTGGTAGAAGGTCGGCAGCTCGATCACGCCGATCTTGCGCGCCGGCAGGCCGTCCTGCGCCGGGATGTTGTACAGCTTGCTCTTGGCCGCCTGCTCGGACAGCTGGACCCGCGCGCGGGTCAGGGTCACGGTGCGGTGCTCGCCGTCCAGGCCATCCTCGGCCGGGATGTACTCCAGCCGCACCTGGGTGCCCTTGGCACCGCGGATCTTGGCGACCACGTCGTCGATGCGCCAGCCGATCACGTCCTCGACCGGCCCGGACTTGCCCTGGCCCACCCCGACGATGCGGTCGCCGGCCTTGAGCGTGCCGTCCAGGGCCGCCGGGCCGCCGGGGATGATCTCGCGCACCACCACCACGTCGTCCTGGCGCTGCAGCTGGGCGCCGATGCCCTCCAGCGACAGCGACATGGCCTGGTTGAAGTTCTCGGCCGTGCGCGGGTTGAGGTAGTTGGTGTGCGGGTCGATCGAGGCGGTGTAGGCATTGAGGAAGATCGAGAACACGTCCTCGCTCTTGAGCTGGTCCACCGAGCGGGCCAGCTGGGCGTAGCGCTTCTCCAGCGTCCTGCGGATCTCCTCCGGCTCCTTGCCGGCCAGCTTCAGGCGCAGCCAGTCGTTCATCACCGACTTGCGCCACAGCGCGTCCAGCTCGGCGCCGTCGGCGGCCCACGGCGCGTTCTCGCGGTCGTATTCCCAGCGCTCGTTGCCGCTGAAGTCGAAGTTGCCTTCCTGCAGCAGCTTCTGCGCGTAGGCCACGCGCTCGACCACCCGCTGCCGGTACACCGAGAACATGGCGAACGCGGGGCTCGGGTCGCCGCCGCGCACGGCGTCGTCCAGCTGCAGGCGGTAGGGCTCGAAGCGCTGGATGTCGGCCGCGGTGAAGTACTGCTTGTTGCCGTCCAGCGCCTCCAGGTAGCGGCGGAAGATGTCCTCGGACATCGCGTCGTCGGCCGGGCGCGGGCGGTAGGCGTAGCGGCTGTCCGACAGCAGGCCGTAGACCAGGCGGGTGGTGGTGGACTGGTCCGGGGTCGGCGCCACGGCCACCTGCGCGGGGGCGTCGGCGCGCGCGAGCAGCGCCGCGGGGGCGGCCAGCAGGAGGGCGAACAGTGCTGCGGTGATTCTGGAATTCATGCGGGGGCTCGGGCCGGAGGCAGCCGTTGGAAATCGGGCGTCACCGCCACTGGGACCACGGCCGGCGCCGGAAGTTGCCGGACGGTCCCGTGGGTGCACGGGGACGTTCCGCCGCAGGCTAGCCGCTGCGGCGTAGGGAAAGGTGAACGGAAACGGCGTGGCGACGGGGCGCGACGGGGCCGGCGCCCGCGGAGGAGAAGGACCGCGCGCGGCCGGCTCAGGCCGCCACCCCGGCGCCGGCCGCCTGGCGGTCGGCGTGGTAGGACGAACGTACCATCGGCCCGGAGGCGACGTGGCTGAAGCCCAGCTGGTAGCCGTACTCCTCCAGCGCCTTGAACTCCTCGGGGGTCCAGTAGCGCATCACCGGGTGGTGGTGCGCGGTCGGCTGCAGGTACTGGCCGATGGTGACCATGTCCACGTCGTGCGCGCGCAGGTCGCGCAGGGTCGCCTGCACCTGCTCAAGGGTCTCGCCCAGGCCCAGCATGATCCCGGACTTGGTCGGGATCGACGGATGCTGCGCCTTGAAGTTCTTCAGCAGGGTCAGCGACCACTGGTAGTCCGCGCCCGGGCGCACGTTGCGGTACAGGTCCGGGACGGTCTCGATGTTGTGGTTGAACACGTCCGGCGGGTTCTTCGCCAGGATTTCCAGCGCGCGCTCCATGCGCCCCTTGCCGCGGAAGTCCGGGGTCAGGATCTCGATCCGGGTGCCGGGAGCGCGCTCGCGGATGGCGGCGATGCAGTCGACGAAGTGCTGGGCGCCGCCGTCGCGCAGGTCGTCGCGGTCCACGCTGGTGACCACCACGTACCTCAGGCCCATGTCGGCCACGGTCTGGCCGAGGCTGGCCGGCTCGTCTGGATCCGGCGGCTTCGGGCGGCCGTGGGCCACGTCGCAGAACGAGCAGCGGCGGGTGCAGACCTCGCCGAGGATCATGAAGGTCGCGGTGCCGTGGCCGAAGCACTCGTGGATGTTCGGGCAGCTGGCCTCTTCGCACACCGTGACCAGGCGGTTGGCGCGCAGCTTGGCCTTGAGGTTCTGCACGGCGTTGCCGGACGGGATGCGCACGCGGATCCACGAAGGCTTGCGCAGCACCGGGGCGTCGGCGAACTGCACCGGCGAACGACCGATCTTGTCCCCGCCCAGCTGCTTGGCCCCGGCCTGCAGCGGAGCCGCCGGGGCGGCAGGTTCGGACAGGACCTGGAGCGGGATGGTGCGGGGAGCGGCGTCAGTCATGGCGCCTATTGTAGGCCGCCGCCGCGCCCCGCGCCCGGCACCAGCAGTGCCGGGACCGGAACGCCCGGTGGCGGCGGATGGAACGGACGGGGCCAGCCCCCACCGTCCGTGCCTGCGGCGCAGCTGGATGACACCCGCTCCGGGTACGGGAAAACGAAGCCACGCGCCCAGGGCGCCCGCGGACGCGGTAGCGCGGGGGATGGGGCAAGCAGGCCATGGATGGCCCGTGGTCGCGCATTGGAGCCAGGGCGGCGAGCGTGAGGGGAAGCCCCGGGCAGTGCGGCCAGGCCAGCGGCGCGCGGCAACGCGTCATGCACGCCGGCACCCGGTTTCATTCCCGGCGCCCGCAGCGCCGGTCTTCATTCCCCGCCTGGCGCGGCGGAGAGGTCGGGCAGCCCCGCCTGGGGCCGCAGCTCCAGCCCGAACTGGCGCGCGACCTGCTCCAGCAGCACCGGCTTGACCGCATCCATCGAGGACGGGCCGCCCAGGTCCTGCAACGAGGTCACGCGCAGCCCCTGGTAACCGCAGGGATTGATCCGGTGGAACGGCTCCAGGTCCATGCCGATGTTGAACGACAGGCCGTGGAAGCAGCAGCCGCGGCGCACGCGGATGCCCAGCGCCGCGACCTTGGCCCCGCCCACGTACACGCCCGGCGCGCCCTCGCGGCGCTCGCCGCCGATGTTCCATTCCCCGAGCGTGTCGATGATCGCCTGCTCGATCCGGCACACGTACTCGCGCACGCCCACGCCCAGCCGGCGCAGGTCCAGCAGCGGGTAGAGCACGATCTGGCCGGGGCCGTGGTAGGTCACCTGGCCGCCGCGGTCCACGTGCAGCACCGGGATGTCGCCCGGCGCCAGCACGTGCTCGGGCTTGCCGGCCTGGCCGAGGGTGAACACCGGCTCGTGCTCGACCAGCCACAGCTCGTCCACGGTGTCGCCATCGCGCGCGTCGGTGAAACGCTGCATTGCCCGCCACACCGGCTCGTAGGCCTGGCGGCCGAGGTCGAATACCCGCGCCGGGCGCAGGGCGCGGGCCGGCGCCGCGGAGGCGCCGCAGGCGTTCACAGCGTCCATTTCACTTCCGGATGGTCGCGCAGCGCCTGGTGGGCGCGCTCGTACTGCTCGCGGCTCTGGGCGCGGAAGCCGATCCGCACCGAAACGTAGCGGCCGTTGGAGGAATGGCGCCACTGCACGCTTTCCTCCAGCACTTCCACGCCGGTGGCGGCCAGCAGCCGGGGCAGTTCGGTCTCCAGGCCCTTGTCGGCCGCGCCCATGGCGCTGAGCTCGAAGGTGCCGGGGAACTGGAAGCCGTGCTCGGGGTTGTCGGACTTGATTTCCATCGGGGCATTATCAGGGCCTGCGTGCGCGAACCCAAGCGGCGGCGCGTTGCAACGCACCGGTGCGGCCATGCACGCCCCGCGGACGCTCCGCATGCGATTCAATGCGCGTCCCTCCCCCGCCACCTCCCCCGCCCAAGGATCCCGCCCATGCCCGCTCCCGCACGGACGCGACCCCCGCGCGTCCCCACCGCCGCGTTGTTGTTGGTCTTCCTGTTCCCCGCCGCGGCCATCGCCGCCCCGCAATGCAGCAGCAGCCGCCTCAGCGAAACCCCGCCGGCGGTGAACTTCCGCGTCGACAACGACCTGTTCGGCGGCGAGAACCAGGACCAGGGATACACCAATGGCGCGGTGATCACCCTGGTCTCGCCCAACCTGGCCGACTACACCGACGACCCCTGCCTGCCGCGCCCCGCGCGCTGGATCAACCGCTACCTGGAGCGGCTGCATCCCGGCCGCTTCGAGCAGCAGAACATGGTGTTCAGCATCAGCCAGAGCCTGTACACGCCCACCGACTACAGCCGCGCCGACCTGATCCCCGACGACCGCCCGTACGCGGCGATCCTGATGGCCAGCTTCGGCTACAACGCGCGCAGCGGCGACAGCCTGCGCACCACCCAGCTGCAGCTGGGCGTGATCGGCCCGGCGGCCCTGGGCAAGCAGGTGCAGAGGGCGGTGCACCACGTGTTCGACGGCGAGGACTTCCGCGGCTGGGACAACCAGCTGCACAACGAGCCGCTGCTGGGCATCGTGCACGAACGCATGCACCGCTGGGGCGACAGCGAGGGCAACGCCGGCGGCTGGGGCTGGGACGCGATCGCGCACTACGGCGGCGCCCTCGGCAACCGCGCCACCTACGTCAACACCGGCCTGGAACTGCGCTGGGGCTGGCGCCTGCCCGACGACTTCGGCAGCACCCCGCTGCGTCCGGCCGGCGAGAACACCGCGCCGGCGCGCGAACGCCTGTCGGGCTGGTCCTGGCACGTGTTCGCCACCTCCGACGTGCGCGCGGTGGCGCGCGACATCACCCTGGACGGCAACACCTTCCGCAGCAGCCACAGCGTGGACAAGCGGCCGCTGGTGGGCGAGGTCGGCTACGGGATGGCCGTGACCCACGGCCGCTGGAAGTTCGCGCTGGCGCGCTACCACGGCGCGCGCGAGTTCGAGGGGCAGAAGGAGCGGCCGGTGTTCGGCAGCTTCACCATCAGCCGGATGCTGTAGGCCCGGCCGGGAAGCCGGCGCCGCCGCGCGGCGGCGCCGGGGGAACGCGCCTTACTGGGCGACGGTGACCGCGGCCGAGGGCACCCAGCCGCGCTGGCCGACCTCGTTTTCGACCTCGAGCATGGTGCCCTGCTTGCCGCCGGTCGGGAACAGCAGCATGCCGGTGCGCAGCTCGGCCACGACGTCGGCGTCGGCGCTGGGCTGGGCCAGCAGGCGCGCGGTACGGCGCAGGGCCAGGGTCTGGCTGGCCAGCAGCTCCGCGTCCGCGTCCATGTCCGGCGCCACCACCGCCGCCGGCGCCGGCGCGGCAACCGCCGGTTCGGCGGCGGGCGCGGCGGCGACGGGGGCCGGCTCCGGTTCCGGCGCAGCGGCCGGCACGGGGGCCGGAGCCGCGGCGGCGGCCACCGGGGCGGGCGCCGCGCCCGTCCGCAGCGCCGCCGGGGCGTCCTTGGGCACGCCCAGCAGGCCCAGGGCGGCCGACATCATCCCCTGCGGGCGCCCGGTGCGCTGCGCGGCCAGCCGGCGCAGGGCCGGCTCCATCTTCTCGAAGGCCTCCTCGTAGGCCTTCTTGATCACCTTGCCGATCTCGGTGTTTTCCCAGCTGCTGTAGTGGATCCCGCCGCGCACGCCGGCCTGGGCCTGCTGCGCGCGCAGCGCCGCGTCCCAGGCCTTGTCGGAGATCTTGGCCTCGCCGCTGACGGTGGCCACCTGCTCGGAGGTGCGCGCATCGATCAGGGTCAGCACCACCTCCGCGTTCTGGCGCCGGGTGGACACGCCGGCGCGGCCGGCGCCGGTGATCCCGCGCAGCAGGCCGCGCTTGGCCTCGGCCTCGACCCCGAAGCTGCTGCCGCCGGCATTGGCGTTCTGCGAGACGATGTCCGGGACCAGCACGAAGTCGGCGGCGCGGATCTGGCCACCGCCGACGTTGTGGCCCTCGCGCAGCTGGCCGGCCGCGGCCAGCTCCTGCTCGGCACGGATCGCGGCCAGGCCGGCGCCGCGGTCGACCACGGTGAAGCAGCGCGATTCGTTGACCAGCACCCGCAGCATGCGGGTCGGGGCCGACAGGCCGTAGCTGGCCCACAGCTCGTCGCCGTCGTCCGGCTCGGAGATGCGCACGGTGCCGATCGGCTCGCTGCAGGTGGAGCCGAACAGGGCGGCGCGGGCGTCCGGCGCCCAGGCCGCCGTGGCGAGGACCGCGCCCAGCACCAGGGCACGGGACGGAAGATGCGGATGGCTCATGGTTTCCCCTTGGATTGCTCTGGCGCCTGGTTGCGGCGCGCAGGAAGCCAAGTTTAACGAAACCTTCATTTCAATGAACAAGGCCGGGAGGCCACCCTCCCGCAAAAGGAAAAGGCCGGCAAAGCGCCGGCCTTCCCCGGAACCGCCGCGCTCAGCGGGCCAGTTCGGTGCTGGTCGAGTTGACCCAGCCGCGGTTGCCGAGTTCGTCCTCGACTTCCCACATCGCCCCGTCCTTCTGCCCGGTCGGGTACAGCAGCATGCCAGGCTCCAGGTCGCGCACCGCCTTGCCGGTGCCCTTGGCGTTGGCCAGCATGCGCGCCGCGCGGGTTACGCGCAGGGCCTGGATCGGGCTGGCCGCCGAGGCGTCCTCCGGCAGGCCGCCGAGCTGGGCGACCAGGTTGGTGTAGGCCTGCAGGTAGGCCAGGGTGATGACCTGGCCGATCTCGGTGTTGGCGTAGCCGCCGACGCCGGCCGCGCCCAGGCCGCTGCCCGAGAACAGGTTGCCGCGCGCGCCGAAGCCGATGTCGGTCTTCTTGGCGCTGCCCTCGGCCAGCGCCACCTGCTCGGAGGAGCGCACGTCGGTGACCGTCAGCACCACGTCGGCGGTCTTCTTCTTGAAGTTGAGGCCGCCGAGCACCTGCCCGGCACGGCCGCCGACCAGGCCGCTGAGCAGGCCGCCGACCGCGTTGCCGCCGGCGTCGCTGTTCTGCGAGATCAGGTCAGGCACCAGCACGTAGTCGGCCGCCTTGACCTGGCCCTTGCCGACGTTGGAGCCGCGGCGCAGGTTGCCGTCCGCCGCCAGCGCGCGCTCGTTCTGCGCGGCGGCCATGCCGGCGCCGCGGTCGACCAGGGTGAAGCAGCGCGAGCGCGACACGAACACCTTGATCAGGCGCGAGGGCTCCGGGAGCTGGTGGCCGCTCCACCAGTTCACCCCATGCTCCGGTTCCAGTACCGAGATCGTGCCCAGCGGCTTCTTGCATACCGGGATCTCCGCCGCCTGCTGCTGGCGCAGTTCCTGCGCGCTGTGCCGTTGCGCCATGGCCGGAGCGGACACAAGCGCCACCGTCAACGCAGCGCCGAGCGCCGCGCGTACTGCCTTCCTATTGCCCATGTTTTTCCCCGTTGGAGATTTGCACAAAGCGCGGGCAATCCCGCCCGCCACGCGCGACCTCGGCAGGCAACGCGCCGGCCGAGGATAAACGATGGAAAAACCCGAGCGGGCGCCACCCGTCGGGAGGCGCGGTCGCGCGCAACGAAAACAGCCGGCGCGGGGCCGGCTGTTTCCAGGGCGTTGCGTGGGCGATCCGTCAGGATTCCCACCACATCCAGAACGCGTCCCACAGGCGCTTGAAGAAACCGGCCTCCTCGACCGCGCCGGTGGCCACCAGCGGCGCCTCGGCGATGACCTGGCCGTCCAGCGACACCTTCACCGTGCCGATCTGCTGCCCGGCGGCAATCGGCGCCACCAGCGAGCGCGGCACTTCCATCGCCGGCTTGAGGTCGCCGTAGCGGCCACGGGCCACGCTCACCAGCAGCGGCTCGGCCACGCCCAGCTGCACCTGGTCGGCCTTGCCCTTCCACACCTTCAGCGAAGCCACCGGCTTGCCGGGCTCGTACAGGCGGTGGGTCTCGTGGAAGCGGAAGCCCCAGTTGAGCAGGGCCAGGCTGTCGTCGGCGCGCTGGCGCTCGGAGGCGCCGCCCATCAGCACCGCGATCAGGCGCTGGTCGCCGCGCTGGGCCGAGCTCATCAGGCAGTAGCCGGCCCTGGAGTGGTGCCCGGTCTTGATGCCGTCGACCGAGGAATCGCGCCACAGCAGCAGGTTGCGGTTCGGCTGGGTGATGCCGTTGACCGTGAATTCCTTGATCTTGTTGTACGCGTACTGCTCCGGGTAGTCGCGCACGAAGGCGCGGCCCAGCAGCGCCAGGTCGCGCGCGGTGCTGTAGTGCCCTTCCGCCGACAGGCCGTGGGCGTTGACGAAGTGGCTGTTCTTCATGCCGATCTTCGCCGCGTAGCTGTTCATCAGGTCGGCGAACGCCTCCTGGGTGCCGGCCACGTGCTCGGCCAGGGCGATCGCGGCGTCGTTGCCCGACTGCACCGCCATGCCCTTCTCCATATCCTCCAGCGGCGCGGTCTGGTTGACCGGGAAGCCGCTGAAGCTGCCGTCGGTGCGCGCGCCGCCCTCGCGCCATGCGCGCTCGCTCATCAGCACCTGGTCGTCGGGCCGGACCCGGCCGGCGGCCATTTCCGCGGCGATCACGTAGGCGGTCATCACCTTGGTGATGCTGGCCGGTTCCACCCGCTCGTCGACGTTCTCCCCGGCCAGGATCTGGCCGGTGGCGTAGTCCATCACCAGCCAGGCGGTGGCCTGGGAGGGACGCGGCGCCGGCGGGATCGCGACCGGGGCCGGCGCGGCGGCGGCCGGCGCCGCCGGGGCGGGTGCCGGCGCCTGGGCGCTGGCCAGGCCGAAGGCGAAGGTGGCCACCGCGGCGAGGGCGGCGAGCATGCCTGGGGAACGGAACTTCATGGAAACGGGAACTCCTGCGGCAACCGGCTCGCGGCCGGGCGGAAGGGAAGGACGAAAGGACGGATTGTAGCCCCGGCTCAGTCGCGCACCGGCTGCGGGGTACCGAATCCCAGACCGGCGATGCGCAGTGCAAGTTCCGCCGGGTCGCCGGCGGCCGGCACCCGCAGGCGCCACAGGGTGCGCCCGCCGCTGACCACGTCCTCCAGGCGCGCGTCGCTGATGCCCGCGGCCAGCAACCGTTCCAGGGCGCGGCGGGCATTGTCGGCGCTGGAGAAGCTGGCCACCTGCAGCAGGGTCGACGCAGCGGCGGCCGGCGCGGCGGGGGTGGCGGCGGCCGGCGCGGCGGCAGCGGGCGGCGGATCCGGTGGCAGCGCCTGCACCAGCTGGTCCAGGGCGGTGGCCGGGGTGGCCGGCGCGGTCTGCACCGGCGCGGGCGTGGCCGGGCGCGCAGCGGGGGTGGCGGCGCGGCCGGCGTAACGGGTGCCGTCGTCCTCGCCCGGGACCAGCGCGCGCACCTCGACCCGCCCGGTACCGCGCGGATGGATGCCCAGCTTGACCGCCGCGGCGTAGCTGAGGTCGATCACCCGGCCCTCGTGGAACGGGCCGCGGTCGTTGACCCGCACCACCACCGACTTGCCGTTGTCCAGGTTGGTGACGCGGGCGAAGCTGGGCAGCGGCAGGGTCTTGTGCGCGGCGGTGAAGGCGTACATGTCGTACACCTCCATGTTCGAGGTGCGGCGGCCGTGGAACTTGGCGCCGTAGTAGGAGGCGATGCCCTGCTCGACGTAGCCGTGCGGACGGTCCAGCACCTTGTACTGCTTGCCCAGCACCGTGTACGGCGAGCGGTTGCCGACCGGCGAGCGCGGCTCGTCGGTCACCACCGGCTCGGGGATGCAGTCGACGTTGGGCAGGTGGTCGGGGAGCCGGTCAGGCACCCCGGGCTTGTACAGCCCACCGGCCGTGTAGTGGCCGCGGGTGGACGGGTCCTCCTGCGCCGGCGGGTAGTAGACCCCGGCGCAGTCGCCGGCCGGCGCGGCGCCCGCGGGCGCGCCGCCGGCCCTGCCCGTGGACGGGGCCGCAGGCTTCTTCGGCGCGCTGCCGCAGGCGGCCAGCGCAAGCGCGGCCAGCACCATGGCGGCGCGCAGCCCCAGGGTCCGGGCCCGGCGCCGGGTCATGCCGGCGGGATCTCCCGCCCGGCGATCGCCTCCGACAGCTGGAACACCGCCATCGCGTACATCTTGGAGATGTTGTAGCGGGTGATCGCGTAGTAGTTCTGGAAGCCCAGCCAGTACTGCGGGCCGTTGCTGCCGGCCAGGCTGACCGGGGTGGCGGTGGCGCCGGCCGGCACCGGCGCCTGCGGGGTGTAGCCGCGCGCGGCCAGCTCGGCCAGGCTGTGGGTGGGCGCCCACTCGGACGGCTCGAACGGCTCGCGCCCCGGCTCCAGGGTGGCCGGCACCGCGACCAGGCCGCCGCGCACCCAGCCGCCCTTCTCCACGAAGTAGTTGGCGACCGAGGCGAACACGTCGTCGAGGCTGCCGAACAGGTCGCGGCGGCCGTCGCCGTCGCCGTCCACCGCGTACTCGCGGTAGCTGGAGGGCATGAACTGGCCCATGCCCATGGCGCCGGCGTAGCTGCCCTTGAGCGCGGCGATGTCGAGCTTTTCCTCGCGGCCCAGCGCGAACAGCTGCGCCAGTTCCTCGCGGAAGAACAGCTCGCGCCGCACCTCGCGCTCGAGCTTGGCCGGGTCGCCGCTGCGCGGGTAGCGGAAGGCCAGGGTGTACAGCGCGTCGAGCACCGAATAGCGGCCGGTGTTGGCGCCGTAGCTGGTCTCCACGCCGATGATCGCCACGATCACCTCGGCCGGCACGCCGGTTTCGGCCTCCACCTTCGCCAGCTTCGCCCGGTGCTGTTCGAGGAAGCGGCGGCCACCGTCGATCCGGGCCTGGCTGATGAACATCGGCCGGTACTCGTGCCAGGGCTTGACCCGCTCGGCCGGTCGCGACATCGCCGCGACCACGCTGTCGAGGAAGTTCGCCCGGGCCAGGGTGGCCTCGATCTCGGCGGCGGGAATGCCGTAGCGCTCGCTGGTCTGGGCGACGAAGCGCGCGCGCGCCAGCTCGAACGGCACCGGGGTGAGGTCCACCGGCGCGGCGGCCGGGGCCTCGGGCCGGGCCTCGGCCGGCGTGGACGTGGCGGCCACCGGGACCGCGTCCGGCGGGTTCTGGGACACGACGCCGGCGCGGGGCGTGCAGCCCAGCAGTCCGGCGAGGATCAGGCCGGTCAGCACACGGCCGCGCATTGCGGGCTTCCTGGTCATCGAAGGCAGATTAGCATGCGCGCGCAAGGCCGCGCAGGCATTGGGATTTCCCGCTTCAGTGCCAGGCATGGACCGGACGGTGGCTGCGCACCGCCATCACCAGCCCCAGCCCGGCCAGCAGCGACACCGCCGAGGTGCCGCCATAGCTCAGCAGCGGCATCGGCACGCCGACCACCGGCAGCAGGCCGGAGACCATGCCGCCGTTGACCAGCACGTAGACGAAGAAGGCCAGGCCCAGCGAGCCGGCCAGCAGCCGCGAGTAGCCGTCGCGCGCCTGCGCCGCGATCCACAGGCAGCGCCCGATCACGAACAGGTACAGGGCCAGCATGGTGGCCACGCCGATCCAGCCGAACTCCTCGCTGAGCACGGCGAAGGCGAAGTCGGTGGTCTGCTCGGGGATGAAGTTCAGGTGCGACTGGCTGCCCTCGCCCCAGCCCTTGCCGGTGAGGCCGCCGGAACCGATCGCGATCTTGGACTGGATGATGTTCCAGCCGGCTCCCAGCGGATCGCGCTCCGGATCGAGGAAGGTCAGGATCCGGTCCTTCTGGTACGGCCGCAGCAGCCAGAACCAGGCCACCGGCGCCACCGCGGCCACGCCGCCGATGCCGACCCCGACCCACCACCACGGCAGGCCGGCCAGCAGCAGGGCGAACACGCCGCTGCTGGCGATCAGCATCGCCGTGCCGAAGTCCGGCTGCAGCAGGATCAGCCCGGTCGGCACCGCGATCAGCACGCCGGTGGCCAGCACCGTCGGTACCCGCGGCGGCAGGGGCCGCGAGTGCAGGTACCAGGCGACCATCATCGGCAGGGCGATCTTCAGCAGCTCCGAGGGCTGCAGGTAGAACACGCCGAGGTTGAGCCAGTGCCGGCCGTGCTTGCCGGTGCCCACCAGCAGCACCGCCAGCAGCGGCAGCAGCGACAGCGCGTACACGATCGGCGACCAGGCACGCAGGCGGATCACCGAGACCCGCGACAGCGCCCACATCGCCAGCACGCCCAGGGCGAAGCGCGCGCCCTGGGCCTTGACCAGCGCGGCGCCGCCGGAGGGGCCGCCGGCGCTGTACAGCACCGCCAGGCCGAACGCCATCAGCCCGGCCAGGGCCAGGCACAGCGGCCAGTCCAGGGTGCGCACGAAGCGCCCGGCCAGGTCCAGCAACCAGCGCAGGAAATCCCTCATGGGTCGCCTCCCTCCTGGTCGGGCGCGGGTCCGGGGGACGCCGGGGCGGCGGGCGCGTCCCCGCCGGGCCCGGCAGGCGGGGCAGGCGACACCTGCGTGCCGGTGCCGTTGTCGGTGCCGTTGTCGCCGCGCCTGCCATCGCCGCTGCCGCCGCCGGCCGCGGGCGTGGCCTGGCGCAGCAGGTGCGGCTGGCGCCGGATCCAGCTGCCGAAGCTGTTGCCGGCGGGATTGCGGTCGCTGGCCAGGGCCGGGGTGCGCCGCGACGCCACCGGCGCGGCCGGCACCGCGGCGGCATCCCCGCCCGCGCCGGCGGATGGCGTGCCCTCCCCGGGCTGCCCCGCCGCGTCCAGCGGCGCGCACCCGGCGCCGCCCTCGCTGCAGGAGGCAGGCTGCGGGGCGCCGTCCAGCGGTTCCAGCCCGTCCGGCAGCTTGCCCAGCAGCCAGGCGTCGAAGATCTTGCGCGCGATCGGCGCGGCGGTGCTGCCGCCGTAGCCGCCGCCCTCCACCGCCACCGCCACCGCGATCTGCGGGTCCTCGGCCGGGGCGAAGCCGATGAACAGCGCGCGGTGGCGCAGGTGCATGGGCAGGCTGCGCGGGTCGACCGCGCTGGTGCCTCGGCGGCTGACCACCTGCGCGGTGCCAGTCTTGCCGGCGATCCGGTACGGCGCACCGACGCCGATCGCGCGCGCGGTGCCGCCGGGGCCGTGCACGGTCATCTCCATGCCCTCGCGCACCACCCGGAGGTTGTCCGGGCGCTCGCTGATCCGCTCCGGCTCGCCGCCGGGCAGCGGCGCCCACGGCGCGTCGAAGCGGTCGCGGCGCGCCTCCACCAGGCGCGGACGGCGCAGCCGGCCCTCGTCGGCCAGGGCACCGGTGGCGCGCACCATCTGCAGCGGGGTGACCTTCCAGTCGCCCTGGCCGATGGAGATGTTCACGGTGTCGCCGGGATACCAGCGCTCCTTGCGCTGCTTCATCTTCCACGCCGGGGTGGGCAGGATGCCCGAGCTCTCGCCGACCAGGTCGATGCCCGAGGGCTGGCCGAAGCCGTAGCGCACCAGGAAGCGCTCGATCCGCTCGATGCCCATGTCCAGCGCCAGCTGGTAGTAGTACGTGTTGACCGAATCGGCGATCGACTTGCGCGCATCGGTCCAGCCATGGCCGCCGCGGTGCGAATCGCCCCAGCCACGGCTGGTGCCGGGCAGGTAGAACATGCCGGTCGAAAGCGTGCGGTCCTCGGGCCGGCGCACGCCGCTGTCCAGGCCGGCCAGGGCCAGGAACGGCTTGAGCGTCGACCCGGGGGCCACGCCGCCGAGCACCGCGCGGTTGAACTGCGGGCGCGAGGGGTTGTCCATCAGCGCGCGGTAGTCGGCGTGGGAGATGCCGTTGACGAACAGGTTGGGGTCGTACGACGGCAGGCTCACCAGCGCCAGGATCTCGCCGGTGCGCGGATCCATCGCCACCGCCGTGCCCTCCAGGTCGCCGAACGCGGCCACGGTGGCGCGCTGCAGCTCGGCGTCGATCGACAGGCGCAGGTCCGCGCCCGGACGCGCCGGCACCCGGCCCACGGTGCGCAGGGCGCGGCCCTGGACGTTGGTCTCGATCTGCTCGTAGCCGACCTTGCCGCGCAGCACGTCCTCGTAGGCGCGCTCGATCCCGGTCTTGCCGATGTGGGTCAGCGCGCTGCCACCCTCGCCCAGCGTCTCCAGGTCCTTCTCGTCGATCCGGCCGACGTAGCCGATCACGTGCGCGAACAGCTCGCCGTAGGGGTAGTGCCGGGTCAGGTACGGCTCCATCTCCACGCCCGGGAAGCGCCAGCGGTTGACCGCGAACGCGGCCATCTCCTCGGCGGTGAGGCGCAGCTTCAGGGTGATCGGCCGGAAGCCGCGCCCGGCCTTGCGCTCGCGGCGGAAGCGCTCGATGTCGTCCTCGTCCAGCCGGATCAGCCGGCCGAGCTCGGCCAGCAGCTTCTCGGTGTCGCCGGCCTTGTCCGGGACCACGTCCAGGCGGAAGGCGGGCACGTTCTCGGCCAGCAGCCGGCCCTGGCGGTCGTAGATCATGCCGCGCGCGGGCACCACCGGCCGCGGGCGGATGCGGTTGGCCTCCGAGCGGGTGGCGTAGTCGTCGTGCTGCAGCACCTGCAGGCGGAAATACCAGGCCGCCAGCCCGCCCAGGGCCAGCGCCACGGCGAGGAAGCCGAGCGCGGCGCGGCGCCGGAACTGCTCGGCCTCGGCGTGCGGGTTCTTGCTCGCGCGGCGGCTGCCCATGCGATGGCCTCAGTCCCGGCGGCCCAGGCGCAGGGCGTCCAGCAGCAGGAACAGCGGCGGCCACAGCGCCAGGCCCAGCAGCGGCGCCCACCAGTATTCCCATGGCAGCAGCGGCTGCCCCAGGGCCAGGTTCACCGCCGCGTCGACGATGCGGTCGTTGAGCAGCAGCGCGCCGATCGCCAGCGCCTGCTGCGACAGCGGGAAGAAACGCAGCCGGGCGCGGAAGCGCTGCAGGATGAAGGCCATGATCACCAGCCGCAGGGCCTGCTCGCCGAGCAGGCTGCCGTAGGCCAGGTCGGCGACCAGGCCGCAGGCGAAGGCCAGGCCCAGGCCGGCGCGCGAGGGCGTCTCGATCACCCAGTAGGCCAGCACCAGGGCCAGCCAGTACGGCCGCAGCGGCTGCAGCTGCGCGTGCAGCGGCAGCAGGCCCAGCAGCAGCGCCAGCAGCAGGCTCAGCGGCAGCAGCCAGCCACCGAGGCGGTCGCGGGCGCTCATCGGGTCGCCTCCTGCGGAGGCTGTGATTCGTTATTGGGGATTGGTGATTCGGAAGAGCCGGCGGCCGGCTCCCCTTGTGCGGCCGGATCCTCGGCCTCGCCGGGCTCGCCGGGGACGGGAGGGAGCGGCAGGTCGGGGGCGGCGCCAGGGCGCAGGAGCAGGACGTCGCGGCCGCGGTCCAGCTGCGCGGCCGGCCTCAGCTCGCCGACCAGGAAGGCCTGGCTGTCGTCCGGGTGCAGGGCGGTGATGGTGGCCACCGGGAAACCCGGCGGGAAGCGCCCGCCCAGGCCGGAGGTGACCAGCTGGTCGCCAACCTGCACGTCCTGGTTGAGCGGGATGTCGCGCAGCTCCAGGCGGTCGCCGCGGCCGTACACGATCAGGCGCACGCCGTTGCGCGCCACCATCACCGGCACCGCGTGGTCCGGGTCGGTCAGCAGCAGCACGGTGGACTGGGTCGGGGTGGTCTCGATCACCTGGCCGAGCAGGCCGCCGGCGTCGATCACCGCCTGCCCGCGCTGCACGCCCTGGCGGCTGCCGGCACGCAACACCAGGCGCTGGCGCGAGGGCTCCAGGTCGATGTCCAGGATCGGCACCAGCTGCACGTCCAGGCCGCGCCGCTCGACCACGCCCAGCAGTTCGCGCAGCTGGGCGTTGTCGACCGCGGCGTTGCGCAGCCGGGTCAGGCGCGCATTGGCCACCAGCAGCTCGTTGCGCAGGCGCCGGTTCTCCTCGACCAGGCTGGCGTGCGAGGCCAGGCCGTCGCGCAGCGCGCCGCGGACCGTCCCCGGCAGGCCGGCGATGCTGCGCAGCGGCTGCACCAGCACCGTGGCCTGGGTGCGCACCCACGACAGCCAGCCGCCGCGGTGGTCCAGCACCAGCAGGGTCACGGCCAGGGCGAGGTAGGCCAGCAGCCGCAGGGGACCGGATTCACCGGGGCGCGCAGCGTGTGGGGAACCGGCGTAGGACGACACGGACGGTGATCAGTCGGGACAGCGCGGCGGAGATGGGAGTATGGCGGCAGCGTCCGCCGCTGGCGAACGCCGCCCCGGCGCGGGGCGGCGCGGAGGGCGCGGGTCAGTCCGGCGCGAAGAACTCGTTGCCGTGCATGTCGACCAGCTCCAGCGCGCGGCCGCCACCGCGGGCCACGCAGGTCAGCGGGTCGTCGGCGACCTGCACGTGCAGGCCGGTCTCCTCGGAGATCAGCTTGTCCAGGTCGGCCAGCAGGGCGCCGCCGCCGGTCAGCACGATGCCGCGCTCGGCCACGTCCGCGCCCAGCTCCGGCGGGGTCTGCTCCAGCGCCAGCTTGACCGCCGAGACGATGCCCGACAGCGGCTCGTGCAGCGCCTCCAGCACCTCGTTGGAGTTGATCTTGATCATCTTCGGCACGCCCTCGGCGAGGTTGCGGCCGGTGATCTCCATCTCCTTGGCCTCGGCCTGCGGATAGGCGCAACCCAGCTCCATCTTGATCCGCTCGGCGGTCACCTCGCCGATCAGCATGCCGTGGTTGCGGCGCACGTAGTTGGTGATCGCCTCGTCGAAGCGGTCGCCGCCGATGCGCACCGAAGCCGAATACACGATGCCGTTGAGCGAGATCACGGCGACCTCGGTGGTACCGCCGCCGATGTCGATGACCATCGAGCCGCGCGCCTCGGACACCGGCATGCCGGCGCCGATCGCCGCGGCCATCGGCTCCTCGATCAGGTAGACGTCGCGGGCGCCGGCCTCCTCGGCCGATTCCTTGATCGCGCGGCGCTCGACCTGGGTGGAGCCGGCCGGCACGCACACCAGCACGCGCGGGCTCGGACGCAGGACCCGGGCCTTGTGCACCTTCTTGATGAAGTGCTTGAGCATGGCCTCGGTGTAGGTGAAGTCGGCGATCACGCCATCCTTCATCGGCCGGATGGTGGTGATGTTGCCCGGGGTGCGGCCCAGCATCTGCTTGGCCTCCGCGCCCACCGCCGCGACCGAGCGGGTGCCGCCGATCGCGCGGTCCTGGCGCACGGCCACCACCGAAGGCTCGTTCAGCACGATGCCCTGCCCGCGGACGTAGATCAGGGTATTGGCCGTGCCCAGGTCGATGGACAGGTCGTTGGAGAACATGCCGCGGAGCTTCTTGAACATCGAGGGGCGGTCCTGGGGTTTCCGGTCTGGAGGAGGCGGGCGTGACGGAACCGGCTGGACGCCGGCGCTTGCGGCGGTCGGCGCGCGAGGCGCGCCGATGGCGAAAAATTGGACAGCGAAAACAGGCCGGCTAGCCTAGCAACGGGGCCGGTCGCGGGCAAGGAATTCCGCGGTAATCCGCGGGTTTGGACGCATCCGGGGCGCCGCCGGCGGCGCCCGCCCCGAGGCCCGGGCTGGCCGCGCGGGGGCGCAGCCGGTAACCTTTGCGCCGCGGCGCAAGGCCGCAGCCCCTGTCACGCGCGCCGCGCGCGCCCGAGTACCAAGCCGATGTCCACCCTGATCTGTGGTTCCCTCGCCTACGACACCATCATGGTGTTCCCGGACCAGTTCAAGAACCACATCCTGCCGGACAAGGTGCACATCCTGAACGTCTCCTTCCTGGTCCCGCGCATGCGCCGGGAGTTCGGTGGCTGCGCCGGCAACATCGCCTACAACCTCCACCTGCTCGGCGGCAAGCCGGTGCCGATGGGCACCGTTGGCGGCGATTTCGGCCCTTATCGCGAGCATTTCGAGTCCCTTGGCATCGACCTGTCGCAGGTCAAGGTGATCGAGGAGCTGTTCACCCCGCAGGCCTTCATCACCACCGACCACGACAACAACCAGATCACCGCCTTCCACCCGGGCGCGATGATGCGTTCGCACGAGAACCACGTGAAGGACGTGCCGGGGATCACCCTGGGCCTGGTCGGCCCGGACGGCCGCGAGGGCATGTTGCAGAACGCCGCCGAGTTCCACGAGATGGGCGTGCCGTTCATCTTCGACCCGGGCCAGGCCATGCCGCTGTTCAACGGCCAGGAGCTGCGCCAGTTCATCGAGCTGGCCGACTACGTGGTGGTCAACGACTACGAGTCCAACCTGCTGCAGGAGCGCACCGGCTGGACCGACCGCGAGATCGTCTCGCGGGTGAAGGCCTACATCACCACCCAGGGCCCGCGTGGCGCCCTGGTGCATACCCCGGAGAAGACCTACGAGGTGCCGCCGGCGCACGAGCGCCGGGTGGTCGATCCGACCGGCTGCGGCGACGCCTTCCGCGCCGGCCTGATCTTCGGCATCGAGCAGGGCTACGACTGGCTGACCATCGGCCGCATGGGCAACCTGATGGGCGCGCTCAAGGTCGAGCACCCGGGCACCCAGAACCAGCGCTTCGACTTCGCCGAGTTCAACGAGCACTTCCGCCAGCAGTTCGGCTACAGCCTCGAGTAAGGCGGCCCGCGCCGCCGGGCAGGCGCCCGGCACCGCCGTCGCCGCGGGCCAGGCCAGCCCGCACCTGCGCTTTCAGCCTTCCGCCGGCGGGCTTGCCGCCGCGGGCGCCGCCCTGGCCGCCTGCTCCAGCCAGGCCGGCAAATCGCGCCGGCGCACGCCCTGGCGGCGGGCCAGGGCCAGCTGCTCCAGCATCCACTGCCGCCGCGCCGGGTCCTCGCCGGCCAGCGACAGCGCCAGGTCGCGGTCCATCCAGCGCCGCACCAGCACGAACAGGACCACGTGCAGGGCGATGGCCAGCACGCTGACCACCGCCACGACCACGTAGTCCAGGTTCGGCATGGCGGCGTCAGTCCCAGCCCGGCATCTGGCTGCCGTCCAGGCCGCCGGTCTCGAACACCGCGGTGCGGCTGCCGCCGGCCTTCACCGGGAAGCTGATCTCCAGCCGCCGCGCCTGGCGCATGCGCTTCCACAGCCCGCGGTAGTCCTCGATGAACATGGCGATGGCCTCGTCGGTTTTCGGGCGCCAAGCCGACATCGGCCGCGCCGCGGCGTCGTCGAACTTCACCTGGACCTTGCAGCCGCCGTAGCAGTCGAAGTCGCCGCCCTCCAGCACCAGGTAGGCGCTGCGCTTCCACTCGGGATGGTCGCGGATCACCAGCTGCACCGCGGCCGGCCGGCTGCCGCCGGTGTCCACCGGCTCCTGGCTGAGGATCGCCGCGGTGCGCTGTTCGCCCCTGCCGGCCGGCACCCGGGCGTAGTTCCACAGGCTGGCCAGGCGGCGCTGCTCGCGCGCCTCCTCGGCGCGCGCCTTGACCTCCTCCAGCCCGGGGCCGATGGCCGCGGCGGCCTCGCTGTCCGGGTACTGGTCCAGCAGGGCCACGCCGTGGACCCGCGCCAGTTCCCAGTTGCGGTCGGCCACCGCCGCCTCGTACTGGCGCTGCAGTTCCGCCGCGGCACGGGCCCGGGCCTCGGCCTCGGCGGCCAGCTGCGCCTGGCGCTGGGCCTCGCGGTCGGTGCAGGCGCTGGCGCCGGCCAGGGTGGCGGCCAGCAGCAGGGCCAGGGACAGTCGCGGACGGATCGGCTGCATGTCTTGCTTCCTCGGGCGGGCGCGCCGGGTGGGCCGGCGCGCCCGGGGTCTTACTGCTTCGCGCCTTCAGCGCGGGCCAGGATCGCCTCCACCGAGGCGGTGGTGATCGGGTGGTAGCCGGGCCTGGCGCGCTCGAACACCTCGCGGGCGAAGGCCAGGCCGTCCGGCGTCTTCACCAGCTCCAGGTACACCGGCAGGATCAGCTTGCGCCGGCCGACCCGCTGGATGAACTCGCCGGCCGCCGGGCGCGCCTCGAGGTAGCCGCTGCGCAGGGCCAGCGGATACCAGCGCATGGCGATCTCGCCGTTCGGGGTGCCGGTGAAGCGGTAGGCCTTGTCCAGCTGCGCCAGCCGCGCGGGCTCGAGGCGCTCGCCCATGCCTTCCAGGAAGCGCACCCAGGCCTGGGTGCCCCAGTCGGCGGTCACCTGCGGGCTGGGCAGCTCGCCGCTGCCGAGCCAGGCGATGCGCGCGCTGTCCACGCTGGCGAAGGTGCGCGCCTGCGCCGGGGTGGCGAACGCGGGGATGCCGGGCTGGTTGAGCCAGGCGTCCAGCTCTTCCTCGGTCACCGCCATCGGGTTGTCCTTCAGCAGCTTCTCGCGCAGGTAGGCGACGAACTGCTCGCTGTCGGCGCTCTGGAAGGCGTGGTCGTCGAACCAGCCGCGCAGGAAGGGATCGAACTTCGCGCGGCCCACCCGCTGCTCCAGGAACTGCAGGAACCAGGCGCCCTTGGTGTAGGCCACCTCGCTCAGCGCCTCGTCCGGGTCGCGTGCGGCCAGCGGCGGCAGCACCAGCAGCTGGTCCTGGGCGGCCATGTGCTCCATGTCGGCCTTGACCCCGGCCTGGTCGATCTGGCGCTCCATCTCGGCCAGCTCCTCGCCGTACAGCGCCTCGACGATGCGGCCCTGGACGTAGGTGGTGAAGCCCTCGTTGAGCCAGATGTCCTTCCAGCTGGCGTTGGTGACCAGGTTGCCGGACCAGCTGTGCGCCAGCTCGTGGGCGATCAGCGAGACCAGCGACTTGTCGCCGACGATCACGGTCGGGGTGATGAAGCTCAGGCGCGGGTTCTCCATGCCGCCGAACGGGAACGACGGCGGCAGCACCAGCATGTCGTAGCGCTCCCACCGGTAGGCGCCGTACAGGCCCTCGGTGGCGACGATCATCTGCTCGGTGTCCTCGAACTCCTTCACCGCGCGGTCGACCATGGACGGCTCGGCCCACACGCCGCTGCGCGCGGAGATCGGCTTGAACACCAGGTCGCCGGCGGCGATCGCCAGCAGGTAGGACGGGATCGGCTGCGGCATGGTGAAGCTGTAGTCGCCGTCGCGCACCGCCGCCGGGTCGTTGTCGGCGCTCATCAGCACCATCACGTCCGGGCGGGTGGTGACGTGCGCGCTATAGGTGAAGCGCACGCCCGGGGTGTCCTGCAGCGGCACCCAGCTGCGGGCATGGATCGCCTGCGACTGGCTGAACATGAAGGGCAGCTTGCCGCCCTCGGTCATCGACGGCTCCAGCCACTGCAGGCCGGAAGCCTGCGGCGAGGTGGCGTAGGTGACGCGGATCCTGGCGTTGCGCTGCGGCGCCTGGATGGTCAGCTTGCTGCCGAACACCGGGTCGGCCTCGGCCAGCTCGAACTGCAGCGGGGTCCAGGCGCCGTCGACCTCGCCCTCGACCTTGTCGATGGCCAGGTCGCGGGTGTCCAGCACCAGCTGGGTGGCCTTCGGATCGGCCCACTGCAGGGCGTAGGTGGCGGTGCCCGACAGCTGGCGGGCGTCGAAGTCCAGCTTCAGGTCCAGCGCCAGGTCGGCGATGCGCACCTTGTCCGGCTCGGACCAGGAGCTTTCGTCGTGGCGGCGGGCCGAGGCCTGGGCGGCCTGGGCCGGGCGGGCCTGGGGATTGGCGGGATCGGCCGGACCGGCCTGTTCGCCGGAGCAGCCGCTGGCGGCGGCGGTCATGGCAAGGGTGAGCAGCAGGGCTGGAAAGCGCATGTTCGAGGGTCAAGCGGAAAACAGCGAGTGTACCGCGCGCCCCGCGCCCTGCCCCCTTTCCCAGGCCGGTGGCCCCTGACCCCGGCTGGCGGCCGGCCACCGGCGCAGGCCACGCCACGCCGGGCCGCCTGGCGGCCCGCGCGCTCAGACCTTGTAGCCGGTATGCACCGCGACGATGCCGGCGCTGAGGTTCACGTAGCCGCAGCGCGACAGCCCGGCCTCTTCCATCATCGCCTTCAGCTGCTCCTGCGGCGGATGCTTGCGGATGCTCTCGGCCAGGTACTGGTAGCTGGCGGCATCGCCGGCGAACAGCTGGCCCAGCCTCGGCAGCACCTTGAACGAGTGGAAGTCGTAGATCGGCCGGAACCACTCGGCCTTCACCTCGGAGAACTCCAGCACCCGCGCCTGGCCACCCACGCGCAGCACGCGCGCGATCTCGCGCAGGGCCGCGTCCTTGTCGGTGACGTTGCGCAGGCCGAAGGCCATGGTCACCAGGTCGAAGCTGCCATCCGGGAACGGCAGCTTCTCGGCGTTGCACTGCACGTACTCCAGGCCCGAGACCAGGCCGCGGTCGGTGAGGCGGTCGCGGCCGACCGAGAGCATGCCGGCGTTGATGTCGCCCAGCACGATCTGCCCGGTGGCGCCCACGCGCGGCTTGAGCAGCGCGGCGATGTCGCCGGTGCCGCCGGCCAGGTCCAGCACCCGGTCGCCCGGCTTCACCTGGCAGGTGGCGGTGAAGTAGCGCTTCCACGCGCGGTGGATGCCCAGGCTCATCAGGTCGTTCATCAGGTCGTACTTGCGCGCGACCGAGGTGAAGACCTGGCCCACCAGCTTCTGCTTCTCCGTGGCCGGGACGTCCCGGAAGCCGAAGTGGGTGGTGCCGCGTTCGTAGGGGGATTCGCTCATGCGGCAATTATGGCACCACGGGCGTGGAGGCCGCCCGCCGGGCGCGCGGTTCCGGCCAGTTCATAAGCCAAGCTTACAATATGGCTCCCATGGAAACCCACTCCCCCTCCCGCGGCGACGACAGCTTCGGCTTCCTGCTGGTCACCGCCGCCCGCCTGCTGCGCCAGCGCTTCGAGGCCGCCCTGGCCGCGGCCGACCTGGACATGACCCCCGGCGAGGCCCGCACCCTGGTGGTGGCCGACAAGCTCGGCCCGGTGCGCCAGACCGAGCTGGCTGCGGCGCTGTCGATCGAGCCGATGTCGCTGGTCGCCCACCTGGACCGGCTGGAGGCGCGCGGCATGGTCGAGCGCCGGCCCGATCCGGACGACCGCCGCAGCAAGCGCGTGCACCTGGCGCCGAAGGCGCGCCCGGCCCTGCGCCGGATCCTGCGCGTGCTCGGCCAGGCGCGCGAGCAGGCCATGCAGGACTTCGGCCCGGACGAGACCGCGCAGTTCCACGACTACCTGCGGCGGCTGTGCCGCAGCCTTGGCGCCGCGCCCGGGGACGGCAACGGCTGAACCCCGATGGACCCGCGCTACATCCCGCGGCAGTGGCTCCCGCACGAACGCCCGACCTTCCCCGGCTCGCCGTCCACGCCCCACCATCCCACCCTGCGCCGGCTGCAGTTCGCCGGCGTGGGCGTGCTGGTGGCGCTGGCCGGCGGCCTCGGCAACGCCCTGGTCAGCGCCAACCTGCCCTACCTGCAGGGCAACTTCGGCGCCTATGCCTGGGAAATGCAGTGGCTGCCGGCGGCGTTCTTCATGACCAGCATGTCGGCCAACCTGGTGCTGGTGAAGTTCCGCCAGCAGTACGGCCTGCGCCTGTTCACCGAGATCTGCCTGGCGCTGTACGCGGCCATCGCCCTGGCCCACCTGTTCGCCAACGACCTCGGCTCGGCGGTGGCGGTGCGTGCCGCGCATGGCCTGTGCGCCACCGCGCTCAACTCGCTGGGCGTGTACTACATGATCCAGGCCTTCCCGCCCGAGCACCGCCGCAAGGCCCTGGCCATCGCCCTGGGCCTGACCCAGCTGCCGATCCCGCTGGCGCGGATGTTCTCCACCGAGCTGCTGCAGCTGGGCGAATGGCGCGGCCTGCACGTGTTCGAACTGGGCCTGGCGATGGTGGCGCTGGCCGGGGTGCTGGCGGTGAAGCTGCCGCCCGGCGACCGCTACAAGGTGTTCGAGCGGCTGGACCTGGCCACCCTGCTGAGCTTCATCCCCGGCGCCGCGGGCCTGGCCGTGGTCCTGGCCTTCGGCCCGGTGCTGTGGTGGACCGACACCCCCTGGCTGGGCCTGGTGCTGGCCGCCTCGCTGGCCCTGCTGGCGGTGGCCGCGGTGATCGAGCACAACCGCCGCAATCCCATGCTCAACCCGCGCTGGCTGGCCAGCGGCGACCTGCTGCGGCTGACCCTGTCGATCCTGCTGATCCGCGTCTGCCTGTCCGAGCACAGCTTCGGCGCGGTGCCCATGTTCCAGCAGCTGGGCCTGGACAACGCCCAGCTGCAGGTGATGTCGGCGATGGTGGTGGCCGGCTGCCTGTGCGGGATCGCGGCCAGTGCCCTGACCCTGGCGCCGCCGAACTTCCCGCAGCAGCTGATCGCGGCGGTGCTGCTGATCGCCACCGGCGCGTTCATCGACGCGCACGCCACCAGCCAGACCCGGCCGGCACAGATGTACCTCAGCCAGTTCCTGATCGGCTGCGGCAGCACCGTCTTCATCGCCCCGGCCATGCTCAGCGGCATCGGCAAGGTGCTGGCCCAGCCGCGCAACTTCATCAGCTTCATCGTCCTGTTCGGCATGGCCCAGGGCCTGGGCAGCCTGCTCGGCAGCGCGGTGCTCGGCAGCTTCCTCACCGTGCGCACCCGGCTGCACGCCGCGCGCCTGGGCGAGGGCCTGGAGCTGCCCGACCCGCAGGTGGCCGCGCGCCTGCACGGCTACGCCGCGCTGCACCTGCACGACGTGCCCGATGCGGCGCAGCGCCAGCTGCAGGCGCTGCGCATGCTCGGCCAGGCCACCGGGCGCGAAGCCACGGTGCTGGCCTACAACGACCTGTTCCTGCTGGTCGGCTGGCTGTCGCTGGCCACCCTGGCCTGGCTGCTGGCCGACCTGTACCTGCGCCGGCGCAAGGCCGCGCCGCAACCCACCGCACCCGGCGCGTCGCCCGCGCCCGCTTCCCCCGCACGCCCATGAACGCCCCCGCCACCGCCTCCCCCACCGCCTCCACGCCGCAGCCCGCCGCGCCCCGGCGCCGGCTCTTGGCCACACTGGGCATCGCCGCGCTCGCGCTGGCGGGGATCGGACTGGTGCTCTACGCCTGGCAGGTCCCGCCGTTCCACGGCGCCATCGAACGCACCGAGGACGCCCAGGTGCAGGGCCAGGTCACCCTGGTCGCACCGCAGGTGGAAGGCTACGTGGTCGAGGTGGCGGTGCAGGACTTCCAGCAGGTCCGCCGCGGCCAGCTGCTGGCGCGGATCGACGACCGCATCTACGCCCAGCAGCTGCAGCAGGCCCGGGCCCAGCTGCTGGCCGCCCGCGCCGAGCTGGCCGCCTGGGACCAGCAGCGCCGCGGCGCGGCTGCCGCCAGTGCCCAGGTCGCCGCCCGCATCCAGGCGCAGCAGGCCCAGCGCGAGCATGCCGATGCGGTGCTGCGCCGGGCCAACGAACTGGCCGCGCAACGCCTGGTTTTCGAACAGGACCGCGAGGCCGCGCTGGCCAGCGACCGCCAGGCCCGTGCCGACCTCGTCCAGGCCCGCGCCGCGCTGCAGGCCGCTCGCGAGAACGAGCGCGGCATCGAGACCGGGCGCCGGGGCCTGGAAGCGCGGGTGGCCGCCGCCGAGGCGGCGGTGGAACTGGCCCGGATCAACCTCGACAACACCCGCATCCTCGCACCGCGCGACGGCCGCCTGGGCCAGGTAGGCGTGCGCGA
This sequence comes from Pseudoxanthomonas sp. SGT-18, assembly GCF_003931645.1. Taxonomy (NCBI): domain Bacteria; kingdom Pseudomonadati; phylum Pseudomonadota; class Gammaproteobacteria; order Lysobacterales; family Lysobacteraceae; genus Pseudoxanthomonas; species Pseudoxanthomonas sp. SGT-18. The sequence goes on along the minus strand of NZ_RRYJ01000001.1, from coordinate 119,757 downwards.
GGGCGCATACGTGGCTACTGCGACGACGCTGATGGCACTGGTGCCGGACGAGCTGTGGGTGGTGGCCAATTTCAAGGAGACGCAGATGGCGCGGGTGCAGTCCGGGCAGCCGGTGCGCTTCACCGTCGACGCGCTTGGCGGCCTGGCCCTGTCCGGCCACGTGGAGCGCATCGCCCCGGCCACCGGCGCGCAGTTCTCGGTGCTGCCGCCGGACAACGCCACCGGCAACTTCGTGAAGATCCCGCAGCGCATCCCGGTGCGGATCGGCATCGACCCGGGCCAGGAACCGCTGCTGTCGCGCCTGGCGCCGGGCATGTCGGTGGTGGTGGCGGTGGATACCGGCGCCTGACAACCACGCCCGTCCGGCGTACGCTGGCGCCCCCCTCCGCAACCTGACCGCGACCGTGAGCATCGATTACCGCAGCCTGCTGGCCATTGCCGTCGAGGAAGCCCGCCAGGGCCTGGCCGAGGGCGGCATCCCGATCGGCGCGGCCCTGTTCCGCCGCGACGGCACCCTGCTCGGCCGTGGCCACAACCGCCGGGTGCAGGAAAACGATCCTTCCGTGCACGGCGAGACCGATGCCTTCCGCAAGGCCGGGCGCCAGCGCTCCTACCGCGACACCATCATGGTGACCACGCTCTCGCCGTGCTGGTACTGCAGTGGCCTGGTCAGGCAGTTCGGCATCGGCACGGTGGTGATGGGCGAGGCGGTCAACTTCCAGGGCGGGCACGAGTGGCTGCGCGAACAGGGCGTTGAGGTCATCGACCTCAACGACGCCGAGTGCATCCGCATGCTCGGCGACTGGATCGCCGCCAACCCGCACGTGTGGAACGAGGACATCGGCGAAGACGACGCCTGCGGCCACGGACACTGAATGACTGATCCGCGGCGCGCGGGAGGTTCTCGCCGCCTGCACGCGCGCCGGCCGAGACTCGGGCCATGCCCGAGTCCCCCGACGACCTGGTCGTCCTGCGCCCGGAAGGGCTTTACTGCCCGCCCGGCGATTTCCACATCGATCCGTGGCGGCCGGTGCCGCGCGCGGTCATCACCCATGGCCATGGCGACCACGCCCGCGGCGGCATGGGCGAGTACCACTGCAGCCGCGACAGCATTCCGATCCTGCGCTGGCGCCTGGGCGGGCAGGTGGTGCACGCGCACGATTACGGCGAGGCCTTCACCCTCGACCGGGCACGCGTGTCGCTGCATCCGGCCGGGCATGTACTGGGCTCGGCGCAGGTAAGGATCGAGGCCGATGGCCAGGTCTGGGTCGCCTCGGGCGACTACAAGCGCCAGCCCGATCCCACGTGTGCTCCGTTCGAACCGGTCCAGTGCGACACCTTCATCACCGAGGCGACCTTCGGGCTGCCTGTGTACCGCTGGCCGGACACGCGCCAGGTCGCGGCCGACATCGTGCAATGGCGGCGGCAATGCGCCGAGCGCGGCGAGGCCGCGATCCTGTACTGCTACGCGCTGGGCAAGGCGCAGCGCGTGCTGGCCGAACTGCGCGGACTGGATGACGTGCCAGCGCTGCTGCACGGTGCGATCGACGCCGGCGTGCAGGTCTACCGCCAGGCCGGCATCGCGATGCTCGATACCGAACGCGTCTCGGACCTGCCACGCAACGCCGACTGCGCCGGGCGCCTGGTGATCGCCCCGCCCTCGGCCGCAGGCAGCGCCTGGCTGCGGCGCTTCCGTCGCGCCCAGCACGGCTTTGCCTCCGGCTGGATGCGGATCCGCGGCAACCGCCGCCGGCGCAACGTGGACCGCGGCTTCGTCATCTCCGACCACGCCGACTGGCCCGACCTGCTGCGCACCATCGCCGACACCGGCGCGCGCCGGATCATCGCCACCCACGGCAACACCGACGCCCTGGTGCGCCACCTGTGCGAACAGGGCGTGGCCGCCGAGTCCTTCCACACCGGCTACGGCGATGAAACCCTGCAGGACGCCGCAGCGGCCGGCGAGCCGCAGGAGCCGGGCACATGAGGCGCTTCGCCGCGCTCTACCGGGAACTGGACCGCAGCACCGCCACCGGCGACAAGCGCGCGGCCCTGGTCGCCTATTTCCGCGATGCGCCGCCGGCCGACGCCGCCTGGGCCCTGCACCTGCTGTCCGGCGGCAAGATCTCCGGCGCCGGCCGCAAGATCGCCGCCAGCGGCGAACTGCGCGCCTGGGTGGGCGAAGTCGCCGGCCTTCCCGGCTGGCTGGTGGACGACAGCTACTCGCAGGTGGGCGACCTGGCCGAGACCGTGACCCTGCTGCTGGACGACCCGCCCGATGCCGGCGCCGACGTGCCGCTGTCGGAATGGATCGAACGGCGCCTGCTGCCGCTGGCCAATGCCGTGCCGGAAGTACGTCGCGCCGCGATCATCGAGGCCTGGCGCAGCCTGTGCTTCGACGAGCGCCTGGCCTTCAACAAGCTGCTGACCGGCTCGCTGCGGGTGGGTGTGTCGCAGCGACTGGTGCAGCAGGCGCTGGCCGAGCTGTCCGGGGTGGATATCGCCCGCATTGCCCAGCGCATGCTTGGCGCCTGGACGCCCGATGCGGCCTGGATGCAGCACCTGCTGGACCCGGAAGAGCAACCAGGCGACCGCCAGCAACCCTATCCGTTCTTCCTTGCCTCGCCGCTGGAAGCCGAACCCGGGAACCTGGGCCCGATCGACGACTGGCTGCTGGAATGGAAGTGGGACGGCATCCGCGTGCAGCTGCTGCGCCGCGCCGGCGAGGTGGCGCTGTGGTCGCGCGGCGAGGAGCGCCTGGATGGCCGCTTCCCCGAGATCGAACAGGCCGCCGCGGCGCTGCCGGACGGGACCGTGATCGACGGCGAACTGCTGGCCTGGCGCGATGGCGAGGATGCGCCGCTGCCGTTCACCGCGCTGCAGACCCGAATCCAGCGGCGCAAGCCGGGCGCGAAGACCCTGGCCGACACGCCGGTGCGGGTGGTGGCATACGACCTGCTGGAGCTCGATGGCCAGGACCTGCGCGCGTTGCCGCAGCTGCAGCGCCGCGCGCGCCTGGAACGGGTGCTGGCGGCGCTGGATGGCCCGCGCATCGCGCTGTCGCCGCAGGTGCAGCCCGCCAGCTGGGAGCACGCCGCCGCGCTGCGCATGCAGTCGCGCGGGCGCGGCGTGGAAGGCCTGATGCTCAAGCGCGCCAGTGCCGCCTACCAGTCCGGCCGCCGCCGCGGCGACTGGTGGAAGTGGAAGATCGACCCGCTGACCATCGACGCTGTGCTGATCTACGCCCAGGCCGGCCATGGCCGGCGCAGCACCCTGTTCACCGACTACACCTTCGGCCTGTGGCACGACGGCGCCCTGGTGCCGGTGGCCAAGGCCTACTCCGGGCTGGACGACGCCGAGATCCTGAAACTCGACCGCTGGATCCGCGCGCACACCATCGAGCGCTTCGGCCCGGTGCGCTCGGTGGAACCGGTGCAGGTGTTCGAGCTGGGCTTCGAAGCAGTCAACCACAGCAGCCGGCACAAGTCCGGCATTGCCGTGCGCTTCCCGCGCATCCTGCGCTGGCGCCACGACAAGCCGGCCGCCGAGGCCGACGTGCTGGCCACGCTGCAGGCGCTGGCGCGATGAGCGGCGCGCCGCCGGCCACGCCACCGGCGCCTCCGCGGCCGACCGCGGCCGCATTGCGTCGCGCGCGCCGGCAACTGGATGCCTGGTTCGCGCAACGCGAATGGATTCCGCTGCGTTTCCAGCGCGAGGTCTGGCGCCGCGCCCTGGCTGGCGAGTCAGGCCTGCTGCACACGCCCACCGGCAGCGGCAAGACCCTGGCGGTGGCCGGCACGTCCCTGCTCGAGGCGCTGGCACGCGCCGAATCCGCGCCAGCCACGAAGCGCCGCATGCGCGCCGCCGAGGCGCATCCCCTGCGCCTGCTGTGGATCACCCCGCTGCGCGCGCTGGCCAGCGATACCACCCGCGCGCTGCGCGAGCCGGCAGCGGCGCTGGGCCTGGACTGGCGCGTGGGCCAGCGCACCGGCGACGCCTCCGCGCGCGACCGCCGCCTGGCGCGCGAGGGCGGGCTCGACGCGCTGGTGACCACGCCGGAATCGCTGGCCCTGCTGCTGTCCTATCCCGACGCGCCGGAGCGCCTGCGCGCGCTGGACATGGTGGTGGTCGACGAGTGGCACGAGCTGCTGGGCAACAAGCGCGGCGTGCTGCTGCAACTCAACCTCGCGCGCCTGCGCGCGCTGCGCCCCGGGCTGCGCATCTGGGGCCTGTCGGCCACGCTGGGCAACCTCGGGCAGGCACGCGAGGTGCTGCTGCCGCACGTTCCCGGTGCGGCCCTGGTCGGCAGCCCCCGCGCCCGCACGGTGGCGGTGCGGACGCTGCGAGCCGAGGGCCGTGAACGCTTCCCCTGGGCCGGGCATCTGGGCCTGGGCCAGCTGGCGCGCGTGCTGGAGCGGCTGCTGGCGGTGCGCAGCAGCCTGCTGTTCACCAATACCCGCGCCCAGGCCGAACTCTGGCACCAGGCGCTCGCTGCGGTCTGGCCCGAGGATCCGGCCACCCTCGCCCTGCACCACGGCTCGCTGGACCCGGCCCTGCGCGGCGCCGCCGAGCAGGGACTGCGCGAGGGCACGGTGCGCTGCGTGGTGGCCACCTCGAGCCTGGACCTGGGCGTGGATTTCCCGGCGGTGGACCAGGTGCTGCAGCTGGGCAGCCCCAAGGGCGTGGCGCGCCTCCTGCAGCGCGCCGGCCGCGCACGCCACCGTCCCGGCGAATCCGGCGCGATCACCTGCGTTCCCACGCACGCGCTGGAACTGCTGGAGTTCGCCGCCGCCCGCCATGCGCTCCGCAGCGGCCGGGTGGAAGCGCGCCCGCCACCGCGGTGCCCGCTGGACGTGCTGGCCCAGCACTGCGTCAGCTGCGCGCTGGCCGGCGGCTTCGAGCCGGATGCGCTGCTGGCCGAGGTGCGCGGCACCCACGCCTTCGCCGGGCTGGACGATGCGACCTGGCGGGCGGTGCTGGACTTCATCGTCCAGGGCGGCCGCGCGCTCTCGCACTACCCGGACTTCCGCAAGGTGGTCCGCGCGGAAGACGGCCGCTACGTGGTCGAGGACCGCCGCGTGGCGACCCGCCACCGGCTGTCGATCGGCACCATCACCAGCGATGGCAGCGTCACGGTGCGCATGCTGCGCGGCGGTCGGCTCGGTGCGGTGGAGGAACAGTTCGTCGGCCGCCTCCGCCGCGGCGACCGCTTCCAGTTCGCCGGGCGCCTGCTGGAGCTGGTGCGCCTGGAGGACATGACCGCCTACGTGCGGCCCGTGCGCGGTGGCGAGGGTGCAGTGCCGACCTGGCGCGGCGGGCGCATGCCGCTGTCCTCGCAGCTGGCCGACGAGGTGGAGCAGCTGCTGGGCACGCCCGACGGCTCGCCCGAACTGCGCACGCTGGCGCCGCTGCTGGCATTGCAGGAACGCCTGTCCGCCCTGCCCGGGCCCGGCCGGCTGCTGGCCGAGCAGGTCACCCTGCGCGGGCGCCTGCACCTGTTCGCATACCCGTTCGGCGGGCGCCAAGTGAACGAAGGCCTGGCTGCGCTGTTCGCCCTGCGCTGGGGTCGGCTGCAGCGCAACAGCTTCGCCTTCGCCGCCAACGATTACGGCCTGGTGCTGTCGCCGGCGCAGCCGGTGCCGGTGGACGAAGGCCTGCTGCAGGCGATGTTCTCGCCACAGGCACTGGCGGAGGACCTGCGCCAGGCGCTCAACCTCGGCGAACTGGCACGCCGCCGCTTCCGCGAGATCGCGCGCGTCTCCGGCCTGCTGGTGCCCACGCTGCCGGGCCGCCAGCTGCGCAGCCTGCGCCAGCTGCAGGCCTCCTCCGGGCTGCTGTTCGACGTGTTGAGCCGCCACGATCCCGGGCATCTGCTGCTGGCCCAGGCCGAGCGCGAGGTGCTGGAAGGCGAACTGGAACTGGCGCGGCTGGAGCAGGTGCTGCGCGACCGCGGCGCGCGCGCTGGTCCTGGCCCGGCCGCCGGGGCTGACCCCGCTGTCGTTCCCGCTCTGGGCCGAGGGCCAGCGTGGCCAGCTCAGCACCGAGGACTGGCGCACCCGCGTGCGCCGCGCCGCCGAACGTGGAGACCGGGCCAAGTGCCCAGTCCGCTGCGGATCGCGACGTCGAAATCGAGCGCATCGAGGTCCGCCGTAGGGACGCTCATGTCGAGGCGCACGCGCAGGGCAGGCATGCGCGCCTTGAAACGGCCGAGCTTCGGCGCCAGCCATGTCGCGCCGACCGTCGGCAAGGTCGTGATGGAAAGTTCGTCCTGCGCACGCTCGACCGTCTGGGCGACTGCGGCTCGCATCGTGGCGAATGCGCCGGAGATCGCCGGTGCGAGCATGTCCCCATTCGCGGTCAGTTCCACGCGGCGCGGGAAACGGCGGAAGAGCACTACGCCAAGCCGCGCTTCGAGTTGCTTGATCTGGTAGCTGACCGCCGCCGGGGTCATGTTGAGCTCGGCGGCCGCCCGCGAAAAGCTGCCCAGCCGCGCGGCCGCCTCGAAGGCGCGCAAACTCGAGAGCGGCGGCAAGGAGGGCGGAGGCACACGGCAAGTTTAGCTTGCCCTGCGAGCCTCGCCCCGGGTCGACCGGCGCGGTGTTCCCCATGCCGGGTGCCCCGGGGTGGCGGGCTGGCGGGGCGCACAGGGCCGCCCCGGCAGCTCGCCAAGCGGCCGGCGTCAGGCCGGCTGCAGCCCCGGCCGACCGCGCTCGACCACGAAGCTGGCGTAGGTGCGGACCGGTTCGTCCGGTACCGTCACCCGGTCGAGCACCTTCAGGTCGCCGCGCCACTCGTCGCGGGTCACCTCGCACAGCACGTAGCCGCGGCGGTCGGTGATCGCCTTGAGCTGCGGATTGAGGCTGCGCGCGTTGCGGTTGAAGTCGTCGTCCTCGCCGGCGCCGTCGGCGCCCGAGCTGATCGACGTGGCGAGGAACTCGGTGGAGATCACGCCGGAGTCCTCGTGGTCCTGCAGCAGGTCGCTGGCGAAGTGCCGATGCGCGTCGCCGCACACGGTGACCACGTTCTTCATGCCCGCCTCATGGATGTGCCCCAGCAGGCGGCGGCGCGGGCCGAGATAACCGGACCACTGGTCCATGGAATGCACGACCTCTCCGGTTTCGCGCGAGCGCATCGCCAGGTTGGCCAGGCTCACCTGGTGGGCGATCGCGTGCCAGCGATGGTGGTCCGGGCGCAGGCCGTCGTACAGCCAGGCTTCCTGTTCCGCGCCGAGCATGGTGCGCGAAGGATCGGCCACCGCGTCGTTCTGGGGACCGTCGCGGTCGCCGTTGACCTGGTCGCTGCGGTACTGGCGCGTGTCGAGGAAGTGCGCCTGCAGCAGGTCGCCCCAGCCCGCGCGGCGATACATGCGCATGTGGCCGTTGTGCGGCATCGAGCGCCGCCGCAGCGGCATGTGCTCGTAGTAGGCCTGCATGGCGACCGCACGGCGCAGCATGAACAGCTCGGGCGGCGTGCCGTCCTGGTCGAACTCGCCGGCCCAGTTGTTGTCGATCTCGTGATCGTCGAAGCTGAAGAACCAGGGCACCGCAGCGTGCGCCGCCTGCAGGTCCGGGTCGCTGCGGTACTGCGCATAGCGCCGCCGGTAGTCGTCCAGCGAATAGATCTCGCCGCCGACGTGGCGGCGCAGCGGCATGAACGGGCGGCCGTTGAGCATGCGCTCACCAGGGCCGCGGTCGGGGCCTTCGTATATGTAGTCGCCGTAGTGGAAGACGAAGTCCAGGGGCTCCTCGGCGATCCGGCGCCAGGCCGTGAAATGGCCCTCCTCCAGGTGCTGGCAGCCGGCCACGGCGAAGCGCACGCGGTCCACGCGCGCATCCGTCGCAGGGAGCGTGGCGCTGCGGCCGACCGGACTGGTCGCACCGCCTACGGCGAAGCGATACCAGTACGGCCGTCCGGGCGCCAGGCCCTCGACCTCGACATGCACGGCATGCGCGAGCTCCGGCCGGGCCAGCGCTTGGCCATCGCGGACGACGCGGCGGAAGCCTTCGTCCTCGGCCAGCTCCCAGGTCACCGCCATGGGCCGCATCACCATGCCGCCGCCCTGTTCCAGCGGCTGCGGCGCGAGCCGGGTCCAGAGGACGAAGCCATCGGGCGCGGGCTCTCCGGAGGCGACGCCGAGCTGGAACGGGTCGCGGTCGAAGCGCGGATTGGCAAGCAGGTTGCGCGGTGCGGCCTGGCCGAAGGCCATGCCGAACGGCGCGAGGAGCCCGCTGGCGGCGCCGGTGCCCAGCGCCTTGAGCAGGCGCCGGCGGTTGATGTCGTGGGTCATCTCGGACGGTTCCGGAACGGGCGCCGCGCCCGTGCGGGCGCGGCGCGAAGGCGGGTCAGAACGAATAGATGGCGTGGAAGTACACGCCCTGGCCGTACTCGTCGCGCTGAGAGATCGTGCCGCCGATGTCGCGCGCGTGGTACCACTCCGGGCTCGCATCCAGCAGGTTGTCGATCTCGTACTTGAACGTCCAGCGCTCGCCCACCTGGTGCCAGAAGGAGAGATCGACCGTGGTCATCCGGTTGACGAACTTGTCGTTCCATGGCGTGGAGCCGATGGAGCCGAGGTAGTCGTCCTGGTGGTTCACCGACAGGCGCGCGGTGCCGCGGATCGCGGGGATGCGGTAGCTCAGCGTCAGGTTGGCCATCCAGTCCGGCTGGTACTGCATGCGGTCGAGCTTGCGGCCGCTGCCGTCGGCAACGTAGTTCATCTCGCCGTCGAGCCAGCTGACGTTGAACGAGGCGCCCAGGTTCGGATGGAAGCCGAACGAACGGTTCACCAGGGCGAGCTCCAGGCCCTGGATCATCGATTTCTCGGCATTCATCGGCTGGCGGATGCGGTTGGTCAGCCCGTCGACGACCTCTTCGGTGGTGAGGGTGAAGATGTCGTCGGCGATGTCCTTGCGGAACGCGGTCAGCGCGACCAGGGCGCTGCCGCCGAAGTAGCGCTCGATCGCCAGGTCGTAGTTGTCGGCGCGGCGGGGGTCGAGATCGGGGTTGCCGCGGGTGATGCTGCAGCCGCTGGTTTCCTCGCCGCAGGTGCGGCTCTCGGCCTGGGCGAGCTGCCCGGGCGTGGGCCGGCCGATGGTGCGGCTCACCGAGCCTCGCAGCTTCCAGTTCTCGCCGAGATCGTGGACGACGTTGAACGACGGCAGCCAGCTCCTGTACTCGCCGCTCGGCCGGGTGACCTGGTCGGTGAGCGTGCCGTCTAGGGTCAGCGGGGTGCGGGCATCGAAGCTCGCATCGTCGTAGCGCAAGCCGAGGATGTAGTGGGTCGCGTCGGTCGCGTAGTGCAGCGACAGGTAGGCGTTGGCGACTTCTTCCTCGTAGGCGTAGTCGGAGATCGTGCTGTGGTGCCGGGTGGCCGCCTGGTCGACCGGCAGGTTCGGGAACACGCTGCCGTAGAAGCGGTCGTAGTCCGGCCACGGCACGACGAAGCCGTTGCTGCCGTGGTGCGAATAGCCGGGGTCGTACATGTATCCGGTCGCGTCGCTGCCGGTGACCTTGCGTATGCTGTCCACGTCCTTGTCCATGCGCAGGCGGCTCCAGCGCACCCCGGTCACGAAGCCCAGGCCGGTCGCGCCGGGGGCCACGTTGAATGAGTAGTCGGCGCGCAGGTCGAGGACGTTCTGCTGCGCCCGGGTGTAGGTCATCTCCGCCGAGCGCAGCACGTAGGTGTTGGAGAGCGGGTCGCCGGTGTATCCGGCGAGCTCCGGAAGCTCGCTCATCCGGTAGCTGAAGTACTGCCCGCGCGGCGTCGTGCGCGTCTGCAGGTAAGGCTGCGTGTCCTTGTAGACCTCGCGCGTGTAGCCGGCGCGCAGCGACAGGTCGGACAGGTCGCCCAGCCGCCAGTCCATGCCGCTGATCAGGCCGCTGGCGGTGCGGTCCCACTGGTTGTAGCGCACCACGGACTGGATGTAGTCCACGGCCACCGTTCCACTGTCCCGCAACCGTTCGGGGAAGTTGCGGGGGTTGCCCAGCAGGTTCGTCGAGTTCATCGTCGACGATTCCCGGCGGTTGTAGGCATAGCCCATCGCGAAGGCGTCGACGTCCTCGCGGGGGCGCCACTCCAGCTTGAGCGAGGCGCCCTTGTTGGTGATGACGTTGCTGTAGTCACCCCAGGCCAGCTTCGTCAGCGAGTTGTTGCCGTCCCAGCCCAGCGCCGGGTCGGGCGCGGCGATCGTCTGGCCGGCCTCGTTGAAATAGGTGCGCGCGTCGCTCCAGATCTTGCTGGAGTTGCGCACGCGGTCCTGGTAGCGCGCGGTGAACACCACGCCGAACTGCTCGTCGGCGCCGAAACGGCTTGCGAACGCGGTCTTCAGGCCCTTGCCCCAGTGCGACCTGCCGGCGCCGCCCGCGTTCTCGCCGGCCGGGCCCTCGAAGCTGGAATAGATCCCGTAGGCGTCGGCCATGAAGTAGGGGCTGGCCGTGGCGAAGGCCGATCGCGTGACGATGTCGACCGCACCGCCGATGGCGGCGGCATCCTGTTCCGCGGTGAACGCCTTGAATACGTCCACGCGTTCGGCGATGTCGCTGGGGATCAGCTGCAGGTTGACGCGGCGGCTGCCGCCGCCGTTCTCGCCGGTCGTCGCCAGCGCCAGGCCGTCCAGCGTGGTCACGTTGAGGTCCGCGGAGATGCCGCGAATGGTGATGTAGCGCGGCTCGTCGCCGTCGCCCTCGAAGCTGACTCCCGGGACCTGGACCAGCATCGAAGCGATGGAGTTGTCGCCGGTCGGCGCCTCGAGGTCGTTGTACGTGACCGAATCGACGATGACGTCGGCGTCCCGCTTCACGTCGACGGGCTGGTAGCCGTAGTCCGCCACGACGCGCACGGCGTCGAGCGTGCTGACCGGGGTGTCGGCGGCGACTGCATCTTCTGCCATGCCGGGGGCCGCCGGCGCGAGCGCCAGGATGCCGGAGATGACGACGAACAGGCGGTTTCTGCTGCAAGTGGTGCGCTTCATCGGGTTCTGCCAAAAAAGAAAGGCCACCGGTCGGTGGCAGCGCGGCATGGTAGTCGCCAGTGCGTTTCAAATTTTTCTTCGCGAACATTGCAGGGCGATGAAACCCGCGTGCGCCTTGCGACGCCGAGTTGTCGACGCGATCCCAGAAACGGCTGGAGCGCCGCCATGGACGCTGAGTGGCGCACGCGGCTGGCCGGCGAGCCGGTGCACCTGCTGGGTGGCCGCGCGCTCTGGCGCCCACGCGCGCGCGCCCTGCTGGTGGCCGACCTGCACCTGGGCAAGGGCGATGCCTTCCGCCGCGCGGGGATCGCCATCCCCGGCGGCGGCACCGCGCACGACCTGCAGCGCCTGGATGCCCTGCTGGCCGCGCATCCGGCCCAGGTGCTGTGGATCCTCGGCGACCTCCTGCACGGCCCGGCACCGCGCGCACACTGGCTGGCGGCGTGGCAGGCCTGGCGCGCAGGCCATCCCGGCTTGCGCATCCGCGTGCTGCGCGGCAACCACGACCGCGCCCTGGACGCGGCCGCGCTGGGTGTCGAGGACGCCGGCAGCGAACAGCGCGATGGCCCGTTCCTGCTGCGCCACGAGCCGCGCCCGGCGCCGGACGCGCACGTGCTGTGCGGCCACCTGCACCCCCTGGCCGCCCTGCCCGGCATGCGCCGGCGCTGGCCGGCGTTCTGGCTGCGCGAGCGCCTGACCGTGCTGCCGGCGTTCTCGGCCTTCACCGCCGGCGTGGTGCCGATGCAGCAGCCGGGCGAGCGCCTGGTGGCGTGCGTCGAGGACGAGGCCTTCGCCCTGCCGCCATGGCCGCGCTGAACGCTGTGCGATGAAGGCCCTCTAAAGCGCCAGCCACCAGCCGCCGAGGAACGCACCACCACCGCCGGCGCAGTGAAGCAGGCATCGGCGATTCCGCTGCATGACGCGCGCGGAGGCTCGCAGATCGCGAAGCAGACCCGGGGCACGTCCGCCGGGTGGCGCGTGGCCCGCGGGCGGCACAAATCGCACGGCCTGCACGCCGTGCTCCGCATGATCCAGGGCACGCCCGACGAAGACGGAGGACCTCAGATGAGGATGACGCCCGCCCAGTCCGCCCTGCTCAATGCCCGCGAGAAGCAGCTGCTGCAGGCGCGCGGGCCGTACGAAGTGAAACAGCTGGCCACCCTGATCCGGCGCACCCGCGAACTGCGCGACCGCCAGCGCGACCTGGCCCAGCGCCAGCGCGTGGCGGCAACCACGCAGGGACGCTCCAGGGAATCGGCCACGATCACGCGCACCTTGCGCAAGGAGCAGCTGTTCAGCCGCGCCCTGGAGCACTTCGAGGCACAGCTGGCCCGGATCAACCGCGAATCATCCGATGTGATGGGCGAGCTGGCACTCGGCAACAACGCCGCCGCCTCGCGCCCGGGCCGGCGCGCGACGACCGCGGCCGCGCCGCGCGAGCCTTCGGCCGGGAGCGCGAAGAAAGCCGGCGTGGCCAGGTCGCGCACCGGCGTTGCGCTGCGCGGGCGCGCCCAGGCGGCTTTCCGCTAGCAAGAAGGGCCGGCACCGCCATGGTGCCGGCCCTTCCATGCCAGGCGTCGCGAGCGCTCAGAGGATGTAGCGGCTCAGGTCCGGATCCTGCACCAGTTCGCCCAGGTGCTGGTCCACGTAGGCGCGGTCGATGGTGATCGCCTGGCCATCGCGGTCCGGGGCCTCGTAGCTGAGGGTGTCGAGCAGGCGCTCGAGCACGGTGTGCAGGCGGCGGGCGCCGATGTTCTCCTGGCGCTCGTTGACCTGGGCCGCGATCTCGGCGATGCGCTCGATGGCGTCGGTGGTGAATTCCAGCTTCACCCCCTCGGTGGCCAGCAGCTCCACGTACTGCCGGGTCAGCGCGGCCTTGGGCTCGGTGAGGATGCGCACGAAGTCTTCCTTGCTCAGCGCGCCCAGTTCCACGCGGATCGGGAAGCGGCCCTGCAGCTCCGGGATCAGGTCCGAGGGCTTGGCCAGGTGGAAGGCGCCGGAGGCGATGAACAGGATGTGGTCGGTCCTGACCGTGCCGTACTTGGTGGACACGGTGGAGCCTTCCACCAGCGGCAGCAGGTCGCGCTGCACGCCCTCGCGGGAGACGTCGCCGCCACCCACGTTCTCGCCGCGCTTGGCGACCTTGTCGATCTCGTCGATGAACACGATGCCGTGCTGCTCGCAGGCCTCGATCGCCGCGGCGCGCACGTCGTCCTCGTTGACCAGGCGCGCGGCCTCCTCCTCGATCAGCTGCGGGCGCGCGGCACGGATGGTCAGGGTGCGCTTGTGGGTGCGGCCGCCGCCGAGGCTGGCGAACATCTGCTTGAGCTGCTGGCCCATCTCCTCCATGCCCGGCGGGGTCATGATGTCCACGCCCGGGGCGGCGGCGGCCAGCTCCAGCTCGATCTCGCGGTCGTCCAGCTCGCCGTCGCGCAGCATGCGGCGGAACTTGGCGCGGGTGGAATCCTCCGGGCCGGACACCTGCACCTCGGCGGTGCCGCCGCCGAAGCCCGGCACCGCGCGGCGCGGCAGCAGCGCGTCGAGGATGCGCTCCTCGGCGCGTTCCTCCGCCTGCAGGCGCACGCGCGCCTTGGCCTGCTCGCGGTACATCTTGACCGCGGTATCGGCCAGGTCGCGGATGATCTGCTCTACGTCCTTGCCCACGTAGCCGACCTCGGTGAAGCGGGTGGCCTCGACCTTGACGAACGGGGCATTGGCCAGCGTCGCCAGGCGCCGCGCGATCTCGGTCTTGCCCACGCCGGTGGGGCCGATCATCAGGATGTTCTTCGGCATCACCTCGTTGCGCAGCTCCGGGTCCAGCTGCATGCGCCGCCAGCGGTTGCGCAGGGCGATCGCGACCGCGCGCTTGGCGGCCTGCTGGCCGACGATGTGGCGGTCCAGCTCCTGCACGATCTCGCGCGGGGTCATGGTCGGGGAATTGTTCGCGGTCATCTGGGGGATCCGTGATTCGTTATTCGTGGTTCGTGATTTGTGGCTGGAAGAAGCAGCACCGGGCCGGTTCGTGACGGAAGTGAGTTGAAGGAGCGCTTTGCTCTCTACGAATCACCAATCCCGAATCACGAATCCCGGCTCTTGAATCCCGGTTCTTCCTCACAGCTCTTCGACCACCACGTTGCGGTTCGTGTAGATGCAGATGTCGCCGGCGATGCCGATCGCCTCGGTGGCGATGGTGCGGGCGTCCAGTTGCGTATGCGCCAGCAGGGCGCGCGCGGCCGACAGCGCGTAGCTGCCACCGGAACCGATGGCGATGATGCCGTCCTCCGGCTCGATCACGTCGCCGGTGCCGCTGATGACCAGCGAGGTTTCCTTGTCGGCCACCGCCAGCAGGGCCTCGAGCTTGCCGAGGCGGCGCTCGGTGCGCCAGTCCTTGGCCAGCTCCACCGCGGCGCGGGTCAGCTGGCCATGCTTCTCAAGCTTGGCCTCGAACAGTTCGAACAGGGTGAAGGCGTCGGCGGCGGCGCCGGCGAAGCCCGCCAGTACCTGGCCGTCGCGGCCCAGGCGGCGCACCTTGCGCGCGTTGCCCTTCATCACCGTGTGGCCAAGCGTCACCTGGCCGTCGCCGGCGATGGCCACCTTGTCGCCGCGGCGCACGCAGACGATGGTGGTGGCGTGGAACACATTGGGGTTCTGGCTGGGGTCCATGCGGCACTCCGGGGATCGATAGCTCCCTCAGTGGGGGCTGACCCGGACCGGTTCAAGCCGGCCGCCGCCAGGCCTGGCGCCCGCCGGCGATGAGCACCGCGCGCAAGCCCATTGGGCATCCAGGGCCCGGATCCCCACCGGGGCCAGGCCAGGCCCGCCATCGCCACGCCATCCAGGCCGCAGCCCAGCAGTCCACCGCTCGCGGCAACCGGGACCGCGGCGGGCAGTCTCCGCACGCGACGCCTCGCTGGCAGCTGCGCGTGCGATCCCCTTCCACGGGCCCGGCAAGGCCGCGTCGCCGCAAGTCCATCCACCGCACGCGGACGCGGCACCGGCCGGGTTCCTGCCCGCGATTGGCGGCCTGCCGCCCTCGGGTCCGGCCCGCGGCGGCTGGCAGGCGGCTGCGGAGCATCTGCCGGACCGTCGGCACTGCAGAACGTGCAGGCTCCGGCGCGGCACCTCCACGCCCCCGACACGTCGGCGACGCGTGCTGTTCACGGCTCTGGCGCCAAGGTCGTACGCCTGGCCGGGCCCCCGGCGCAGCAATCCGAGTGGAGATCCCAATGCTGGCCACCACCTACCGCCGCCCCCGCAAGATGCGCATCGAGCATGTCGCCGAGCCGGAGATCGAGCATCCGAACGATGCCATCGTGCGCGTCACCCGCACCTGCATCTGCGGATCGGACATCCATATCTACAACGGCCTGGTGCCCGACACCCGGGTCGGCTCGATCATCGGCCACGAGTTCTGCGGCGTGGTCGAGGAAGTCGGGCCCTCGGTGCAGAACCTGAAGGTGGGCGACCGGGTGCTGGTGCCGTTCAACATCTTCTGCGGCAGCTGCTATTTCTGCCAGAAGGAGCTGTACGGCAACTGCCACAACGTCAATTCGCAGGCCAGCGCAATGGGTGGCTTCTACGGTTACACCCATACCGCCGGCGGCTACGACGGCGGCCAGGCCGAGTACGTGCGCGTGCCCTTCGCCGACGTCGGCCCGACCGTGATCCCCGAGGACATCCACATCGAGGACGCGGTGCTGCTGACCGACGCCTTCCCCACCGGCTACCAGGCCGCGGAGATGGGCAGCATCCGCGAGGGCGACACCGTGGTCGTGTTCGGCGCCGGTCCGGTCGGCCTGTTCGCGGCCAAGAGCGCGTGGTTCTTCGGCGCCGGCCGGGTGATCGTGGTCGACTGCGAGGACTACCGCCTGGAGTTCGCGAAGAAGTTCGCCCACGCCGAGACGGTCAACTTCCGCGAGGTCGATGACGTCGCCACCCACCTGAAGAAGATCACCGACTGGCTGGGCGCGGACGTGTGCATCGACGCGGTCGGCTGCGACGCCACCGGCAGCGCGTTCCACGGCATCACCGGGAAGATCCTGATGCTGCAGGCCGGCTCGCCGATCGCCCTGCACTGGGCAATCAACAGCGCGCGCAAGGGCGGGCGCATTTCGATCGTCGGTGTCTATGGGCCGACCTTCAACATGATTCCGATCGGCAACGCGGTGAACAAGGGCCTGACCCTGCGCATGAACCAGGCCAGCGTGAAGCGCCACCTGCCGCGGCTGATCGAGCACATCCGCGCAGGCCACATCTCCCCGCGCGAGGTCATCACCCACCGCATCCCGCTGGAGGACGTGGCCGACGCCTACGACATCTTCGTCAACAAGCGCGACAACTGCATCAAGACCGTGCTGGTCCCGCCTTCGGCGCGGGCGGAAGCATGAGCCGGCGCGCACAGGAGCAGACCATGGATCGCAGCAGCTACGCCCACATCCCCGGCTGGGGTTCGGACCTGGAACGCGGGAACCGCCCGGCTGTGCCAATGGAACGCACCCCACCACGGCTGGACGTGCCGTGGAGCGAGCCGCCGCCGCGGCAGCCGATGACCGTCGAGGTGCTCAAGTCGGTCGAGCGGCCGGAGCATTCGCGCACGTTCGGCACCCGCCTTCCACCGAAGGGCCTCAGCGGCGCGATCCGCCGCGCCGCCTTCCGCCGCAGCGAGAACGACATCGGCCACTGGTTGGCGCTGGTTGCCGCCGACCGGGTGAACATCGTCGAGGGCCTGTGCCAGGACGTGCGCCGCTCGCCGGCCAAGGCCATCATCGCCGGGCTGGGCATCGGGCTGGCGGCCTGGTGGCTGCTGCGGCGCGACTGAGCAGCCGGAACTTCGATCTGGCCAGGGCCGCTGGCACGCGGCTGCGGCGTCCCGGCGCCTCAGTCGCCGCGCAGCGCCCTGGGCGCCCGGCGCTCCCAGGCCAGGCGGACCAGCGCGGCCACGATCTTCGGGTTGGCGCCGGCCAGGCGGATGCGCACCCCCACCGCCTTGCTGCCCCAGGTCAGGGTCTCGACCCAGGCCGGATGCAAACGGACCGCCAGTTCCCGCTGCTCGTCGTCGAGGAAGAGGTGCGCGTGCTTGCCGTCCGGCGGCATGGTCGCGAAGATCCTGCCCCCGACCCGGAACGAGGCGTAGTCGAAGTGCGGGGCCTCGCTGGCCTCCGGCAGTGAGAGCGCGTACTGGCGCAGTTGTTCCGGCTTCATTGGTAGCCTCCGGGGGGCCGGGCTTCAGGATCGCGGTCGCGACTCCCGGTAATGCGTGCCCACGCATAGCAGGGCGCAGATCAGCAGCACGCTGTACTCCATGCCGTTGCGGCCCAGGCCGACCACGAACCAGCCCTCGGGCAGGTGCACCAGCACCAGTCCCGCCAGGTAGATCGCGGCAAAGCCCAGGCTCAGCGGGAACACCAAACGACGCAGCGCGAACAGGGCCGAGCCGACGATCTCGTACAGCGTCACGCCCCAGGCGATCACCGGTCCGATCATGAAGCCCAGACCGTCCAGCCACTGCCCGAACGGCGCCACTGCGCCGGCGAACAGGCGTGCCCAGCCATGCGCGGCGATCAGCACCGCCAGCACGAGGCGCAGCACGGTCCACAGATTCTCGTCGCGGGAATGCATCCTCGTCCTCCACTGCCCGCGGGCGCTGCCGGTTGCGGCGCTACCCTGCCCGGGATGGCCCGCCGCTGGAACCCGGCGGGGCGACGCAGGCAGGGTACGCCGGAATCGCCTGCGGGGCATCTCCGGGCCGGCCTGCGCCGCCCGCCGCTAGCCCTTGCGCCGGGCGCGCGGGTGCGCGGCGTCGTAGACCTTCGCCAGGTGCTGGAAATCGAGGTGGGTATAGATCTGGGTGGTGGCGATGTCGGCATGGCCGAGCAGTTCCTGCACGCCGCGCAGGTCGCCGGAGGACTCCAGCACGTGGCTGGCGAAGCTGTGCCGAAGCATGTGCGGGTGCACGTGCTTGAACAGCCCCTGGCGCGCGGCCAGCTGGCGGATCCGCACCTGCACCGCGCGCGGGCTGATCGGGCGGCCGCCGCGGCCGGGGAACACGAAATCGTCGCCGCCTGCACCGGTGGACTTGCGCCACTCCTGCAGCGCGCGGCGCGCGTGCGAGCCCACCGGCACGGTGCGCTGGCGGCTGCCCTTGCCGAGCACCGTGACCAGTCCTTCCTCCAGCTGCAGGTCGCGCCAGCGCAGCGCGCACAGCTCGCTCAGGCGCAGGCCGGAGGAATAGAACAGTTCCAGCAGGGCGCGGTCGCGCAGGCCCAGCGGGGCGTCGGTGTCCACTTCCACCAGCTGCACCGCCTCGTCCACGTCCAGCACCTGGGGCAGCTTGCGCGGGGCGCGCGGCGCGCGCAGGCCGATGGCCGGGCTGGCGGCGATCGCGCCGTGCTTCAGCAGCCAGGCGTAGTAGCTGCGGCAGGCGGACAGGCGCCGCTGCAGGCTGGTCGGCGACAGCCCGCGGCGGTGCTCGCTGGCGATGAACTCGCGCAGCTGCGCGCCGTCCAGGCGGGCGGCCGCGGCGCCGCGCGCGGCAGCCCAGTCCTGCAGCGCCTGCAGGTCGCGCTGGTAGGCGTCCAGGGTGTGCGGCGACATCGCCCGCTCCACCCGCAGGTGCTCGAGGAAATCGTCGATGCCGTTCGTGGTCATGGCGCCGGGGCCGGGGACATGGGTCGCATCATGCGCCCGCCGCGGCGCGGCGGGCGCGTGCCGGGCTCAGGGCTGGGCGTCGAAGCGCGCCAGCGCGGTGGCCAGGGCCTCGCCCATCATGCGCAGGAACAGGGTGCCCATGCCCGGGTAGAAGCGGTTCGGGTCGTGGCTGCCGACCGCGACCAGGCCGGTGCCGGCCAGCGGCAGCAACGCGCTGGACTGCACCTGCTCGCGCGCCTGCCCGTACAGCACCGCGTTCTTGTCCGCTTGCAGGCGCCCGCACAGCGGCTCGCCGGAGGCCAGCGCGTCGCGGAACGCGCCCAGTTCCGGCGCGTCCTCGGTCACCACGCGCAGCCACTCGGCGTCCTCCAGGCCCGCCACCGGGCGGAACGAGACGATCCGCACCAGGTCGCCGGCGAAGTCCTCGGCCAGCGAGGCGGCCATCGCGCGCAGGGTCTCTGCGCGGCTGTCCTGGCGCATCAGCGACAGGGTCAGCTGGTGGGTGCGCACCGCCAGCTGCTCGTTGACCTGGGCGTTGGCCGACAGGTCGGCCAGCCGCCGCGACAGCTCGCGGTTCTTCTCCCGCAGCACCTCCAGCTGGTAGCTGGCCAGCGAGGCGGTGCGTCCGTCCTCGCGCGGCACCACCAGGCTTTGCGCCAGGTCGGGGAACTGCTTGAGGAAATCCGGGTGCCGGCGCAGCCAGGCAGCCACCTCGTGCGCGCCGAGTTTCTCCTGGGTCTCGCTCATGCCTGCCACTCCCCTTCGAATACGAATGCGGCCGGTCCGGCCATGATGATCGGTGCGTCGTCGGCCGCCCAGCCGATGCGCAGGTCCCCGCCCGGCAACGACACCGTGGCCTGCCGCGCGATGCGGCCGCGCCGCACCAGCGCGGCCACCGCGGCGCAGGCGCCGCTGCCGCAGGCCAGGGTCTCGCCCACGCCGCGCTCGTACACGCGCAGGCGCACGTGGTCCGGCGCCAGCACCTGGGCGAAGCCCACGTTGACCGACTGCGGGAACGCGGGCGAGGCCTGCAGGGCGGCGCCAAGCCCGGCCACGTCGGCTGTGCCCACGTCGCCTACCTCGATCACCGCGTGCGGATTGCCCATCGACACCGCGCCAAACACGACGCGGCGGCCATCGAGCTCCAGCGCGTACTCCGCCGCCTCGGCCTCGAACCCGGCCAGCGGCACCGCAGCCGGGGCGAAGCGCGGCGCCCCCATGTCGACCGCGTAGCGGTCGTCGCCCAGTACCTGCACCTGGTGGATGCCGGCGGGGCTGTCGACCACGAAGCGTTCGCCGCGGGCGGCACCGTCGCGCACCAGCCAGGCGGCCACGCAGCGCGCGCCGTTGCCGCACTGCCCCGAGGGGCTGCCGTCGGCGTTCCAGATGCGGTAGGCGGCCACCGCGCCGGCGCTGCGCGGCGGCTCGATGGTCAGGATCTGGTCGCAGCCCACGCCGCGGTGGCGGTCGGCCAGGCGCGCGGCCAGTGCCGCGTCCGGCGGTGGGCTGCCATCGCGCAGGTCCAGCACGACGAAGTCGTTGCCGGCCCCGTGCATCTTGCTGAAGCGCAGGCGCTCAGCCATCGCCATCGTCCGCGCCTGCGTCCTCCGGCACGGGCAGCGGCCCGGCCGGGGTGGTGGGAACGTCGCCCGGCGCGGGCGCGTCCGGCTCCACCGGGGAACTGGCCGGCGGCGCGGGCGCCGGGTCCTCGACCGGGACCGGCTTCTGCGGCATGACCAGCGGGCCCTTGTTGCCGCAGGCGGCCAGCAGCGGCAGCGCGGCAAGTGCCAGGAGGAAGGCGGAACGTCGGATGGTGTCCATGCGCCGAGTATAGCGACGCGCTGGTGTAGGCCGGTTCGCCGGCTGCCATTCACGGCGGCGGATCGGCGCCCTCCGGTGGCTCCGGGCGCAGCCACAGCCAGGTGCCGACCACGGCCATGCAGGCAACCGGCAGCACCACCATCCAGGCGCGGTGCGAGGGCACGGCCAGCATCACCCCCAGCAGGACCGCGGCGCAGGCGAGCATCGCCCAGGTCGCCGCCCATTTGGCCCGGCGTGGTACCGCGCGGTGCTGGCGCCAGGCGCCAATCACCGGACCGAAGCGCGGATGCTCCAGCAGCCGCCGTTCCAGCCGCTCGGAGCCGCGTGCCGCGGCCCAGGCCGCGACCAGGATGAAGACCGTGGTCGGCAGGCCCGGCAGGAAGATGCCGAGGATGCCCACGCCGAGGCTGGCGTAGGCCAGCAGCCACCAGGCCCAGCGGAAGCGGTCGCGGTTGCCCATCGGCGCATCATAGGCCGGCGGGCGTGGCGCGTCCGTGGCCGCCCGGCCACGGACGCTGCAGGAAGGCATGGCGTGCGCGGGCGGCAGGCCCGCGCACGCGCCCGGGTCAGGGCTTTTCGGCCACGCCCAGCTGGTCGAGCACGAAGGCGTAGTACTCGGCCTGCTCGCGGAAGCGGCGGAAGCGGCCGGACTTGCCGCCGTGGCCGGCGTCCATGTTGGTGCGGAACACGATCGGCGCGCTGCCGGTGTTGAGGTCGCGCAGCTTCGCCACCCACTTGGCCGGCTCCCAGTACTGCACCTGCGAGTCCCACAGGCCGGTGCCGACGAACATCGCCGGGTAGGCCTGGGCGCGCACGTTGTCGTACGGGGAGTACTTGAGCATGTACTCGTAGTACTGCGGCTGCTCCGGGTTGCCCCACTCGTCGTACTCGTTGGTGGTCAGCGGGATCGACGGATCGAGCATGGTGGTGACCACGTCCACGAAGGGCACCTGGGCCACGATCACCTTGTAGTCCTGCGGCGCCTGGTTGGCCACCGCGCCCATCAGCAGGCCGCCGGCGCTGCCGCCCATGGCCGCGACCCGGCCCGGCGCGGCATAGCCCTGCGCGACCAGGGCGCGGGTCACGTCGACGAAGTCGTTGAAGGTGTTCTGCTTGCGCAGCAGCTTGCCGTCCTCGTACCACTTGCGGCCCAGTTCCTGGCCGCCGCGGATGTGGGCGATGGCGTAGACCACGCCGCGGTCCAGCAGGCTCACCACCGGGCCGTTGAAGCCCGGGTCCATGGAGATGCCGTAGCTGCCGTAGGCGTACTGGAACAGCGCCGCGGTGCCGTCCTTCCGGAAGCCCTTGCGGTAGACCAGCGACACCGGGATGCGCACGCCGTCGCGCGCCTCCACCCACAGCCGCTCGGTGGCGTACTGCGACGGGTCGTAGCCCGGCACCGCCTGCTGCTTGAGCTGGCGGCGCTCGCCGGTGGCCACGTTGAGCTCGTAGGTGGTGGCCGGGGTGGTCAGCGAGGTGTAGCCGTAGCGCAGCCACTGGGTGTCCGGCTCGGCGTTGACCGACAGGCCCATCGAGTAGGCCGGCTCGTCCGCCGCCACGTACTGCTGGCTGCCGTCGGCGCGCAGGATGCGCACCCGCTCCAGGCCGCCGGAGCGCTCGCCGACCGCGGTGAAGCCGTCGAACAGCTCGTACTCCTCGATGAACACCTCGGGGTCGTGCGGCAGCCAGTCCTGCCACTGCTTGCGCGAGGTGGCGTCGCTGGGCGCGGTGACCAGCTTGAAGTTGGTGGCGCCGTCGGCGTTGGTGCGGATCACCCAGCGGCCGCCGTGGTGGTCGGCGTCGTACTCCACGTCGCGCTGGCGCGGCGCCAGCACCCGGAACTCGCGCGGGTCCGCGGCCGGGGCGTAGCGGACCTCGGAGGACACGGTGCTGTCCAGGCCGATGGTGATGTACTTGTCGTCGCGGGTGCGGCCGATGCCCATGTAGAAGGAATCGTCCTCCTCCTCGTACACCAGCTGGTCCTGCTCCGCCGGGGTGCCCAGCACGTGCTTCTTCACGCGCACGGTCAGCAGCGTTTCCGGGTCGTTCTCGACGTAGAACAGGGTGCGGTTGTCGTCGGCCCACACCAGGTTGGGCGAGACGCCCTTGATGGTGTCCGGGTAGACCTCGCCGGTGGCCAGGTTGCGGAAGCGGATGGTGTACTGGCGGCGGCCGACGTCGTCCTCGGCCCAGGCCAGCAGGGTGTTGTCGGGGCTGACCTCGTAGTCGCCGACGCTGAAGTAGTCCTTGCCGGCGGCCAGCTGGTTGACGTCCAGCAGCACCTGCTCGGCGGCGAAGTCGCCGGCCTCGTTGGCGGCCTGGATCGCGACCGCGTCCACGCCGGGGCCGTCCTTGCGGCGGGCGTGGACCGGGTAGTCCTTGCCCTTCTCGTAGCGCGAGTAGTACCACCAGCCGCGCTCGCGGTACGGCACCGAGCTGTCGTCCTGCTTGATGCGCGCGACGATCTCCCCGTACAGCTTCTCCTGCAGCGGCTTCAGCGGCGCCAGCAGCTGGTCGGCGTAGGCGTTCTCGGCCTCCAGGTAGGCCAGCATGCGGCGGTCCTGGCGGGTGTCGTCGCGCAGCCAGTAGTAGTCGTCCTGGCGGGAGGCGCCGAACGGGGCGGTCACCGTGAACGGCTTGCGCTCGGCGTCGGGCGGGGCGGCGATGGCGGGGGGCGTGGTCATCAGCAGGGCAAGTGCGAACAGGAAGGGCATTCTCATCGATGCGGTCCCGGGATGGAAAACGGAAGGGTCCGCGCGCGCGCGGACCCCGGAACCAGGCGCCCCCGGCCGGGGCCGGGGGCGCGAGGGATCACTTCTTGGCCTTGGCCGGCTGGCTCAGGCGCTGCCAGAGGAAGGCGTAGGCCAGCGCGCTCATGTGCGCGGCCTGGGCATTGTTGGCCGCGCCGCCGTGGCCGCCCTCGATGTTCTCGTAGTAGGTCACGTCCTTGCCGGCATCGATCATCTTCGCCGCCATCTTGCGCGCGTGGCCCGGGTGGACGCGGTCGTCGCGGGTGGAGGTGAGGAAGATCACCGGCGGGTACTCCTTCGCCGGGTCGAACAGGTGGTACGGCGAGAAGGTCCTGATGAACTCCCAGTCGGAAGTGTCCGGGTTGCCGTACTCGGCCATCCACGAGGCGCCGGCCAGCAGCTTGTTGTAGCGCTTCATGTCCAGCAGCGGCACCTGCACCACCACCGCGCCGAACAGCTCCGGGTACTGGGTCAGCATGTTGCCGGTCAGCAGGCCGCCGTTGCTGCCGCCCTGCACGCCCAGGTGCTGCGGCGAGGTGATCTTGCGCTTGACCAGGTCCTGCGCGACCGCGGCCATGTCCTCGTAGGCCTTGTGCCGGTTCTGCTTGAGCGCGGCCTGGTGCCAGCGCGGGCCGTACTCGCCGCCGCCGCGGATGTTGGCCACCGCGTACACGCCGCCGCGCGACAGCCAGGCGCGGCCGAGGCCGCCGGAGTACGACGGGGTCAGCGAGATCTCGAAGCCACCGTAGCCGTACAGCAGGGTCGGCGCCTTGCCGTCCAGCTTCAGGTCCTTCGGCCGCACCAGGAAGTACGGCACGCGGGTGCCGTCCTTGCTGGTGGCGAAGTGCTGCTCGATCGCGTGCTTGCTGCTGTCGAAGAACGACGGCATCGACTTCAGCTGCTCCGGCGGCTGGCCGATGGCGGCCAGCGACAGCGTGGTCGGGGTCAGGTAATCGGTGGCGGTCAGCCACACCGCGTCGGATTCGTCGCTGTCCACCGCGCCCACGGCCAGGGTGCCGAACGCCGGCGCGCCCACGAACTCGCTGCGCTTCCAGCCGCCGGCGGCCGGGGTCAGCACGTGCAGGCGGTTCTTCACGTCCTCCAGCACGTTGAGCACCAGGTGCGAGCGGGTCCAGGCGAAGCTGGCCAGCGAGCTGCGCTCGGTCGGCTCGAACAGCACCTCGAACTCGCGCTTGCCGGCCATGAACTCGTCGAAGTTGGCCGCCAGCAGCGAACCGGCGGCGTAGGTGCGGCCGCCCACGGACCACGGCTCGCGCAGCTCCAGGGTCAGCCACTGGCGCTTGACGCCCTTGTTGGCCGAGTTGGGCGCGTCGACCTTGGCCAGCTTGCCGTCCTTCCCGACCAGGTACAGCTCGTCGTTGTAGAAGGCGATGGTGCGGCTGACGAAGTCGCGCTCGAAGCCCGGGGTGTCGTCGTGGAAGGCGGCGATGTACATGTCGTCGTCCTTGCCCTCGTACACGACCTCGGCCGACTCCAGCGGGGTGCCGCGCTTCCAGCGCTTGACGATGCGCGGGTAGCCGGACTCGGTGGTCGAGCCGTCGCCGAAGTCGGTGTAGACGTAGACGGTGTCCTGGTCGATCCAGTTCAGGCCGCCCTTGGCCTCGGGCCGGAAGAAGCCGCCCTCGACCCAGGCCTTGCGCTTGAGGTCGAACTCGCGGGTGACGTCGGCGTCGGCGCCGCCGCGCGACAGCGCGATCAGGCAGCGCTCGTAGGCCGGGCGCAGGCAGTCGGCGCCGTGCCACACCCAGTTCTCGCCCTCGGCCTTGTTCAGCGCGTCGAGGTCGAGGATCGTTTCCCAGGCGGGATTGGGCTTGCGGTACTCCTCGAGCGTGGTGCGGCGCCAGACGCCGCGCTCGTGGTTACGGTCCTTCCAGAAGTTGTAGTAGTACCCGCCGATCTTCTGCACCCCGGGGATCTTGGCGTCGGAGTCCAGCACCTCGCGGATGCCGGCCTCCATGGCCTTGAACTCGGGCGTGGAGGCGAGGGCGGCGTCGGTCCGGGCGTTCTGGGCGCGGACCCAGGCCAGCTGGCGCTCGCCGGTCACGTCCTCCAGCCACTGGTAGGGATCGTCGGCCATGTTGGGCTCCTGGGCATGGGCCACCCCGGCGGCGGCGAGACCGGCGACGAGGCAGGCCTGGGCAAGACGCGACATACGCACTCCGTGAAACTGGGACAGCCGGCGAAGCTAGCACAGCGCCCGCCGGACGTACGCATGCCGATGGTCAGGGGCCCGTGGCGGTCCCGGCCGCGCTCAGGCGGCGGCGCGGCGGCCGAAGCCGGAAGCCCGGCGCCCCCCGCGGCGGCGGGCCTGGACCCGCGGCCGCAGCTGGCGCAGGCGGCGCGCGGCGGCCGGCAGCGCCGGCGGCAGGCGGAAACGGTGCAGCGCCCACCATGCCGCCAGCGGCATGCCCACCAGCCACAGCGGCCACCAGCCGATCCACTCGGAGGAACCGCGCAGCGGCGGCACCAGGCATACGCCCAGCAGGCCGGTGGCGAACCAGTAGCGCAACAGCCTTTCCAGGTTCGATTCCGGAGCCCCGGCGGCTTCGGGTTGGCGGGGGGCGGCGGCGGGGGTAGGCGACCAGTTCGACATGGCTGCGGCTCCTTGTTGGGAGGCGCAGGTTGCCGGGGGGCCATCTCACCGGCTGCGATGGTGTACCCCTCCGCCTGCGGGGAGGTCGGGGGCGAGAGCCGGGCTCCAGCCGCAGCGATCACTGCCAGGGCCTACGGAAGCACACCGACTTTGCGGGCAATGCTGCAACCGGTGCCCGCGCCCGGGGAGCCCGGAGTTCCGCTTCTTGCGGGCCCCAGCCGGCGCCGGGTTGCCGGGCCCTTCCCCTATCCCCGGGAGGAAGAGGGAAGCATGGCCCCCGCCTCAGCGGTCGTACTGCGCCAGCGCCAGCGAAAGCAGGCTCTTGGCCTGCTCGCGCAGCACCGCCGGCTCGACGATCTCGGCATCGGCACCGTAGTGCAGCACGTCCATCAGCAGCTCGCGCGAGACGCTGTAGGGCACCTTCAGCTCGTAGCGGCCGTCGGGCAGGAAGCGGCCCTGCTGGCGCGAGTGCCAGTGCTCGTCGGCCACCCAGCGCGCGACCTTGGGGCTGAACACGATGGTCGCCCAGCCCTTGGGCTCGCCGGAGAAGATGCCGTAGCTGGAAGCGAAGTGCTGGTCCAGCACGCCGTCCTCGACATCGTGCGCCGGCTCGTCCAGCAGCCGCGCCTGGCTGATCCGGTCCACGGCGAAGCTGCGCAGGCCCTCGCGCTCGTGGTCCCAGGCATCCAGGTACCAGTTGTCGCGGTAATGGGTGATCCGCTGCGGCGAGACCTTGCGCCGGGTGATCTCGTCGGTGGAGCGGGCGCGGTATTCGAAGGCCAGGCGCTTGCGCTCCAGCACCGCCGAGGCGACGGTGCGGAAGCTGGTCTCGTCCAGGCGGCGGCCGCGGTGCGGGATCACCCGCACCCGCTCCACCGGCCAGCGGCTGGTGCCAGCCTGGGCGGCAAGCAGGCCCTCGATGCGCTGCTGCAGCGGCGCCAGCACGCTGGACAGCACCCCGGCGCCGGTGCGCCGCAGCAGCTGCTGCGAGGCCAGCAGCGCGTACAGCTCCTCGGAGCTGAGCCACAGCCCCGGCAGCTCGAACCGCTCGCTCTCGGCCGCCGCGTAGCGGAAGCCCGCCTCGCCGTCGCCCTCCACCGGCGCCATCAGCGCGTCGCGCAGGAAGGCCAGGTCGCGGTAGACGGTGGCCCGGGAGCAGCCCAGCTCCTCCTGCAGCCGCGGCACGGTCACCGGGTAGCGCGCCGCCTTGAGGATGCGGTGCAGCGCGTTGATGCGTTCGTAGCGGTCCATAGGCTCCGATTATGCTCGGTTGCAGTCGCCCGGGCGATGACGGTCCCGCGCCGGGGCGACGGGCGCGCCGCCTGCGCCGACGGAAGCGCCGGTGCCCGGCGGCGGACGGTGGCAGAATCGCCGGTGCAGGGGAACGCGGCCTCGCCGCCATCCGGGGAATCACGATGCAGCGGATCGAACACACGCCGGGCGCGCATGAGCGCGGCCGGTCCGGCGCCACGCCGGGACTTCGCCACCTGGTCCATGCCATGGGTGCGCTGGCCGCGGCCGGCGCCGGGCTGCTGGTGTGGCTGGCGCTGAGCAGCGCGCTGCTGCACGGCCGCGGCGCGGACATGCAGCGCCTGGTCCAAGTGCAGTGCGCCGGCCTCGGGCTGGCACTGGTGCTGGCCAGCCTGGTGGCGCCTGCCCTGCTCCGGGCTGCGCCCTCGCGGCCACGCGACTACGCGCGCATCGCCTGGCCGCTGGCCCTGCTGGCCGGGGTGGCCGTGCTGGCGCTGCGGTTGTGGCCGGGCGCCGGCGGTGCCTGGCTGGGTCCGGCCGCGGGCCTGGCCTGCCTCGGCGCGCTGGTCGCGCTGGCGACCCTGCCCTGGCTGGACGCAGCGCCGCCAGGATCGCCCACCAGCCTGCGCCTGCCGCTGCAGCTGGTGCTGGGCCTGCTGTGCGGCGCCGCCCTGCTGTTCGCCCTGGTCGCCGTGTTCTGGCCCGGGCCGATGCCCGCTGCCGCGCCCCTGCCCTCGCTGCTGCTGCTCGGCGCGATGGTCGCGGCCCTTCTGCTGGCTGACTGGCATGCCAATGGCGGCCTCCGCGCGGCGTTCGCCGACCGCATCCGGGTGGCGTCGCTGGTCCTGCTGGTACTGCTGCCCTGGCTGCTGACCCTGGCGCTCTACCTGGATCCGCGCTGGCCGCGCCTGGCCTGGCCGGCGGCGGCGCTCAGCATCCTGGCCGGCGCGGTGCTGGAACAGGCCGGCCGGCGCGACGCGCGCTGACCGCCTTCAGAGGAACTCGCCGGCGCCGCGCTCGAGCAGCTCGGCGGCCAGGCGCGCGCCCAGCGCCCGGGGCTCCGCCGCCGGGCCCTCGCCTTCGGCCCGCACGGCGCGGCCGTCGGCGGCCGAACCCACCAGCGCCTGCAGGTTCAACGTCCCGCCCTGAAGCTCGGCATAGGCGGCCACCGGCACGTGGCAGCTGCCGTGCAGGCCGCGGTTGAGCGCGCGCTCGGCTTCGATCACGGCGCGCGTGGGCGCGTGCTCGAGCACCGACAGCAGGCCGATGGTGCGCGCGTCGGCGGCGCGGCATTCGCACGCGACCACCGCCTGCGCCGGGGCCGGCAGCCACTGCGGCGGCAGCAGGCGGGCGCGGATGCGCGCGTCCAGGCCCAGGCGCTGCAGGCCGGCGCAGGCGAGGATGATGGCGTCGTACTCGCCGGCGTCGAGCTTGGCCAGGCGGGTGTTGACGTTGCCGCGCAGGTCGCGCAGTTCCAGGTCCGGGCGGCGCGCGCGCAGCTGGGCCTGGCGGCGCAGCGACGAGGTGCCCACGCGCGCGCCCTGCGGCAGTGCGTCCAGGCCGGCGTACGCGTTGCTGACGAAGGCGTCGGCCGGATCGGCCCGCTCGAGCACGGCCGGCAGCACGAAGCCCGGCTCCAGGTCCATCGGCACGTCCTTGAGCGAGTGCACGGCGCAGTCCGCCTCGCCGCGCTCCATCGCAACCTCCAGCTCCTTGAGGAACAGCCCCTTGCCGCCGATCGCGGCCAGCGAGCGGTCGAGCACCTCGTCGCCGCGGGTGCTCAACGGCACCAGCACCACCTCCAGGCCGGGATGGGCCGCGCGCAGGCGGGCGGCGACGTGTTCGCTCTGCCACAGGGCGAGCGGGCTCTTTCGGGTGGCGATGCGCAGGATGTCCATGCGCGCATTATCGACGATGGCGCGTCCCCGGCGCCGGCGGGCTTATTGCAGGGTCTGGCGCAGCTGCGGCACGCAGCGGCGGCTGACCTCCAGCGGCGGGCCGCCGTGGCGCAGGATCGCGCGCACCTGGCCGTCCGGCGAGCGGCGCAGTTCCAGCAGTTCGCGGCGTGCCACCAGGCAGCTGCGGTGGATGCGCACGAACATGTCGCCGAATTCCTCCTCCAGCGACTTCAGCGATTCCTCGATCAGGTCCTGGCCGCGGGCGTGGTGCACGACCACGTACTTCTCCTCGGCCTGGAGGTAGTACACGTCCTCCAGCGGGATCACCCGCAGGCTGCCGCGCAGGCGCGCGCACAGCTGGGTGCGGCGCGGCGCCACCACCGGGCGCCCGGCGAGGAAGGTGCGCACCCGTTCCAGGGCCACGGCCAGGCGCTCGGGGCGCACCGGCTTGACCAGGTAGTCGATCGCCGCCACCTCGAACGCGGACAGCGCGTGGGCGTCGTAGGCGGTGCAGAACACCACCGCGGTGGCCGGGTTGGCCTCGGCCAGGCGGCGCGCGGTCTCCAGCCCGTCCATGCCCGGCATGGCGATGTCCAGCAGCACGGCGTGGGGACGGTGGGCGGCGCAGGCGTCCAGCACCTGGTCGCCATCGCCGGCCTCGGCCACGACATCGACCCCCGAATTCTCGGAAAGCAGCATCCGCAGGCGCTCGCGCGCCATCGGCTCGTCGTCGGCAATGACCAGCTTCAGGTTATGCATCTGGCAGGGGCAGCGTGACCTCGCAGGCATAGTAGCCGTCGGCCCAGCCGGCCGTCACCCGCGCCTCGGGGCCGAACCGCCAGGCCAGGCGGTGGGCGATGCTGCGCTGGGCGTGCCCGGCGCCACGCTGCAGCGGCAGCGACTGCGCCTCCGGGCCCGGCGCCGGATTGCCCACCCGCAGGTACAGGCACTGGCCCTGGCACCACAGGCGGATGCTGACCTTGCCTCCGCCGGGCAGACGCGAGATGCCGTGCAGCACCGCGTTCTCCACCAGCGGCTGCAGTACCAGGCGCGGCACCGGCAGGTCCCACGGCAGCGGCTCGCGCTTCTCCCACTCCACCCGCAACCGCTCGCCCAGCCGCAGCTGTTCGATCGACAGGTACTGGGAGGCCAGCTCGCATTCGGCCGCCAGGGTGGACTCGCCCTCGCCCGCGCCCAGCGCGGCGCGGAACAGGTCCGACAGGTCCAGCACCGCGCGCTCGGCCAGCACCGGGTCGCGGCGCAGCAGGCCGGCGATCAGGTTCATGCTGTTGAACAGGAAGTGCGGGCGGATGCGCGCCTGCAGCGCGTCGGCCTCGGCGCGGGCGTTGGCCTCGGTCTGCGCGGCCCAGCGGTCGCTGACGTAGAAGTGGCGCAGGGCCAGCGCGGTGATCAGGGTGGTAACGGCGGCACTGCCGCCGGCGAAGCGCCACAGCCCCACGCCCAGCGGCTCGATCCCCAGCGCGGTATAGAGCCCGTGCACGATGCCCGCGCAGACCAGGGCGACCAGGGTCGCCATCGCCACCGCGGCGACCGCGCCCAACCGCTGCGGCAGGCGCGAAATGGGCACGCGCAGCTTGCACAGCAGTACCGCCACCCCCAGCGCCAGCCACAGCGCGAAGCCGCTGGCGTAGACGAAGCGTGCCAGCGGCCAGCCCTCGTCCTGGCCCGGCGTGGGCACCAGCGCGAGCACCACCACCACCAGCTCGGCCAGGCCGAGCAGCGCGGCCAGCCGCGGCAGCCGGCACAGGTCCGGGAACCAGGGAAGCTCGCGCCGCGGGTCGCGCATGCTCAGCCGGCGGCCAGCCGCCGCTCCAGCCAGTCGCCGAGGTCGGCGATCTCCTGCGCGCAGACCTGGTGGGCCATCGGGTAGTGGTGCCATTCCACCTCGAAACCCGCCTGCTCCAGCGCGCGCGCGCTGGCCTGCCCGTGCTGGAAGGCGACCACCGGGTCGGCGCTGCCATGGGCGAAGAACACCGGCTGGGCCACCGCGTTGGGCTCGCGCGCGGCTGCCGCCGCGGTGCCGCCGGGCAGGTAGGTGGACAGGGCGACCAGGCCGGCCAGCGGCTCGCGCCGGCGCAGGCCGGTGGCCAGGGTGATGGCGCCGCCCTGGGAGAACCCGGCCAGCAGCAGGCGCGAGGCGGGGATGCCGCGCTCGGCCTCGCGGGCAATCAGGGCCTCGACCTGTTCGATCGATTCCTCCACCCCGGCCGCGTCGGCGCGGGTGGCGAAGTCCATGCCGACGATGTCGTACCAGGCGCGCATCGGTACCCCGCCGTTGATGGTCACCGGGCGCACCGGCGCGTGCGGGAACACGAAACGCAGCGCCGGCCAGTGCGGACGCACCAGCTCCGGGACGATGGGGGCGAAGTCGTGGCCGTCGGCGCCCAGTCCGTGCAGCCAGAGCACGGTCCATTGCGGGTTGGCGCCGGTTTCCTGTTCGACGGTCTGCAGCAGCATGGGATTCCCCGGAAAACGAAGCCCCACAGTATGCCCGCTGGCGGCAGGCGCCGCCGCGGGCACCGTCGCGGCTCAGGCGCGGGCGCGCAGTTCGGCGGCGCGGCGCAGCACCGGCGGCGGCTGCAGTTCCTCGGGGATGCACAGCAGGCGGTGCCGGCGCAGCCACTGGCCGGCCTGGCGCGAGGAGGTCAGCCACACGGTCGGGATCGACAGCACCATGCCGGCCACCACCGGCAGCATCCACAGCGCCAGCCCGGGCGACACCGCCCAGGACAGCAGGCCCATGAACGCGCCGAACAGGGTGATGCCGCCGTAGCTGCGCACCAGCGCCGACAGCGGCACGCTGCCGTCGTCGCGCTGCTGCGCTTCCCAGCCGGAATCGCGGCCGGCCAGCACCTCGGCCACGCCGCGCGACTGCCGGAACATCACGATCGGCGCCATCAGCGCGGCCAGCACGCTCTCGATCAGCACGCCGGCGAAGGCGCGCGCCGCGCCGCCGCAGCCACGGCGCTCGGCCGGGTCGGCGAGCATGGCCAGGAAACCCAGGATCTTGGGCAGGAACAGCACCAGCATGGTCGCGGCGAACAGCCAGGCCACGCGCTCGGCGTCGTGCCGGGTCCAGTACTCGATCGGCGAGAACCCGGCCAGCTGGAAGCCGTCCCAGGCCAGGTCGGCGTGGTACAGCGGGATCGCCAGGCCGACCAGCATCAGCATGGCCCACATCGGCGCGGTGAAGTAATGGCCGATGCCGACCAGCATGTGGCTGCGGCTGACCCAGTGCAGGCCGGCGCTGCCGACCACCTTCATGTGCTGCAGGTTGCCCTGGCACCAGCGGCGGTCGCGCACCATCATGTCGCTCAGCGAGGGCGGGCCCTCCTCGTAGCTGCCGCCCAGCTCCGGCACCAGGTGCACGGCCCAGCCGGCGCGCCGCATCAGCGCCGCCTCGACGAAGTCGTGGCTCAGCACGTGGCCGCCGAACGGCTCCCGCCCCGGCAGCTCCGGCAGGCCGCAGTGCGCGGCGAAGGCCTCGGTGCGGACCATCGCGTTGTGGCCCCAGTAGTTGCTCTCGGCACCGTGCCACCAGGCCACGCCATGGCCAATCACCGGGCCGTACACGCGCCCGCCGAACTGCTGCATGCGCGCGAACAGGGTGTTGCCATTGACCACCCGCGGCAGGGTCTGCAGCAGGCCCACGCCCGGATGCGCCTCCATCGCCCCGGCCAGGCGCACCAGGGTCTGGCCGCTCATCACGCTGTCGGCATCCAGGATCAGGAACTGCGGGTAGGCGCCGCCGAAGCGCTGCACCCAGTCGCCGATGTTGCCGGCCTTGCGCCCGCGGTTGTCCGAGCGGCAGCGGTAGAACAGCCGGCCCTCGGCGCCCAGGCGCTCGCGCAGGGCGCGGAACTGCTCGACCTCGGCCGCCACCACTTCCGGGCGGCGGCTGTCGCTGAGCACGAAGAAATCGAATGCGTCCAGCTGCCCGGTGGCGGCCACCGACTCGTACACCGCCTGCAGGCCGGCCAGGACCCGCGCCGGGTCCTCGTGGTAGGTCGGCATCAGCAGCGCGGTGCGGGTGCGCAGGCGCGGCAGCGGGCCGTCGGCCGACAGCCCCAGCGGATTGCGCCGGCGGGACAGCAGCACGCAGAAGCCGGCGAAGGCGGTCACCGCCGACAGCGCGATCCAGGCGAACAGGGCCACGAACAGGCCCAGCAGGATCAGGTCCAGCAGGCTCAAGCCGCCAATGCGCAGCACCTGGGTCATGCCCAGGCTGGCGGCGGCGGTGAGCACGGCGGTGGAGCCGACCACCGCGGCGCGTCGCCAGCCGACGCGGGCCGGCGAGGTGGCCGGCCGGACCCTGGCCAGCTCGCCTTCGCGCAGGGACTGGCGCGGCATCGGCAGCGGCGTGGCCGGCGGCAGCCAGGCCTCGGCGGCCAGCGGCCGCGGGGACGGCAGCGGCGCGGGGCACCGCTGGACGGCGGGGCCGGTGGATTCGATGACTTGCAACACGGGTGTCTCCCTCGGTCGCATTCCGGAGCCCGGTGAGGGGCCGGAGGAAAGCGTCGCATCATTGTGCGCCGCACCAAGGGGCTGGGCACGGGGTTGCAGTATTCCCGTTCAGCCGCGTGTTTGCCTTGCGAAGGGTTGGTTAGCCGTGGTTTTGTGACATCAGTCCTGTTCTTCCGGCGGCACCACCAGCCCGTCCGGATCCACCGCCAGGCGTCCGGCCATCAGCACGGCCTGGGTGCGGTTGCCCACCCCCAGCTTGCGCAGCACCGCGGTGACGTGCGCCTTGATGGTCGCCTCGGACACGCCCAGGTCGTAGGCGATCTGCTTGTTCAGGCGGCCCTCGCCCAGCATCTGCAGGACCCGGAACTGCTGCGGGGTCAGCTCGCGCAGGCGCTGGGCCACTTCCTGCTCGTCGCGGCTCAGCGCCGGGGCGGCGGCCGCAGCCGCCGGCGCCCAGCGCTCCCCGTCCAGCACCGTGCTGATGGCGGTGCCGATGGTCTCCGAGTCGGCCGACTTGGGAATGAAGCCCAGCGCGCCGTGGTCCAGCGCCCGGCGCATCACCCCCGGCTCCTCCCGCGCCGAGACCACCACCACCGGCAGCTGCGGGTGCTGGGCGCGCAGGTGCACCAGGGCGCTGAAGCCGTGCGCGCCGGGCATGTTCAGGTCCATCAGCAGCAGGTCCGCGTCCGGATGCGCCTCCACCAGCGCGTACAGCGCGTCCACGCTGTCGGCCTCGTGCAGCTCGGTGCCCGGCAGGATCCGCTGCACCGCCCCGCGCAGGGCCTCGCGGAACAGCGGATGGTCGTCGGCGATCAGGATGGTCATAGGGGCCGTGATTGGGGATGCGTGATTCGCGGTTCGCAAAAGCGGGGGCGGCCGGACCGCCGCCCCGATGGTGACCGAAGCGGGCGCCTCGCTCTTCCGAATCACCAATAACTAATCACGAATCACGACCTCATTTCACCTTGCGCTCGGAGACCAGCGACTCGACCACCGACGGATCGGCCAGGGTCGAGGTGTCACCCAGCTGGTCCGGGGCGTTCTCGGCGATCTTGCGCAGGATGCGGCGCATGATCTTGCCCGAGCGGGTCTTGGGCAGGCCGGCGGCCCACTGCAGGTGGTCGGGGGTGGCGATCGGGCCGATCTCCTTGCGCACCCAGGCCACCAGCTCCTTCTGCAGCTCGTCGCTGGGCTGCTCGCCGGCCTTGAGGGTGACGTAGGCGTAGATGCCCTGGCCCTTGATCTCGTGCGGGAAGCCGACCACCGCGGCCTCGGCCACCTTCGGGTGCGCCACCAGTGCGCTCTCCACCTCGGCGGTGCCGATGCGGTGGCCGGAGACGTTGATCACGTCGTCGACGCGGCCGGTGATCCAGTAGTAGCCGTCCTCGTCGCGGCGGCAGCCGTCGCCGGTGAAGTAGGTGCCCGGGTAGGTGCGGAAGTAGGTGTCGATGAAGCGCTGGTGGTCGCCGTAGACCGTGCGCATCTGCCCCGGCCAGGAATCCAGCAGCACCAGGTTGCCCTCGGCCGCGCCCTCGAGCACGCGGCCGTCGGTATCGACCAGGGCCGGGCGCACGCCGAAGAACGGGACCGTGGCCGAGCCCGGCTTGAGGTCGACCGCGCCGGGCAGCGGCGAGATCAGGATGCCGCCGGTCTCGGTCTGCCACCAGGTGTCCACGATCGGGCAGCGGCCGTCGCCGACCACGTCGTAGTACCAGCGCCAGGCCTCCGGGTTGATCGGCTCGCCGACGCTGCCAAGCAGGCGCAAGCTGGAGCGGCTGGTCTTCTTCACCGGCGCCTCGCCCTCGCGCATCAGCGCGCGGATCGCGGTCGGGGCGGTGTAGAAGATGGTGACCTGGTGCTTGTCGATCACTTCCCAGAAGCGCGACACGCTCGGGTAGTTGGGCACGCCCTCGAACACCAGCGAGGTGGCGCCGTTGGCCAGCGGGCCGTAGACGATGTAGCTGTGGCCGGTGACCCAGCCCACGTCCGCGGTGCACCAGTAGATGTCGTCCTCGCGCAGGTCGAAGATCGCCTCGTGGGTGTAGGACGCGTACAGCAGGTAGCCGCCGGTGGTGTGCAGCACGCCCTTCGGCTTTCCGGTCGAACCGGAGGTGTAGAGGATGAACAGCGGATCCTCGGCGTTCATGCGCTCCGGCTCGCACTGCGCCGGCTGGCCATCGACCACGTCGTGGAACCAGCGGTCGCGCGGGGCCTGCATGTCGACCGCGCCGCCGGTATGGCGCACCACCAGCACGGTCTCGACGGTATTGGTGCCCGGCAGCTTCAGCGCGGCGTCGACGTTGGCCTTCAGCGGGATCTTCTTGGCCCCGCGCAGGCCCTCGTCGGCGGTGATGATCAGCTTGCTGCCGCAGTCGGCGACGCGGTCGGCGATGGAGTTGGGCGCGAAGCCGCCGAACACCACCGAGTGGATCGCGCCGATGCGCGCGCAGGCCAGCATCGCCACCACCGCGTCGGGGATCATCGGCAGGTAGATGGTGACGCGGTCGCCCTTGCCGACGCCGAGGTTGCGCAGGGCGTTGCCCAGCTTGCACACCCGCTCGTACAGCTGGCGGTAGGTGACCTTCTGCACCGGCGCGGACGGGTCGTCCGGCTCGAACAGGATGGCGACCTTGTCGCCGCGCTTCTCGAGCTGGCGGTCCAGGCAGTTGACCGAGGCGTTGAGCTCGCCGTCGGCGAACCAGCGGATGCGGAAGTCCTCGAGCTTGTAGCTGACGTCCTTGATGACGGTCGGCTTGCGGAACCAGTCCAGGCGCTCGGCCGCCTTCGCCCAGAAGCCCTCGGGATCCTCCACCGATTCGCGGTAGAGGCGCTGGTAGTCGTCCTTGCCGATCCTCGCCTTGGCGGCGAACTCGGGCTTGACGGGGTACAGGTCGGACATGGCTTCCTCCTCCAGATGCCAGTGACTGGACGCCGCGCGGGGGCGTGCGGCAACGGCCCAAGTTTGACGCAAGGGCCGTGACGCAATGC
This sequence comes from Pseudoxanthomonas sp. SGT-18, assembly GCF_003931645.1. NCBI lineage: Bacteria > Pseudomonadati > Pseudomonadota > Gammaproteobacteria > Lysobacterales > Lysobacteraceae > Pseudoxanthomonas > Pseudoxanthomonas sp. SGT-18. The sequence goes on along the minus strand of NZ_RRYJ01000001.1, from coordinate 83,333 downwards.
AGCAGTATGGCTACTACCTTGGTCGATAGATGCACTGCAGCATGGCGGCCTTGCGCGCGCGGATCCCGCAACGGCGGGCCCGGATGTCCGGCCGCCCGGCGTTTTCGACTAATGGCGAATAGGCGCTTGCCCGGCAGCGTGCGAAGTCTGGCCGCGCAACCGGCCGCAGAGGGGCGTCGGTCGCCATTTCGAGCACTCATTCGCAGAGGGAGAGGAGGGGCAATGAGCATGCATCCCGCAAGACTGGTGCGCAGGCCGCTGGCAGCCGCAATGCTGCTCGCGCTTGCCGTGCCCGGCGCCGCCATGGCGCAGAGCGACCGCGAGAAGGAACTTGAGGCGAGGGTGGCCGAACTGGAGCGCCAGGTGCAGGCGCTGCTGACCACTCAGCAGCAGCAGGCGGCGCAACCGGCGGCACCGGCGGTCCCGGCCGGCAAGCAGCCGGTGCAGGCCACCACGATCACGCCCAACGCCAACCCGGGCACCACGTTCTCGTACACCGGCTTCATCAAGATGGACGCGATGGTCACCGAGACCAGCGACGGCCGCATCGCCGACGGCTCGTCGGGCCGGCTGTTCTACGTGCCCAGCACCATCCCGGTGGGCGGCGCCGGCGCCGACGGCGGCGACCCGTACACCGACTTCCATGCCCAGTTCTCGCGCTTCGGCCTGGGCGTGGACCACGTCACCGCCAACGGCGACAAGTTCAAGGGCTACGTCGAGGCCGACTTCTTCGGCGGCGGCAGCAACGCCCTGGCCGGCAACGAGACGGCGACCAACACCTACGCCGTCACCCTGCGCCACGCCTACGTCAGCTGGAACAACTGGCTGGCCGGCCAGACCTGGTCCAACTTCATGGACGTGGCCGCCCTGCCCGACGCGGTGGACTTCGTCGGCCCGACCGACGGCACCGTGTTCGTGCGCCAGGCCCAGGTGCGCTACACCAAGGGCCCGTGGTCGGTCTCGCTGGAGAACCCGCAGACCACGGTCAACCCGTACCTCAGCGCCGCGGCGCGCTTCAACAGCGGCGACAACGTCCTGCCCGACCTGACCGCGCGCTGGCTGACCAAGGGCGACTGGGGCCACTTCACCGTCGCCGGCCTGGTGCGCCAGTTCAAGTGGCTGGACGAGACCGAGACCGGCGCCGCGCTGAGCGTGTCGGGCAAGTTCAACCTCGGCGCCAGCGACGACATCCGCTGGGCGGTCAACGGCGGCAGCGGCATCGGCCGCTACCTGGCGTTCGGCATCGGCAGCGACGTGGTGGTCGACGCCAACGGCGCGCTGCACGCGCAGGACGGCTACGGCGGCTTCGTGGCCTGGCGCCACGTGTTCAGCCCGAAGGTCCGCACCAACCTGATGTACGCGGCCTCGCACTTCGACAACGACACCAGCCTCACCGGCTACGGCGCGACCGAGCGCACCCAGTCGTTCCACGCAAACCTGATCTACTCGCCGTTCCCGAAGCTGGACGTTGGCGCGGAAATCAGCTACGGCCAGCGTTCCCTCGAGGATGACCGCGAGGGCGACCTCAAGCGTCTGCATACCTCCATCAAGTACAGCTTCTGAGGAAGGGGATCCCTATGAGCACCACGGCAGCATCCGCCTCGCCCAAGGGCGAGCTCACCTCGGGCCACAAGAAGGTCATCTTCGCGTCGAGCCTGGGTACCGTCTTCGAGTGGTATGACTTCTACCTCTACGGCTCGCTGGCGGCGATCATCGCCAAGCAGTTCTTCAGCGGCGTCAACCCGACCACGGGCATGATCTTCGCGCTGCTGGCCTTCGCCGCCGGCTTCTTCGTGCGTCCGTTCGGCGCGGCCTTCTTCGGCAGCCTCGGCGACCGCATCGGCCGCAAGTACACGTTCCTGGTCACCATCCTGATCATGGGCATCTCGACCTTCCTGGTCGGCGTGCTGCCCAACTACGCCTCGATCGGCATGGCCGCCCCGGTCATCCTGATCATCCTGCGCCTGGCCCAGGGCCTGGCCATGGGCGGCGAGTACGGCGGCGCGGCCACCTACGTGGCCGAGCACGCGCCCGCCAACCGCCGCGGCCTGTACACCAGCTTCATCCAGACTACCGCGACCCTGGGCCTGTTCCTGTCGCTGCTGGTGATCCTGGGCTGCCGCCTGTCGCTGGGCACCGAGGCGTTCGAGGACTGGGGCTGGCGCATCCCGTTCCTGGCCTCGATCGTGCTGCTGGGCATCTCGGTGTGGATCCGCCTGCAGCTGAGCGAGTCGCCGCTGTTCCAGGAGATGAAGGCGCAGGGCAAGGGCTCGAAGATGCCCTTCCGTGACTCGATCAAGACCGGCAACCTGAAGCTGATGCTGCTGGTCCTGTTCGGCGCCACCGCCGGCCAGGCCGTGGTCTGGTACTGCGGCCAGTTCTACGCGCTGTTCTACCTGCAGAGCATGCTCAAGGTCGACTCCACCGTCGCCTACCTGCTGATCGCCGCGGCGCTGGCCCTGGCCACCCCGTTCTTCCTGTTCTTCGGCTGGCTGTCGGACAAGATCGGCCGCAAGAAGATCATCATGGCCGGCTGCCTGCTGGCCGCGGTGACCTACTTCCCGATCTTCAAGGGCCTGACCCACTTCGCCAACCCGGCGGTGGAGGAAGCCGCGCGCACCTCGCCGGCGGTGGTGGTGGCCGATCCGGAAACCTGCAGCTTCCAGTTCGACCCGGCCGGTGTCCGCAAGTTCACCAGCTCCTGCGACGTGGCGACCGCCGCGCTGGCCCGCGCCGGCGTGCCGTACACCATCCAGCCGGCGGCCCCGGGCTCGGTGGCCGAGGTCCACATCGGCGACCGTCCGGTCACCTCGTACGACGCCACCGGCCTGGCCGGCGACGAGCTGAAGGCCAAGCAGGGCGAGTTCGGCGGCGCGCTGAAGGCTGCCCTGGTCGACGCCGGCTATCCGGACAAGGCCGACACCGCCCGGATCAACATGCCGATGACGATCCTGCTGCTGTGGATCCTGGTGATCTACGTGACCATGGTCTACGGCCCGATCGCCGCCTACCTGGTGGAGCTGTTCCCGACCCGCATCCGCTACACCTCCATGTCGCTGCCGTACCACATCGGCAACGGCTGGTTCGGCGGCTTCCTGCCGGCGATCTCCTTCGCCCTGGTGGCGGCTTCGGGCAACCTGTACTACGGCCTGTGGTACCCGATCATCATCGCGGTCATGACCCTGGTGATCGGCACCCTGTTCCTGCGCGAGACCAAGGACGTGGACATCACCGCCTGACCCTCCGCGGCAGGCAAGGCCGGTCCCGCGCGGACCGGCTGCAGCACCCGGCGCCGGCCCCCGTGGGCCGGCGCTTTTTCTGCCGCGCGTGGCCCGCGGCCGGCCGGCAGGCAGGCAGGCACGGCCTGGCATCCCCTGCCCTGCAACGGCCGACACCGGACGCGACGGCGCCATCGGCCAGTGCCCCCGCGCCGCTGGGCCGCGACCGTTGTCCGCGCAGGCGCAGCACGCCCGGGAATGGAGGGCGCGGAACACGACACCAGCACGGCCGGTGGGCCGTCGCGGCGCAGTCCGGACAAGCGCAGCACGCCCGGGAGAACGGAAGGCGGGGCCCGTGCCAACCGGTGCACACCCGGGACTGCGGCTGTGGCCGCGGCCTGCCACGGACCATGGAGACGGCAGCGGCCGGCAGGCGCCGGGCGCCGGACCGCGCCGCGGTTCAGTCCCCGCGCACGCCGCGTCCGCGCAGGCGTCCGGCGGCGGCGGCCTCGTGCAGGGCCAGGCCCAGCAGGATGCCGGTCAGCGCGGCATAGGCGCTGGTGGTGGTCTGGTGCGCGAACATCGACTGGGTAAGCCCGCACAGGGCGAACACCACCACCAGCATGGCGCCGCCGGCGGCGATCCCGCGCATGCGCGGCACGCCGGTGCGCCAGGCCAGGTGCAGGAACAGCGCCAGCGGCACGCCGTACAGCAGCAGCAGCGAGACCAGGCCGGGGATGCCCATGGTCGCGGCCCACTCGGCCAGGTCGTTGTGGGCGTGGCCCAGGTCGCAGCGCTCGGCCGGATGCGGCTCGCGGCAGGCCGGCAGCTGCTCGCGCATGGCGCGGTCGAACTGGGCAAAGCCCACCCCGGTCCAGGGCCGCTCGAGGAAGGCGTCGACCGCCACCTGCAGCCGTTCCAGGCGCGCGCCGGCGGAGGAATCGTGGTCGCCGGCATCGATCCGTTCGATGTCCTGCTGCAGCTCGACCAGCCGCATCTGGTGGCTCATCCCGGGCACCACCCCCACCAGCGCCACCACGCCGGCCAGGCCGGTGGCCAGCAGCAGCACCCGGTAGCGCCAGCTCTGCCAGCCGCTGCCCAGCACCACCGCGGCCAGCAGCAGCAGCAGCCCCGGCCAGGTCCCGCGGGTGCCGCTGAACAGGATCGCCACGGTGCCGCAGACCACTCCGAACACCGCCCAGTGCCAGCTGCGCGGCGGCCGGCAGAACACCGCCAGCACCATCAGCAGCAGGACCACGTCGGCAAACACGATCGCGTTGACCCAGCCGGAGGCGCGCCCCAGCCCGGTGGCGACCTGGACGAAGGCCAGCACCACCGCGCAGGCCAGGCCGGCCATCGCCCCGCGCCACAGCCAGCTGGCCGGCGGACGCAGGGCCCAGGCCCAGGCCATCGTCCACGGCAGGACCAGCAGGCGGTCGCGGCTCTCGATGCCCCCGCCGCCGGCCCAGTGGCTGGAAAGCAGGGCCACGCCCATCGCCAGCAGGGCCGTCGCGGCCACTGCCGCCAGCGGCCAGCCGATGCGGCGCGCGCCGGCGACCACGCCGGGCACCAGCAGGGTGGAGACGAGCAGCAGCAGGCCGAACGGGAGCAGTCCCTTGGGCAGGGTCAGGGCCAGCGCCGGCAGGCACCACAGCGCGCAGGCCGCACAGCGCCGTGCCCAGTGCAGCCGGTGTCCTTCCATGCGGTCGTCGTCACTCCCCACTCTTTCCTCGGCTTGCGTGCGCGGCGAGCCGCACATGGTCGCCGCGCCACGCGGAACGAAGGCTGAGCCGGCGCCGGCGCTCACTCCTCCAGGTCCCGCGCCTGCCCGGCGGCCGCGCGCGCGCGCTCCTCCGGGGTGGCCTCGCAGGGGGCCACGACCGCGTCCGGCGGCACCAGGTACCAGCGGCGGCGGTTGGAAATGCCGGCCAGCTCGATCCGCTGCGGGTCCAGGCAGTGCTCCAGCGCGTCCTCCAGCACCAGCAGCCAGCGGTCCGGGGCCTGCGCCTGCCAGGCCACCGCCAGCTGCAGCTGCTCGTCCCAGGGACGCTTGAAGCCGAAGGTCGCCGCCGGGCGGTCGGCCATCAGCAGGTTCTGCTCCTTCCACGCGACCAGGCCCAGCTCCGCCTCCGGGCCGATGCGGCGGCCGGCCGCGGCCATCACCCCGCGCGCGGAACTGGCGTCGTTGAGCAGGCCGTAGCCGACCAGCCCGAACACCACCCACAGCCCCGCCAGGGTGGCGGACAGCGCCGCCACCGCGCGGCGGCGGAAAGCCAGCACGCAACCCAGGCCCCAGGCGCCGATCGCCAGCAGCATCCAGCCGCCGGCGACGATGCCCTGCGGATCCAGGCCGCGCTGCTCGCGCAGCCGCTCCGGCAGCGAACCGACGCCGGACAGCACCGAGGCACCGCCGGCCAGGAACAGCAGCGCCACCAGCAGCGCCAGCGCCAGCAGCAGCGCGCGCGGCAGGCGCCGGCGCAGGATCCCCGGCAGCAACGGCGCCAGCGCCAGGCACATCATCGGCAGCGCCGGCATGATGTACACGTCGCGCTTACCATCGGGGATGGAGAAGAACACCAGCACCAGCAGCCACCAGGCCAGCGGCAGCAGGTAGCGCGGGTCGCGCCGGCGCAGGCGCCGGCGCCAGGCCGGGATCGCCCACGGCAGCGCCAGCACCGCCGGGATCCACATGCTCGCCATCACCCCCAGGTGGTACCAGGCCGGCTGGTGGTGGTCCCAGGACTGCGAATAGCGCTTGGCGGTCTGCCGCAGCAGGATGTCGTGCAGGTAGGCGCGATACTCGGGCAGGTCCTGCGACAGCGCCACCGCGAGCACCGGCACCAGCCACACCGACACCGCGCCGAGGAACGCCAGCGGGCCCAGCCAGAAACGGCGGTCGCGCGCGTGTACCCGCACCCGCGGCCAGCCGCGCACCGCGGCGATCGCCGCCGGCAGCACCATCAGCAACGCCAGCGCGCCCACGCCCTTGGTGATCGTGCCCAGGCCGGCCGCGGCCCAGCCCAGGGCCCACCAGCGCCAGGCCGGGCCCAGCAGCAGGTGGCGCAGCAGGCCGTAGTTGGCCAGGGTGATGAAGAAGGTGACCAGCGGGTCGATCTGCGCCTTCTTCGCCTGCCAGGTGAACTGGAACGCGAACAGCAGCGCCCACGCCGCGTACAGGCCCACGCGCCGGGTCCACAGCCGGCCGGCCAGGTCCTGCACGCACCACAGCGTGCCCAGCGCGGCCAGCAACGAGGGCAGCAGGAACGCCACCCGCCAGTTGCCGGTCACGGTGTAGAACGCGGCCTGCAGCCACATCAGCATCGGCGGCTTGTCCGAGTACAGCTCGGTGCCGCGGTGCGGGAACAGCCAGTTGCCGCTCTCCACCATCTGCTTGGCCACCAGGGCGAAACGCGGTTCGTCGGCCGGCCACGGGTCGCGCAGGCCCAGGCCCGCGCCGAGTACCAGCAGGGCCAGGGTCCAGAACAACCAGAGGTCGCGCTTGCGCAGGTCCTGTATCGGCATGGCCGTGGCTCGGGTTGGCGGGGATCAGGTCACTCGGATTTGCGCAGGCGCGCGTAGAAGAAGCCGTCCATGCCGTCCTCCCCGGTCAGGCGCTGGCGGCCGGGACCGGCGGCATGGCCGAACGCCTCCGGCAACGGCACTGCGGCCGCGTCCGGGGTACGGGCCAGGAACGCCTCGACCTGGCCGGCGTTCTCCTCCGGCAGGATCGAGCAGGTGGCGTACAGCAGGATGCCGCCCGGGCGCAGCAGCGGCCAGACCGCGTCGAGCAGGCGCGCCTGCGCGGCGACCAGGGACTCGATGTCCTCGGGACGGCGGTGCAGCAGGATGTCCGGCTGGCGCCGGACCACGCCGGTGGCCGAGCACGGCGCATCCAGCAGGATCGCGTCGAAGGTGAAACCGTCCCACCACAGTGCCGGGGTGGTGGCGTCGACCGGGCGCAACTGCACGCGCTCGCCGAGCAGGCCGCCGCGGCGCAGGGTGTCTTCCACCCGCGCCAGCCGGCGCGGGTCCACGTCCAGCGCCAGCAGTTCCAGCGTGGGGTCGCGCTCGAGCAGGTGCGCGGCCTTGCCGCCGGGGGCGGCGCAGGCATCGAGCACGCGCGCGCCCGGCTCCGGGGCCAGGGCGTCGGCCGCCTGCTGCGCCGAGCCATCCTGGACCGCGACCAGGCCTTCCTCGAAACCGGGCAGGGCCGCCACCGGCACCGGCTCGTCCAGGCGCAGGCCGTCGGCCAGGCGCGGATCGATGCTGGCGGCGATGCCCGCCTCCTGCAGCCGCGCGCGGTAGGCCTCGCGACCGGCCAGCCTGCGGTTGACCCGCAGCCACAGCGGCGCGGCATGCGCGCTGGCCGCGAACACCGCGGCCGCGTGCTGCGGCCAGGCGGCCTCGACCTTCTTCCGCAGCCATTGCGGCCAGGCCGCGGCCGGATCGGCGGCCGGGAAACCCTCGCGCTGGGCACGGCGCAGCAGCGCGTTGACCAGGCCCGCCTGGTGCGGACGGCCCAGCGCGCGCGCGGCCTCGACCGTGGCATCCAGGGCCGCGTGCGCCGGCAGCTGCAGCGCGTCGAGCTGGGCGCAGCCGGCCAGCAGCAGGGCCACCAGGGAACCGTCGCCGGCGCCCGGCGGCCTGGCCAGCCAGCCGCGCAGCGCGGCCTCGTAGCGGTGGCGTCCGCGCAGCGCGGCGAACACCACCGCCTCCAGCAGGGCACGGTCGCGCGGATCGGCCAGGCGCGGCAGCACCGGCGCCAGCTCGGACTTCAGCGAGCGGCCGCGGTGCACCACCGCGTCGAGCACGCGCGCGGCGTGCACGCGCACTTCCACGCCGGGGGCCAGCGGCCGCTCCGGGCGCGGGTGCGCAGGGCGTCGTGCGGGCGGACGCGGCGCAGGCATCCGTCAGCCAGCCACCAGGTCGCGGCGCGCGTTGAGCCAGTCGGCCGCGGTGATCGCGCGGCCGCCGTCGCGCTGCACCGTGCGCAGGCGCAACACGCCCTCGCCGCAGGCGATGTCGATGCCCTCGCGGCTGGCGCCGAGCAGGGTGCCGGGCGCGGCGCCATGGGCCTGGTCCAGCGCCACCGCGCCGTGGATGCGCAGGCGTTCGCCGGCCACCTGGGCCTCGGCCACCGGCCACGGGTTGAATGCGCGCACGGTGCGCGCCAGCTCGGCCGCCGGGCGGCTCCAGTCCAGCCGCGCCTCGGCCTTGTCCAGCTTGTGCGCGTAGGTCACGCCCTCGGCGGGCTGCGGCCGCGGCACCGGCCGGATCCCGGCGCGCAGCAGGCCCAGGCCGTCGCCCAGTACCTGCGCGCCCAGCTCGGCCAGGCGGTCGTGCAGCTGGCCGCCGGTCTCGGCCTCGCCGATGGCGGTGCGCTGTTCCAGCAGCACCGGGCCGGTGTCCAGGCCGGTTTCCATCTGCATCAGGCACACGCCGGTCTCGGCGTCGCCGGCCTGGATCGCGCGCTGGATCGGCGCGGCGCCTCGCCAGCGCGGCAGCAGCGAGGCATGCACGTTCCAGCAGCCGTGGGTCGGGATGGCGAGCACGGCCTTGGGCAGGATCAGGCCGTAGGCCACCACCACCATCAGGTCCGGCCGCAGCGCGCGCAGCTGTTCCTGGGCGGCGGGGTCGCGCAGGCTTTCCGGCTGGTAGACCGGGATGCCACGGGCCACCGCCTCCAGCTTCACCGGCGAGGCCTGCAACCCGCGGCCGCGGCCGGCGGGCCGGTCCGGCTGGGTATAGACGGCCACCACCTCGCCGCGTTGCGCGGCGACGCGCAGGGAAGGCACCGCGAACTCCGGGGTGCCTGCAAATACGATCCTCATCGGGTCATCGTCTCCAGATGGCCCGTCCGCCCGCGGGCGGTACGGGGGCCGGCCGGCGCGCCGCCGGCGGCCCGGGGGGCTGCGGGGCGCCGCCGCGGCGGGGGCGCCACCGGGCTCAGGCGGCGTGCCTGCGCGCCTTGGCCAGCTTCTTGCGCACCATCTCGCGCTTGAGCGGCGAGAGGTAGTCCACGAACAGCTTGCCGTCCAGGTGGTCGATCTCGTGCTGGATGCAGGTGGCCAGCAGGCCCTCGGCGGGCAGTTCCTGCTGCTTGCCCTCGCGGTCCAGGTAGCGCACGACGATGGTGTCGGCGCGGGTCACGTCGGCATAGATGCCCGGGATCGAGAGGCAGCCCTCCTGGTAGGCGCGCTTGCCCTGGGAGGAGACGATCTCCGGGTTGATGAACACCATCGGCGCGGACTTGTCCTCGCTGACGTCGATGACCATGAAGCGCAGGTGGCGGTCCACCTGGGTGGCGGCCAGGCCGATGCCCGGCGCCGCGTACATGGTCTCGAACATGTCGTCGACCAGGCCCTGGAACTCCGGGCTGGTTACCTGCGCCGGATCGACCTGGGCGGCCTTGGTGCGCAGGCGCGGATCGGGGAATTCGAGGATGGGCAGCAGGGCCATGGCGGGCGCTCCGGGGGGTGGCAAACAGGATCGGCCGGGACGGACCCGGCCAGCGTCCCCAATTCTAGCGCGGATGCTTGCGCTGGGACCGGGTTTCTGGACTATAGTCCGCGGACCTGTTGGGGAATCAGGCGGATTTCAACAATGCTCACGCGCCTTCGGACGGCCTTCGCCGTCGCGATGCTGACTGTCGCTACCTATGCGCTGGCGGTCGAATCCGCCGGCTCCCATCCGGATACCTACGTCGTCCAGAAGGGCGACACCCTCTGGGACATCGCCGGCCGCTTCCTGAAGAAGCCCTGGCTGTGGCCGGAGATCTGGCAGGCCAACCCGCAGGTGGCCAACCCCCACCTGATCTATCCGGGCGACGTGCTGAGCCTGGCCTACCTGGACCGCGTGGTCGCGGTCGAGCCGGGCCCGCGCGAGGAGGCCCCGATCGGCGCCGTGCCGCTGTCGGAGATCGAGCCGTTCCTGAAGAACCTGCGCGTGACCGACGCCTTCGAACACCTGCCGTACGTGGTCGCGTTCGAGGACAACCGCCTGCGCGGCAGCGCCGGCCAGGCCGCCTACGTGAAGAACCTCGCCGGCGCCGCCGTGGGCCAGCGCTACGCCGTGGTCCGCCCGACCGTGCGCTACGCCATGCCGCGCAACACCCGCGACCTGCTGCCCAGCGGCCGCCCGACCCCGGGCGACGGCGCGCTGTGGAAGGAATACGTGCCGCCGACCGACCGCAACGAGTTCCTCGGCTACGAGCTGACCCAGGTCAACGTCGGCACCATCACCCGCGTGCCGGCCGGCTCGGTCGAGGTGGCCACGCTGACCCTGGAGGACAGCAACGGCAAGGAAGTCCGCGCCGGCGACCGCCTGATCCCGGTCGAGCCGCAGCCGTACGACCTGCAGTTCTTCCCGCACCCGCCGCGCGAACTGCCGACCGACGTGCGCGTGCTGGCGGTGGCCGACGCGATCGCCTCCGGCGGCCCGCGCGACGTGATCGCGCTGTCGGCCGGCGCCCGCGACGGCTTCGACAACGGCACCGTGGTCTCGCTGTGGCGCACGAGCACCAAGGTCAACGACCGCGTCACCGGCGGCCAGACCTCGCGCATGGACGACCGCTTCAGCGGGGGCGGCGTGGCCCTGCCGGAGGAGTACGCGGCCCACGCGATGGTGTTCCGCACCTTCGACAAGGTCAGCTACGCCCTGGTGATGGACGGGGTGAAGCCGGTGCGCGTGGGCTACAGCGCGCGGCATCCGGATACCGAGTAAGCCGGACTAGTCCTACGCACCGATGCGACGGCGCCCTAGGGCGCCGTCGCCGTTTCCGGGCGACGATGGCGGGCATGTCCGCCGCCGTCGCCTACCCGCCCGCAACTGCCGCCGATCCCCTGCCCGCCCTGCGCCTGGCCCTGGCCGGCGGCCCGCGCGCGCCGCGCCGGGCGCTGTTGCAGGCCGGGCCGGCGGCGCGGCCCGATCAGGAGCTGGCCGCGCGCCTGGACGCGGTGCCCGCGCCCCTGCTGGAGCGCTGCCTGGCCTGGCTGGAACAGCCCGGGCACCACTTCCTGCCCTGGAACGACCCCCGTTACCCGGCCCTGCTGCGGGAATGCGCGGACGCGCCGCTGGCGCTGTTCGTGGCCGGCGACCCGGACCTGTTGTGGCGGCCGGCCCTGGCGCTGGTCGGCAGCCGCGCCGCCAGCGCCGGCGGCCGCGACAACGCCCGCGCGTTCGCCCACGCCTTCTGCCGCGCCGGCCTGGTGGTGGCCAGCGGCATGGCCGCCGGCATCGACGGCGCCGCGCACGAGGCGGCGCTGGAGTGCGGCGGCGGCACCGTGGCCGTGCTTGGCACCGGCCCGGACGTGGCCTATCCGCGCCGCCACGCCGGGCTGCTGGAACGGATCGCGGCCCACGGCGCGGTGGCCAGCGAGCATCCGCCCGGCACCCCGCCGCGGGCCGCGCACTTCCCCGGGCGCAACCGGATCATCGCCGGGCTCGCCCTGGGCACGGTGGTGGTGGAGGCCGCGCTGCGCTCCGGCGCCCTGATCACCGCGCGCCTGGCCGCGACCTACGGGCGCGAGGTGTTCGCCCTGCCCGGTTCGATCCACCACCCGCAGGCCCGCGGCTGCCACCGCCTGATCCGCGACGGCGCCCAGCTGGCGGAAACGCCGGAGGACGTGCTGGCCGGCATCGCCGCGCTGGCCGGGCACCTCGCCCGGCAGCTGGCACCCCCGCCCGCGGCCCGTCCCGGACCCGCCACGACGCCTGCCCAGCCCCGGGGGGACCACGACAAGTTGTGGCAGGCACTGGGCCATGACCCAATCCCTATGGACATCCTCGCTGAACGGACCGGATTGACGCCCGCCACCCTGTCGTCCATGCTGCTGGCCATGGAACTGGACGGGCGGATCGTGGTCGAACATGGCCGCTATGCGCGCAGGTCCAGCGGCGACGGCCCCGGAGCCTGACGGCGGCCGAACGGCCTGGCGCCAGGCCCGTGGTTCCCCACCCACCGCGTCCTTCCCGGACGCAGGCCGAGGGCAATGAAAGAAAGCATCCTGGACGTCCTGCTCTACCTCTTCGAACACTACATCGCCGACGATGCGGACACCCTGCGCGACCGGGATCCGCTGCAGGCCGGCCTGATCGAGGCCGGATTCACCCCCGCCGAGATCGCCAAGGCCTTCGACTGGCTCGACGGCCTGGCCCAGCAGCGCCCCAGCGCCGAGCCGCGCTGCAACGGGCCGGTGCGGGTGTTCCATGGCCCGGAGCTGGACAAGCTGGACGTGGAATGCCGCGGCTTCCTGACCTTCCTGGAGCAGCAGGGGGTGCTGGATGCCGCCCAGCGCGAGCTGGTGGTCGACCGCGCCATGGCCCTGGACCAGGACGAGCTGGACCTGGACGACCTCAAGTGGGTGGTGCTGATGGTGCTGTTCACCCAGCCCGGCGCCGAGGCCGCCTACGCCTGGATGGAAACCCAGATGTTCGGCGAGGACCCCGAGCCGGTGCACTGACCGGCCGCGCCACTGCCCTGCCTCCCGGAAGCCGGCCACGCGCCGGCTTCCGCGCATCTGGAGGTTAAGGTAACGTGACGAAACGGATTTTCCGGGGACACGAATGGACTGGTATTACGCCACTGCCGGCGGGCAGGGGCATGGCCCGGTGCCGGCCGCGCGCCTGCGCGAGCTGGCCGCCACGGGCGAGATCGGGCCGGCCACGCTGGTGTGGCGCGAGGGCATGGCGCAGTGGCAGCCGCTGGCACAGGTGGCGGCCGAGCTGGGCCTGCCCGGCTTCGGCGCAAGCCCGCCGCCGCCACTGCCGCCGGCCGCCGCTGCCGGCCCCTACGCGCCGCCGCAGGCCTGGGACAGCGCGCGCCCGGCGCCGGTCGTGCAGCCGGTGCCGACCTACCTGGCCTGGGCGATCCTCACCACCCTGCTGTGCTGCTGGCCGCTGGGCGTGGTGTCCATCGTCCATGCCTGCAAGGTGGACCGCCGCCGCGCCGAGGGCGACCTGGCCGGGGCCCTGGAGGCCTCGCGCAAGGCGCGCCTGTGGGCGCTGTGGTCGGCGCTGTCGGTGCTGATCGCGCTGGCCGCGTTCGTGTTCTTGTCCGTGCTTGGGGAGCTGCTGGGATGAGCCATTGGTACTACGCCACCCCGGACGGCCAGCAGCACGGGCCGCTGCCGGCCGCCGAACTGGCCGCGCTGGCACGCCGCGGCGCGATCGGGCCGCAAACCCTGGTCTGGCGCGAAGGCCTGGCGCAGTGGTGCCCGCTGTCGGCCGTGGCCGTCGAACTGGGCCTGGCCGCCCCGCCGCCGCCCCCGCTCCCCGGCCAGGCGCGCACCGCCATGCCGGCGCCGCCGCCGCGGCGCACCGGCTGCATCGTGGCCGTGGTCCTGGGCGTGGCCCTGCTGGTGCTGGTCGCGGTCCTGGGCATCATGGCGGCGGTCGCCCTGCCGGCCTACCAGGACTACGTGGCCAGGACCCGGGTGGTGGCGGCCATCGCCGAGGCACGCGTGCACCAGCCGGCGGTGGTGGCCTTCGTCGAGGAGCACGGCCGCTGCCCGACCAACGACGACGAAGGCTTCGCCAGCGCCGAGGAATACGCCGGCGGCAACCTCGCCGCGATCCGCTTCGGCGAGTTCGAGGAAAGCGAGCTGTGCGGCCTGGCCGCCACCCTGCGCGTGCCAGGCAACGACGACCTCGACCAGCAACCGGTCTGGCTGGAATACAACGCGGCGGTGGACACCTGGCTGTGCTCCTCGGCCATCGAAGACCGTTACCTGCCCCATGAATGCCGCGGCTGACGCGGTACACGAAGGATCCAACGCATGACCCAGTGGTATTACGCCGATCACAACCGCCAGCAGCAGGGCCCGGTCGCGGCCGCCGAAGTGGCGCGCCTGTACCGCCAGGGCCGGGTCGGCGATGCCACCCTGGTGTGGCGCGAGGGGCTGTCCCAGTGGCAGCCGCTGGGCGCCCACCGCAGCGAGCTGGGCCTGGACCAGCCGGTGCCACCGCCCGCGCCGGTGGCTGCGCCGCCGGCCCCGCAGCCCGCCCCGGCGCCGGCGACCGCGCCCGTCGCGGCCGAACCGGCCGCGTGGCAGCCCGCGGAGCCCGTGCTGAAACCCGTGCTGGAGCCCGTCCTGGAACCGGTCGCGGAACCGGTCGCGGAACCGGTCGTCCCCGGAACCGCCGCATCCGGCGTGGCGCCCGTCGCTGAGCCCGTGCTGGAGCCAGCCACGCCCGAGCAGGTGGCCGGACCGGCCCTTGCCGAGGTCACCAGCCCCCACCACGGGAGCGCCCCCGAGGCCCGCCTGGAACTGGAGCCGCTGGCCCCGACCGCCGCCCCCGGGACCGGCACCGCGGACGGCCACGACGGCGGCCACGCCTGGACCACGGCCGAGGCCAGCCAGGCCTATTCGCCCTACGCCGCCCCGGTGGCGGCGGCCACCGGCTCCTACGCCCCCCAGGCCGCCGGCGAGGTGGTGCTGGCCGGGTTCTGGAAGCGCGTGGCCGCCTACCTGATCGACAGCGTGATCGTCGGCGTGGCCGGCACCCTGGTCGGCATGGTCCTGGCCCTGTTCGCGCTGCCGCTGGCCCTGTCCGACGACTCCGGCGCCGCCACGGCGATCATGCACCTGGGCGTGCAGCTGTTCTCGATCCTGCTGACCGCCGTCTACTACGCCGCCTTCCACGCCTCGCGCGGCGGCGCCACCCCCGGCAAGATGGCCATCGGCATCAAGGTCGTGCGCACCGACGGCAGCCGCATCAGCCTGCTGCGCGGCATCGGCCGCTACTTCGCCACCATCCTCAGCAGCCTGATCCTGTGCATCGGCTACCTGATGGCGGCCTTCACCCAGCGCAAGCAGGCCTTGCACGACATGGTTTGCGACACCCTGGTGGTGGACAAGTGGGCCTTCACCGAGCACCCGGAATGGCAGCGCCGGGAGCTGGGCACGCTGACCATCGTGGTCCTGGTCCTGGGTGGCCTGCTGCTGGTCGGCGCCCTGGTCGCGCTGGTGGCCATGATCGGCGTGATCGCCTCGCTGGCCGCCTGAGCCGCGCCGGAGGCCGGCTTGACACGGCCGGCCGGGGCGTGATTCACCTATAAAAAGAAAGCTGGCCGACGCCCGGGGGTCCCGCCCCCGGGCGTCGACATCTATGGGGAACGCGTTCTTCACGCGTCGTCCCGCACGTTCCGGTCCCGGAAGGACCGTCGCCCTTGTCTGGTTCACACATGCCCAAGCACCTCCTCATCGTCGAGTCGCCCGCCAAGGCCAAGACGATCAACAAGTACCTCGGCAAGGACTTCACCGTCCTGGCCTCCTACGGGCACGTCCGCGACCTGGTTCCCAAGGAAGGCGCGGTCGACCCGGACCGCGGCTTTGCCATGCGCTACGACCTGATCGAGAAGAACGAGAAGCACGTCGAGGCGATCGCCAAGGCGGCCAAGGCGGCCGACGACATCTGGCTGGCCACCGACCCGGACCGCGAGGGCGAGGCGATCAGCTGGCACATCGCCGAGATCCTGAAGGAACGCGGCCTGCTCGACGGCAAGCCGCTGCGCCGGGTGGTGTTCACCGAGATCACCCCGCGCGCGATCAAGGAGGCGATGAACCAGCCGCGCACCATCGCCGCGCCGCTGGTCGACGCCCAGCAGGCGCGCCGCGCGCTGGACTACCTGGTCGGCTTCAACCTCTCCCCGGTGCTGTGGCGCAAGGTGCAGCCGGGCCTGTCGGCCGGCCGCGTGCAGTCGCCTGCGCTGCGCATGATCGTCGAGCGCGAGGAGGAGATCGAGGCGTTCAAGGCGCGCGAGTACTGGAGCATCGGCGCCGAGCTGGCGCACCCGGCGCAGCCGTTCGCCGCCAAGCTGGTCAAGCTGGACGGGCAGAAGTTCGAGCAGTTCACCATCACCGACGGCGAATCGGCCGAGGCTGCGCGCCTGCGCATCCAGCAGGCCGCCGGCGGCGCCCTGCACGTCACCGACGTGGCCAGCAAGGAGCGCAAGCGCCGCCCGGCGCCGCCGTTCACCACCTCGACCCTGCAGCAGGAAGCCTCGCGCAAGCTCGGCTTCACCACCCGCAAGACCATGCAGGTGGCGCAGAAGCTGTACGAGGGCGTGACCCTGGGCGAGGAGGGCACGGTCGGCCTGATCACCTACATGCGTACCGACTCGGTGAACCTCTCCCAGGAGGCGGTGGCCGAGATCCGCGACGTCATCGCCCGCGACTACGGCACCGCCTCGGTGCCGGACAAGCCGGTGGTGTACCAGACCAAGTCCAAGAACGCGCAGGAGGCGCACGAGGCGATCCGCCCGACCTCCGCGCTGCGCACCCCGGCCTCGGTCGCCCGCTTCCTCACCGACGACGAGCGCAAGCTCTACGAGCTGGTGTGGAAGCGCGCGGTGGCCAGCCAGATGGTGCCGGCCACCCTCAACACCGTCTCGGTCGACCTGGCCGCCGGCAGCGAGCACGTGTTCCGCGCCAGCGGCACCACCGTGGTCTTCCCCGGCTTCCTGGCGGTGTACGAGGAAGGCAAGGACGTGAAGTGCGCCGAGGACGAGGACGAGGGCCGCAAGCTGCCGCCGCTCAAGCCCGGCGAGCGGGTGCCGCTGGACCGCGTCCACGCCGACCAGCACTTCACCCAGCCGCCGCCGCGCTACACCGAAGCGGCCCTGGTCAAGGCGCTGGAGGAATACGGCATCGGCCGTCCCTCGACCTACGCCTCGATCATCCAGACCCTGCTGTTCCGCAAGTACGCGGAGATGGAAGGCCGCGCGTTCAAGCCCACCGACGTGGGCCGCGCGGTCAGCAAGTTCCTGGCCGGGCACTTCAGCCGCTACGTGGACTACGACTTCACCGCGCGCATGGAGGACGAGCTGGACGCCGTCTCCCGCGGCGAGGAGGAGTGGGTGCCGCTGATGGAGCGCTTCTGGGCCCCGTTCAAGGAGCTGGTCGAGGAGAAGAAGGAATCGCTGGACCGCACCGACGCCGGCAGCTCGCGCGTGCTGGGCGTGGACCCCAGGACCGGCAAGGAAGTCAGCGCGCGCATCGGCCGCTTCGGGCCGATGGTGCAGATCGGCACGGTCGAGGACGAGGAGAAGCCGAAGTTCGCCTCGCTGCAGCCGGGCCAGAGCATCTACTCCATCACCCTGGAGGAGGCGCTGAAGCTGTTCGACATGCCGCGCAACCTGGGCGAGAGCAACGGCCAGCAGGTGAGCGTCGGCATCGGCCGCTTCGGCCCCTTCGTCAAGCGCGGCAGCACCTACGCCTCGCTGAAGAAGGAGGACGACCCGTACAAGATCGACCTGGCGCGGGCGGTGTTCCTGATCGAGGAGAAGGAGGAGATCGCGCGCAACCGGATCATCAAGGAGTTCCCGGGCAGCGACATCCAGGTGCTCAACGGCCGCTTCGGCCCGTACATCAGCGACGGCAAGCTCAACGGCAAGATCCCCAAGGACCGCGAGCCGTCCTCGCTGACCCTGGAGGAAGTGCAACGGCTGCTGGCCGAGACCGGCAAGCCCGCGCGCCGCGGTTTCGCCGCCAAGAAGGCGCCGGCGAAGAAGGCGGCGAAGAAGGCCGTCGCCGATGACGCCGCGCCGAAGAAGGCGCCGGCGAAGAAGGCCGCGGCAAGGAAGGCTCCGGCCAAGAAGGCCACCAAGACCGCCGCGAAAAAGGCTCCGGCCAGGAAGGCCGCGCGCGCGACGGCCGACGACGCCCCGCCGTTCTGAGTCCGGCGGCATCGATCGCAACCAGGCGGGCCCGCGCGAGCGGGCCCGTCCGTTTTCCGGGGGCGCGTTCCCGCCAGCCGGGCTTCATCCCGGGCACACCGCCGCGTACTACCATCCGCGCATGGAGAACACCCTCGACATCGCGTCGGCCGTGGACCTGCTGCGGCGCGGCGGCGTGATCGCCTATCCCACCGAAGCCGTATGGGGGCTGGGCTGCGACCCAGCCGACCAGGCGGCGGTCATGCGCCTGCTGGAGATCAAGCAGCGGCCGGTGGAAAAGGGCCTGATCGTGGTGGCCGCCGGGCTGGAAGCGGTGCGGCCATGGCTGGACCTGGCGCAGTTGCCGGCCGGGCGCATGACCGAGGTCTGCGCCAGCTGGCCCGGCCCGAACACCTGGGCGATCCCGGCCACGTCGCTGGCGCCGCCGTGGGTGACCGGCAGCCACCGCAGCCTGGCGGTGCGCATCAGCGCGCATCCGGAGGTGGTGGCGCTTTGCGAGGCCTTCGGCGGAGCCCTGGTCTCCACCAGCGCCAACCTCGCCGGACGGCCGCCGGCCTACGCCCGGCACGAACTGGATCCGGCCCTGCTGGGCGGGATCGACGGCGTGGTCGGCGGGGAAACCGGCGGCCTCGACCGCCCCACCCCGATCCGCGCCGCGCTCGACGGCGCCGTCCTGCGCGGATGAGCCCATGCCCGGGCACGGTCATCGCGCAGGCGCGGTTGCCGGGGCCACGACTGCCCTGCTTGCCTGCCTGGCACCGTTGCTGGCGGCAGCGCCCGCGACCGCCGGCGACGCGCTCACCATCTACCGCTGCACCGCCAGCGACGGCACGGTCAGCCTCGGCAACCAGCCCTGCGGCAGCGGCGAGCGCCAGCAACAGCGGACCATGGAGCGTCCGCGCGACCCCGCGCCCGGGGCCAATCCGGTGCCGCCCGCCCCGGCGCAGCCCGCGCCGCCGCCACGCAGCATCGTGCACGTGGTCCGGGTGCAGGACCCGGAGCCGATGTACGCCTGCACCGCTCCCGACGGCGAGCGCTACCTGAGCGACCAGCCGCAGGGCACGCCGCGCTGGGTGCCGCTCTGGGTGGCAGGGCGCGCCCCGCCGCCGCGGCTGCATGCGCCGCGTCCCGCGGCCCGTCCGGGTCCCGGCCGGGATCCGGTGCCGCCGGTGCGGCCGCCCCATCCGGGCACGGCGCTGGTCGCCACCGGCACCTGGGTGCAGGACCCGTGCGAGCGCCTGCCGCAGGAAGAGGTCTGCGCGCGACTGTCCGACCGCCGCTACGGGATCCTGCGCGTCTACCACGGGCTGATGCCCAGCGAACGCCAGGCGCTGGACGCCGAACAGGCGCGCATCGACGCGCGCATGGCCCGCGACTGCGGTGGCGGCTGATCGCCGCTCAGCCCGACAGCGCCACGCTCACGCCCACCAGCAGCAGGAACAGTGCGAACACCTTGCGCAAGGCCTGGCCGCTGATTGCATGCGCCAGCCGCGTGCCCAGCGGCGCCGCCAGCACCGAGGCCATGGCCACGCCCAGGGCCGCCGGCAGGTAGACGTAGCCGAACGCGTGCTGCGGCAACGCGCCCGGCGGCGCGTGCAGGGCGTAGCCGGCGGCCGAGGAAACCGCGATCGCCACGCCGCAGGCGCTGGACGTGCCCACCGCGCGCACCGGGCGCACCCCGCGCCATACCAGCAGCGGCACGGTCATGCTGCCGCCGCCGATGCCGACCACCGCCGACATCGCGCCGATGCCGCCGCCGGCCAGGGTCATCGGCCAGCCGCGCGGCGGCGCCACCTCGCTGCCGTCGGCCGGCGCGCGGGTGGCGCCGAAACCGATCTGCCAGGCCGCCAGCAGGCAGTACCCCGCCACCACCCAGCGCAGCACCGAATCATCCAGCGCCACCGCCAGGCCGCTGCCGAGCCAACCGCCCAGCAGCAGGCCCGGCACCATCCACGCCACCGTCGGCCACAGCACGCTGCCGCGGCGTGCATGGGCGCGCGCCGACGACAGGCCGGTCAGCACGATGCTGGCCAGCGAGCTGGCCAGGGCCGCGTGCATGGCCGCTTCCTGCGGGATGCCGAACAGCGGCAGCATCCACGCCAGCGCGGCGATGATCACCAGCCCGCCGCCGATGCCCAGCAGGCCGGCAAGCAGGCCTGCGGCCAGGCCAAGCAGGGGGAATCCGAGGTACATCCACGGCGACACGGCGTGCTCCTGTCGATGCGCCGGCCGTGGACGCCGCCGCGCGCGGCCGCTTCGTCACGGCCATTCAGGCGCGTTGCGTATATTCGAGCGCATGTCGTCTCCCCCCACCACCCCCCGCTTCGCTTTCCCGTCCATCGCGCGCAACCACCCGGCCCTGGCGCCGCTGCTGTGGCTGCTGGCCGCCCTGTGCGGCGCGGCCCAGGCGCAGGCGCTGCCGGATGCCGCCGCCGATGCCGCGGTGAGCGCCGCCATCGCCGCTGCCCGGCGCGGCGAGCCGGTGGCGGCCTCGCCGGCCCTGCGCGCGGATCCGCGCTGGCCTTGGATCGAGTACGCGCGCCTGTCGCGCGACCTGGACCGCGCCGACCCGGCCGAGGTCCGCGCTTTCCTGCAGCGCCACGACGGCCAGGCGGTGGCCGCGGCGCTGCGCCCGCTGTGGCTGGCCTCGCTGTCGCGCCGCAAGCAGTGGGCCGACCTGCTGGCCGACTGGCGCCCGGTGGAGGACGTGGCCCTGCGCTGCGCGCGGCTGACCGCGCTGCACGAACTCGGCCGCCACGGCCCGGACTGGAACCGCGAGGCGCAGGCGATCTGGCGCACCGGCGAGTCGCTGCCGGACGCCTGCGACCCCGTGATCGCGGCGCTGGAGCGGCGCGGCGGCCTGGACGAGGCGCTGCGCTGGGAGCGCTTCGACCTGGCGGTGGCCGCCGGCCAGCCGGGCGTGATGCGCGCCATCGCCCGCGGCCTGCCGCACGCCCGGCGCGGGCTGGCCGAGGACTACGCCGCCTTCGTGCTGGCGCCGCACCCGCGCGCGGCGCAATGGCCGCGTGACGCGCGCAGCCGCAAGGTGGCTGCCGCCGGCCTGGCGCGGCTGGCGCGCAACGATCCGGACGCGGCCGAGCGCCAGCTGGCGCAGCTGGCGCCGGCGCTGGGCCTGGACGAGGCCGAGCGCGGACAGGTGCTGTACCAGGTGGCGTTGTGGACCGTGGCGTCCTACCTGCCGGATTCGGCGCGCCGGCTGCAGGCGGTGCCGGACGCGGCCTACGACGAGCGCCTGCACGAATGGCGGGTGCGCGAGGCCATGGCCCGCGGCGACTGGAAGGCGGCGCTGGCGGCACTGCAGAAGATGCCGCCGAAGCAGCGCGCCGATCCGCGCTGGCAGTGGTTCGAGGCACGCATGCTGGAGAAGACCGGCCAGGCCGCGCAGGCGCGCGAGCTGCTGGCGCAGGCCGCGCGTACCGCCACCTTCCACGGCTTCCTCGCCGCCGACCGCCTCGGCCTGTCCTACGCGCTGTGCCCGTGGAAACCGGAGGAACCGGCGGCGCTGCGCGCGGAAGTGGCGCGCGACCCGGCCCTGGTGCGGGCGCTGGCGCTGTACCGCATCGACCAGGCCGGCTGGGCCACGCGCGAATGGAACGAGGCCGTGGGCCGCTTCGACGACGTCCGCCGCCGCATCGCCGTTGCCCTGGCCCAGGAGCAGGGCTGGTTCGACCGCGCGGTGTTCTCGCTGGGCCGCACCCCCGACGAGCTGCGCCTGTACGAACTGCGTTTCCCGCTGCACCACGACGCCGACATCCGCGCCGCGGCCGCGCGCAACGGCCTGGACCCGGCCTGGATCGCCGCCGAGATCCGCGCCGAGAGCATCTTCAACCCGAAGGCACGCTCGCCGGCCAACGCCCGCGGGCTGATGCAGCTGCTGCCGGGCACCGCCGCCGCGGTCGCGCGCCGCACCGGCCTGCCCTACGCCGGCGCCGACAGCCTGTACGACCCGGCGGTCAACATCGCCCTCGGCAGCGCCTACCTGCGCGAGATGGAGGACAAGTACGGCGCCACCTACCAGGCCATCGCCGCCTACAACGCCGGGCCGACGCCGACCGCGCGCTGGCTGCAGCAGCGCCCGGGGCACGACCCGGACCTGTGGATCGAGACCATCAGCTACAAGGAAACCCGCGACTACGTGGCGCGGGTGCTGGCCTTCAGCGTGATCTACGACTGGCGCCTCAACGGCGACGCACTGCCGCTGGGCGAGCGCATGCTTGGCCGCACCAGCGGCAAGCGCAAGGGCTTCGCCTGCCCGGCCGCGGCGCAGTAGCGCGCGGCGGCCGCGGCGGCCGGCCACGGTAGGATGCCGCGCATGGAAACCTATCTTGTCGGCGGCGCGGTCCGCGATGAACTGCTCGGGCTGCCGCCCGGCGACCGCGACTGGGTGGTGGTCGGTGCCACCCCGCAACAGATGCTCGAAGCCGGCTTCCAGCCGGTGGGACGGGACTTCCCGGTGTTCCTGCACCCACAAACCGGCGAGGAGCACGCGCTGGCGCGCACCGAGCGCAAGAGCGGACGCGGCCACCGCGGTTTCGTGGTCGACGCCGATCCCTCGGTGACGCTGGAGGAGGACCTGCAGCGGCGCGACTTCACCATCAACGCCATCGCCCGCGCCGGCGACGGCCGCCTGGTCGATCCCTGGGGTGGCGCGCGCGACCTCCGCGACCGCGTGCTGCGCCATGTCGGCCCGGCCTTCGTCGAGGATCCGCTGCGGGTGCTGCGCGCCGCCCGGTTCATGGCGCGCCTGGCGCCGCTGGGTTTCCGCGTTGCCCCGGAAACCATGGAACTGATGCGCGCCATGGTCGCCGCCGGCGAACTGGAAACCCTGGTGGCCGAGCGGGTGTGGCAGGAACTGCGCAAGGCGCTGGCCGCGGCGCGGCCGTCGGCGTTCCTGGCCACCCTGCGCGCCTGCGGCGCACTGGCGGTGGTGCTGCCGGAGGTCGACGCGCTGTACGGCGTGCCGCAGCGCGCCGAGTTCCACCCGGAAGTGGACACCGGCGTCCACCAGGAACTGGTCAGCGACATGGCCGCGCGGCTGGCGCCGGGCGACGACCTGGTCGGCTTCGCCGCGCTGGCCCACGACCTCGGCAAGGCGCTGACCCCGGCGCACGTGCTGCCGCGGCATATCGGCCACGAAGGCGCCGGGCTCAAGCCGCTGGCGCGGCTGTGCGAGCGCCTGCGGGTGCCGGCCGCGCACCGCAAGCTGGCCGAGGCCGTGTGCCGCGAGCACCTCAACGTGCACCGCCTGGGCGAACTGCGCGACGACACCGTGCTGGAACTGCTGGAGCGCTGCGATGCCTTCCGCCAGCCGGCGCAGGTGGCCCGCATCGCGCTGTGCTGCGAGGCCGACAAGCGCGGCCGCCTGGGCCACGAGGACGACGCCTATCCGCAGGGTCCGGAACTGCAACGCCTGCATGCCGCGGCCGCGGCGGTGAACGCGCGCGACCTGGCGCTGGCCGAGGGCATCTCCGGGCCCCAGGTCGGCGCCGCCCTGCGCCGCGCGCGGGTGCGGGCGATCGCCGCCGCGCGCACCCTGCGCCGCGACACGGGCTAGCGCCACGCTAGCCCGCGCACCGCGGCCGCCGTCGAATCCGCGCGTTTCCATCCGTCGCACCAGGCGGGGCGGCCGCCCCGCACAACCGAGGAGGAAATGGCAATGGCTTACGTGGATGGTTTCGTGCTGCCGGTGCCCCGTGACCGGATCGAGGACTACCGGGCGATCGCCGGACAGGCCGGCAAGGTCTGGCTGGAACACGGCGCGCTGGAATACGTCGAATGCGTCGCCGACGACGTGCAGCCCGGCAAGCTGACCTCGTTCCCGCAGGCGGTGCAGCTCAAGCCGGACGAGGTGGTGGTGTTCGCCTGGATCCGCTATGCCTCGCGCGAGGATCGCGACCGCATCGATGCCGCGGTGATGGAGGACAAGCGCATCGCCGGCATGGACCCGGCCACCCTGCCGTTCGACGGGCAGCGCATGTTCTGGGGCGGCTTCAGGCCGATCGTCGAGTACTGAGGCGGCTGTCGAATCCGGCGCGCTCCATGCGTCGCAGCTGCGAGGACCGCGACGGCGGGCGCCGCGGCCATCCACCCAGGAGGACACCGACATGCGCGTGATGGTGATGGTGAAGGCCACCCCAAGCTCCGAGGCCGGGGCGATGCCCGACGGGCAGCTGCTGGCCGACATGGGCCGCTACAACGAGGAACTGGTCAAGGCCGGGGTGATGCTTGCCGGCGAGGGTTTGCACCCCAGCTCGCGCGGCGTGCGGGTGCGCTTTTCCGGCAGCACCCGCACGGTGACCGACGGACCGTTCACCGAGACCCATGAGCTGGTGGCCGGCTTCTGGCTGTGGCAGGTGCGCTCGATGGAGGAGGCGATCGAGTGGGTGCGGCGCTGCCCGAACCCGATGCCCGAGGACAGCGAAATCGAGATCCGGCCGGTATTCGAGGCCGAGGACTTCGGGCCGGAGTTCACCCCGGAACTGCGCGAGCAGGAGGAACGCCTGCGCCAGACCCTGGCCAGCCGCGGCTGAGCGCCGGTGCGCGGCGGCGGCGTGCGGGCTAGGCCTGCGCGCCGCCGGCCAGGCGCCAGCCCAGCCACACCGCCAGCAGGCCCGCGGCCACGCTGCCGGCCACGTACGCCGCGGCCAGCGCGGGCTCGCCGCGGCGCAGCAGCTGCAGCGACTCCAGGCCAAACGCGGAGAACGTGGTGAAGCCGCCGAGGAGGCCGGTGACCAGGAACAGGCGCAGCTGCGCCGGTACCGGCACGCGGGTGGACAGCCCCGCCAGCAGGCCGATCGCCAGGCAGCCGGCGGCGTTGACCGCGAAGGTCGGCCACGGGAAGCGTTGCATCGCCGCCTGGCCCATGGCCAGGGCCACCGCGTAGCGCGCGACCGCGCCCATGCAGCCCCCAAGTCCCACCCACAGGAAATCGCCCACCGCATCCTCCATCGAGCGCAACGCGCCGTCCGCGCGCGCGGGCCATGTTAGCGCCGCGGCCGGCGCTGCCGCGCCGGCGCGGCCAGTGGCGCCCGGTCCCCGCCCAGCAGCAGCCTCAGGTCCGCGGCCTCTCCCATCGCCCGGTAGCCGGCATCGCCCGGATGCAGGTGGTCGCCGGAGTCGTATGCCGGCAAAAAGCGCGTGGGCCGGGCGGGGTCGCGCAGCAGCGCGTCGAAGTCGAGCACCGCGTCGAACTCGCCGCCGTCGCGGATCCAGGCGTTGACCTGCTGGCGGATGCGTTCCTTGGCGGCGCTGTGGTAGCCGTGCTGCGGGGTCTGCTCCAGCGCGCCCTCGAACGGGGTCAGCGTGCCGCCGACGATGCGCACGCCGCGGGCGCGGGCCCGCGCGATCAGCTGGCGGTAGCCGGCGATCAGTTCCTCCGCATCCGCGGAGCGCTCGCCGAGGCCGAGCGGGGTGTCCTGCCAGCCGATGTCGTTGATGCCCATCAGCAGCACCACCGCGGCCACGCCCGGCTGCGCCAGCACGTCGCGCTCGAACCGGGCCAGGGCGTTGTCGCCCATGCGGTCGCGCAGCACGCGCGCGCCGGAGATGCCGGCGTTGAGCACGGCCACGCCCTGCGGCGCCAGGCGCGCGGCCAGCACGTCGGGCCAGCGCGCATCGGCGTCGATGCTGGCCATGTTGCCGTCGGTGATCGAGTCACCGAACGCGACCACCGCGCGCGTGCCCGGCGCCGCCTCCACCAGCACGTCGCGCAGGAACACGCGCGTGTCCAGGGTCGCGTCGGCGGCGATGCGCGTCGCGCCGGCCTGGTTGCCGGCGCCGACCCACGCGGTCTGGCGCGCGTCCCAGTGGAAGGTGGACGGCGCGGTCGGTTCCGGCAGGTACAGGCTGACGGCGACATGCGACAGCGGCGCCACCTCCAGCTCCACCGGATCGCTCAGCAGCGGCGCGCCGGGCGGGATGCTCGCCGCCGCCTGGCCGCCGAAGCTCAGCACGCGGTCGCTGCCGGGCACGATGGCGCCGTCGCGGCCGGCCAGGGCAATGCGCGCGGCGCCGATCCGCAGCGGCCGCGTGCCGTACTCGTTGGACAGCACCACCCGCACCCGCGGCCCGCCGATGCTCACCCGCGCCACCTGGCGCACGGTCTGGTCGAAGAACTGGAACGGAAGATTGCTCGGCAGGGCGAAGTCGCCATCCCAGCGCGGCTGCGGGCTGGCGGTCCAGGTCGCGATCCATGCCGGCCGCACCGGCTGTGCCTGCAGTGGTACGGCGACCGCCACGGCCAGCAGCAGCGCGGCAAGCCGGCGGATCGGGGCGGAAAAGCGGGTCGGGCTGAGGGATTGCATGCGGGTTCTCCGTGGCAGGGGAAACGGATCAGCAGCGTTCGGGCATGCCGCCTGCAGGCGCACTGGCGGCATGCGCTTCGCGCCGCTCCAGGCGCACGCTCCAGGCCGCCACCGCCAGGCCGGCAAGGGTCACGATCGAGGCCAGCCACGGCAGCGCCGGCAGGCCGGGACCGCGCTCGATCGCGACCCCGCCCAGCCAGGCGCCGGCGGCGTTGCCGAGGTTGAACGCGGCGATGTTGAAGCTCGAGGCCAGGTTCTGTCCGGCGCCGGCGGCATGGCGCAGCACGCGCAGCTGCAGCGGCGGGACGGTGGCGAACGCGGCCACGCCCAGCAGGGCCACGGCCAGGACCATCGCCGCCGGCGCGCGCACCCGCCACGGCCATGCCGGCCAGCACCACCGCCAGCGCCAGCAACGTTCCCAGCAGCGCCGGCACCGGATGGCGGTCGGCCAGGCGGCCGCCCAGCAGGTTGCCGACCACCATGCCGGCGCCGAACAGCAGCAGCACCGGCGACACCGCACCCTCGCCGAAGCCGGCCACCCGGGTCAGCAGCGGCTGCACGTGGGTGATCACCACGAACACGCCGGCGAAGCCGAGCATGGTGGTCAGCAGCCCCAGCAGTACCTGCGGGCGCGCGATGGTGGCCAGTTCGGCGCGCAGCGGCACCGGCGTATCGCCGCCGCGGCTGCGCGGCACCAGCGCGGCGATCACCAGCAGCGAGGCCAGCCCCACCACGACCATCGCCCAGAACGTGGAGCGCCAGCCGAAGTGCAGGCCCAGCCAGGCCCCGGCCGGCATGCCCAGCAGGGTGGCCAGGGTCAGGCCGGAGAACATGACCGAGATTGCCGAGGCCTTGCGCGCTTCCGGCACCAGCCCGGTGGCCACCACCGCGCCGACGCCGAAGAACGTGCCGTGGGTCAGCGAGGTGAGCACGCGCGCGGCCATCAGCGTGGCGTAGTCCGGCGCCAGCGCGCAGGCGAGGTTGCCGGCGCTGTAGATCGCCATCAGCGCCAGCAGCACCGCCTTGCGCGGCATGCGCCGGGTCAGCAGGGTCAGCGCCGGTGCGCCGACGGTCACGCCCAGCGCATAGCCGGTCACCAGCAGTCCTGCGGCGGCGA
This sequence comes from Pseudoxanthomonas sp. SGT-18, assembly GCF_003931645.1. Classification (NCBI taxonomy): domain Bacteria; kingdom Pseudomonadati; phylum Pseudomonadota; class Gammaproteobacteria; order Lysobacterales; family Lysobacteraceae; genus Pseudoxanthomonas; species Pseudoxanthomonas sp. SGT-18. The sequence continues at coordinate 55,997 of NZ_RRYJ01000001.1, read as the reverse complement.
TGGTGACCTGCATGTCGGCGGCGACCTGCAGCAGCAGGCCCATGATCACGAACTCGGCGCAGCCGATGCCGAACGAGCCGGCGGTCAGGGCGTAGAGGGCAAGCGGCAGGCGCCCCTGGGAGGAAGTGGCAGTCACGGAAGCCTCCGGGATCGGGATGACGGACGCAGGCTAGGCGCGTCCGGCTTCCGCAAGAACCACGCAATCCGGCAAGCACTTTCAACGGACCGTTGACAATCGCCGCGACCGGCGCAACCGTGGAGCGGCCTTCCGCCCCGCCACGACCGTGGACCGCATCGGCGACATCACCCTGTTCCTGCGCGTGCTCGACCTCGGCTCGATCTCGGCGGCCGCGCGCAGCCTCGACCTGTCGGTGGCGGTGGCCAGCCAGCGCCTCAAGCGCCTGGAATCGGAACTGGGCGTGCGCCTGCTGCACCGGACCACGCGCCGGCTGCACCCCACGCCCGAAGGCATGGCCCTGGCCGAGCAGGGCCGTCCGCTGGTCGAGGACCTGGAGGCCCTGGCCGGGGGCCTGCGCCAGGCCGGCACCGAGGTCGCCGGCACCCTGCGGGTGACCGCCTCGGCCTCGTTCGGACGCGAGTACATCTCGCCGCTGCTGCCGGAGTTCCTGGCCCGGCACCCGAAGCTGACCCTGCGCCTGGACCTCAACGACCAGCTGCGCGACCTGGTCAGCGACGGCTTCGACCTGGCGGTGCGGATCGGCGAGCTGGGCGATTCCAGCCTGGTCGCGCGGCGGCTGGCCGAGAACCGGCGGGTGCTGTGCGCCGCACCCGCCTACCTGCGCCGCCGCGGCACCCCGCGCACGCCGCAGGAACTGGCCGCGCACGACTGCCTGCTGCTGGTGGGCCGCCACGGCCGCCAGGACGTGTGGCGGTTCGGCGACGGCCGCGGCGGCGAAATCGTGGTGCGCGTGCGCGGCCGCCTGGAAAGCAACTACGGCGAGGCCCTGCACGACGCCTCGCTGGCCGGCCTGGGCATCGCCATGCACTCGACCTGGCAGGTCTGCGAGGACCTGCGCCGGGGCCGGCTGGTGCAGCTGCTGGCCGATTACCCGATCGCGGCCACCGGCATCCACGCGGTGATGCCGCAACGCCGCCTGGTGCCGCCGCGGGTGCGCGCGTTCGTCGACTTCCTCGCCGAGCGCTTCGCCGATCCGCCCTGGGAACCGGGCCACGGCGGGCGCTGACGCCGGTCGCGCAGCGCGGGTCAGTCGATGTGCTCGATGTCCCCGGACAGGCGCACCCAGGCGTGCCTGCGCGCCTCGTACACGGATACGCGCGGTGGCGGGAAGCCGGGATCGGCGAACACGCCCACCGGGACGCTCACCACGCCCGGGATCGCATCGGGTACGAAGTACACGGTGGTGCCGCAGCGCGGGCAGAAATGGAAGGTGCACGAGGTGCCTTCGTCGCCGGTGCGCGCGTAGGCACTGGCCTGGCCGCGGATCGCCACCGCGTCGGCCGGGAACCTGGCCTGCACCGCGAACACGCTGCCGGAGCGCCGCTGGCATTCCAGGCAGTGGCAGACCGACACGCGCAGCGGTTCGCCTTCGGCGGTCAGGGCCAGCTGGCCGCAGCTGCATGAGGCATGGCGACGGGTCATGGCATCTCCTCCGCGGTCACGTGGGCGGATCGCCGGCGGCGCGCGGCGCCGGCGAAGGCTGCAGCAGGTCCCACAGGTTGCCGTACAGGTCGCGGAACACCGCCACCGTGCCGTAGGACCTGGTCCTTGGCGCGCGCACGAACACCACGCCCCTGGCGCGGTAGGCGTGGCAATCGCGCCAGAAGTCGTCGGTATACAGGAACAGGAAGACGCGCCCGCCGGCCTGCGCGCCGATCCGCGCCCGTTGCTCCAGGGTGGACGCGCGCGCCAGCAGCAGCTGGCCCGCGTCCGCGCCCGGCGGCGCCACCACTACCCAGCGCTTGCCCTGCTCCGGCACGCAGCTGTCCTCGACCAGGCGGAAGCACAGCGTGCCGACGAAGAACGCGATCGCCTCGTCGTATTCGCGCACGACCAGCGATACCAGGCCCAGCGACTGCCGCATGCCCGCGTCCTCCGGCGATCGATGGCCGAGTCTAGCCGGCAGGCGCGCGCGGTTCCGCGACGCATGCCGCTACCGGCCGGCTCCCGGCTCCAGCTGCGCCTCGATCGACGCCTTGTCGATCACCGACCACACCCGCGCGATGCGCTCGCCGGCGAATTCGTAGAACGCGTGCTCGGCGAAGCGGATCCGCCGGCCGCCTGCGTCCAGGCCGAGGAAGCGGCCCCGCGGCGTGCAGTGGAAATCCAGGCGCGCGGCAAGCCGCGGCGGCTCAGCCACCAGCAGTTCGACCGCGTACTGCAGGTCCGGGATCGCCGCCACGTCCTGCTCCAGCATCCGGCGGTAGCCGGCCAGGCCCAGGGCCCTGCCGTTGTGCTCCACGGCCGCATCGACGAACCGGCCCAGCGCGTCCCAGTCGCGCGCGTTCAGGCAGGCAATGTAATCGCGGTACCGCCGTGCGAGCAGCCTGGCGTCCACCACCGCCTCCGCTTCCCGTGATCCGGAGCTTCCTGATCGCATGCATGGCGTGCATGCCGCGTGGTGGCACCACGCGCGGCGGCCTTGCCCGGGCTGCCCGGGGCACGCGCCGACCATGGCCGCTTCCCGCCGGTCCGGCCGCCGGCCCCAGGGCCGGGCGCCGCAATGCGAAGCGCATCACGGCTTGCTCCGCGCCGCGCGCGGTGGTGTGATCCACCGCGCATGAGTCCGCACCCGCACCAGGTCGACATCGCCCGCACCATCGACGCCGTCTGGCGGATGGAATCGGCGCGCGTGATCGGCGGCCTGACCCGGCTCGTGCGCGACGTCGGCCTGGCCGAGGAGCTGGCCCAGGACGCGCTGGTGGCGGCGCTGGAGAAGTGGCCGGCCGACGGCGTGCCGGACAATCCCGGGGCCTGGCTGATGACCACCGCGCGCAACCGCGCCATCGACCGCCTGCGCCACCTGAAGCTGCGCGAGGAGAAGCACGTGCAGGTGGCCTGGGAGCTGGAGCAGCTGCAGGAGGACGTGGCCGCGCGCGCGGAGCACCTGCTGGACGACACCGTCGGCGACGACGTGCTGCGGCTGATGTTCATCGCCTGCCACCCGGTGCTGCCGCAGGACTCGCGCGTGGCCCTGACCCTGCGCCTGCTCGGCGGCCTGGAGACCGGCGAGATCGCGCGCGCGTTCCTGGCCAACGAGGCCACCATCGCCCAGCGCATCGTGCGCGCCAAGCGCACCCTGGCCGAGGCCGGGGTGCCGTTCGAGATCCCGCGCCGCGAGGAGTTGCCGGAGCGGCTGTCGGCGGTGCTGGGGGTGATCTACCTGGTGTTCAACGAAGGCTACGCCGCCAGCAGCGGCGACGACTGGATGCGCCCGGCGCTGTGCGAGGAGGCCATGCGCCTGGGCCGGGTGCTGGCCGGGCTGATGCCGGAGGAACCGGAGGTGCATGGCCTGGTCGCGCTGATGGAACTGCAGGCCTCGCGCCTGCACGCGCGCACCGGCCCGGACGGCGAGCCCGTCCTGCTGCTGCTGCAGGACCGCTCGCGCTGGGACCGGCTGCTGATCGGGCGCGGCCTGGAGGCGCTCGAGCGCGCGCAGCGGCTGGGCGGCGGCGCGGGCTTCTACGCGCTGCAGGCGGCGATCGCGGCCTGCCATGCCCGCGCCCTGGCGCCGGAGGACACCGACTGGAACCGGATCGTGGCGCTGTACGACGCGCTGGCGCGGCTGACCCAGTCGCCGGTGGTCGAACTCAACCGCGCGGTGGCGGTGTCGATGGCCGCCGGCCCGGAAGCGGCGCTGCCGCTGGTCGATGCGCTGCTGGACGAGCCCAAGCTGTCCAGCTACCACCCGCTGCCCAGCGTGCGCGGCGACCTGCTGTTCCGGCTCGGCCGCCTGCACGAGGCGCGCGCCGAGTTCGAGCGCGCCGCGGCGATGACCGGCAACGCCCGCGAGCGCGGCCTGCTGCTGGCGCGCGCCGCGCGTTGCCACGCCTAGCTGGCGGCTCAGATCTTCAGGTACCAGCCGCGCCGGTCCATCCAGCGCACCAGCAGCCACCACAGGCCGACGAAGGCCAGGGCGAACGCCAGCGACGGCAGGTACGGCCCGAAGCGCGGCGTCATCCATCCGGCGAAGACGCCGCGGTAGAGCGGCTCCCACCAGCCGCGCCCGGCCAGCGCGTAGACCATCACCGCCGAACCCGCGTAGGCGGCGATCGCATTGACCCCGAACGCGCGGCCCAGCGCCGGCCAGCCGCGCAGGTCCACCAGTGCGTGCGCCACCACCAGCGCCAGCAGCGCCCAGCCGCCGCTCCACGCCACGTAGGACGGCGTCCACAGGTTCTTGTTCCAGGGCATCCATGGCGTGCAGGCCAGGCCCAGCAGCAGCGCCAGCGCAGCCACGCCCGCCAGCCGCCGCAGCTGGCCGTGGCGCAGCCAGTCGCCGGCACGCAGGCCCAGGAGGGTCGTGGCCAGCGCTCCAAGGGTGGTGGGCAGGCCTTCCGGATCATGGCCGCGGCCGGCGGCGTCGTGCTGGTACAGCCATGGACCCAGCAGCGCATCGTCGATGCGGCTGGCGATGTTGGCGTAAGGCTCCAGGCTGCCGCCGGCGCGCAGCAACGCCCACCAGCCGGCGAGCAGGCCCGCCAGCAGCAGCCACTGCCCGCGCGGCCGCAGGTACAGCGCCGCCGCGCCGGCGGCGAGGAAGCACAGGCCGATCCGCTGCAGCACGCCCCACGGCCGGTAATGCGGCAGGTCCAGCCACCACCAGGCCAGCAGGTGCAGCAGCAGGCCCAGGCCGAGGATGCGCAGCGCGCGCACCGCCACCGCGCGCATCAGCACGGCGCGGTCGCCGCCAGCCTCCGCGCGCGGCACCACGCCCAGCGCGATGGAAACCCCGACGATCGCCAGGAAGAACGGGAACACCAGGTCGGTCGGCGTGCAGCCCTGCCAGTCTGCGTGCAGCAGCGGGGCATACACGTGGCCCCAGTCGCCGGGGTTGTTGACCAGCAGCATCGCCGCCACGGTCAGCCCGCGCAGGGCATCGACCGAGGCCAGGCGTTGCACGCCCGCGTGCGCCATGGAACTCACCGGGAAACCAGCGCCAGGGCCATCGTGGCTCCCCGCGACGCTCAGGCGTCCGAAGCGGCGCCTGCGACCCAGGTCGCCTGCACCTGCAGCGCCTCGTCCAGCAGCACCAGGTCGGCCTGCCAGCCCGGCGCGATCCGGCCCAGCCGCGAATCCACGCCAAGGAAGCGCGCCGGGTAGGTCGAGGCCATGCGCGCCGCCTCCTCCAGCGGCAGGCCCAGCAGCCGCACCGTGTTGCGCACCGCGGTGGCCATGTCCAGGGCCGAGCCCGCCAGTGCGCCGGCGGCGTTGCGCACCACGCCATCCACCGCAGTGATGGTTTCGCCGTACAGCTCGAACGAGGGATCGTCGGAGCCGACCATCGGCATCGCATCGGTGACCAGGAACAGGGTGCCGCGCGGCTTGGCCGCCAGCGCCACGCGCAGGCTGGCCGGATGCACGTGCACGCCGTCGACGATGATCCCGCAGTAGGCCTCGCGGCTTTCCAGCGCGGCGCCGACCGTGCCCGGCTCGCGCCCCTGCAGCGGCGACATCGCGTTGTACAGGTGGGTGAAGCCGCGCACCCCGGCCTCCAGCCCGGCACGGACCTGCTCGTAGGTGCCGGCGGTATGCCCGGCGCAGACGATGGCCCCGCGCGCGACCATGGCGCGGATGGTGTCGGCCGGCACCTGCTCCGGCGCCAGGGTGACCAGGGTGATGCCGTTGTCCAGCGAGGTGGCCATGGCCAGTTCGGCCGCGTCCGGCACGCGGAAGCGGCTGGCGTCGTGCGTGCCCTTGCGCGCCGGCGCCAGGTAGGGGCCTTCCAGGTGGATGCCCAGTACCCCGGGCACGCCGGCGGCGATCGCCGCGCGGGTGCCGGCGATGGCGCGCTCCATCACCTCGGCGGTGTCGCTGATCAGGGTCGGCAGGAAGCTGGTGGTGCCGTAGCGGCGGTGCGCGCGGCCGATGGCGTCGATCGCCTCGGGACGGGTGTCGTTGTTGAACAGCACGCCGCCGCCACCGTTGACCTGCACGTCGATGAAGCCCGGCAGCAGCCAGCCGCCGCCGAGGTCGCGCACCTTGCCGGCCTTGATCCGCGCCTGGCCCTCGGGCACCAGCGCCTGGATGCGGCCGCTGCCGTCGACCAGCACCGCCACGTCGTCATGGAAGTCGTCGTCCAGCAGGACGCGGCCGTTCACCAGGGCCTGGGTGGCCATCACACCGTCTCCGTGACCTTGTTGAGGTGCGGCGGCAGGTCCGGGTTGTGCCCGCGCCGCAGCGCCAGCGCGTTGACCGCACGGTAGAAGCTCTGCACCGCCAGCAGCGGCGCCAGCGCCGGGTCCGGCGCGGCGGCCAGCGGCAGCGCCGTGCCGGCGCCGCCGGCGCTGGCATCGGCGGCGGCCAGCCAGACCTGTGCGCCGCGCGCATGGAACTGCGCGGCGGCCGATCCGGCATCGGCGCCGGTGGCGTCGGGCTGGGCGAAGGCCAGCACCGGGAAGCCCGGGCCGACCAGCGCCATCGGCCCGTGCCGCACCTCGGCCGAGCTATAGGCTTCCGCATGCAGGCCGCAGGTTTCCTTGAACTTGAGCGCCGCTTCCTGGGCCCCGGCCAGGCCCAGGCCGCGGCCGAGCACGAACAGGTTGTGCGCATCGGCCAGGCCATCGACCAGCGGCGACCAGTCCTGCGTCCACGCCTCCGCGAGCGCGTCCGGCAGCGCCTCGAGCGCGCGCAGCAGGGCCGCGTCCTGGCTCCAGTGCGCGACCAGCTGGGCGATGGCCGCCAGCGAGGCCAGGTAGCTCTTGGTCGCCGCCACGCTGCGCTCCGGCCCGGCGCCCAGCGGCAGCACCGCGTCGGCCAGCCGAGCCAGCGGCGAATCCTCGACGTTGACCAGCGCCACCACGCAGGCGCCGGCCGCGCGCGCGGCCTCGGCGTTGCGCAGCAGGTCCGGGCTGCGCCCGGACTGCGAGATCGCCAGGAACAACGCGCCGCGCAGCCGCAGTGGCGCGGCGTAGACCGAGCCCACCGAGGGCGACAGCGAGGCAGTCACCACGCCCAGCCGGGTCTCCACCAGGTACTTGGCGTAGGTGGCGGCATGGTCGGAGCTGCCGCGCGCGCAGGTGGCCACGAACGGCGGCGTGTCCGCGCGCAGGCGCGCAGCCAGCGCGGCCACGGCATCGTGGTTGCGGCGCAGCTGCGCGGCCACCACCTCGGCCGCCTGCGCGGCCTCGCGGAACATCAGGGTCTGGTCTTGCGCGGGCAGGGCCATGGCGGGTTCAGGCCTCGTCGGAGGATGGCGAAGCGGCGCGGGCGCGCGGCAGCGGCGCCGGGCCGGTGGAGCCGCGCACCACCAGCTGCGGCACGAAGCCCTGGTTGGACAGGCCCAGCGGGTGTTCGGCGTACGCGTCCTGGCGCAGGCTGCCGATCAGCAGCCGCGCGGCATGGCGGGCGATGTCCTCGGTGGCCTGCTTGGCGGTGGTCAGCGCCGGCCAGGACTGGCGCGAGAACGGGCTGTCCTCGAATCCGGCGATCGACAGGTCGTAGGGCACGTTGAGCCCCACCGACTTGGCCGCGGCCAGCACGCCTGCGGCGATCTCGTCGTTGGAGCCGAAGATCGCCGTGGGTGGCTCGCGCAGCGCCAGCAGCCGGCGCGCGCCGCGGAAACCGTCGTCGAAGGTGTAGTCGCCCGGGATCACCAGGTGCTTGTCCAGGGTGATGCCGTAGTCGTTGAGCGCGGCCTCGTAGCCGGCGTAGCGCTCGGCCGAGGAGCGGTGCTGCGGCCCGCCCCAGAGGAAGCCGATGCGCTGGTGGCCAAGCTGGATCAGGTGCTCGGTGATCTCGTAGGCGGCGTCGCGGTCGTCGATATGCACGCAGGGACCATCGCCAGGGTCCTCGGTGGCGGCGATGATCCGCACCACGCGGATGCCGCGCGCCACCAGCGCCGCCACCAGGTCCGGCCGCTCCGACATCGGCGCGGTCAGCACCAGCCCGGCCAGGCGCGAGCGCTGCACCAGCTCGGCCAGCTCCTCGGCCAGCAGCGGCGAGGTCGAGTCGCACGGATGGATCTGCAGGCCGAAGCCGGTCTCGCGGCAGGCCGCCAGCACGCCGTTCTGCACCGCGATGATGTGGTACGGGTTGGGGTTGTCGTACACCAGCCCGATCACGAACGGGGTGCCGCTGCGCAGGTTGCGCGCGGTGGCGTCCGGCTCGTAGTCCAGCTCGGCGATCGCCGCCAGCACCCGCGAGCGGGTCGCCTGCATCACCGAAGGCTCGTTGTTGATGACCCGCGACACGGTCTTGAGCGAGACCTTCGCCCGTTCCGCGACGTCCTTGATGGTGGGCCTGCGCATGCCGTCCGTCTTCCTGGAAACCGTGTCCATGATGCGCGATCAGCGACCGGCCGGCAGCCCGGCGCGGTGGCCGCGCAGGGCGTAGTAGAGGATGTACAGGTAGCAGGGCACGCCCAGCGCGGCGAACACCCACTGGAAGTGGAAGTACTGCTTGAGCACGGCGAACGCCTGCGGGATGACCGCGCCGCCGGCGATGCCCATGATCAGCAGCGCCGAGCCGGTCTCGGTGAAGCGGCCCAGGCCGCGGATCGCCAGCGGGAAGATCGCCGGCCACATCATCGCGTTGGCGAAGCCCAGCGCGGCGACGAAGCCCACCGAGGCGTAGCCATGGGTCAGCAGGGCGCCCAGCGACAGCAGCACGCCCAGCACCGCCGACACGCTCAGCCAGCGCTCCTGGGTGAACACCCGCGGGATCAGCGCCAGCCCGGCCAGGTAGCCCAGCAGCATCGCCGCCAGGGTGAAGGAGGTGAAGAACTTGGTCTGGTCCAGCGGCAGGTGGAAGGCGTGGCCGTAGGTGCCGATGGCATCGCCGGCCAGCACTTCCACCCCGACGTAGGCGAACAGGCAGGCCACGCCCAGCCACAGGTGCGGGAAGCCGAAGATGCTGCGCGGCCCCCCGCCGCCGGCGTGCGCGGGGGTGGCGTTGGCTTCCTCGCTGCGCAGCTCCGGCAGCGGCGAGAACAGCACCGCCACCGCCACCACCAGCAGCACCGCGGCCATCGCCAGGTACGGCGCGTGGATGCGGGTGGCGAAGCCCTCCAGCAGCTGCTCGCGCAGCGCCGGGTCGGCCGCCTGCACCTGCGCCGCCAGGTCGCCGATGCCGCGCAGCACCAGCGAGCCGAGCACCACCGGGGCGAGGATGCCGGCGATCTTGTTGCAGATGCCCATCAGCGCGATGCGCCGCGCCGCGGTCTCGATCGGGCCGAGGATGGAGATGTACGGGTTGACCGCGGTCTGCAGCAGGGCCAGGCCGCCGCCGATCACGAACAGCCCGCCGAGGGCGCCGCCGAACCAGCGGCGGGTGGCGAACTCGCCGAACAGCGCCGCGCCGGCGGCCATCACCGCCAGGCTCAGCGCCAGGCCCTTCTTCAGGCCGGTGCGGCGCAGGATCCACGACGCCGGCAGGGCGAGGAAGAAGTACGACAGGTAGAACACCATCAGCACCAGGAACGCGGCGATCTCGCTCACGTCGAAGGCCAGCTGCACGAAGGTGATCAGCGGGCCGTTGATCCAGGTGAAGAAGCCGATGATGAAGAACAGCCCGCCGACGATGGCGATCGAGGCGGCGAGGCTGGAACGCGCTTGCGTGGCGGTGGTCGCGGACATCTGGTGGAGCCCTCCCCGGCGGCTGGATGCCGTTCCCGCGCAGCTCCCGGGGGCGCGACGGGCGCCAGCCAGGTGGGAACAACGTTGTCACATTCTTTCCGCGAGACTTGCCCGGATGTCAACCGCCCCGCGCGCCGTCCGGCGCATCCGTGGTGCTGCCCCGCAACATCGCCCTGCCTCGCTTGACCCGGCTGTTTTTTGCTGAATACGAGGGAATGCCGGGATTCGTGCCGGGTGCCGCCGCAACCCACGGCCAGCGCCCCGGGATAGTCCGGGGGAAGTGTTGACATCGTTGTCACGATGACCCAAGACTCGGCCCGTCCGGTGGGCGCCCGGGATAGCCGCCCACGCCAACCATGCCGCCCAACGGGAGCCCGCGTGACCGCATCGATCCAATCCCGCATCGCGCCCTTCATCGCCGCCGACGTCGGCGGCACCCACGTGCGCATCAGCCTGGTCGCCGCCGACGGCGACGGCGGCGCGCCACAGGTGCTGGCCTACAGCAAGTTCCGCTGCTCCGACTACGCCAGCCTCGGCGACATCCTCGCCGAGTTCATCGCCAGCCTCGGCCGCCATCCGGTGTCGGTGGCGGTGATCGCCAGCGCCGGCTACCCGCTGGCCGACGGCACGGTGATCACCAACAACCTGCCCTGGCCGCTGTCGCCGCGCGAACTGCGCGAGCGCTTCGGCCTGGACGCGGTGCACCTGATCAACGACTTCGAGGCGGTGGCCAACGCGGTCAACCAGCTCGGCTCCAGCGAGGTGCTGCAGCTGTGCGGCCCTGCCCAGGCCGCACCCGGCCCGCTGCTGGTGCTGGGCCCCGGTACCGGCCTGGGCGCGGCGGTGTGGATCCCCACCGGCCGCCGCGGCGTGGTGCTGGCCACCGAGGCCGGGCAGGCGGCGCTGGCGGTGGGCACGGAACTGGAGATGCAGCTGCTGCAGCACATGCTCGGCCAGCGCAGCCACGTGCCGATCGAGCACGCGCTGTCCGGGCCCGGCCTGCTGAACCTGTACCAGGCGCTGTGCGCGCTGCGCGGCGCCGCGCCGGTGCACGCGCGCCCGGGCGAGATCACCGCCGCCGCGCTGGGCGGCGGCGACCCGCTGGCACGCGAGGCGCTGGAGGTGTTCTGCGGCCTGCTCGGCAGCACGGTCGGCGACATGGCCCTGCTGTACGGCGTGCACGGCGTGTACCTGGCCGGCGGGATCCTGCCGCAGATCGGCCGTTTCCTCGCCGGCAGCCGCTTCCGCGAGCGTTTCCTCAACAAGGGTTCGATGCGCGAGGCGCTGGAACGGGTCTCGGTGAAGCTGGTCGAGCACGGGCAGCTGGGCGTGATCGGCGCCGCCAGCTGGTACCTGGGTTCGGAATTCGTGGAGCAGTGAGTGGAACGGCGCGCCAGGCGCCGGGTGTAGTCGTGCCGCGGAGTCGAGCGGTCGTGCCGTTCCGTCGCACCTGATGCAGTCCATTGCCGGCATGCCGGCACAACCAAACCGATGATGGGAGAGACATCATGAAGTACTGCAAGTCAGCACTGAGCGCGGCGATCCTTGCCAGCCTGGCCGTGGCCGCCGGCGCGCAAGCCCAGGATGCGGGGGAACGGGCCACCGAGCTGGACACGGTCGTGGTCACCGGCATCCGCGGCTCGATGGAACGCTCGCTGGACACCAAGCGCGAGGCCGACGCGCGCCTGGAGGTGGTCACCGCCGAGGACGTGGGCAAGCTGCCGGCGCACAACGTCGCCGACACCCTGCAGCGCCTGCCGGGCGTGAACATCAGCTCCTCCTCCGCCGACGAAGGCGGCTTCGACGAGGCCGACCGGGTCAGCCTGCGCGGCACCAGCCCCAGCCTCACCCAGACCCTGATCAACGGCCACAGCGTCGGCTCGGCCGACTGGTTCGTGCTCAGCCAGGGCAACAACGTCGGCCGCAGCGTCAGCTACACCCTGCTGCCCTCGGAACTGGTCAGCTCGGTCGAGGTGCACAAGTCCTCGCAGGCCAAGCTGCCGGACGGCGGCACCACCGGCAGCGTCAACATCGTCACCCGCAAGCCGCTGCAATTCGCCGACGCGATCACCGCCGAGGCCTCGCTGGGCGTGGTCAACTCCGAGCAGGCCGACTCCACCGACCCGCAGCTGTCGGCGCTGTTCAACTACCGCAACGAGCAGGGCACCTTCGGCATCCTGGTCCAGGCCTTCAGCCAGAAGCGCGAGCTGCGCCGCGAGGCGCAGGAGATCCCGGGCGGCTTCTTCCAGATCGGCGAGGACGACCCGGTGGCCGCGACCAACCCCGACCTGGTCGGGGTGTGGGCGCCGGGCCTGCTGGGCTCGACCCTGTTCGAGCAGACGCGCGAGCGCAAGGGCGGACTGGTCGATGTCCAGTTCAAGCCGGCCGACAACCTCACCCTGGGCGTGAGCGCCTTCAGCTCGGACATGGACGCGGACAACTACAACCGCAACTTCATGCTCTGGGGCGGCAACTTCGCCCGCGCGCAGGCGCCGGAGCCGGGCTACGTGGTGCGCGACGGCGTGCTGGCCCAGGCCAGCTACGCCGGCGACCCGGACCGCGACTACGCGGTGTACGACATGATCTACCGCGAGGCCAGCGCCAAGACCCGCTACGCCACCTTCGACGTGGACTGGGACATCAGCCCGGACCTGCGCTCGCGCTTCCAGGCCGGCACCACCAAGGGCGAAGGCACCACCAACCGCCAGTACATCGCCGAGGTCACCCTCGCCCGCGGCGGCGGCGCCAGCTGGAACACCCACGGCGCCAGCGCGCCGGTGGACTGGAGCGTGGGCGGCGACACCAGCCCGGCCGGCGTCACCAGCTTCGGCACCTGGGGCAACCAGCTGGTGAGCGCGATCGACGAGGAGGACTGGTTCAGCGCCGACTTCACCCGCTACTTCGACGTTGGCGCGCTGTCCTCGCTGGACTTCGGCCTGCGCTACGCCGACCACGAGCGCGAGGCACGCTCGCCCGAGGGCGCGACCCCGGGCGACATCTGGAGCGACCTGCAGGACGGCGCCACCGCGCCCTACCCGTCCGGCTTCGCCGACGGCATCGGCGGCAGCTTCCCGCGCAACCTGTGGTACTTCACCCCCGGCGCGCTGCGCGACGCGGTGGTCGGCAACTCCACCTGGCTGTCCGGCGACGACGGCCCCACCGGCCGCCACAACTACGGCGGCGAGTGGAAGGTGGCCGAGGAAAGCCTGGCCGCCTACGTGCAGGCCAACTTCCGCGGCGACAACTGGAGCGGCAACGTCGGCCTGCGCTACGTCGACATCGACCAGGACATCCACTCCTACCAGGCGGTCAGCAATCCGGCCAACGCCGAGGTCTCCAGCCTGTTCGGGCAGTGGATCCGGGTCCGCACCAGCAACTCGCACAGCCGCGTGCTGCCCAGCGCGAACCTGAAGTTCAACTTGGCCCCGGACCTGGTGTTCCGCTTCGCCGCCTCGCAGACCCAGACCCTGCCCGACTACTCGGCGCTGGGCGCCGCGTCCTGGGGCTCGGACCTCAACAAGACCGGCGGCGGCGGCAATCCCAACCTCAAGCCGGTGGTGTCGACCAACTTCGACGCCAACCTGGAGTGGTACTTCATGCCGCGCGGCCTGCTCTCGGTCGGCGCCTATGCCATGGACCTGAAGGACTACGTGGCCTTCGGCACCGAGACCCGGCAGCTGTTCTCGGAGCTGACCAACCAGCTGGAGGACTACCTGGTCTCGGTGCCGGTGAACTCCGACGGCAAGGTGCACGGCGTCGAGCTGGCCTACGAGCAGCCGATCGGCGAGAACTTCGGCGTCAGCGCCAACTACACCTTCGCCGACGGCAGCACCGCGCACACCTGGGCCGACGGCAGCAACAACCTGCTGGGTACCTCCAGGCACACCTACAACGTCGGCGCCTGGTTCGAGAACGAGGCCTTCGGCGCGCGGCTCAGCTACACCCGCCGCTCGGAGTTCCTGATCGGCCTGTCCGGCGCCAACCCGTACTACCAGGACGACTTCGGCACCCTGTCGGCGGCACTGAGCTACAAGCTCAACGACCAGCTCAGCTTCAGCCTGGACGCGCTGAACCTCAACGACCCGGAGATCACCTACTACCAGAGCTCCACCATTCCCACGGCCTTCTACAGCAACGGCCGCCAGTACTACTTCAACGTCCGCCTGAAGTACTGAGCGGGGACGCCGGCGCGGCGCGGTCGACCCGCGTCCGCGCCGGCCGCATCATCGGGCCCGGAGCCTTCCGGGCCCGCTGCATTGCCGAAGGCCATGACCAGGGAGCACGCATGACCCGATCCAACCCGTTGCGGCGGCTGTGCCTGCTGGGCGCCGTCGTGCTGGCAGGCACGCTGGCCGGTACCGCCACCGCCTCCGCCCCGGCGCAACCGCTGCCGCTGATCCCGATGCCGGCCTCGCTCGAGCCGCTGCGCGGGCAGTTCGCGCTGGACGCGGACACGCCGCTGCTGGCCGCCGGCGAGGCCGAGCGCACCGTGGCCGCGCAGTTTTCCGCGCTGCTGGAAAAGAGCCGCGGCATCGCGCCGAAGGTGGTGGCCGGCAGCCGCCGCCCCGGCATCCGCTTCCGCCTGGACCCGGCGCACGGTGGCGGCCGCGAAAGCTACCTGCTGGAAGTCGCGCCCGGCGGCGCCAGCATCACCGCCGGCGACCAGGCCGGCCTGTTCTACGGCGCGGTGACCCTGCTGCAGCTGGCCACCCTGGACGAGTCCGGCCCCATCCGGCTGCCGGCGCTGCGGATCGAGGACGCGCCGCGCTTCCCCTGGCGCGGCTTCATGCTCGATCCGGCCCGGCACTTCTGGAGCGTGGAGCAGGTCAAGCAGGTCATCGACGCGATGGCCCTGCACAAGCTCAATACCCTGCACTGGCACCTGACCGACGACCAGGGCTGGCGGGTGGAAATCAGGCGCCATCCGCGCCTGGTGGAGGCCGGCAGCTGCCGCCTGCCGGCCGGCGACGGCGCCATCGATCCGGCCAGCGGCCAGCCGCGCCCTTACTGCGGCCACTACACCCAGGAGCAGGTGCGCGAGGTCGTGGCCTACGCCGCGCAGCACCACATCACCGTGGTGCCGGAATTCGACGTGCCCGGCCACGCCACCGCGGCGATCGCCGCCTACCCGGAGCTGGGCAGCACCGATGCGCCGCTGCGCCCGACCAGCGAGTGGGGCGTGTTCCCCAACCTGTTCAACACCGAGGAAGCCACCCTGGCCTTCCTCGAGGACGTGATCGCCGAGCTGCTGCCGCTGTTCCCCGGCCGCTACTTCCACATCGGCGGCGACGAGGCGGTCAAGGACCAGTGGCAGGCCTCGGCGCGGGTGCAGGCGCGCATGCGCGAGCTGGGACTGGCCGACGAGACCGCGATGCAGGCGCATGTCGTCCATCGCCTCGCCGCCTTCCTGGAGAAGCACGGCAAGCGCGCGATCGGCTGGGACGAGATCCTCGACGGCGAACTGCCGGCCGGCGCGGCGGTGATGTCCTGGCGCGGCACCGAGGGCGGGCTCAAGGCCGCGCGCCTGGGCCACGACGTGGTCATGGCGCCGGTGTCGGCGCTGTACCTGGACTACCTGCAGACCGGTTCCCCGCACGAGCCGCCGGGCCGCCCGGCCACCATCACCCTGCAGCAGGTCTACGGCTTCGAGCCGGTGCCCGAGGGCCTGGAGCCGGAGCGGCAGCACCACATCCTCGGCGTGCAGGCCAACCTGTGGACCGAGCACACGCGCAGCTTCGAGCGCCTGCAGCACCACATGTTCCCGCGCCTGGCGGCGCTGGCCGAGGTGGCCTGGTCGCCGCGCCAGGCGCGCGACCTGGGTTCCTTCCTGCAGCGCCTGCCGGTGCAGCTGCAGCGCTACCGGCGCTGGGGCATCGGCTACGCGTCCACCCCGTTCCAGGTGGACGTGGAACTGCAGGACGAAAGCGACGCCGGCGTGCGCGTGGCCCTGTCCAACCCGCTGGGCTACGAGATCCGCTACAGCAGCGACGGCAGCGCGCCGACCGCGGCCTCGCCGCGCTACCAGGCGCCGCTGCAGCTGCCGCTGCCGGCGCGGCTGCAGGCCGCGGCGTTCTTCGCCGGCAAGCCGCTGGCGCCGGCGCGCGCCTGGCACTGGGACGCGGCCTCGCTGCTGACCCGCAGCGACGAGCAGCTGGACGCCTGCCGCGGGCGCGCGGCGCTGCGCCTGCGCCTGGAGGACGACGGCCCGGCCGAGGGCGAGCGCGCGATCTTCGACACCGACATCTTCTATCCGTGCTGGCAATGGACCGCCGCGCGCCTGGACGGGGTGGTCGCGGTGAAGGTGCGCGCCGGGCGCATCCCCTACTACTTCCAGCTGGCGCACGACGAACCGCACCGCCGCTTCGAGCCGGCGCGTTCGGCACATGGCGAGCTGGACGTGCATGCCGGCGGCTGCGACGGCCAGCGCGTGGCCAGCGTGCCGCTGCCGGCGGCGCCGGACGCGGACGGTTTCGTCGAACTGGAGGCGCCGCTGGCGCCCGCGCTGTCCGGGCGCCAGGACCTGTGCCTGCGCTTTACCGGCGATACCCGCCCGCAAATGTGGGTGGTCGACCGGGTGACGCTGGAAAGGCGCTGACCGCGCGGCGCGACGCCGGCCCGCGGCTGCGGCCGGCGTCGCGTTCAGCCGCCGCGCCGCAGCAGCAGGTCGCGCCAGCGGGTCAGGCGGGTGCCCAGGCCCAGCAGCACGCCAGCGGTATTGGCCAGGGCATCGGCCGGATCGGCCATGCGCGTCTGCGTCAGCGCCCCCTGGGCGAACTCCAGCGCCACGCCCATCAGGACCAGGCCGATGCCCGCCGCCCACAGCGCGCGCCCGGGACGGAAAACCTGCACCGCCGCGGCCGCCAGCGCGGCATAGGCCAGCAGGTGCTCGACCTTGTCGCCATGCCGCGGCAGTTCCATCGGCGGCGGCGGGGTCAGGCTGGCCACGCAGACCACGGCCACCGCCAGCAGCCACAGGCCCAGCCACAGATGCGGCCGCCGCAGCGGCTTCAGCGCGCCGGTGCTCACAGCCGCCAGGTCATGTCGCCGAGCAGGAAGGCCGCACCCAGGTCGATGTCGCGGGTGAAAGCCATGGCCTGGAAGCGCTCGCCCATCTGTTCGGGCAGGGTCAGGCGCTTGAGTTCCTGGCGCAGGCGCAGCACGCCGGCCTCGTCGGTACGCGTCTCGGCCTCGGCCAGCAGGCGGTCGATGCCGTTGCCCAGCAGGAAGCTGGCCTGGCTGCAGTAGCCGGCCAGGTCCAGGCCGGCGCCGGTGCCGGCCTCGGCCAGCGCGGTGAAGTCGACCGAGGCGGTGATGTCCTGCAACCCGGGCCAGCGCAGCACGTCATCGTGCATGCGCTGGCGGTAGAACGCGCGCAGGGTGCCGTCGCTGCGCTGCGGCAGGTAGTACTCGCGGCGGGAGTAGCCGTAGTCGAAGAACAGCATGCCGCCGCTGCGCAGGCCGCCGCCGACCGCCTGCAGCCAGTACGGCAGCTGCGGCAGCAGCTCGGAGCGGTAGCCGTCCGGGAATGGCTGCTCCAGGTAGTCCTCGATGTGGCGCACCGCCGCTTCCAGCAGGGCGTCGGCCGGGCGGTCCACGCGCACGAAGCCGTCGTTGCCGTCCAGCGCCACGTGCTCCTCGTACACCCGGCGGTCGCGCAGCACGAAGCGCGGCGTCGGCAGGGCGTCGATCACCTCGTTGGCGAACAGCAGGCCGTCCCACTCGTCCTGGAACGGGCGGTCCAGCCACTCCACCAGCTCGAACACGGTGGGCACCAGGGTACGCCGGAGGTGCTCGCGCTGGCGCTCGCGCAGGTCGGCCGAGGGCTCCAGGATCGCGTAGCGGTCCGGCAGCGCGTCCAGTTCCAGCAGTCGCTTGAGCGCGACCTCGGCGAACACGCCGCTGCCGCCGCCCACTTCCAGCACCCGCGCGTGGCCGCCGAGCTGGCGCAGGCCCTCGGCCAGCACGCCCGCCACGGTGGCCGCGAACAGCCGCCCGGACTCGGGTGCGGTGACGAAGTCGCCGGCCGGGCCGAACTTGGTCGCGCCGGCGCTGTAGTAGCCCAGGCCGGGTGCGTACAGACAAAGCTCCATGAACCGGGACATCGGGATCGCGCCACCGCCGTGGCGGATCTCCTCGCGGATGTGGTCGGCCAGGATCGCGCTGTGGTGGAGGGCGCCGGGCGCGGGTTCCGGCAGGTCGGTGTGGGGGTGCATCGCTGTGGGACGGCGTGGAGAATGGCCAGCATAGCCGAGCGGACATGCCCGATGCCCCATCCCCGCCCCGTCGTCCTGGTCACCGGCGCCGCCCGCCGCATCGGCGCGGCCATCGCCCGGCGCCTGCACCGCGACGGCTTCGACCTCGCCCTGCACTGCCACGGCTCGCACGCCGAACTGCAGGCGCTGGCCGGCACCCTGGAGGCGGCGCGCCCGGGCAGCGTGCTGGTGCTGCAGGCGGACCTGCAGGCGGAGGAAGCGCCGGCGGCACTGGTGCAGGCCTGCATCGCCCGCTACGGCCGCCTGGACGGGCTGGTCAACAACGCCTCCAACTTCTTCCCCACGCCGCTGGACCAGGCCACGCCGGCGCAGTGGGACGCGCTGTTCGCGGTCAACGCGCGCGCGCCGTTCTTCCTCGCCCAGGCCGCTGCCGCACACCTGCGCGAGCGCGGCGGCGCGGTGGTCAACCTGGCCGACGTGTACGCCGGGACGCCGCTGCGCGGGCATCCGCTGTACTCGGCGGCCAAGGCGGCGCTGGTCTCGCTGACCCGCGGCCTGGCCCAGGCACTGGCGCCGCAGGCGCGGGCCAACGCGGTGGCGCCGGGCGCGATCCTGTGGCCGGAGCAGGCGCAGGACCCGGCGGCGCAAGCCACGATCCTTGGCGATACCGCGCTTGGCCGGGCCGGCACGCCGGAGGACATCGCCGCCGCCGTGGCCTGGCTGCTGTCGGAGGAGGCCGGCTACGTCACCGGCCAGGTGCTGCACGTGGACGGCGGCCGCACCCACTGAAGGCGGGTCACAGCGGCACCACCTCGAACGCCTCGCCGTGCTGCGGGTGGTCGCGCCACAGCTCGGCCAGGGTGCGGCCGCTGAGCGGATCGACGAAGTCCGGGGCGATGTCGGCCGCCGGCTTGAGCACGAAGGCGTGCTTCAGTTCCGGGCGCGGGATCCGCACCTTGCCGCCCTCGCGCAGCACCAGGTCGCCATGGAACACCACGTCCACGTCCAGGGTGCGGTCGGCCAGGCGCGGGCCGCTGCGCACGCGGCCGTGGCGGTCTTCCAGCGCGTGCAGCCAGGCTTCCAGCTCCGGCAGCGCGAGGCCGGTATGCAGCAGGGCGGCGTTGTTGAGGAAGGGCGGGCCGTCGAAGCCGACCGCCGGGGTGCGGTAGGCCGGGGAGACCCGCAGCGTGCCGAAGCGGGCGCGCAATTCCTCCAGCGCCGCGCGCAGGTGGCGCTCCGGCTGCAGGTTGCTGCCGAGGCTGAGCAATACGGGGGTGGCGCCCGCGGGCGCCGGCTGGCTGTGCATGCGGTGCGTGCCTGTTACTGCTGCGCGGACTGGTCGCCGGGATCCTTGCGCGCCGGCACCCGGCGCGGTGGCAACGGTGGCAGCGCGGACGGGTCCTCCGTGGCCTGCGCCTGCGGCTCCCAGGGGAAGCGCGGCAGGGTGCGCACCGCGTTCTCCAGCTTGCGCGACCAGGTGTCGTGGATCTCCGCGTACAGCGGGGTGTCGGCCTCCAGCCGCATCTGCTGGCTCACCCGCAGGTCGCCGGCGCGGACCAGCGCCAGGTCCACCGGCAGCCCGACCGAGAGGTTGGAGCGGATGGTCGAGTCCAGCGACAGCAGGGCGCAGCGCGCGGCGTCCTCCAGCGCGGTGCCAGGGCGCACGATGCGGTCCAGGATCGGCTTGCCGTACTTGGATTCGCCGATCTGCAGGTAGGGCGTTTCCGGCGAGGCGGAGATGCAGTTGCCCAGCGGGTACACCAGGTACAGGCCCGGGCGCTCGCCGGCGATCTGTCCGCCCAGGATCAGCGTGGCCTGGGTGTTGATGCCGCCGTGCGGGTTGTCGCTGCCGGCCTGCACCTGGCTGGCGACCAGCACCTCGCCGACGTACTCGGCCACCTCGAACAGGTGGCGGAAGTTGCGCAGGCTGCGCGGCGCGGACGGATCCTCCGCGTCGCGGCGCAGGCGCGACACCGCCAGCTGGGTGGTGGCCAGGTTGCCCGCGCTCATGACCACGAACACGCGCTCGCCGGGATACTCGAACACGTGCAGCTTGCGGTGCACGCGCACGTCGTCGAGCGAGGCGTTGGTGCGGGTGTCGGCCGCGAACACCAGGCCCTCGTCCACTTCGATGCCGACGCAATAGGTCATGGGTATCTGCAGGTTGCGGTTCGGTGGATTCTACACCCGGCCCCGGTGGCGGCCGGCGCGCGCTCAGCCGGCGAAATAGCCCTCGGCGATGGCCTCGTGCAGGCGCCCAAGCAGCACCTGCGCCTCGTCCATGAAGCCGGCCGGGTCGCCTGCGGCCAGCAGCGCCGGGTCGGCCTGGCGCACCAGCCCGGTGACCCGGTTGAGGGCGCGGTCCACCGGCGGCCGCGGCGGCAGCGCCGGCAGGATCCGGTGCAGCCGCCCCAGGCAGAACTGCACGCTGCGCGGGAACTCGTTGTCATGCAGCAGGAAGCGCAGGGCGTGGGCGGCGGTGACCCGCTGGCGCAGGTGGCGGCGGTACATCTGGTACGCCGCCAGCGCGCGCAGCACCGCCATCCACTGCATGTTGCGCCAGGCCTCCAGGTCGTCCTCGTGGCGCGGCCGCACCAGGCCGGAGGCGCCGGCGTCGATGATCCGGGTGGTCATGTCCGCCTGCTCGATCGCCGTGCCCAGGCGCAGGAAGTGGAAGCCCATGTCGCGGCTGACGTTGGCCTGCAGCAGGCCGGAGACCTTGAGGCAGCCGTCGGTGATGCGGCCGATGAAGTCCATGCGGTAGCGGCGGGTGAGCACCCGCGGGCCGTCGGCGTCCAGGTACAGGTGCAGGTCGTTGACCGCCTCCCACACCTCCTGCGGCAGCGCGTCGCGGATGCTGCGCAGGATCTCGCGCGCCTGCGCCACCGAACTGCGCAGCGAGGACGGGTTGCGCGCGTCCAGCAGCAGGAAGTCCAGCACATCGGCCTCGTCCGGCTCCGGATGCACGCCCAGGAACAGCTCCTCGGCGCCGACCGTGGCGATCATCGGCCGCCAGGTGAAGCGCACCGAGCGCGGCAGGTCCAGCTGCAGCAGGCTGCCCACGCCCACCAGCCGCGCGGTGTTCTCGGCGCGGCGCAGGTAGCGGCTGAACCAGTACAGCTGGCTGGCGACGCGCGAGAGCATCAGGCGGTCTCCTCCAGGTCCACCACCCAGGTGTCCTTGGCGCCGCCGCCCTGGGAGGAATTGACCACCAGCGAGCCCTCGGCCATCGCCACCCGGGTGAGGCCACCGGTGGTCACGTAGGTATCGCCGCGGGAGAGGATGAACGGCCGCAGGTCGATGTGCCGCGGCACCGGCCCGCCGGGACCGATGATCGGCGCGGTGGACAGCGACAGCGTGGGCTGGGCCATGTAGTTGCGCGGGTCGGCCTCGATCAGGGCGCGGAACTTCTCGCGTTCCCTGCTGCTGGCGCGCGGGCCGATCAGCATGCCGTAGCCGCCGGACTCGTTGGCCGGCTTCACCACCAGTTCGCCAAGGTGCTCGAGCACGTAGCGGCGGTCGTCGGCGTCGTGGCACAGGTAGCTGGGCACGTTGGGCAGGATCGGCTCCTCGCCCAGGTAGTAGCGGATCATCCTCGGCACGTAGGCGAACACGACCTTGTCGTCGGCCACGCCGGCGCCGGGCGCGTTGGCCAGCGCGACCTTGCCGGCGCGCCAGCTGCGGATCAGCCCCGGCACGCCCAGCAGCGAGTCCGGGTGGAACACCTCCGGGTCCAGGAACAGGTCGTCGACCCGGCGGTAGACCACGTCCACCCGCTGCGGGCCGTCGACCGTGCGCATGTAGGTGCAGTCGTCGTCGGCCACGAACAGGTCGCTGCCCTCGACCAGCTCGATGCCCATGGCCTGGGCCAGGTAGGCGTGCTCGAAGTAGGCGCTGTTGAACACCCCCGGGGTCAGCAGCACGATCACCGGGGTGTCGCCCGGGCGCGGCGACAGCGCGGCCAGGGTGTCGTACAGCTGCGCGGTGTAGTCGTCCACCGGCAGGATCGCGCTGGTCTCGAACAGCTCCGGGAACACGCGCTTGGCGACCATGCGGTTCTCGAGCATGTACGACACCCCGGAGGGGATGCGCAGGTTGTCCTCCAGCGCGTACAGGGTGCCGTTGGCGTCGCGCACCAGGTCCGAGCCGCAGACGTGCGCCCACACGTCCAGCGGCGGGCGCACGCCCACGCACTGCGGGCGGAAGTTGACCGAGCGCTCCAGCAGCGCGGCCGGGAACACCTTGTCGCGGACGATGCGCTGTTCGCCGTAGATGTCGGCGATGAACAGGTTGAGCGCGCGCATGCGCTGGACCAGCCCCGCCTCGGTGCGCTGCCACTCGCGGCGGTCGATGATGCGCGGGATCAGGTCGAACGGCAGGGTGCGGTCGACGTTGCGGCCGTCGCTGTAGACGGTGAAGGTGATGCCCATGACCCGGGCGGCGACGTCGGCCGCCAGCTGGCGCTCGGCCAGCTCCTGGTCGGAGAGCCCGGACAGGTATTCCACCAGCGGGCGCGCGGCCGGGCGTGGCCGGCCGTCCGGCCCGATCAGCTCGTCATACGAAGGCGTCCGGTACTTCGTCCAGTCCATCGCACCCGCCCGGCCTCCCGGCGGCCCCGCGCCGGTTGTTGCACCGCAACATGCAACGCCGGCGGGCGGCCGTCAAGAGGCCGGGGCGAGCGGGCCCTGCCCGCCCCGTTCGGCCAGCAGGGCGCGGAAATCGGCGCCCCCGGGCTGCTGGAACACGCGCAGGCCGAACTCCGGCAGGATCGCCAGCAGGTGGTCGAAGATGTCCGACTGGATGCCCTCGTACACCGCCCAGCGGGTGTCGTTGGTGAAGCAGTAGATCTCCAGCGGGATGCCGTCGGCACCCGGCTGCAGCTGGCGCACCAGCAGGGTCATGTCCTGGTGCACGCCGGGATGGCGGCGCAGGTAGCGCTCCACGTAGGCGCGGAAGGTGCCGAGGTTGGTGATGCGGCGGGCGTTGACCGGCAGCTGGCCGTCCTCGCCCAGGCCGGCATTCCACTCGGCCAGCTCGCGCTCCTTCTGCGCCAGGTACTCGCGCAGCAGCACGAAGCGCCCAAGGCGCTGGCGCTCCTCCGGCTCCAGGAAGCGCACGCTGGACTGGTCCAGGTACAGCGCGCGCTTGATCCGGCGCCCGCCCGCCTCCTGCATGCCGCGCCAGTTCTTGAACGACTCGCTGATCAGCTTCTTGGTCGGGATGGTGGTGACGGTCTTGTCCCAGTTCTGCACCGTGACCGTGTGCAGGGCGATGTCGATCACGTCGCCATCGGCGTTCTGGCTGGGCATCTCGATCCAGTCGCCGATGCGCACGCGGCCGTCGCCGCTGATCTGCACGCTGGCCACCAGCGACAGCAGGGTGTCCTGGAACACCAGCATCAGCACCGCGGTGGCCGCGCCCAGGCCGGTCAGCAGGTGCAGCAGCTTCACCCCGGCCAGGGTGGCGACGATCGACAGGCCGGCCAGGGCGAAGACCACGATCTTGGCCACCTGCAGGTAGCCCTTGATCGGCTTGTTGCGCGCGTCGGGACGGCGCTCGTACAGCTCGTTGGCCGCGTCCAGCGCGTGCGACACCGCCAGCGCCAGGGTCAGCACCACCCAGGCCTGGCAGGCGCCGTGGACGAAGGCGACCAGCGTCGGCGACAGGTCGGGGATCCAGCCGATGCCGGAGGAGATCACCATCGCCGGCACCACGTTGGCCAGGCGCGGGATCACCCGCATGTCGGCGATCCCGGCCTTGCCGGTCTGGCTGGCGAGCATCGCCAGCAACCGGCGCAGGCCGCGCAGCAGGATGCGCTTGGTGACGAAGTTCGCGATGGCCGCGGCGCCCAGCAGCAGCGCCAGCAGCAGGGCCGGCCAGGCCCAGGGCCAAGGCCCCAGCAGGTCCCTCACCCCATGCAGCCCGATCAGGCTGGTCCAATCACCCGCAGTCGATACACCCCACACCACTTACGACTCCTTCGCCGGCGCACTGCGCTCGATCACCACGCCCACCGCCTGCGCACCGCGCACCGCACCGGGCTTGCTCAGCTTCAACCGCACCCACTGCACGCCGAACTCGCGGATGACCAGTTCGACGCAACGTTCGGCCAGGGTCTCGACCAGGCCGAAGCCGGACTGGCCCACGTACTCGATCAGGCGCTTGCTCACCGCCTTGTAGTCGAGGGTGTCGGCGATGTCGTCGCTGGCCGCGGGCACGCGGTTGTCGAAGGCCATCTCCAGGTCGAAGCGCAGGGTCTGGCGGATGCGCCGCTCCCAGTCGTAGATGCCGATCAGCGCCTCGATTTCCAGGCCCTCGATGAATACCTTGTCCATTGGATGCTGCGACAATACGGGCTCAGGATTCTAGCCCAAGGGCGACGGCACCGAATGAAACTGGCCTATTTCCTCAAGGATGCGACCGCTTCCGGCGGCATGGAGCGCGTGCTCTCCAACAAGTGCGCCTGGTGGTGCGCGCAGGGACACGAGGTGCATGTGGTGTCGCTGGTCGATCCGCAGGGACGCGAGCCGTTCTTCCCGTTTCCCGCGCAGGTGCGCCACCACAACCTCGGCCTGCAGCGGATCTACCGCAAGGGCCTGGCGAACAAGCTGCGCAAGGGACGCAACGTCGAAGCGTTCGTCGCCGCCGCCGACCGCTGGCTCACGCAGTTCCAGCCGGACATCGCGATCTCGATGTTCGACGAGTACTCGCGCCACCTGCCGCGTACCCGCCATGCGTGCCGCAAGGTCGGCGAGCTGCATTTCGCCAAGCACAAGAGCGCGCAGCACATGTACCGGCTGGAGCGGACCGCCGCCGGACGCGCCCTGTGCCGGCTCTACAAGCACGCCGACTACCGCCTGATCGGCGGCTACGACGCCTTCGTGACCCTGACCGCGCAGGATGCCGAGGCCTGGGGCCGGCTCCCCAACATCACCTCCATCCCCAACGCCGCCAGCTTCGCCTGCCCCACGCGCGCACCGCTGGATTCGAAGCAGGTCATCGCGCTTGGCCGCAATACCCGGCAGAAGCGCTTCGACCGCCTGCTGGAAGCGTGGTCGCGGGTGGCGCCACGCCATCCGGATGCGACCCTGCGCATCGTCGGCCCGGGCGGCAAGGACGACCTGCGCCGGCTCGCGCACAGGCTGGGGATCGAGTCGCAGGTCACCCTGGACGACGCCGTGCGCGACGTGCCCGGCGCGCTGATGCAGGCAAGCGTGCTGGCGTTGTCCTCGCAGTACGAGGGATTCCCGATGGTACTGCTGGAGGCGATGAGCTGCGGCCTGCCGGTGGTGGCCAGCGACTGCCGCAGCGGCCCGGCGGAAATCGTCACCCACGGCGAGGACGGCTTCCTGGTCGCGCCAGGCGACATCGAAGGCATGGCCGCGGCGCTGGACCGGCTGCTGTCGGATCCGTCGCTGCGCGACGCGATGGGCGCCGCCGCCCACCGCAACATCGCGCGTTTCTCCGGGCAGGCGGTGATGGCCCGCTGGCAGGCGCTGTTCGAAGGGCTGTTACGCGCCTGAGGCGGCCAGTGCCGGCAGGGCGGCCATGTCCCACCGCGGCGTGACCCGCACCGACGTGTCCTCGTGCTGGCCGGCCTCCAGGCGCAGCGCGCCGGCGAAGGCGATCATGGCGCCGTTGTCGGTGCACAGCGACGGACGCGGGAAGCAGGCGCGGCCGCCGCGCCGGGCGCACATCTCCTGCAGCCTGGCGCGCAGGCGCTTGTTGGCGCCGACGCCGCCGGCGATCACCAGGGTGTCGCTGCCGGCCGCGTCCAGCGCGCGCCCGCACTTGATCGCCAGGGTGTCGACCACCGCGTCCTCGAAGCCGCGGGCGATGTCGGCGCGGGTCTGCTCCGACTGGTCGGACTGCTGCCAGGCCAGCAGCACCTGGGTCTTCAGCCCGCTGAAGGAGAAATCCAGTCCCGGGCGGTCGGTCATCGGCCGGGCGAAGCGGAACGCACCCGGCGTGCCGCGTTCGGCCAGCGCGGCCAGCTGCGGGCCGCCCGGGTACGGCAGGCCCATCAGCTTGGCGGTCTTGTCGAAGGCCTCGCCGGCGGCATCGTCCAGGGTCTCGCCGAGCAGGCGGTAGCGGCCGATCGCCTCCACCGCCACCAGCTGGGTATGGCCACCGGAGACCAGCAGGGCCACGAACGGCGGAGCCGGCGGGTTGTCCTCCATCAACGGCGCCAGCAGGTGGCCTTCCATGTGGTGCACCGCCACCGCCGGCACGTCCAGCGCCCAGGCCAGGGCCCGCGCGGTGCCGGCGCCGACCAGCAGGGCGCCGACCAGGCCGGGGCCGGCGGTGTACGCCACCCCGTCCAGGTCGGCCGGGGCCAGCCCGGCCTCGGCCAGGGTCTGGCGCACCAGCGGCAGCAGCTTGCGCACGTGGTCGCGGCTGGCCAGTTCCGGCACCACGCCGCCGTATTCAGCGTGCAGGGCGATCTGGCTGTAGACCGCATGGGCGAGCAGGCCTGCGCCGGGGGCGGTGTCGTACACGGCCACGCCGGTTTCGTCGCAGGAGGTTTCGATGCCAAGGACACGCATGGGGGGAGTTCCGGGGGAAAGGGGGCGGCCGCGGCGCGGCCTGCACCGGCGCACTTGCAGCGCGGCCGGCGAGGTGGCTATCATACGCGGCTCACCGGGCGCGACCCGGTATTTTGTGTCCCGGAGATTCCATGCCCAGCGTCAAAGTCCGCGAGAACGAGCCCTTCGAGTTTGCGCTGCGTCGCTTCAAGCGCACCTGCGAGAAGGCCGGTGTCCTGGCCGAAACCCGCAAGCGCGAGTACTACGAGAAGCCGACCCAGGAGCGCAAGCGCAAGGCTGCTGCCGCGGTGAAGCGCCAGCTGCGTCGCATGTCGCGCGACGTCACCAAGCGCCAGCGCCTGTACTGAGCCTGCGCTGCTGACGCCATGCCGCCCGTGCGCGGGCGCATGGTGTACAGGGCACCGAAGCCGGCACGCCGTCGCGTGGCCGGCTTTTTGTGTTCGCCGCGGCACCGCCCCGGGCGGCCGTCCGGCTTTGATTTAGCGACCTTGGAAGGTGTGCCATGAGCCTCAAGCAGCGTCTGACCGACGACATGAAGGCCGCCATGAAGGGCGGCGACAAGGAAACCCTGGCCGTGATCCGGCTGATCAACGCCGCGATCAAGCAGAAGGAAGTCGACGAGCGCATCCAGCTGGACGATGCCGCGGTGGTCGGCGTGCTGGACAAGATGGTCAAGCAGCGCCGCGACTCGGTGTCCCAGTACGAGGCCGCCGGCCGCGAGGACCTGGCCGCGGTCGAGCGCAACGAGATCGCGGTGATCGAACGCTACCTGCCGGCCAAGCTGGACGAGGCCGCGATCCTGGCGGCGATCGACGCCGCCATCGCCCAGACCGGCGCCGCCGGCCCGGCCGACATGGGCAAGCTGATGGGCGTGCTCAAGCCGCAGCTGGCCGGCCAGGCCGACATGGGCCAGGTCTCGGCCCTGGTCAAGCGCCGCCTCGCCGGCTGATCCCTCCCCCCGCCGGTGCCCCCGCACCGGCCCCTGCCCCGGCCGCCCCCGCGACCGGGGCAGCCCTATCCCTGATCGGGCCCTCACGGCGGCATTGCTGCAATGGCCGTCCCCGCGCCCGGAACCCGCCCATGGCCACCCACGCCCGCGACGGGCGCCCCGACCGGCCCGCCGCCGCCCCCGTTGCCATCCGCGCCGCCGCGGGCAGCCGTCCCGCTTGCGCGGCGGATCGGGCGCATGTCCGCTGACAGCCTCGCGACCACGGCCGCGCCCGGGACGGTCCCGGCCGCCGTGGCCGTGCGCGGTGGCCGGATCGGCTCGATCGACCTGGCCCGCGGCCTGGCCGTGTGCCTGATGATCGTTTCCCACGGCACCAACGGGCTGATGCCCTACGCCGACTTCCCGGACTGGGGCCAGGTGCCGGTCCACGCCCTGACCAAGTTCTCCTCCTCGCTGTTCTTCATCGTCTTCGGCATCGCCCTGGCCGTGGCCTTCGTGCCGAAGACCGCCGCCCCGGACTGGCCCGGGCGGCGCAACCACCTGGTCCGGCGCGGCCTGCTGGTGCTGTTCTGGTACAAGCTGCTGACCGTGGTCGAGCTGTGGGACCGCGGCCGCGACGCGGTGGTGGACGCCCTGCTGTACCGGTCCTTCCCCTCGTTCGTGGAGATCCTGGGCTTTTACGCCATCGCCCTGCTGTGGATCCCCTGGCTGCTGCCGCTGTGGGCGCGTACCCCGGCCTGGCTGCGCTGGGCCAGCCCGCTGCTGGCGGGCGGGCTGTGGTGGTGGGTGTCCGGCCACGTCGACTTCGACAGCCGGCCGCTGCGCGCGGTGCTGGTCGAAGACCACGAGCTGTACACCTGGGGCCAGCTGTCGCGCCTGCCGCTGGTGCTGCTGGGACTGCTGCTCGGCGGCCTGCTGCGGCGCTGGGACCAGGAGGCCCGCAGCCGGCTGCTGCTGGCGGGCGGGATCGTGGTGGCCGGCTTGCTGCTGCTGGCGGCCTTCGCACACCTGGCCGGCGAACCGCTGCGCCCGGTGCTGGTGGAGATCGGCCGCAACCAAGGCAAGCATCCGCCCGGCCTGCTGTTCTCGCTGTTCAGCGTCGGCGGCGCCCTGGTCCTGCTGGGCCTCAGCGTGGCCGGCGGCAACCTCCTGGCGCGCGCACTGCGGCCGCTGGCGGTGGTCGGCAGCGACTCGCTGATGGCCTTCATCGTCCACATCTCGGTGATCTTCCTGCTGCTGCGCGGGACGCTGGGCTATTACCAGGCCGTGTCCTACGAGCACGCGCTGCTGCTGTCCGGCGGCCTGGTCGTCGCGACCGCGGCGTGGATCGCGCTGTGGCAGGCGCTGCGCGCGCGCCTGCGCCAGTGGCGGGAGCGGCAGCGCGGAGCCGCGCATGCGGGCTAGCCGCTGCTGCCTGCTGCTGGCCCTGCTCGTCCTGCTGCCGCCGCCGGCGGCCGCCGCGCCGCCGACCGCGCCTCCCGCCACCCAGGCCGCGGTGCCGGCCTGGTCCACCGCACTGGAGCCCAGGCTGCGCGCGATCGAGGCCGCGCTGGGCGAGGGCGCCGGGATCGGGGTCTACGTGCTGCACATGGATCGCGACGAGTCCTACGGCTACCGCGCCGGCGAGCCCTGGTACCTGGCCTCCGGGGTGAAGGTGCCGGTGGCGATCGCGGTACTGCGCGAGGTCGAGCGCGGCACGCTGGCGCTGGACACGCCGGTGGTGTTGCGGGCCGACGACTACGTCGACGGCGCCGGCGCCACGAACCGGCACCGCCCCGGCGAGGCGCTGGCGCTGTCCTGGCTGCTGGAGCAGATGATCGTGCACAGCGACAACACCGCCACCGACGTGCTGATCCGCACCGTCGGCCTGGCCGCGGTGAACCGGGTCGCGGCCGAACTGGTGGACGCGCGCCTGCGCATCACCACCCTGGCCGACGTGCGCCGCCTGGCCTACGGCCAGTTCCATCCCGGCGCGGCACGGCTGGACGCGCAGGACCTGCTGGCACTCAAACGCGTCCCCGCCGGCCCGGCACGGGTACGCAAGCTCGCCGCGCTGCTGGGCGTGCCGCCGGAACAGCTGCGGCAACCGGACCTGGCCGCGGCGTTCGAGGCCTACTACGCCACCGGCGCCAATAGCGCGACCCTGGTCGACTACGGGCGCATGCTCGCCACCCTGGCCGACGGCAAGGCCCTGGGCGCGGAGGCCACCGGCTGGCTGCTGGAGCGGATGCTGCGGGTGGAAACCGGCCACCGCCGCCTGCGCGCCGGCCTGCCGCCGGGCATCGCCTTCGCCCACAAGACCGGCACCCAGTACCGGCGCACCTGCGACCTGGGCATCGCCATGCAGCCGGCCGATCCGCCGGCGCGTCCGGATCCGGCGCGGGTGGTGGTTGCCGCCTGCGTGCGCGGCACCGGCACCGCCGCCGGCGAGCACGCCCTGCAGCGGATTGCCGCAGCCATCACCGCCGCCGGGGTATTCGTGGACACCCCGCCACGACCCACGGTGTCGCCGCCGGCATGGCCCTGAGTTCCCGCCCCCTGCATCCTGCGCTGCCGGCCGTGCTGGCCCTGGTGCTGGCCGCCTGCAGCCGCCCTGCCCAGCCGCCTGCCGCGCCCACGGCAACGGAAGCGGAAGCGCCGGCGTGGATCGCCGCGCTGGAGCGGGACGTGGCGGCGATCGACGCGGCCATGCCCGGCGATTTCGGCGTGTACGTGCACCGCCTGGGGCCCCCGGCCCAGGCCGGCAAGCTGGACCTGGGCCAAGGCCGTGCCTGGTACCTGTCCTCGACCATCAAGGTGCCGGTGGCGATCGCGGTGCTGGAGGCGGTGGATGCCGGCGAACTGGCCCTGGACGAGGAACTGGAACTGACCGCCGGCGACTTCGTAGATGGCGCCGGCGACATGCTCCAGCACGAACCGGGCGAGCGCTTCAGCATCGCCACCCTGCTGCACAAGTCGCTGCGCGACAGCGACAGCACCGCCACCGACATGCTGGTCCGGCGGATCGGCCAGGACCGGCTCAACGCGCGCCTGTCCGCCTGGAACGGCTCCGGCTTCGGCCGCGTCACCAGCATCCGCCAGGTACGCTACGACGCCTATGGCGCGCTGCATCCGGGGGTGGCCGGGCTGGACAGCATGCAGATGCTGGCCCTGCGCCAGGCCGAGGCCGGCGAGCCGCGGCTGCAGGCGCTGGCCGATGCGCTGGGCGTACCGCGCGCGGAGCTGGGCGACACCACCCTGGAGCAGGTGTTCGAGGACTACTACGCGCGCGGCCTGAACTCGGCGACCCTGCCGGCCTACGGCCGCCTGCTGGAGCGGCTGGCCAGCGGCGAGCTGCTGTCGCCGCGCTCGACCGCGCTGCTGCTCGGGCACATGCGCGCGATCAGCACCGGCAGCCGCCGCATCCAGGCCGGGCTGCCGGCAGGCGCGGACTTCGCGCAGAAGACCGGCACCCAGCAGCAGCGCGCGTGCAATGTCGGCCTGCTCGATCCCGGCCTGGGCCGCGACGGCGCCACCGTCGTGGTGGCCTGCGCCGAGCACTTCGGCGAACTGGAGCAGGCCGAGCAGGCATTCCAGGCGCTGGGCCGCGCCCTGGCCGCCGCGCTGGCATTGCCCTGACCCGCCGCCCCGCCACGCGCCAGCGGTGCCCCGGCAAGGCGGCGCCGTTTGCGCGTGCGCCACACCGGGCGGAGGCCAGTACCGATTCATTCCGCGCGCCCTAGAGTTGGCGGTTCCAGCACCGTATCCATTCCCGCCGACGCATGAGCCACCTGTCCCTGCGCCCCGCCACCCCCGCGGATATCCCGCTGATCCTGTCGCTGGTCCGCGAACTGGCCGAATACGAGCGCCTGGCCCACGAGGCGGTGGGCACCGCCGCCGACCTGGAGGCGGCCCTGTTCGGCGCGCGCCCGGCGGCGGAGGTGGTGATCGCCGAATGCGACGGCCAGGCCGCCGGGTTCGCCCTGTTCTTCGTTTCCTTCTCCACCTTCCTGTGCAAGCCCGGCCTGTACCTGGAGGACCTGTACGTGCGCCCGGAATTCCGCAGCCGTGGCATCGGCCACCGGCTGATGGCCCATCTGGCGGCGCTGGCGGTGGAGCGCGGCTACGGCCGCTTCGAGTGGTCGGTGCTGGACTGGAACGCGCCCGCGATCGCCTTCTACCGCCGCCTCGGCGCGCGGCCGATGGACGAATGGACCGTGCAGCGCGTCGACGGCCAGGCCCTGCACGCGCTGGCGGCCCAGGCCGGCGGCTGAGCGCTCACGCACCGGCAACGCGCCAGCCAACAAGCTGGGCCCGCCACCGCGACCGTGCCCGCATGACCCGTCCCTCGCTCAACAAGCTGCGCCGGCACCTGCAGCGCCTGCAGGAAAGCCTGCCGGTGGCGCTGGTGAAGCGCTTCGTCGAGGCCGACCTGATGACCCAGGCCGCCTCGCTGTCCTTCTACACCCTGCTGTCGCTGGCGCCGCTGCTGGTGCTGCTGCTGTGGCTGACCGCCTCGCTGTACCCGCCGGCGCAGCAGTCGCTGGTGGACCAGATCGGCGCGCTGGCCGGCGAGCAGGCCGCGGTGGTGGCCGAAACCATCATCCGCAATGCCGATTCACAGCCGGACGTGGGCTCGCTGGCCGGCCTGGCCAGCACCGGCCTGCTATTCGTCGGCGCCACCGTGGTGTTCGCCCAGCTGCAGGGCGCGCTCAACCTGATCTTCCGCACCGGCGGCGAAAAGCTCGGCGGGCTGGGTGCCTGGCTGCGCAAGCGGGTGTTCTCGCTGGGGGTGGTCCTGGCCCTGGGCTTCCTGCTGATCGTGTCGATGATCGCCACCACCGCGCTGCAGCTGGTGTTCGCGCGCATCCCCTCGCTGCTGCCGGTGGTCGGCTACGTGACCACCCTGCTGCTGTACGCGCTGGCCTTCGCCTTCCTCTACCACTACCTGCCCGACCGCCGGGTCGACTGGCGCCAGGCCTGGCTGGGCGGGGCGATCACCTCCGGGCTGTTCGCCCTGGGCCGCTACCTGATCGGCCTGTACCTGGCCCAGGCCGCCCCGGGCAGCGCCTACGGCTCGATGGGCGCGCTGGTGCTGCTGCTGGTGTGGATGTACTACGCGGCCCTGGTGTTCTTCGCCGGGGCCCTGGTGACCGCGGTGATCGACGAACGCGCGCACGCGCGCCAGCGGCTGCGCCGGGCCGGGATCGGCGCCGTGCCCCCGCGCACCGGCGCTGACGGGGGCACGCAGGCCGCGCCCTGAGGCCCCGCGCGCGCCGCCGCGCCCCGCCGGGGCTTTTTCCGCCACGCGGACAGGGCCAGGAACCCGCGCGGATGGCATCCTATTGCGATGGCCCGCCTGCCCGACGCGTTCATCGACGACCTGCTCGCGCGCACCGACATCGTCGAGATCGTCGGTGCGCGGGTGCCACTCAAGCGCAAGGGCCGCGAATACGCCGCGCCCTGCCCGTTCCACGACGAGCGCACGCCCTCGTTCTACGTCTCGCCGACCAAGCAGTTCTAC
Organism: Pseudoxanthomonas sp. SGT-18; assembly: GCF_003931645.1. Lineage (NCBI taxonomy): Bacteria > Pseudomonadati > Pseudomonadota > Gammaproteobacteria > Lysobacterales > Lysobacteraceae > Pseudoxanthomonas > Pseudoxanthomonas sp. SGT-18. The sequence goes on along the minus strand of NZ_RRYJ01000001.1, from coordinate 23,012 downwards.
CACTGCTTCGGCTGCGGCGCGCACGGCACCGCGATCAGCTTCCTGATGAACTACGACCGCCTCGAGTTCCTCGACGCGGTCGAGGAACTGGCGCGACGCGCCGGCATGGAGATGCCAAAGGACACCCGCGCCGGCCCGCAGGACAACGACCTGCGCGACCAGTACGCGGCGCTGGAGGCGGCGGCCCGGCTGTTCCAGCGCCAGCTGGCCGACAGCCCGCGCGCGCTGTCCTACCTGCAGGGCCGCGGGGTGGACGCGGACACCCGCGCCCGCTTCGGCATCGGCTACGCCGCCGACGGCTATTCCACCCTGCTGGACGCGCTGGGCACGGACGAACGCCGGCGCAAGCTGCTGGAGCGCACCGGCATGCTCTCGCGCAACGAGCGCGGCAGCGTGTACGACAAGTTCCGCGACCGGATCATGTTCCCGATCCACGACCGCCGCGGCCGGGTGATCGCCTTCGGCGGTCGCGTGCTGGACAAGGACGCCAGCCCCAAATACCTCAACTCGCCGGAAACCCCGCTGTTCCACAAGGGCCGCGAGCTGTACGGCCTGTGGCAGGCACGCCAGGCCAACCAGAAGCTGGAGCGGCTGGTGGTGGTCGAGGGCTACATGGACGTGGTCACCCTGTTCCAGTTCGGCGTCACCCAGGCGGTGGCGACCCTGGGCACCTCCACCACCGCCGAGCACGCCGAGCTGCTGTTCCGCAACGCGCCGGACGTGTACTTCTGCTTCGACGGCGACGCCGCCGGCCGGCGCGCGGCCTGGCGCGCGGTCGAGTCGGTGCTGCCGCGGATGAAGGACGGGCGCCAGGCGTTCTTCCTGTTCCTGCCGGAGGGCGAGGACCCGGACACCATCGTGCGCAAGGAGGGCGCGGCCGGGTTCGACGCGCGCCTGGCCCAGGCCACGCCACTGTCGCAGTTCTTCTTCGAGGAACTGGGCCGCGACATCAACCGCAACACCCTCGACGGCCGCGCCCGCCTGGCCGAGCGCGCGCGTCCGCTGCTGGCACAGCTGCCCGACGGCGCCTTCGCCGACCTGATGCGCCAGGAGCTGCAGCGCCAGACCGGCGTGGGCGCAACCGCCCCCGCCACCGCGCCGGAACCGCAGCGCGCACCGCCGCGGCGGGTGGGCGCACCGGCGCAGAAGCGCAGCCTGGTCCGCAGCATGATCGCCCTGCTCCTGCAGCAGCCCTCGCTGGGCCTGCAGCTGCAGCCGCCGTATCCGTTCGCCGAACTGCGCCTGCCGGGCATGCCCCTGCTGCTGGAACTGCTGGACGTCGTCCACCAGCGCCCGGAAATCAGTACCGGCGCGCTGCTGGAGCACTTCGCCGAACACGAACAGGGCGAGGCGCTGCGCAAGCTGGCCGCGCAGTCGCTGCCGGGCGACGAGAACAGCTGGGCGCATGAGCTGCAGGACGCGGCGGCCCAGCTGGAGAAGCAGACCCTGCAGCAGCGCATCGACGAACTGCAGCAGAAGCAGCGCAGCCAGGGCCTGGACGAGACCGACAAGTACGAGCTGCGCATGCTGCTGCAGGCCCTGAGCAGCCTGCGCGGCTGAGGCCACGCCCGCGCCTGGCATGCCATGGCGCCAGCCCCGGCCATGCTAGGATGCGCACCTCGAAGGGGAGTAGCCCCCAAACGCTGGCGTCGTCATTACGGGTCCCCGGACCCCGGCGCAGCGGCAGGCCACCGGCCTGTGGGCAAGACCTTCGCCGTCCCGCGGCGAAGGTGCATCCGTTCCACGATGCCACTCCACCGCGGCCCCTGGACCTTCCGGAGCCCGCTCCCCATGCAATGCCCGCACTGCACCACCGTGACCCTGGCCATGACCGAACGCCAGGGCATCGAGATCGATTACTGCCCGTCCTGCCGTGGCGTCTGGCTGGACCGTGGCGAACTGGACAGGCTGCTCGCCCGTGCCGAGGCGGCGCCCGCACCCGCATATCCCGCCCAGCGCGGCCCCGGACACGACGGCGGCCATGCCCGGCATGGCGACCATCGGCGCAGGAAGCCGAAGTCGCTGCTGGGCGAACTGTTCGACTTCTGATACCCCTCCCCCATCCACGCCGACGCCGCCTGCACCCGCGGCGCGGCACCCTCCGATTGCCTGACCGAAGCGCACCCACATGGACGCCCTGCTCAACCCCGAAATCTGGATCGCCCTGGCCACCCTCACCGCGCTGGAACTGGTGCTGGGTATCGACAACATCATCTTCATCTCGATCCTGGCCGGGCGCCTGCCGCCGGAACAGCGCAACAGGGCGCGCAGGCTCGGCATCGCCGCCGCAGCGATCACCCGCCTGGGCCTGCTGTTCACCATCGCCTGGATCATTGGCCTGACCAGGCCGCTGTTCGAGCTGTTCGGCCATGCCTTCTCCTGGCGCGACCTGATCCTGATCGGCGGCGGCCTGTTCCTGATCGCCAAGGCCACCCATGAGATCCACCAGAAGATCGAGGGTGCCGGGCTGGCCGAGGAAGGGCCGAACCTGGCCCGCGCCGCGACCTCCTTCGGTGGCGTGATCCTGCAGATCATGGTGCTGGACATCGTGTTCTCGCTGGACTCGATCATCACCGCCGTGGGCATGGTCGACGAGCGCTGGGTGATGGCCACCGCGATCCTGATCTCGATCGTGTTCATGATCGGCTTCGCCGGCCCGATCGGCGATTTCGTCGAGCGCCATCCCACGGTCAAGGTGCTCGCGCTGAGCTTCCTGATCATGATCGGCCTGGTGCTGATCGCCGACGGCTTCGGCCAGCACATCCCCAAGGGCTACATCTACGCGGCGATGGCCTTCTCGGTGTTCGTCGAGCTGATCAACCTGTGGATCCGGCGCCGCGAGCAGCAGGCTGTGGCGCGGGCAGGCGGGGACTGACGCGCGCCCCTGGTTGCGCGGCCCCGCCCGGCGAAGGGAGGGCAGGTATCGCCCAGGGGCGGCCGATGGCCGCGTGACCGTGAAGCGCGGCAACACGGCGCGGCAGCCGGATGCTTCCGTCGCGGTCATGCGCGCGCCGCGGGTCGCCGGCGGCGGGCATGCCCGGTGGGCGCCGGAAGCCACCATGCCCGCCCGCGGCGGCGCGGGGCTGGTTCCCGCCTTCCGTCGGCGCCTGCCGCCATCGCCTTGCCGCTGCGCCGGCGCGCCGCCAGAATCCGGCGGTCAATCCACGGGAGTCAGCCATGTCGCACGTACGCAAGGCGGCGCTGCCGCTGCTGGTGGTAGCAATGGGCGCGGCGCTTGCCGCCTGCAGCCGCAACGAGGAAGCGGCCGGGGCCGCGCCTGCCCCGGTCGCCGCGCCGGAGGCCACCCAGGCCGGCGTGCCCGCCAGCGAGCACGTCCACCCGTTCCAGGTCGGATCGCTGCAGGCTGCCGCGCTGCGCGACGGCGGCATTGCCGTGCCCAACGACAACTCGGTGTTTGGCGTCGGCCTGACTCCGGACGAGGTCGCCGGCGTGTTGTCGGGCGCTGGCCTGGACACCGATCGCCTGCACCTGAGCGTGCAGCCGCTGCTGGTGCGCGACGGGCAGCGGGTGATGCTGTTCGATGCCGGCGCCGGCCAGTTCGTCGGCGACAGCGCGGGCAAGCTGGGCGCGGCGCTGCAGGCGGCCGGCATCGTGCCGGCGCAGGTCACCGACGTGTTCATCTCGCATGCGCACGGCGACCATGTCGGCGGCCTGGTCGATGCCAGCGGCGCGCTGGCCTTCCCCAACGCCACCATCCATGTCTCGCAGCCGGAGTGGGAGGACCTGCAGGCCCAGGCCAGCGGCGAAGGCGCGGCCATGGCCAGCCTGGTCGCGGCGATCGCGCCGCAGGTCGACGCCTTTGCCCCGGAGGCGGAGCTGGTGCCGGGCATGGTGCAGGCGCTGCCGACCCCGGGACACACCCCGGGCCACGTCTCCTTCCGCATCAGCAGCGGCGGGGAAAGCCTGCTGTACGTGGGCGACCTGGTGCACCACCCGGTGGTCTCGGTGCAGCGCCCGCAGTGGACGATCCAGTGGGATCGCGACGCCGCCGCCGGCACGGCGCAGCGGGCGAAGATGCTGGACACCGCCGCCGACAGCGGCGAACGCCTGTACTCGGTGCACTTCCCGTTCCCGGGCCTGGGCCGCATCGAGCGCGCCAGCGACGGCCAGCTGGCCTGGGTCGCCGAGTAAGCGATGCCCGGGCGCGGGCCGCCGCCCGCGCCCGGCCGTGCTGCCGGCTCAGGCCGGCAGCAGCAGCGGCAGCCAGTGGTCCACCAGCAGGAAGGCGAACAGCGCCATCAGGTAGACGATCGAGTAGTTGAACACGCGCATGGCGTAGAACTCGTCCGGCGGATCGAGCAGGCGCCAGGCGTACCACAGGAACACGCTGCCCAGCACCAGCGCGCCACCCAGGTAGAACAGGCCGCTCATGCCGAACACCACCGGCAGCACGCTCACCTCGACCAGCAGCACGGTGTAGAACAGGATCTGCCAGCGGGTGTAGGTCACGCCGTGGGTCACCGGCAGCATCGGGATCAGCGCGCGCGCGTAGTCCTCGCGGCGGAAGATCGCCAGCGCCCAGAAGTGCGGCGGGGTCCAGACGAAGATGATCAGCACCAGCAGCAGCGCGTGCTGCCAGTCCCAGGCGCCCTGCATGTTGGTGACCGCGGCCCAGCCCAGCAGCGGCGGCGCGGCGCCGGCCACGCCGCCGATCACGATGTTCTGCGGCGTGGCGCGCTTGAGGTAGCCGGTGTAGACCACCGCGTAGCCGATCAGCGAGGCGAAGGTCAGCACCGCGGTGACGGTGTTGACCCACAGCACCAGCACCAGCATCGACGCCACGCCCAGCGCCAGCGCGAACGCCAGCACCTGCGCCGGGCGCAGCGCGCCGGTGGCCAGCGGGCGGTGCGCGGTGCGCGCCATCAGCTTGTCGATGCGCTGGTCGATCAGGTGGTTGATCGCCGCGGCCGAGGACGCGGCCAGCCAGATGCCGACCAGGCCCAGCACCGATTCGCGCAGCGGCGGCAGCCCCGGCACCGCCAGGAACATGCCGACCAGGGCGGTGAACACCAGCAGCGCGACCACCCGCGGCTTGGTCAGCTCCAGGTATTCGCGCCAGAGGGAAACGTGGGTGCTCATGCGACCTGCTCGGGCTCCCGCAACCGAGCCAGCAAGGTCACCAGCACGAACAGCAAGGCCGCGGCGCCGCCGTTGTGCATCACCGCCACCGGCAGCGGCAGCGACAGCTTGACGTTGAGCACGCCCAGCGCGACCTGGACCAGCACCAGCAGGCCCAGCAGCGCGGCCCAGCCGCGCATGCCCGGCAGCCGGTACAGCCGCCCGGCCAGCAGCAGCAGGTACAGCGCCGCGACCACCGCCATCATCCGGTGCGCCATCTGGATGGCGATGCGCGAGGCGCCGTCGAGCACGCCGCCTTCGTAGTCCACGCCGATCCCGCGCCACAGCACGAAGCCTTCGCGGAAGTCCGCAGGCGGCCACCACTGGCCGACGCAGCGCGGGAAATCCATGTAATGGTGGCTGGCGCCGGTCCAGCCGCCGCCGCCACAGGCGAGCGCCGCGTAGTTGGCGCTGGTCCAGCCGCCGAGCGCGATCTGCAGGCCCAGCACCACCAGCCCGGCGACCACCCAGCGCCGCAGCACGCGCGCGTCCGCCAGGCGGATCGGCAGGCCGGTGGCGCGCCAGGCCATCCATACCAGCAGCGCGAACGTGGTCAGCCCGCCCAGCAGGTGGCCCATCACCACGATCGGCTTGAGCAGCAGGGTCACGGTCCACTTGCCCAGCAGCGCCTGGAACACGATCACCGCCAGGGTCAGCACCGCCGCGCGCGCCAGGTCGATGTTGGACCAGCGCAGCGCCGCCAGCAGCAGTACCGCCTCGCCGGCACCGGCCAGGGCGAAGGCCAGGCCGATGTGGCCGTACATGTACGCCGGGATCGCGGCGGCGACCAGCAGCGAGGCGCCGATCACCAGCGGCACGCCGAGGCGGCGGCGGCGCACCGCCAGCAGCGCCAGCAGCAGCACCACCACGCCCAGGCTGGCGGCGAGGTGGCGGTGTACCTGCTCGCGCCAGGCCTTGTGGGTCTCGAACGGACGGATCCCGCTGGCCGCGTGCGCGGCCGCGTCGGCCGGCGCCGATGGCCAGGTGGCACGGCCGTAGCAGGTCGGCCAGTCCGGGCAGCTGAGGCCGGCGTCGGACAGGCGCACGAAGGCGCCGAACACGACCACGCAGGCGGTCAGCGCCACCGCCAGCCAGGCGATGCGGTGGAAATGGCGTGCCAGCGTCGGGCGGACGAGCGCGTTCATCGGATGGGAAGCCTCACTTCAGTTTCAGCAGGCGCGCGACATCGGCGCGCAGGCCGGCCGGATCGGATTGCGGCGCGTAGCGCAGGATCACGAAGCCGTTGGGATCGACCACGTACACCGGCACGCCGGCCGGGTCGGAGGCGCCGGGCAGGGACGCGCGCACGCCCGGGTCGTCGCGCAGCACGCGCATCTCCGGCAGCTGCGCAGCGCCGGCCGGGGCGGCGCCCAGCCACAGCACGTGCACGTGGTCGGCGTTGTGCCCGAACAGGCGCCAGACCTTGTCCAGCTGCGCCGCCAGCGTGGTGCACGCCGCGTCGCAGCCGGAGGCCGGGGGCACGGCCACGATGCGCCAGATGCGGGCCTGCGGCTGCCAGGGATAGGCCTCGCCGGAGGCCAGCTGCAGGCGGGCCTGGCGCAGGTCCACCGGCGGCTCCAGCAGCTGGCCGTGGTTGCGCAGGCCGGCCGGCATCCAGCCGCTGAAGCGCAGCGCGCCGGCGGCCAGCGCGCTGCCAAAGAACAGCACGAACAGCGCAACCAGCACCAGGCGGCCGCGGGCAGTGCGATCAGCGTCGGGAACGGAATGGCTCATGCGCGGGATTTTCGCATGCCGGGCCATGCCCTGTTCCGCGCGCCGGCCACGCGCCTCACCGGCGCCGCCGCAGGGTCAGCACCAGGGCGATGGCCAGCGCCGCGGCGGCCAGGGCGAACCACTGCACCGCGTAGCCCAGGTGGCGCTGCGGAGGCAGCGTGTTCGGCAGCAGTTCCAGGTCGCGCGCGTAGCCCAGCGGCAGTTCCGGATCCAGGCGCAGCACCCGCGGCGCCAGCGCCGGCAGGCCCAGTGCGGCGGCCACTGCCGCCGGCTCCAGCGCCACCACCAGCGCGGTGCCGTCGGCCTGGCGCTGCACCGCCGGCGCGGCCAGGCCGCGGGCCGGCGGCGGCAGCAGCAGGCCCGAGGCTTCGATCGTGCCGGCTGCCGGTGGCGGGACCTGCGGCATGCGGCGGTCGCCGGGCAGGGGCAGCCAGCCCAGATCCACCAGCAGCGGCAGCCCGTCCTCCGGTTCGAACACGCGGTAGGCGCGTACGCCGGGCCGGGAATCGCGGTTCTGGTTGTCCAGCAGCACCGCCGGCAGGTCGGCGAAGCGGCCGCGGCCGGACGCCCAGTCGTAGCCGCGCGCGCGCGCCGGATCGGCGGCCAGCGCCAGCGGTTGCGGCCGGCGCTCGGCCAGCACCTGCGCCGACGCGTCCAGCAGGGCCTGCTTGGCGTGCATGCGCTGCAGCTGCCAGGTGCCCAGCCCGCAGCAGGCCGCGGCCACGGCCAGGGCCAGGCCCCAGCCCGCCCACGACGGCAGGCGACGGCTCACGCGGCCCCCACGCCCGCCGCGGCGCCGGGCTGCGATAATGCCCGGCGCAAACCCGCACGCCACGAGCCACGTCCCGTGAACGATTCGCTCAAAACCCTGATCGTCGTCGCGTTCCTGCTGCTCATCATCTGGAACCTCGGCTCGGCGCTTTACTACCTCATGGTGGACCGCGGCGAGAGCAAGCGCACGGTCAACGCCCTCACCCGCCGCATCGCCCTGTCCATCGGCCTGATCCTGCTGGTCATCATCGGCATCTGGACCGGCGTGATACAGCCGCATGGGGTTGGCGGCTGAGGCCGCCAGCCCGTGGTTTGTCATTGGTGATCAGTGATCCGAAACAACAAGGGCGCCTGATGGCGCCCTTGTTGCTTGTGGCTCGCGCTTCGCTTCTATCGAATCACGAATCACAGCACGTAAACAAAGAGGAACAGCCCCAGCCAGACCACGTCCACGAAGTGCCAGTACCAGGCCGCGGCTTCGAAGCCGAAGTGCTTGTCCCGGGTGAAGTGGCCCTTCAGCGCGCGGAACCACATCACGATCAGCATGATCGTGCCCAGGGCGACGTGGGCGCCGTGGAAGCCGGTGAGCATGAAGAAGGTCGAACCGTAGATGCCCGAGCCCAGGGTCAGGTTCAGCTCCTTGTAGGCGTGGATGTACTCCTCGCCCTGGAACACCAGGAAGGTCAGGCCCAGCAGCACCGTGGCACCCAGCCAGACCAGCAGCTGGCCGCGCTTGCCGGCCTTGAGCGCATGGTGGGCGATGGTCAGGGTGGCGCCCGAGGTCAGCAGGATCAGGGTGTTGACCAGCGGCAGGCCCCAGGCCGGGATGGTCTGGAACTGGCCGCCGACGCCGCCCGGGCCGGCGCTCGGCCAGGCCGCGCTGAAGCCCTGCCACAGCAGCTCGTTGGTGAGCACGCCGTCGCCCTCGCCGCCCAGCCACGGCAGCGCGAACTGGCGGGTGTAGAACAGCGCGCCGAAGAACGCGCCGAAGAACATCACCTCGGAGAAGATGAACCAGATCATTCCCATCCGGAACGAGCCGTCGACCTGGCGGTTGTAGTGGCCGCCCTGCGACTCGCGGATCACCTCGCCGAACCAGTAGAACAGGGTCGCCACCATCAGCGCCACGCCGAGGAAGAACGACCACTTGCCCCAGGCGATCTCGTTGAGCCAGGTGGCCACGCCGATCATCATCACGAACATCGACACCGAAGCGAAGATCGGCGCCTTGCTCTTGGCCGGCACGAAGTAGATGTTGGCGTCGGTCTGGGAATGGGCCATGGCGTGGATTCCGTTGCTCGGGTCAAGGCGCCGCGAGCGGCGCGCGGGAAGCCCCGCCCGCGCCCAATTGCGCGGTGAGGGCCTCGTTCCTGAAGAAGGTATACGAGAGGGTGATGGTCTTCACGTCGGCCGGCAGGTCCGGGTCCACGATGAAGCGCACCGGCATTTCGCGCCGCTCGCCCGGCTGCAGGGTCTGGGCGGTGAAGCAGAAGCACTCGGTCTTGGTGAAGTAGCCCGAGGCCCGCGCCGGCGCCACCGAGGGCACGGCGCTGCCGACGATCGGGCGGTCGCTGTCGTTGCGCGCGTAGTACGTCGCCTCGGCCAGTTCGCCCGGGACCACCTGCATGGTCAGCTGCTCCGGGCCGAAGGACCACGGCAGCTTCGAGTTCACGCCGCCATCGAACAGCACGGTGACGGTGCGTTCCTGGCGCGGCCCGGCGGCGGCCGGCGCGGCGGCACGGGCCTGGCCGGTGCCGCCTTCCAGGCGGATGCCGAACACCTTCTCGCACGCGATCCGGTAAAGCGGCACCAGCGAGAAGGCGAACGCGAACGCGGCCAGCGACACCCCGGCCAGCTTCAGCCAGCCGCGGCGGCGCGGAGCGGCGTCGGCGCGCGGATCGCTCATGCCTGCAGCACCCCCGAGAGGATGAAGCCCACGTAGATCGCCAGGGCGATCGCGCCCACGACCCACACGGTGCGCACCACGCCACGGCGGCGTGCGGCGTCATCGCGATGGTCGGGGGCGTGGTTCATCGTTCCTCCGTTGTTCCGGGCCCGCCCGGGCGCGCCGGGCGGGAACTGCTTCCGCCGCGGCGGAAGCTCAGTGGGTGATGTCGCCGTGGGCCAGGTCGCCGTCCTTGATCACCGGCGGCACGGTGAAGGTGTGGTGCGGCGCCGGCGACGGGATGGTCCACTCCAGGCCACGCGCGCCTTCCCAGGCGCGGGCCTCGGCCCTGGCGCCGTGGCGCAGCGAGTGCCACAGGATGAAGCCCATCATGAACGGCGTGGCGAACATGCCGAACGCGCCGATCGAGCTGACCAGGTTCCAGTCGGCGAACACCACGTTGTAGTCCGGGATGCGGCGCGGCATGCCGGCCAGGCCCAGGAAGTGCTGCGGGAAGAACAGCAGGTTGGCGAACACCACCGACCACCAGAAGTGGAACTTGGCCCAGCGCTCGTTGTACATGCGGCCGGTGAACTTCGGCCACCAGTAGTACACCGCGGCGATCAGCGCGAACACGGCGCCGGTGACCAGCACGTAGTGGAAGTGCGCGACCACGAAGTAGGTGTCGTGGTACTGGAAGTCGGCCGGCACGATCGCCAGCATCAGGCCGGAGAAGCCGCCGATGGTGAACAGCAGCACGAAGGCGATCGCCCACAGCATCGGCGCCTCGAAGGTGAGCGAGCCCTTCCACATGGTGGAGACCCAGTTGAACACCTTCACGCCGGTCGGCACCGAGATCAGCATGGTCGCGAACATGAAGTAGATCTCGCCGCCCAGCGGCATGCCCACCGTGAACATGTGGTGCGCCCACACGATGAACGACAGGAAGGCGATCGCGGCGGTGGCGTACACCATGGCCTGGTAGCCGAACAGCGGCTTGCGGCTGAAGGTCGGGATGATCTCGCTGACCACGCCGAAGGCGGGCAGGATCATGATGTAGACCTCGGGGTGGCCGAAGAACCAGAAGATGTGCTGGTACATCACCGGGTCGCCGCCGCCGGCGGCGTTGAAGAAGCTGGTGCCGAAGAACTTGTCGGTCAGCAGCATGGTCACCGCGCCGGCCAGCACCGGCATCACCGCGATCAGCAGGAACGCGGTGATCAGCCAGGTCCAGCAGAAGATCGGCATCTTCAGCAGGTCGATGCCCGGGGCGCGCATGTTGAGGATGGTCGCGATGATGTTGATCGCGCCCATGATCGAGCTGATGCCCGCCACGTGGATGGCGAAGATGGTGAAGGCCACGTTGTAGCCGCCCTGCAGCGACAGCGGCGGGTACAGGGTCCAGCCGCCGGCCGGCGCACCACCGGGCAGGAACAGCGAGATCAGCAGCAGGGTGAAGGCCACCGGCAGCAGCCAGAACGACCAGTTGTTCATGCGCGGCAGGGCCATGTCCGGCGCGCCGATCTGCAGCGGCACCATCCAGTTGGCCAGGCCGACGAAGGCCGGCATCACGCCGCCGAAGATCATGACCAGGGCGTGCACCGTGGTCATCTGGTTGAAGAACTCGGGGCTGACGACCTGCAGGCCGGGGGTGGCCAGCTCGGCGCGGATGACCACGCTCATGGCCGCGCCGATGATGAACATCACGAAGGAGAACAGCAGGTACAGCGTGCCGATGTCCTTGTGGTTGGTCGAGAAGAACCAGCGCTCGACGAACCCCTGCTTGTGGCCGTGGTGGTCGTCGTGGTGCTCGGCGGCGGTATGGGCCATGGCGTTGCTACCTCTGGGATGCGTTTGCGTGGCGGCCGCGGCGGCGGCCGTTGCGTGCGGGATCAGGCGGCCTGCGGCGCCGCGGCCGGGGCGCTGCCCTCGGCCTCGTCGACCGGCTCGGCGGCGTCGGCCGGCGCTTCGCCGGACTCCTCCGCGGGCGCCTCCGGCGCGGCCGGCTTCTTCGAGGCCAGCCAGCGCGCGAATTCCTCCTTGGAGACCGCCTCGACCACGATCGGCATGAACGCGTGGTCCTTGCCGCACAGCTCGGCGCACTGGCCGCGGTACACGCCAGGGGTCTTGATCTCGGTCCAGGCCTCGTTGATCAGGCCGGGGATGGCGTCCTGCTTCCAGCCCAGCGCCGGCACCCACCAGGAGTGGATCACGTCGTCGGCGGTGATCACGAAGCGGACCTTGGTGTCCACCGGCAGCACCAGGCGGTTGTCCACCTCGAGCAGGTAGTGCGGGTGCTGCGCCGGGTCCGGGCGCTCGCCGCTCTGGCGGATGCGGTCGTGCTCGCGGTCCAGGCGGCTGGTGAAGCTCACGCCCTCGCCCAGGTACTCGTACTTCCACATCCACTGGTAGCCGGTGACCTTGACGGTCATCTCGGCGTCGCGGGTGTCGTACATCGAGATCAGCTTGGCGGTGGCCGGCCAGGCCATCGCGATCAGGATCAGGACCGGGATCACCGTCCAGATCAGCTCGGCGGTGGTGTTGTGGCTGAACTGGGCCGCGACCGCGCCCTTGGACTTGCGGAAGCGGACCACCGCCACGGCCATCGCGCCGAACACCACCACGCCGATGGCCACGCAGATCCACAGCGCGACCATGTGCGCGTCATAGGCGTTCTGGGAGGTGGCGGTGACGCCGCGCCCCATGTTCAGCTGCCACCGTTGCGGATCGGCCGACTGGGCCCAGGCCAGCAACGGTGCCGCCATCAGCGTGCCCGCAGCCATCCAACGCTTCCACCATCCCTTCGCTTGCATCATTGCCTAGACCCTGGTTGCGTCATCGGTTGCGGCCGCTGGCGGCCGCCAGGAATTCCCTCAGGCACCGCGCCAGCTGCCGGCGCTCGCCCGGGCCGAGGAAGGCTCCCACCTCCACGTCCCGGCCGCCGGAGGAGAGCATGACCATGCCATCTTCCGGCGCCACCTGCAGCCTCACCCAGTAAGGATGGGCGCTGAATACCGTCTCGGCGCCGCGGCGGACTTCCACCGCCCGCGGCCCGATGGCGATCTCCTCGCCGCGTTCCCCGTTGCTCCACAGCATGCGCAACGCCAGCGCCACCCCTGCGCTGTGCAGCAGTGCGAACGCCGGCGCGAAGACGTTGCCCGCCAGCCAGCCCAGGCCGGCCGCCAGCCACATCGCCCCCGCCAGCGCGGCGAACAGCGCCCTGAACTGGCCTGCCGTCAGGGCCCGCGGCGGGCGCAGCCTCAACTGCGCGCCGGCGTCGCCGGACCTGCCTGGCAGCACCTCGATCACGTCGCCTACCGCCGCTCGCAGCTGCGGAAAACCGAAAGATGGTAAGCGCGAATCACTGGCAGCGGCAACCCGCATTGATCCAGGACAAGGCGGCCGGGCCCGGGCCGTGGCATGGAGGGGGTCGCGCCCGGGCGGCCCGGGCCGGACCGGGGGCGGCCTGGCACCGCACCCAATTAGAATGTCGTGCCCTGCCGCCGGACCCCCTGCCCCCGTGAAGCCCAGCCCGCTCGCCGTGGATGCCGCCGAGGTCGAGGCCCTGTTCGACTCGATCCCGGACGTGCTGTTCTTCATCAAGGACCGCGAGGGCCGCTACACCCACGTCAACGCCACCATGCTGCGCCGCCTCGGCCTGCGCTCGCGCAAGGAGATCATCGGCAAGCGCGCCAGCGAGGTGTATCCCAGCGGCCTGGGCGCCAACTACGGCCTGCAGGACCGCCAGGTGCTGGAAGGGGCGGTGATCGACAACCTGCTGGAGCTGCACCTGTTCTCCGACCAGGAGCCGGGCTGGTGCCTGACCTGCAAGCGCCCGCTGCGGATCGACGGCCAGGTGGCCGGGCTGATCGGCATCTCCCGCGACCTGGCCGGGCGCGAGGGCCTGGAGGCGGACTACCGCTCCCTGCGCGAGGCCCTGGTGCACATGAACCGGCACTACGCCGAGAACATCCGGGTGCAGGACCTGCTGGACATCACCGGCTTCTCCGAGTCCAAGCTCGAGCGCACCTTCCAGAAGGTGTTCCAGCTCTCGCCGTTGCAGCTGCTGACCCGGGTGCGGATCCAGGCGGCGATGCACCGCCTGCACGGGCCCGGCAGCATCGCCTCCATTGCCCAGGCCTGCGGCTTCTCCGACCAGAGCGCCTTCACCCGGCGCTTCGTGGCCCTGGTGGGCATGACCCCGGGCGAGTACCGGCGCCTGCGCGCGGGCTGAACCGGACAGGCAGGCGACGCCGGCGTTCACGCCATCCGCCCGCCGGTGGACCAGGCTGGGGACGCGGCCCGCGCGCGCTGCGTTTGTGCCGCCCCCCGCGTCCGCGCCGGGGGAATCGATCAATCCAGCCGCCACGCCCGGCGGCGAAGATGCGCTCGCACGGCGGCCCTCCGGCCGCCCCGTTCCGAGTCGACCCATGTCCGCCCTGACCGTCCCCTGCCAGGAGCTGCCGCCTGGCACCGCTTCGCCCCTGCGCGCAGCCATCACCGCCGCCTGGCTGCGCGACGAGACCACCCATGTGCGCGAGCTGCTGGAGCAGGCGCGCCTGGACCCCGCCCGCCAGGCCGAGGTCGAGGCCCTCGCCACCGACCTGGTCCGCCGCGTGCGCGCCCGCGCCGCCGACCAGGGCGCGATCGAGGCCTTCATGCGCCAGTACGACCTGGGCAGCGAGGAAGGCGTGCTGCTGATGTGCGTGGCCGAGGCGCTGCTGCGCATCCCCGACCAGGAAACGGCCGACAAGCTGATCCGCGACAAGCTCGGCGACGCCGACTGGGAGAAGCACCTGGGCCAGAGCGAATCGGTGCTGGTCAACGCCTCGACCTGGGGCCTGATGCTCACCGGCCGCCTGGTGCAGCTCAACGACGCCACCCGCCACGACGTGCCCGGCGCGTTCAAGCGCCTGGTGGCGCGCATCGGCGAGCCGGTGGTGCGCCTGGCCGTGCGCCAGGCGATGCGGATCATGGGCCACCAGTTCGTCATGGGCCGCACCATCGAGGAGGCGCTGGCCCGCTCGCACAAGGGCGACAACGCCGGCTACCGCTATTCCTTCGACATGCTCGGCGAGGGCGCGCTGACCACGAAGGACGCGCGCCGCTACCTGGAGGACTACAAGCGCGCCATCCACGCCATCGGCAAGGACAACCTCGCCCGCGGCGGCGGCCCGGGCGGCGACGTCACCCGCGCCCACGGCATCTCGATCAAGCTCTCGGCCCTGCATCCGCGCTACGAGCACGCCAAGCGCGGGCGGGTGCTGGCCGAACTGGCCCCGGCGGTGCTGGAACTTGCGCAGCTGGCCCGTTCCTACGGCATCGGCTGCACCGTCGACGCCGAGGAATGCGACCGCCTGGAGCTGTCGCTGGACGTGATCGGGAAGGTCGTCAGCGACGCCTCGCTGGAAGGCTGGGACGGCTTCGGCGTGGTGGTGCAGGCCTACCAGAAGCGCGCGCCGTTCGTGATCGACTACCTGGCCGACCTGGCCCGCCGCACCGGCCGCCGCCTGCAGGTGCGCCTGGTCAAGGGCGCGTACTGGGACGCGGAAATCAAGCGCGCCCAGGTCGAGGGCCTGGCCGGCTACCCGGTGTTCACCCGCAAGCAGAACACCGACGTGTCCTACATGGCCTGCGCGCGGCGCCTGTTCGGCCATGCCGACGCGCTTTACCCGATGTTCGCCACCCACAACGCGCACACCATCGCCGCGGTGCGGGCGATCGCCGAAGGCCGCACCTACGAGCACCAGAAGCTGCACGGCATGGGCGACGACCTCTACGCCGAGGTGGTTCCGGCCGACCGCCTGGGCGTGCCCTGCCGGGTGTACGCGCCGGTGGGCAGCCACGAGGACCTGCTGCCCTACCTGGTCCGCCGCCTGCTGGAGAACGGCGCCAATTCCAGCTTCGTCAACCGCATCACCGACGAGGACGTGCCGGTGGCCGAGCTGGTGCGCGATCCGGTGGCCGTGGTCTCCGGCTTCGCCTCCATCCCCCATCCGCGCATCCCGCTGCCGCGCGACCTCTACACCCACCAGGGCTTCGACAGGAACAACTCCATGGGCCTCAACCTCGCCGACGACAACACCATCAGGGAACTGGCCGCGCAGATGGCCGCGCATACCGGTCCGTGGCGCGCGGCGCCGCTGGTGCCGGGCGCCGCCGCGCCCGCCGGCGAGCCGGCGGTGGTGCGCAACCCGGCCGACCGCCGCCAGGTCGTCGGCCAGTGGCAGCCGGGCGATGCGGCCACCGTGGACCGCGCCCTGGCCAATGCCGTGGCCGCGCAGCCGCAGTGGGACCGCACCCCGGCCGCCAGCCGCGCCGCGATCCTCGAGCACGCCGCCGACCTGCTGGAGCAGCGCATGCCGCAGTTCATGGCCATGTGCGTGCGCGAGGCCGGCAAGACCATCCCCGACTCGGTGGCCGAGGTACGCGAGGCGGTCGACTTCCTGCGCTACTACGCCGCCCAGGCACGGGCGAAGTTCGGCGCCCCGGAGCAGATGCCGGGCCCGACCGGCGAGTCCAACCAGCTGCAGCTGCAGGGCCGCGGCGTGTTCGCGTGCATCAGCCCGTGGAACTTCCCGCTGGCGATCTTCCTCGGCCAGGTGGCCGCGGCCCTGGCCGCCGGCAACGCGGTGGTGGCCAAGCCGGCCGAGCAGACCAGCCTGGTCGGCCACGCCGCGGTGCAACTGCTGCACGAGGCCGGCGTGCCGGAGGCGGTGCTGCAGTTCGTGCCCGGCGACGGCGCCAGCGTCGGCGCCGCGCTCACCAGCGACGCGCGCGTGGCCGGCGTGGCCTTCACCGGCTCGACCGAGACCGCGCGCGCGATCAACCGCGCCCTGGCCGCGCGCGAGGACGCCGGCATCGCCGTGCTGATCGCCGAGACCGGTGGCCAGAACGCGCTGATTGCCGATTCCTCGGCCCTGCCCGAGCAGCTGGTCAAGGACGCCATCGCCAGCGCCTTCACCTCCGCCGGCCAGCGCTGCTCGGCCGCGCGCGTGCTGTTCGTGCAGGAGGACATCGCCGACAAGGTCACCACCATGCTGGCCGGCGCAATGGCCGAGCTGCAGGTTGGCGACCCGGCGCTGCTGGCCACCGACGTCGGCCCGGTGATCGACGCCGACGCGCTGGAGATGCTCAAGGCGCACGCCGCGCGCATGGACCAGGAGGCGCGCGCGATCGCGGTGGCGCCGCTGGATCCGGCGCTGGAGCACGGCAGCTTCTTCGCCCCGCGCGCCTACGAGCTGCAGTCGCTTTCGCAGCTGCAGCGCGAGGTGTTCGGCCCGGTGCTGCACGTGGTCCGCTGGAAGGCCGACCAGCTGGACGCGGTGATCGACCAGGTCAACGCCACCGGCTACGGCCTGACCCTGGGCATCCACTCGCGCATCGACGGGACCGTCGAGCACATCGTGGCGCGGGCCAAGGTCGGCAACGTCTACGTCAACCGCAACCAGATCGGCGCGGTGGTGGGCGTGCAGCCGTTCGGCGGCCAGGGCCTGTCCGGCACCGGCCCCAAGGCCGGCGGCCCGCACTACCTGCTGCGCTTCGCCACCGAGAAGACGGTGACCATCAACACCACCGCCGCCGGCGGCAACGCCTCGCTGCTGACCCTGGGCGACTGAGCCGCGGCCAGCCACGCAGGAAACGGAAAGGGGCGCCATCGGCGCCCCTTTTCCATCCGCCGGCCGCCGGGCTCAGGCGGCGACCAGGCGCACCCGCGCGAAGTTGCGCTTGCCCACCTGCAGCACGCCTTCGAAGCCCGGGGTGAATACCCGCGAGGCGTCCTCGACCACTTCGCCGTCGACCTTGACCGCGCGCTCCTTGAGCTTGCGGTTGGCCTCGGAGTTGGACGGGGTGATGCCGGCGGCGGTCAGCAGGGCGGCGATGCGCAGGCCCTCGGCCGGAACGGCCACGTCCTGCAGCGGCAGCAGCGAGGTATCGCCCTGGCCGGTGACCGCGGCGTGCCAGCCGGCGATCGCGGTCTCGGCCGCGGCGGCGTCGTGGAAGCGGGTGGCCAGCTCGCGCGCCAGGCGCAGCTTGACGTCGCGCGGATTGAGGCCGGCGGCGACCTCCTCGCGCAGCTTGCGCGCCTCGGCGGCGGAGATCTCGAAGCTGAGCAGCTCGATCCACTTCCACATCAGCTCGTCGCCGATCTTCATCGTCTTGTTGACGATGTCGATCGCGGCTTCGGCGATGCCGATGTAGTTGCCCAGCGACTTGCTCATCTTGTTCACGCCGTCCAGGCCTTCCAGCAGCGGCATGGTCAGCACGATCTGCGGCGCCTGCCCGTAGTGCTCCTGCAGGCCGCGGCCCATCAGCAGGTTGAACTTCTGGTCGGTGCCGCCCAGCTCGACGTCGGCCTGCAGCGCCACCGAGTCGTAGCCCTGCACCAGCGGGTACAGGAACTCGTGGATGGCGATCGACTGCTGCGCGGCGAAGCGCTTGGAGAAGTCGTCGCGCTCGAGCATGCGCGCCACGGTGTGCTGGCCGGCCAGGCGGATCATGTCCGCCGCCGACATCTTGCCGAACCACTCGCTGTTGAAGCGGACCTCGGTGCGCTCGCGGTCCAGCACCTTGAACACCTGCTCGGCGTAGGTCTGGGCGTTGGCCAGCACGTCCTCGCGGGTCAGCGGCTTGCGGGTGGCGCTCTTGCCGGTGGGGTCGCCGATCATCCCGGTGAAGTCGCCAATCAGGAAGATCACCTGGTGGCCCAGGTCCTGGAACTGGCGCATCTTGTTCAGCAGCACCGTATGGCCCAGGTGCAGGTCCGGCGCGGTGGGGTCGAAGCCGGCCTTGACCCGCAGCGGGCGGCCAAGCTTCAGCCGCGCCTCCAGCTCCTCGGGCTTGAGGATCTCGTCGGCGCCGCGACCGATCAGGGCAAGGGATTCTTCGACGGAAGGCACGTTCTGCTCCAGCGGGAAGTCGGGGGAAGGGGGCTGACAAACTTGAACGTCATGTTAAGTGCTAGTTAACGGGGGCGCCACCGGAAAGTTCAGGTTCTTCAATGGTTTGACGCATGGATTTCATGTGTCTAAGGTACGCGGCGGTGGGCCGCATTCCGGGGTCCCGTGAAGGAAGCCGTCCAATGCCCCTGACCGAACACCGCGTGCGCAAGCAGCAGTTCCACGACCGGCTCGGGATCCTCCACCACAGAACCCTCCGCCACAAGCTCAAGCTGAAGAAGCGCTTCCCGGCGGCCTTCAACACCCGCTGGACCCGCCGCCACTGGGTCCACGCCAGCCTGTTCGCCACCCTCGGCGCCCTGATCGCCACCATCATCCCCGGATTCTCCGCGCAGCTGGAGCCGCAGACCCGGCTGCACGCCACCCTGCCGCTGAGCCTGCCGCCGCTGACCGTGCGCGCGCCCACCGCGGCCCAGCCCGGGCACCAGTGGGAAGTGGTCCAGATCCAGCCCGGCCAGACCCTGGGCGCGCTGTTCGCGGCGATGGGCGTGTCCAGCCAGGTGATGCACCAGATCCTCGAGCAGCCCGGCAACCGCGAGCCGCTCAGCCGCCTGCGTCCCGGCGCCGAACTGGCCTTCGCCCTGGGCGAGGACGGGCAGCTGCACGGCTTCCGCTTCGACCGCAGCCCGACCGAGCGGGTCGAGCTGACCCTGGCCGGCGGCAAGATCCACCAGAAGGTGCTCGAGCGCGCCACCACCACCCGGATCGCGGTGGCCAGCGCCGAGATCGAGCACTCGCTGTACGCCGCCGGGCGCAAGGCCGGCCTGAGCCCGGCCTCGATCGCGGTGATGACCGACGAGATCTTCAAGTACGACATCGACTTCAAGGACGTGCAGCGCGGCGACCGCTTCAGCGCCGTGATCGAGGAGACCTGGCGCGAGGGCGAGCGCATCGGCGGCGGCCGCATCCTGGCGGCAAGCTTCACCACCGGCGGCAAGACCTACACCGGCGTGCGCTTCGAGCACGAGGGCAAGGTCGGCTACTACACCCCCGACGGGCGCCCGCTGAAGAAGAGCTTCATCCGCATGCCGATCCCGTATGCGCGGCTGTCGTCCAAGTTCGGCGCGCGCCACCACCCGGTGCTGGGCAAGATGCGCATGCACAAGGGCGTGGACTACGCCGCCGGCACCGGCACCCCGATCATGGCCGCCGGCGACGCCAGGGTGCAGTTCGTCGGCCAGCAGCGTGGCTACGGCAACGTGGTGATCCTCGACCACGGCAAGGGCCACACCACGCTGTACGCGCACATGTCGCGCTTCGGCAAGATCCGCCAGGGCCAGCACGTGTCCCAGGGCACGGTGATCGGCTACGTCGGCTCCACCGGCCTGGCCACCGGCCCGCACCTGCACTACGAATTCCGGGTCAACGGCCAGCACCGCAACCCGCTGTCGGTGACCATGCCGCCACCGGAGCCGCTCAAGGGCGCCGCCCTGGCCGCGTTCCGGCAGCAGACCGCGCCGACCCTGGCGCGCATCGAGTCGATGGAGCAGCTGCTCTACGCCAGCGCACCCAAGGCGGAGGCGGACAAGGCCGCCGGCAAGCGCGGCTGAGCCGGCGCCCGCGCCTACAATGGCGCGCATGTCCCGACTCTTCCTTGGCCTGATCTCGGGCACCAGCGCCGACGGCATCGACGCGGCGCTGGTCGAATTCCCCCACGGCCCCGCCACCGCGGGCCTGCGCCTGGTCGCCGCCCATACCCATC
The DNA here is from genome assembly GCF_003931645.1 of Pseudoxanthomonas sp. SGT-18. Lineage (NCBI taxonomy): Bacteria > Pseudomonadati > Pseudomonadota > Gammaproteobacteria > Lysobacterales > Lysobacteraceae > Pseudoxanthomonas > Pseudoxanthomonas sp. SGT-18. The sequence continues at coordinate 2,821 of NZ_RRYJ01000001.1, read as the reverse complement.
CCTGGGAAGAAGCCGTGCGCGCACGCCTGGTCGCGATCGGCCAGGGCGGCGAGCCGCAGTCGCTGGACGAGCTGGGCCGGCTGGACGTGCAGGTGGGCGAGGCCTTCGCCGCCGCGGCCCTGGCCCTGCTGCGCCAGGCCGGGGTGCCGCCGGCGCAGGTGGCGGCGATCGGCTCGCACGGCCAGACCCTGCGCCACCGCCCGCACGGCCCGGCGCCGTTCACCCTGCAGGTCGGCGACGGCGCGGTGATCGCCGAGCGCACCGGCATCGCCACGGTCTGCGACTTCCGCCGCCGCGACGTCGCCGCCGGTGGCCAGGGCGCGCCGCTGGTGCCGGCGTTCCACGCCGCCCTGCTGCATTCGCCGGCCGAGGACCGCGCCGTGCTCAACCTCGGCGGGATCGGCAACTACACCCTGCTGCCGCGCGCCGGCGCGATACGCGGCTTCGACACCGGCCCGGCCAACGCCCTGCTCGATGCCTGGTGCCTGCGCCATACCGGCGCGGCGTTCGACGCCGGCGGCGCGTTCGCCGCCTCCGGCAGCGTGGACCAGGCGCTGCTGGCACGGCTGCTGGACGAGCCCTGGTTCGCCCTGCCACCGCCCAAGAGCACCGGCCGCGAGCAGTTCCACCTGGAGTGGGTGGAAGCGCGCCTGCGCGGCGAGCCCGCGGCCGACGTGCAGGCCACCCTGCTGGAACTGACCGCCGCCACCGTCGCGGACGCGCTGCAGGCGCACCAGCCCGGCACCGCGCGCGTGCTGGTATGCGGCGGCGGCGTGCGCAACCCCGTGCTGATGGCGCGGCTGGGCGCGCGCCTGCCGCAGGTGGCGGTCGAGTCCACCGCGGCCTACGGCCTGGACCCGGATTTCGTGGAAGCGATGGCGTTCGCCTGGCTGGCGCGCGAAACCCTGGCCGGGCGCCCCGGCAACCTGGCGGCGGTCACCGGCGCGCGCGGACCCCGCGTGCTGGGCGTGGTGCACCCGGCCTGAGCGCGGCGCCGCGCGCCGCACCGGAAGAGGAGGATGGCAATGGGCAAGCGTGGCGGGACCTGGATGGCGGCCTGGCTGGCACTGGGCGCGATGCTCGCGGCCGGCGCCCAGGCCGGAGTGCAGTCCGATCCGGTACACGACGGCGCCCCGGCAGCGGCGCCACTGCTGGTGCTGCATGGCGGCGCCGGGGTGGAGCGAGGCAGCCTGGCGGCCGCCGAGGAAGCCGCCGCGCGCCAGGCCCTGGCCCGGGCGCTGCAGGCCGGGCACGCGGTGCTGCGCGAGGGCGGCGCGGCGCTGGACGCGGTGACTGCCGCGATCGCGGTGCTGGAGGACGCGCCGGAGTTCAATGCCGGCCGCGGCGCGGTGTTCACCCACGACGGCCACAACGCGCTGGACGCGGCGATCATGGACGGCGCCAGTGGCCGCGCCGGCGCGATCGCCGGGGTGCGCCGGGTGCGCAACCCGATCCGCCTGGCGCGCGCGGTGATGGAAGCCTCCCCGCACGTGATGCTCGCCGGCGAGGGCGCCGAGGCCTTCGCCGCGGCCCGGGGCATCGAGCTGGTCGATCCGTCCTGGTTCCGCACCGACAAGCGCTGGCGCCAGCTGCAGCAGGCGCGGGCGCGCGAGCAGGGCCAGGCCGCCACCGCGCCGGCGCACCCCTACTTCGGCACGGTCGGCGCGGTGGCGCTGGACGCGCGCGGCGGCCTGGCCGCCGGCACCTCCACCGGCGGCATGACCAACAAGCGCTGGGGCCGGATCGGCGACTCCCCGATCATCGGTGCCGGCACCTGGGCCGACGCCCGCTGCGCGGTGTCCGGCACCGGCTGGGGCGAGTACTACATCCGCGCCGCCGCCGCGCACGAGATCTGCGCGCGGGTGCGGCTGGCCGGGCAGCCGCTGGTGCAGGCGGCCGCGGAGGTGATCAACCGCGACATCCCCGCCGCCGGCGGCAACGGCGGCGCCATCGCCCTGGGCGCGGACGGCAGCATCGCCCTGCCGTTCAACACCGGCGGCATGTACCGCGGCTGGATCGGCGCCGACGGGGTGCCGCACGTGGCGGTGTTCGACGAGCCGCTGCCGCTGCCCTGAGCCGGCTCAGGCGCCGGCCAGCAGGCGCTGGTAGCGCGCCAGGTCGGCCGCCGAGAAGCAGCAGAACAGCACTTCCCGCACCACCCGCGCCGGGAACCCCGCCACTGTGGCCAGCGCCAGCGGCGCCGCCAGGTCCGGTGGATAGCCGTACACGCCGGTGCTGATCGAGGGGAAGGCGACGCTGGCGCAGCCATGCGCCTCGGCCAGGGCCAGGCTGTTGCGGTAGCAGGCCGCCAGCAGTTCCGGTTCGCCGGCCTGGCCGCCGCGCCAGACCGGGCCGACGGTATGGATCACGTGCCGCGCCGGCAGGCGGTGGCCGGCGGTGATCCGCGCCTCGCCGGTCGGGCAGCCGCCCAGCGCGCGGCACTCCTCCAGCAGGCCCGGCCCGGCGGCGCTGTGGATCGCGCCGTCGACCCCGCCGCCGCCCAGCAGCGAGGAATTGGCGGCATTGACGATGGCGTCCACCGCCAGGGTGGTGATGTCGGCCTGTACCGCCCGCATTCGCAGGGTCATGGTTCGCGTTCCTCCGTGCCTGGCACTGCGCAGGGTGCCACGCGGCTGGCCCGCGTACAGCCGCGCGACGCCCGCGCAGCTGAAGCAGCGATGACGCAATGTTCCACGGGCCGGGCTGCCGGGGGCGGCTGCCGAAATTAAAATTCCGCTACCCAACGCGCGCGTTCCCCCCCCCCCCCCCCCCCCCCCCCCCCCCCCCCCCCCCCCCCCCCCCCCCCCCCCCCCCCCCCCCC